>NZ_JBLKCH010000010.1:0-5878 GCF_047531125.1 Enterobacter sp. HK-058-C-ECC
CCCTTATCAATAGATATTGTAGATGTGATTCTTCTATTTATTCCATTGTTATTGATAATAATTTCTTGTATGCAACCATCAACATCATCACTACCAATTTCATTATCTCGAATATTTGCTCCCTTAAAAATAATTGAAATGTCGAATTTTTTTAAATCCTCGGGCACTTCTAATACAACATGTTTACGTCTTTTTGCACCCGCAGTTTTCCCTTCGTCTATTGTTCTTATTTTAACATCACTCTTAGTTTCTATCGTAATAAATTCTATATTTGGCTTTTTATTGCCATCCATATCTTGTTTTATTAAGTCAAACTCCAGACTCTCCCAACCATCGATATTCTCAGCGTCAAAATGTTTTTTTATAAATTGAGAGCTAAATAACCCTCCAAGCTTATCTTCTAATTGCCCTGGGAAATTATCGACTTGATATTTAACTAGTGAGTGAATAGTTTTATTCTCATCTATCCTATTACGTATCTGTTTTTTATTTTCCCACAACTCAACAGTTGGATCTCTAAATAACCCAAGTTTAGATAAGTCAAAGTTACCTGAGTAGACACACTCATAAAGATTTTTATACGAAAGAATATTTGAATTATCCTCAAGCATATTATCAGTTTGATATTCCAGTAAAATATTATAAAAATTCTGATTTAAGCTTTCAGTACAAAACCCCCCCATTATTTTATTAAAATACGGAATACTCCAAACTCTTTCGTTTTTTGTTAAATCATCAGCACTGTTAGTGATGGTATCTAAAATAGTATCATGAAGAAAAAGGATTATTGGAGAAACCTTGAAGTAATCTTTTTTTTGCAATTCGTCTCTTAGGAATGCTAAATAATCTTGATTGAATCCATGATCCCCACTCTCAGAATGTAGCAATGGGATAATGTTTTTCTCTTTATATACAATATAGGGAAAATGCACATCAGATATACATATTTCTTCTGAGCACTTTTCAATGAAGAAATCATATATTACCTTTCGTGATTCTGGGCTCGACAGTTTAAACTGGAGCCGGCTTCCTGAAATAACATTATCCCCAACCCACGAAATAAACTCATTGACTAAAAGCTGCTCAAATTGTTGAATTAACATACACTGCATCTCCGCTATCGCTTTTCTTTTCAATGTTGCCAATACGTTGGAAAAAATCCAATAACTTGCTTTTAGATTGACTATCGAAATACATACCACGACTATTGAAATTATCAATAAGTTCATTGAATCTCATTTTGCCATTATTTCCAATTATCAAATTTGTTATAAATAATAGCATATCTTGATTTATCACAAGATGAGTTCCACCACGCCTTCTCGTTTGTCTAAACCCGGACGTATAATTATCAATTATTGAGTTGATAATTTTACCATTTACGCCTCCCTTTTTATTTTCAGAGGAAATATATTTTTTATCGAATTGCTTACAATATAAATCTGAGAGATTTGTAATGGCTTCAAATATGTTAGACGATTTTTTATCGTAAACAAAGTTCAATAATTTCGTAGAGAATCTTACAGCATAATGATCAAGTAATTGCACAATATCTTGATTATTGTCATATTTATCCAGCTTGTCATATAGTGACCAAAGTGGTTCTGGATCTTTTTTATTTACAGCCAAAACCTGAACGAGTGATAAAATTGGAAATATTTTTTTTATAGAATCTTCAAAACTTTTCCAACCATTATTATTTAGGTACATACGTTCCTGACTTGCTTTTTCATTTTCAAGTATGAAATATAATGGTTTGGAGGATGGCATCCCACTTGACCATTCAGAAATATTTAAAGACAATTGAGATATATATAAAAAAGTATATAGCTGCAAAAACAATGCGATATTTTCCAATAAAAATGAAGGGTTACTTGCTAGAAAGAATAAGTCCAAATTAAAATAATGAGATAAAAATGGTAGATACTCATGTTTTAAAGACTTATCAAATTTCTTGGGCTTCGTATTTATTAAACTACAAATTTCGTTACTAATAAAATCATTAAATAAATTATCTGATTCGATTTCTTTATTGAAAGATAACAGGTTTGACAAATTAGTTGCAACTCTGCGACTAGCACGTACTACATTCTTTCTTTTGCCTAGGTCTATTTCTTCCACATTCCCATCTTTAGCTTCATTGGGTAGTGTATGAGTATATAATAATAAGCAGATCGGTGATAACCTGTACACATCAGACTTTGTAAAATAAGCCTTATTTATTAGCTGGCAGAATTGCTTACTCATCCCTTTTTTACTAAAATGCTCTAAACTCGCGATACGTAAAGATTCTACTGATTGGTTTTCAGCGTCAACTTTGTATAAGTCTGATATAAAATACCCTGCGGCTATTTTCCAATCACATTCGTTATAATTTGTCTTTAGAGGCCAAAATGGAGATGGCTGATTATCGAAATCATTTTTATTTAGAGTGTCAAAGTCCACTGTTTCATCTATCATTTATGCATCACCTCAAAATGATTACCATCTTTTTCAACTTCAAATACATCATCTTTATTAATAAAGGTTAGCTCTTTCTTAAGAATTAATCTTTGTTTTATTTTTGTAACTAAATCCTCAAGTAAAATTACGGAATTCTTATCATGTTTATTCGGTCTGTATCCTTTGTTCAATCTAACCAAAAGCTCTAAGACATTTATATTTAAAACAAAAGAAATAGATTCATCTTTTTTATCTAAGTGGAAACTACATGTAAACGTAGTGAACGTATTAGACCTATTGTTTTTTATTTCTTCCCAAGATGGGGTTATTTTAAAATCACTCACAATTAATACATCGTTATAATTTGACAATAATAATTGATGAGTTCCCAAAAAAGGAGAGTTTCTATTTAAGAACTTTGAAACTGCTACTGTAAGAATATTTCTATAAAACGATTGAATATCTTTTGCGAAAGGACTATCTATTGGACTCTCATGCTCATGCCCTAATTTTAGTACAGTAAAATAATCTAATGTGTCATTTTGAAAATCATTTGCGAAAGTACGGTGAAAATCATTTGAGAAAGAAATTTTATTTAATAAATAAAATAACCTGATATATGATCTACCACTAAAATCACAAACTAAATCATAATTTTTTATTAATGTTTCTTTAAACTCTATAAACGCTTGATTCTCAAGGCATAGCTTTTGTTCTAATAAAAAACCATCGGTACACTTTGCTCTAACTAAAGATGGATCAAATATTTTTAACTGATTTATCAACTCGCTATTTTCAGAAGTAAAAAGATTATCAAAAATATACTTTGGCCCAACGAGTAGATTAAATATAAAATCTAAGAGTGATCTTGTAGTCAAGAATTGATCTTTAGCTAGCCTAATTCTTACCAAAAGATCAATAATAACCTCCTGCACTTGATGGATACATAAAAATTTATAGTTGATTATTTCGATTTTATCATCACCATTTAATTCTGCTTCCGTCATTGCATCCCTAAATGGATTGTTGTGCTCAGCCGTCAAGAGTGATAATAATGATTTTGTAAATCCTGATGTCGCCTTATTATTATCAAAATTAAACTTTGAGTATTTTTTATCTTCAAAACTTAAGAAGTAAAAACCTTCATCATATTCTTCCCCTTGGATAAATTTAGTTAGCTCTTTTTTTATTTTGTCATCTTTGCCTTTTTCAATATAGTTAGCAATCATACCAATATTGATACCTATAACCAAAGCAATGTAATGACTAGAGTAATTTTGAAATAGATTATCAAGTGTTGCTATAGCATCATATTGTGGTGTTAAAGCATGAGTTGCGTCGAGATGGAACTTTATATTTTTGAATTTTTCTTTTTGGCTATATTTAGTCAGAATAGCCGATTTACCATCGCCACTACTGCCACAAACAAATATAATTTTCCCATCCGGAGAATCGGTTATAATTTTTTCGAAATCTTTTTCCAGGTCTGTTGGAATGTACAGATAATCTTTGAACTTGTTTACATTTCGCTGAGAATGTTCTATCTCAACAGCCTGAGGTGAGGACTTAGACAAAACGCTAAGCGCACTTAAGAAAGCACCCATACAATTTCCACATAGTTAGTATGTCATGTTCGAATAGTATTCGAATGAAAACCAAGTTTCAATTGTTTGCATTGATACTGCAATAGAGGGGATGTATCTGGTGCCGAAGGCCGGACTCGAACCGGCACGTATTTCTACGGTTGATTTTGAATCAACTGCGTCTACCGATTTCGCCACTTCGGCACTGAAGGGGATGCGGAAACGTTGTGGATTATACCTGTCGCGCGCCGCCATGCAAGCGACGACGCGCGAAACCCGCGCTAAGTGCCCAAAAAACCAGCGCCCTTTGTCACTCCAGCTCAGACACCGCCAGACGAATCACTCTCGCCGCCTTCTGCTCAGGCAGCGCCAGCACCTTGGCCCACATCTCCTGCACCATATCGCAGGAGAGCTTCTCTTTGCCCACCGCCTTCTCCGGCATCTGCAGCAGCTGGATGTCCTCGCCGTACTTATCGGCAAGTTGCTTCATAATCGGCCGCACATCCTCGACGGCCGCCTCGCGTTCGGCCGGGGTCACGGTGTGGCGGTTTTTGCCGTAGGCCGCGCGCATCATATCGGCGTCGGCCTGCATGCGCCGCGTCATCAGGTCTTTATCCAGCATGCGCATCGGGTTCACGCCGCCCTTCACCATCGGGTAGAGGAAGCGGAAGCAGGCGTCGTCGCTCACCTTCTGGATGGCGGCGGTCTGCTCCATGTTGATGGTCATGTAGTTCACCACGTTGGCGTCCGGGGCGTTTTGCAGGCGCGACATCTGCAGATGCAGGATCTGCGGCTGGATGGTGTCGATAATCTGCTGCTCCGGCTCGCCCGCTTTTTGCAGGGCGGCCATCTGGTCGAGGATGCGCTGATGCAGCGCGGGCTCCTGCTCCTTAATCACCTGCCAGGCGGGCATCGCGTTGAGGGTGGTATCAATCTGGTGTTCGGGGGCACGCTGCTTATCGAAGAATACCCAGAACGCCACGGCGGCAGCCGCGACGACGACAATCACAATACGGGTCCACGTTTTATTCATCTCGCATCCTTATCCTTTCGCTATGCCGGTTTACACCGGCACGCCGCTATGGAAGCGAAACTCGTTGTCCGGTGTCGAGATAAGTGTGGCTTCAATTTCGCCAAAATGCTGTATGCGCGGTGAGATATCGTCGTCGCTCACCTGCTGCGCCAGCGTCAGGTAGTCCTGATAGTGGCGTGCTTCCGAGCGCAGCAGCGAGAGATAGAACTTCTGCAGGTCGTCGTCGAGGAACGGAGCCAGCGCGGCGAAGCGTTCGCAGGAGCGGGCTTCGATGTAGGCGCCACAGATGAGCTTGTCGATCAGCGTCAGCGGTTCGTGGGTGCGTACTTCCTTCAGCATCCCTTTGGCGTAGCGGCTGGCGGTGATTTTGACGTACGGAATGTCGCGGGCCAGCATCGCCTCACGCACCTGCCAGAAGTGGTGCAGCTCCTCTTTGATCAGCAGCACCATACTGTCGATGAGCGCCTGGCCCCACGGGTCGTCGGTTTTGGGCATCACGCTTTTGCCAATCTGCTTGTGCAGGGCGATGAAGTCCGGCTCCGGGCCGTCGCGGAAGGTGAACTGTTCGTAGGGTTTGAGCCAGTCGAGCAGCGCGTCGGCACCGCTTTCGTCGGCGACGTATTTACGCACCAGCAGCAGCGCGGTCTGGGCGGCCTTGAGCTCGCACACCATGTGGTCGGTGAGCAGCAGCGGCAGGTTCGCCGGGTCGCGGGCTTTATCAATCCATGCTTGCGGGGTCGGGCACTGGAGGAAGTTGAGTACGGGGGCGAGTATCTGCGGGTAATCCATGGTTCTGCCTTGAAAAAGCGGTGGCGCGCGC
>NZ_JBLKCH010000010.1:5888-37554 GCF_047531125.1 Enterobacter sp. HK-058-C-ECC
ACCGCCTGAATCACTTAGTGGCGCACGCCGTCGTCGTCTTCGTCGATGTAATCTTCGTCGTCGCCTTCTTCGCCGTCTTCACCGTTCGGATCTTCGAAATAGGTTCCCCAGCCGTCGTATTCCACGTCAAACTTCTCGGCCAGGTTCATCAGTTGTTCGACCTGCGCGTCGATCAGCTCCGCCTTCAGCGCGCCTTCGCTCAGGATGTCGCAGCAGATGACGGTGTCGCCCTCTTCCACTTCCAGCTCTTCCGGCTCGGTCACTTCGTAACCCAGCTTGAAGGCTTCCACGGCCATTTTTTCCAGCGCGTCGAAATCATCCGCAGAGAAATGGTGCTCGATGGTGTACAGCGCGTCCGGATCGCTACCGTCTTCCAGCAGCTCTTCAATAATCAGACGCGTTTCTTCGCGTTGCTCTTCCAGTAATTCCGGGTTTGCCATGGCTCAATCCTCTTTAAAGTGCGGCAGATACTTCTATTTTCACACACGGACGGGTTTGCCTCCACCTTTGTTGGAAAGATTTGTGAAACGGGGTTGCAAATGAATAATTACACATATAAAGTGAATTTTAATTCAATAAGTGGCGTTCGCCATGTGAGGATAAAATGTCTGATCTGTACAAGAAACACTTTCTGAAATTGCTCGACTTTACCCCTGCACAGTTCACTTCTCTGCTGGCCCTTGCCGCACAGCTCAAAGCCGATAAAAAAAATGGCAAGGAAGTACAAAAACTTACCGGTAAAAACATCGCGCTCATCTTCGAAAAAGACTCGACCCGTACCCGTTGCTCTTTCGAAGTTGCCGCATTTGACCAGGGCGCGCGCGTTACCTATTTAGGGCCGAGCGGCAGCCAGATTGGGCATAAAGAGTCAATTAAAGACACCGCGCGCGTGCTCGGGCGGATGTACGACGGCATTCAGTATCGCGGCCACGGCCAGGAAGTCGTCGAAACGCTGGCACAGTATGCGGGCGTGCCGGTGTGGAACGGGCTGACCAACGAGTTCCACCCGACGCAGCTGCTGGCTGACCTGCTGACCATGCAGGAGCACCTGCCGGGCAAGGCGTTTAACGAGATGACGCTGGTCTACGCGGGCGACGCGCGCAACAACATGGGCAACTCGATGCTGGAAGCGGCGGCGCTGACCGGGCTGGATCTGCGTCTGGTGGCCCCGAAGGCCTGCTGGCCGGAAGAGAGCCTGGTCGCGGAGTGCAGCGCGCTGGCGGAAAAACACGGCGGGAAAATTACCCTGACGGAAGACGTGGCGGCGGGCGTGAAGGGCGCGGACTTTATCTATACCGACGTGTGGGTGTCGATGGGCGAAGCCAAAGAGAAGTGGGCGGAGCGGATTGCGCTGCTGCGTGGGTATCAGGTGAACGCGCAGATGATGGCGCTGACCGGCAACCGGAACGTGAAGTTCCTGCACTGTCTGCCGGCGTTCCATGACGACCAGACCACGCTCGGCAAGCAGATGGCGAAGGACTTTGATCTGCACGGCGGGATGGAAGTGACGGACGAGGTGTTTGAGTCGGCGGCGAGCATCGTGTTCGACCAGGCAGAAAACCGGATGCATACGATTAAGGCGGTGATGGTGGCGACGCTTGGGGAGTGATTGACTCCTCTGCGGTCTGGTGCCCTCACCCCGGCCCTCACCCCCGGGGAGTGGCAGAAAACCCCCCCCGTAGGCCCGTGCAAGCGAAGCGCCGCCGGGCGAATCAGGCGGTGATGCGGCCTGGTGCCCTCACCCCGGCCTTCTCCCACGGGGAGAGAGAACACCCAACCCGTAGGCCCGTGCAAGCGTAGCGCCGCCGGGCGGATCAGGCGACGATGCGGCCTGATGCCCTCTCCCACAGGGAGAGGGAGAGCACCCAACCCGTAGGCCCGTGCAAGCGAAGCGCCGCCGGGCGAATCAGGCGACGATGCGGCCTGATGTCCTTTCTCCCACAACCCGCTCTACTTAATTGATTTTTCACCCCGAAAAAGGTACGTTTTCGCCTCAATTCCAGCGTGGACATGCCAGCATTATGCCGATTATTCAGTCTGTTGAACGTGCGTTGCAGATCCTCGACCTGTTCAACGAGCAGGCCACCGAGCTTAAGATCACCGACATCAGCAAACTGATGGGGCTGAGCAAGAGTACCCTCCACTCGCTGCTGAAAACTCTGCAGCTTCACGGCTATATCGATCAGAACCCGGAGAACGGCAAATATCGCCTCGGCATGAAGCTGGTCGAGCGCGGCCATTTTGTCGTGGGCTCCATCGATATTCGTCAGAAGGCGAAAGGCTGGCTGACGGAGCTGTCCCAGCGGACCGGGCAGACCACCCATCTGGGGATCCTGGACGGGCGTGAAGGGGTCTATATCGAGAAGATTGAAGGCAAGCTGGCCGCCATCGCCTATTCGCGCATTGGCCGCCGCCTGCCGGTTCACGCCACCGCTATCGGCAAGGTGTTGATTGCCTGGCTGGGCGAGGCCGAACTGAACGCTCTGCTGGAGGGCTATCAGTACACCACCTATACCCCTTCCACCCTCGCCTCTCGTGAAGAGCTAATGGCCGCCCTGACGCAGACCCGCGAGCAGGGTTACGCCCTGGATAGCGAAGAGAACGAGCAGGGCGTGCGCTGCGTGGCGGTACCGGTGTGGAACCACGAATCCCGCGTCATCGCCGCCCTGAGCCTGTCGACGCTGACCTCGCGCGTGGACGACGCAGAGCTGGCCCGCTTCCGCGAGCAGCTTCAGCAGGCCGGGCTCGAGCTGTCACGCGCGCTGGGCTACCCGGCCTGAGCCGTTAAACCGGCTCGTAGGTGAAGTAGTCAAAGTCTGCGTGGCAGCCATCTCCGCTGATGTCCTCGCAGTGCAGCCCCACAAACGCGCCGGTAAAGAAGCCGCGCCCGCCGATGTAGTCATCCGACAGTTTCCACGCCTCATACGTTACCGGCACGGTGTGCCACGTCTCGCCGTCGAACGAGTAGCTGTAGCGGTAAACCAGCGTATCCACGTCCACACGCAGCCAGACGCTCTCCGCATGTTCCGGCACCGGAATCGGCTGCTCATGCAGCGGCCACGACGGCACGTTGTGGTCGAGCTGGATCACCTTAATCGTTCTGCCCTGCCCCTCCTCGTAGTCCACAAAGCAGTAGCTCCAGTTTTTGCTGTTGTAGTAGCAGGTCAGCCCCGCGCTCTGCTGGAAGTGAACCGGCGAGAACTGCATCCGCGTCTCCGCCCGGAAGGTGAAGTGCTGCCAGCGGCGCGCCACGGTTGACTGGGTAAAGGTCGAGTTGAGCGAGTCGTTGCCGTAGAGCCGTAAGTAGCCCGGGCGCGAGGTGAGCGAGCCGAGGGTGTCGTCGAACGGAATGCGCAGGGTCTGCAACTCCGGGGCGAGCGAACTGGCGTCGAAATCCTCCCGCCAGATGCCCTGAACGGCTGCAGGCTGCTCCGCCACCTGCGGGCCTTTCACGGTCAGCTGCGCGTGCTTGCCGCCTTCCACGTACGGCCAGCCGTCGCGCCATTCAATGCGGGCGATACCGGTCTCGCGCCCCAGCGGGCAGTAGCCACGCCCGCCGGAGGCCAGCAGCGGCACGCCGGGCAGGCGCAGCGGGCGGCTGGTGAGGTAGGCCATGAACCACTCCCCCGTGTGGGTCTGCAGCAGCGAGCCGTGGCCGCTCTTCTGTAGCGGGTTCTCCGGCAGGTGCCAGCTGGTCATCATCGTCACGTCCGGGTGCAACTCGTACGGCCCGTCGATGTTTTTGGAACGCAGCACCACGACGGCGTGCTCGTAGCTGGTGCCGCCTTCGGCGACCATCAGGTAGTACCATCCCGCGTGGCGATAAAGGTGCGCCCCCTCGGTGTAGCAGAGCGGCGTGCCGGTAAACAGGGTTTTACGCTCGGGCGAGAGCGTCCCGGTCTGCGGGTCAAATTCCTGCATCACGATGGTGTTGTGCGGGTTGCTGTGGTGGCGCGGCCCCCACGGGCGGTAGAGGTAATATTTGCGGCCATCGTCGTCATGGAACAGGGACGGGTCAAACCCGCCGTTGCCCATCGGGATCGGCTCGCTCCACGGTCCCTCGATGGACGGCGCGGTGACGAGGAAGTTGCGGCCGTTTTTCCACGGCGAGTCGACAATCTTTACGTCGGTGTAGAGCAACCAGAACCTGCCGTCGGCGTAGCTCAGGCACGGCGCCCAGATGCCGCCGGAGTCCGGGTTGCCCTTCATGTCCAGCATCGACACGCGGTCCAGCGGGGTGCTGACCAGCGACCAGTTTTTCAGGTCGCGGGAGTGGTAGATGCGCACGCCCGGGAACCACTCGAAGGTCGAAGTGGCGATGTAGTAGTCCTCGCCCTGACGGCACAGGGAAGGATCCGGATTGAAGCCGGTCAGAATAGGGTTAGTGATTTGCATAGTGCCTCCGGTTAATGGGATGCGGCTGTCGCAGCGTCGGGAACGGCCTCGCCCTGCGCCGCGCGGTGCTTGATCAGCTGCTGGCTGATGGCCTCCACGCGGGCGTCGGTGAGCTTGTAGAACGACAGCATGATGAACATGCCCGCGTAGAGCACCACCGGCACCACGCAGAACAGGATTTTGATGGTGGTCAGCACCTCGACCGGCTGCACGCTGCTGCTGGCAGAGTAGTTGACGTACGCCAGGATCCAGCCCACCACCGCCCCGCCAATCGCCAGGCCAATCTTCAGGCTGAACAGGTAGGTGGAGAACACCAGCCCGTCGAGGCGGCGCCCGCTGCGGCTCTCCTCGTAATCCACCACGTCAGAGGCCATCAGCCACTGCAGCGGCGTGGTGGTGTTAAAGACGAACAGGAACAGGATGTTGAGGGCGAAAATCAGCGCGATATGTTCCGCCGGGGTGACGAAAATCAGCAGGCTGATCAGCGAGTAGGCGACGATGATCCACTTGAAGGCGGTGACGCGGTCGAAGCGCCCCAGCAGGCGGGAGGAGCAGAGCGAGCCAAACATGGTGGCGAGGCTGCCGTAGAGTAAAAACTGGGTCGCCATCTCCGGGTGATCCATCACGTATTTGACGAAGTAGAGCGTCGCCCCGCCGCGCACCACGTTGGAACAGGTCGCCATCATCTTGAACGCGCACATGATCCGCCACTGGCCGTTGCCGAGCAGAAGCTTGAGATCTTTCGCCACCGACGAGCCCGGCTGCACCTCAAAGGTGTAGCGCTCTTTGGTGGTGAAGAAGCAGACGTAGAGCAGCACCACGCCGGTCAGGCCCAGCACGCACATGGCGCCGAAATAGCCCACCTGCTCGTCCCCTTTGCCGATGATGCTCACCAGCGGCAGGGCAATGCCGCTGATGGCGAGCGATCCCGCCGCCGCCAGGAAGAAGCGCCAGGACTGCAGGGCGTGACGCTCTTTCGGGTCGGCGGTGATGACGCCGGGCATGGCGCAGTAGGGCACGTTAACGAAGGTGTAGACCAGGGTCAGAAGAATGTAGGTCACGCAGGCGTAGATGATTTTGCCCTGCGCGGAGAAATCCGGCGTGTAGAAGGTCAGCACGCAGACGATGCCAAACGGGATGGCGCCCCACAGCAGGAACGGGCGGAACTGGCCGTGCCGCGTGCGGGTGCGGTCGACCAGCAGCCCCATCAGCGGGTCGGTCACGGCGTCGAGCACGCGGGAGATTAAAAACAGCGTCCCCATAATGCCCGCCGACAGGCCAAAGACGTCGGTGTAGAAGTAGGCCAGCAGGAACATGGTAGCCTGCCAGACGAAGCCGCAGGCGGTGTCACCCAGCCCGTAGCCAATTTTGTCTTTCATGGTTAATTGCGTCATCAGAATTACACCCTTATGTAGTGTGCTGAATTACAACATCGTGTTAATGGAGTGTAATGAGCTGTTCAATTAACCAGCAATGGTCATATCTTATTTCTGAATTACGTTATTTTGCTTTTGTGACGCCAGCGATATATCACAACTTATTGTTTAAATTGATAAAACAAAGACAAGCAAAAGCCGTCCACGGAATATATTCCGTAGACGACAATCGCCTGATAAATAATTAAATGCCGAGCGCTTTTTTACCGGCGTTAATTACCTCGATAATTTTATCGGTGTCATAAATACAGCCTTTCCAGGTGCCGCCGCTGACCGACTGTAATGCTGCCCACAGGCGGGTGTCGTCCGGCAAAAAGTCGTGGGCGTGCAGGTCCGGGTGCGTCTGCCGCATTGCCAGCTCGCGCGCGCCCTCCTCCGGCGTCAGCGGGTTATCCGCCGTGCCGATAAAGTTCACGCTGCCTGTTAATGTCAGCCGGTCGACGGCTATCTCGATAATGTCGTTATCGCGCAGCTTGCCAATCGGCCCGCCCGCCAGCGCCTCCGGCGACACGTGGCCGAAGCAGGCGCCTGTCGACACGCCCGAGAAGCGCGCATCGGTGATTAACGATACCGTCTTGCCCCACGAGATATGCTTCAGCGCGGAGGTAAGCTGATAGGTCTCTTCCATGCCGGTGCCGGACGGCCCGCCGCCGATCACCACCATGATATCACCCTGCTTGATCTCTTCCCGCTTGATGGCCTTGATCGCCTGCGCTTCCGAGACAAACACCCGCGCCCGGCCGGTGTGGCGGTAAACGCCATCTTCACCGACGACCGACGGGTCGATCGCCGTGGCCTTGATCACCGATCCTTCCGGGGCGATGTTGCCCGTCGGGAAACAAACCGTCGAGGTCAGCCCTTTCGCTTTTGCCTTCTTCGGCGGCAGGATCACGTCATCCGGATCCACGCCATCCTGCTCGCGCAGGCACTGGCGGAAGCGCGCCCGGCGTTCGGACGCCTGCCACCAGTCGAGGTTTTCGCCCACCGTCTGGCCGGTCACGGTCATGGCGTCCAGATGCAGCAGGCCAAGATCGCGCAGGTGAAGCATCACCTCCGGCACGCCGCCCGCGAGGAAGGCGCGCACGGTTGGGTGATAGTCCGGGCCGTTGGGCAGCACGCTGACCAGGCGCGGCACCCTGCGGTTGACGCGCGTCCAGTGCTCTACGTCCGGGATTGTGCAGCCCGCCGCGTGGGCGATGGCCGGAATGTGCAGCAGTAAATTGGTCGAGCCGCCGAACGCCGCGTGGATCACCATGGCGTTTTCGATGGCTTTGTCAGTCAGGATATCGCGCGTGGTGATGCCGCGGTTATCCAGCTCGCTGACCGCCCGCGCCGACTGGCGGGCGATCTCCAGCCACACCGCCTGTCCGGACGGGGCCAACGCGGAGTGCGGCAGCGCCAGACCCAGCGCTTCCGCGACCACCTGCGAGGTGCCCGCCGTACCGAGGAACTGACATCCGCCACCCGGCGAGGCGCAGGCGCGACAGCCCAGCTCGGCGGCCTCCTGCAGGGAGAGTTCGTGGTTGGCAAAGCGCGCGCCAATGGTCTGCACCTTGCCCGCGTCTTCCCCCACGGTTGGCGGCAGCGTCGCCCCGCCCGGCACCAGAATGGTCGGCAGGTCGTGCATCGAGGCCAGGGCAATCATGGTGGCGGGCAGCCCTTTATCACAGGTGGCGACGCCAATCACCGCCCGACGCGTCGGGAGGGAACGGATCAGGCGGCGAAACACGATCGCCGCGTCGTTGCGGTACGGCAGTGAGTCGAACATGCCGTGCGTGCCCTGAGAGCGCCCGTCGCACGGATCGCTGACGAAGGCCGCAAACGGGATCCCGCCGTTGCGGGTGATCTCCTTCGCCGCCGCCTGCATCTGCATGCCGATCTCCCAGTGGCCGGTGTGGTAGCCCAGCGCGACCGGGCGTCCGTCCCCGGCGCGGATGCCGCCCTGGGTGCCGATAATCAGCACCTCTTTGCCGGTCAGCTTGTTGGCGTCCCAGCCCATCCCGGCGTTCTGCGTCATGCCGAACAGGTTGCCGCTGGGGGATTCCATCAGCATCTGCGGGGTCAGTGGCAGCGCGCCCTGCGGCCCCGCCGCGTGGGTGATCACCGCATAAAACGCATCGTCCTGTGGGGTGAAAATCTTCTCGATGGTCATGGTTATCGTCCGGCTCAGCAGAGCTTGAGCTGTTGCAGCAGGGTTTTCAGCTGCGCCTTGCGCGGCTCGTCCAGTGGTGACGCGGGCGGCAGCACGTGCGTGGAGATCGGGCGGCCGCAGAGCACAATCGCCTCTTTAATAACGTTCACAAACGGCGTATCCAGCTGATACATCTGCGGGATTTGCAGTAAGGTCTGATGATACTCAGCCGCTTTCGCCACGTCTTTATCCCGCCAGGCTTTCAGAAGATTCACCGACACCTGCGGAGCAAAGTTGACGCTCGCCGAAATCGCCCCGTCGCCGCCGAGCAGCAGGGTATTGAACAGATGATCGTCGTAGCCGCAGAGCACGGTGAAGTGCGGGTGAGCGGCTTTGACGGTGTGGATCATGCTGCGCAGGTGGGCGACGGAGTCGATGGTGTCTTTGATGCCGACGATGTTGCTGCGCGAGTCGGCCAGGGTTTTCACCAGCGCCGGGGTCAGATCCTGCCCGGTCAGCGCCGGGAAGTTATAGAGCATCACCGGCAGCGTGACGCTGTCGGCCACCTGCTCGAAATAGCGGATCAGGTTCGCTTCCGACACTTTCCAGTAGTAAGGGTTGATCACCACGATGCCGTCCGCCCCCGCCTGCTGCGCGTGCTGGCTGAGCGCAATGGTTTCCCGGGCGTTGGTGCCGCCGGTGCCGATCAGGACCGGTACGCGACGATCGACATGATCGATAGCAAATTTGGCAATGGTTTTACGCTCTTCGGCGCCGAGCTGGGAAAATTCGCCGCCGCTGCCCAGGAAGAACAGGCCGTCAACGCCTGCCGCGATCAGATCGTCGATCAGCGCGGCGGTACCCTGCTTATCGAGCTGGCCATCGGCGGTAAAAATGGTGGAGACAGGGGGAATGATTCCCGTAAACAACGCGGACTGCGGCATGAGATCTCCTTGTTGAATCATTTTGTTCTACATTATAGAACATCGTTCGTTAAATTAACGATCATACTATGACGCAGGAAAAGCGCAGGTAAATGAGAGATGGAGAGGGAGTGCGGGAAATTTAAGCTGGATCACATATCTTCTCCCCTCACCCCGGCCCTCTCCCCTGTGGGGAGAGGGTTAGGGTGAGGGGTAAGGGTTACTCTACAAGCATCTTCACCACAACTTTCCTGACCTTAGCAGGTGCCCCCACCGCGCACAGCGGCTTGTGCACCTCACCCGGCCAGAACACCACAAAATCCCCTTCGCTCAGCACCACGGTTTTCTCCTGCTCACCTTCCGGCAGGAAGGCGATGTCTTTGTCCGCCAGCCAGTCGGTGTCCGGCGTGCCGGGCGGCAGGATGCTGAATGTCATCCCTTCCTGACCCTTCATCACAATCTGAATATCCAGATAGCGCGCGTGGTACTCGGCGCGACGCTCGGCGAACGGCTGGGTTGTATCTTCAGAGACCAGATAAAACAGGCTGTTGCCGCTGATGTCGTGTTTCCCGAGCGGCGTGGCGTCGGTGACGTGGGCTTTAACATGCTCAATGGCCTGTCGCAGTTCGTCAGGCAGCCAGGAGTGCAGATGGTGGATGTTGCCGATAATCATCAGAAAACCCTCGATATAAAACAACGTTTCATTTTCATCTTTTATACGAGAATCCTGGCTGCCATACCAGCGCTTTTTAGACGGGTTTTGCGCGAACGCATGTTTATCGGGAATGGTGTTAATTTGCTGTTAAGCCCTCGCAGGCATTTATGCAGCCATTATGCATATCTTCAGTTCTTCGTTATCACGGCCTTGCGCTAACTTACTGATCGTCATGCCTTAACAACAAAACTCGCTACAGCTTCACATTTTATCACTTTGATAATTTGCTATTAAATTCAATAAATATTTATTGATTTTCCTTAAGCCAAAAATAGTTAATTATCAATATTGCATAGCCATTCTCCGTCGCCTTTAAATGCAATTAAAATCAATGGCTTAACAAAATATTTCAAAGCATGAAATTCTACAAAACACTAACAACTACAAATAATGACAACGGATAGTGCTTAGCTATTCACCTCGCCAGAATAGCCAATTAATCATTATCTGATGCGAATCATGCAAATGAAAACAAACCGCTTAATATCCATTTTCGCGTGAGCAACATCACAATACGGATTATTTAACTGCCTAGTATGAATTACGAAATCAATTGAGCTTAGCCGCCATGAAATTAAATGCATCACATGGCGCATGCCCTTTTTATTCTGAAAAACAGTTAAAGGAATAATTATGGAAAAGCATTACGTCGGTTCTGAAATTGGTCAATTGCGTAGCGTTATGCTGCACCGCCCAAATTTAAGTCTGAAACGTTTAACGCCATCGAATTGTCAGGAGCTGCTTTTCGATGACGTGCTCTCGGTTGAGCGGGCGGGTGAGGAGCATGACATCTTCGCAAACACGCTGCGCGAGCAGGGTGTGGAAGTCCTGCTGTTGACCGACCTTCTGACACAATCCCTTGATATTGCAGAGGCGAAAGCCTGGCTGCTGGAGACGCAAATCTCTGATTATCGCCTCGGCCCTACCTTTGCCGGCGACGTTCGCGGCTGGCTGGCGGATATGCCGCACCGCGAACTGGCGCGCAGGCTGAGCGGCGGATTAACCTACAGTGAAATTCCGGCGGCCATTAAAAATATGGTGGTGGATACCCACACGGCGAATGATTTTATTATGAAGCCGCTGCCAAACCATTTATTTACCCGCGATACCTCCTGCTGGATCTATAACGGCGTCTCTATTAACCCGATGGCCAAACCGGCGCGTCAGCGTGAAACCAATAACCTGCGGGCAATATATCGCTGGCACCCGGCGTTCGCCGACGGCGATTTTATTAAGTATTTCGGCGATGAGAATATTAATTACGACCACGCCACCTTAGAAGGCGGTGACGTATTAGTGATTGGCCGCGGCGCGGTATTAATCGGCATGTCCGAACGCACGACGCCGCAGGGCGTGGAGTTCCTCGCCAACAGCCTGTTCAAACACCGTCAGGCCGAGCGCGTGATCGCCGTTGAGCTGCCAAAACACCGCTCCTGCATGCACCTCGACACCGTCATGACCCACATCGACGTGGATACCTTCTCCGTCTACCCGGAAGTGGTGCGCAAAGACGCCCAGTGCTGGACGCTCACCCCGGACGGACGCGGCGGCCTGCTGCGCACCCAGGAAACCGACCTGCTGCACGCCATCGAGAAAGCGCTCGGCATTAACCAGGTACGTCTGATCACCACCGGCGGCGACGCCTTTGAAGCTGAACGCGAGCAGTGGAACGACGCCAATAACGTGCTGACTATCCGCCCCGGCGTGGTGATCGGCTACGAGCGCAACGTCTGGACCAACGAGAAGTACGACAAAGCGGGTATCACCGTGCTGCCCATCCCGGGCGACGAACTCGGACGCGGCCGCGGCGGCGCGCGCTGCATGAGCTGCCCGCTGGAACGCGACGGAATTTAAAGGAGCCATCATGGAACGAAAACCCACTCTGGTTGTGGCCCTGGGCGGCAACGCGCTGCTCAAGCGCGGCGAGCCGCTGGAAGCGGAGATCCAGCGCCAGAACATCGAGCAGGCCGCCCGCACCATCGCCGGGCTGACGGCACAGTGGCGCGTGGTGCTGGTACACGGCAACGGGCCGCAGGTCGGGCTGCTGGCGCTGCAGAACAGCGCCTACGACAAAGTCACGCCCTACCCGCTGGACGTTCTCGGCGCGGAAAGCCAGGGAATGATCGGCTACATGCTCCAGCAGGCGCTGAAAAACAATCTGCCGCAGCGCGAGGTGAGCGTCCTGCTCACCCAGGTGGAAGTGGACGCCGCCGACCCGGCCTTCAGCAACCCGACCAAGTACATCGGCCCGGTCTACAGCGAAGCCCAGGCAAAAACGCTGGCCGCGGAGAAAGGCTGGGTGTTTAAGGCCGACGGCAGCTACGTCCGCCGCGTGGTGCCCTCTCCGCAGCCGAAGCGCATCGTTGAGAGCGACGCCATCACGGCGCTGATCCAGCGCGACCACCTGGTGATCTGCAACGGCGGCGGCGGCGTACCGGTGGTGGAACACGCCAACGGCTATCACGGGATCGAAGCGGTGATCGACAAAGACCTCTCCGCCGCCCTGCTGGCGCGCCAGATCGAAGCCGATGCCCTGCTGATCCTCACCGATGCCGACGCGGTATACCTCGACTGGGGCAAACCGACCCAGCGTCCGCTGGCGCAGGTGACGCCGGAGCTGCTCAGGGGCATGCAGTTCGACGCCGGATCGATGGGGCCGAAAGTGGCCGCCTGCCGCGAGTTCGTTGAAGCCTGCAACGGCATTGCCGGGATCGGCGCACTGGCCGACGGCGCGGAGATCCTCGCGGGCGAGAAAGGCACGTTGATTCGTAACTGAACACTCATTTTAAAAAGGATTTAGCCATGACCATCAACCTGAAAAACCGCAACTTCCTGAAACTGCTGGACTACACCCCGGCGGAGATCCAGTACCTGATTGACCTCGCCATTGAGCTCAAGGCCGCCAAAAAAGCCGGGCGCGAGAAGCAAACCCTGGTCGGGAAAAATATCGCCCTGATCTTTGAAAAAACCTCCACCCGTACCCGCTGCGCCTTCGAAGTGGGCGCGTTCGACCAGGGCGCGCAGGTGACCTATCTCGGCCCAAGCGGATCGCAGATTGGCCATAAAGAGTCGATGAAAGACACCGCCCGCGTGCTGGGCCGCATGTACGACGGCATCGAATACCGCGGCTACGGGCAGGCCATCGTCGAAGAGCTGGGCGAGTACGCGGGTGTGCCGGTGTGGAACGGCCTGACCGACGAGTTCCACCCAACGCAAATCCTCGCCGACCTGATGACCATGCTGGAGCACTCGCCGGGCAAAACCCTGCCGGAGCTGAGCTTTGCCTATCTCGGCGACGCGCGCAACAACATGGGCAACTCCCTGATGGTCGGCGCGGCCAAGATGGGGATGGATATCCGCCTCGTCGCGCCGAAATCCTTCTGGCCGGAAGCGGGGCTGGTTGAGCAGTGCCGCGCCATCGCGAAAGAGACGGGCGCGCGCATCACCCTCACCGACGACGTGGAAGAAGGCGTGCAGGGGACCGATTTCCTCTACACCGATGTGTGGGTCTCCATGGGCGAGCCGAAGGAAGCCTGGGCCGAGCGCGTCAGCCTGATGAAGCCGTATCAGATTAACGCCCAGGTGATGAAGGCCACCGGCAACCCGAACGTCAAGTTCATGCACTGCCTGCCGGCGTTCCACAACGAGCACACCAAAGTGGGCCGCGAGATCGAGATGGCGTACGGGTTGAAGGGGCTGGAGGTGACGGAAGAGGTCTTCGAATCACCGAACTCCATCGTCTTCGACGAAGCAGAGAACCGCATGCACACCATTAAAGCGGTCATGGTGGCGACACTCGGCGACTAATCACCGCCCGGCGCGCCGCGGGTGCGCCGGGTTTAAGGAGAACATCATGGGCAAGTTTAAGTTTCCCTCCGCTTACACCATTCTCTTTTTTCTGATTGCCGTTGTGGCGGCGCTGAGCTGGGTCGTTCCCGCCGGTCAGTACCAGATGGCGATGAACGACACCCTCGGTAAAGAAGTCCCGATTGCCGGAACCTACGCGCACGTGGCGGCACATCCGCAGGGGCTGGTTTCCGTCCTGATGGCGCCCATCGCCGGGCTGTACGATCCGGTTTCCGGCCAGGCCGGGGCGATCGACGTGGCGCTGTTTATTCTGATCATCGGGGGATTTCTCGGGATCGTCACCAAAACAGGGGCGATTGACGCCGGGATCGAGCGCGTCACCACCCGGCTGCGCGGACGCGAGGAGTGGATGATCCCGATCCTGATGGCGCTGTTCGCCGCGGGCGGCACCATTTACGGCATGGCCGAAGAGTCGCTGCCGTTCTACACCCTGCTGGTGCCGGTGATGCTGGCCGCCCGGTTCGATCCGGTTGTCGCCGCCTCCACCGTGCTGCTCGGCGCGGGGATCGGCACGCTGGGTTCCACCATTAACCCGTTTGCCACGGTCATCGCCGCCAACGCCGCCGGGATCCCCTTTACCAACGGCATCGCCCTGCGCGTGGCGCTGCTGGTCATCGGCTGGATCATCTGCGTGGCGTGGGTCATGCGCTACGCCCGCAAGGTGCGCAAGGATCCCTCGCAGTCGATCGTTGCAGACAAGCAGGAAGAGAACCTCGCCCATTTCCTCGGCAACAAGGGCGAACAGTCGCTGGAATTCACCCCGGTGCGCAAAATCATCCTGGTGATTTTTGCCCTCGCCTTTGGGGTGATGATTTACGGCGTGGCGGTGCTGGGCTGGTGGATGGCGGAGATCTCCGCAGTATTTCTCGCCAGCGCGATTATTGTCGGCCTGATTGCCCGCATGAGCGAAGAGGAGCTGACGTCGACGTTTATCAACGGCGCGCGAGATTTGCTGGGCGTCGCGCTGATTATCGGCATCGCGCGCGGTATCGTAGTCATCATGGATAAGGGCATGATTACCCACACCATTTTGCACAGCGCGGAAGGGCTGGTCAGCGGGTTGTCCACGGTGGCGTTTATCAACGTGATGTACTGGCTGGAGGTCGTGCTGTCGTTTCTTGTGCCTTCTTCATCCGGCCTGGCCGTTCTGACGATGCCGATCATGGCACCGCTTGCCGATTTCGCTAACGTCAACCGCGACCTGGTGGTCACGGCTTACCAGTCGGCCTCCGGCATCGTAAACCTCGTCACGCCGACCTCAGCGGTGGTCATGGGCGGGCTGGCTATCGCCCGGGTGCCCTACGTGCGCTATCTGAAATGGGTGGCGCCGCTGCTGGCGATCCTGACGGTGGTGATTATGGTGGCGTTAAGTCTGGGGGCGTTGTTGTAATTTGCCGGATGGCGCTGCGCTTATCCGGCCTACGGATCGGTGCGGTGTCACCGGTTATTTCGGGAACTGATATGGGAAACATGATGGATTACGAAGAGTACTCTCCCAAAGAACAACTGCAGCTCACGGTGTGCCAGCGTTTGATCGCCGAAAAGAGTTATCTTTCGCAGGAAGAGATTCGCCGCGACCTGCAGGAGAGAGGGTTTGACAGCATCAGCCAGTCGACCGTTTCGCGATTGCTGAAGTTGCTCGGAGTCATAAAAATTCGAAATGCCAAAGGGCTAAAGATTTATTCGTTGAATCCTCAACTGCGCCCTGCCCCTGACGCCGCACGTACCGTTTCGGAAATGGTGGTGAGCGTCGAGCATAATAGCGAGTTTATCCTTGTCCATACCGTCGCCGGATATGGCCGCGCGGTGGCGCGTATTCTGGATTATCACCAGCTTCCGGAAATATTAGGCGTGGTGGCCGGCAGCAGTATTGTCTGGGTCGCCCCCCGGGTGGTGAAGCGCACCGCGCTGGTGCATAAGCAAATTAATTATTTACTCAGAACGAATTAATATTCATAAAGAACCGTTTGCATTGAGTAAAGCGTGCATTAAATCGCTTGATCCGAAAAGCGAGCTGCGTATAATGCCCGACAATTTGCCGGGAGGAAGCATGGTCAAGCGTGTACGACATAACGTCTTACCGCGTCTGAAATCAGACGCTGGCCTGCCGTTTTTCTTCCCGTTGCTAAACCTATTCCCAGAGCCCCTCATTTGAGGGGCTTTTTTTTGCCCGGCGTCAGGAGATAAACATGAATCCGCTTTATCAAAAACACATCATTTCCATAAACGACCTCAGCCGCGAAGAGCTGGAACTGGTTCTGGAAACCGCGGCAAAACTGAAGGCCAATCCGCAACCGGAGCTGCTGAAGCACAAGGTGATTGCGAGCTGCTTCTTTGAAGCCTCAACCCGCACCCGCCTCTCCTTTGAGACCTCCATGCACCGCCTGGGCGCGAGCGTGGTGGGCTTCTCGGACAGCAGCAACACGTCGCTGGGTAAAAAAGGCGAGACCCTGGCGGATACCATTTCAGTCATCAGCACCTACGTCGACGCGATTGTGATGCGGCACCCGCAGGAGGGCGCGGCGCGTCTAGCAACCGAGTTTTCCGGCGGCATTCCGGTACTGAACGCCGGTGACGGTGCCAACCAGCACCCGACGCAGACCCTGCTGGATCTGTTTACCATTCAGGAGACCCAGGGCAAGCTCGAGAACCTGAACATCGCCATGGTTGGCGACCTGAAATACGGCCGCACCGTACACTCCCTGACCCAGGCGCTGGCGAAATTTAACGGCAACCGCTTCTACTTCATCGCCCCGGACGCGCTGGCAATGCCGCAGTACATCCTCGACATGCTGGATGAGAAAGGCATTGCGTGGAGCCTGCATGCCAGCATCGAAGAGGTGATGAGCCACGTGGATATTCTGTACATGACCCGCGTGCAGAAAGAGCGTCTGGACCCGTCCGAATACGCCAACGTGAAGGCGCAGTTCGTGCTGCGCGCCAGCGACCTGGAAGGCGCGCGCGACAACATGAAGGTCCTGCACCCGCTGCCACGCATCGATGAGATCACCACAGACGTCGATAAAACGCCGCACGCCTGGTACTTCCAGCAGGCCGGAAACGGCATTTTCGCCCGCCAGGCGTTACTGGCACTGGTTCTGAATCGCGAATTAGCTCTGTAAGGGGAGACGACCATGACACACGATAACAAACTCCAGGTTGAAGCCATCAAGCGTGGCACCGTGATTGACCACATCCCTGCGCAGGTGGGCTTTAAGCTGCTGACGCTGTTCAAACTGACCGAAACCGACCAGCGCATCACCATCGGCCTGAACCTGCCGTCGGGCGAGATGGGCCGCAAGGACCTGATTAAAATCGAGAACACCTTCCTGACCGACGAGCAGGTTAACCAGCTGTCGCTGTACGCGCCGGACGCTACCGTCAACCGCATCGACGAGTATGAAGTGGTCGGCAAATCCCGCCCGAGCCTGCCGGATCGCATCGAAAACGTGCTGGTCTGCCCGAACAGCAACTGCATCAGTCATGCTGAGCCGGTTTCCTCCAGCTTTGCAGTGAAAAAACGCGCCGATGACATCGCGCTCAAATGCAAATACTGCGAAAAAGAGTTTTCTCATTATGTGGTGCTGGCCAACTAATTGAGGTTGGTAATGAAATCCCGGCTGTTATAATGGCCGGGAACATTCTTAACGCTGTAATTCTGGAGAAAACATGAGCAAAGTACTCGCGACGGAAAATGCACCAGCCGCTATCGGCCCTTACGTTCAGGGCGTTGATCTGGGCAGCATGATCATCACTTCAGGTCAGATCCCCGTAAACCCAAAAACCGGCGCGGTGCCGGAAGATGTCGCGGCGCAGGCGCGCCAGTCGCTGGAAAACGTGCAGGCTATCGTTGAATCTGCCGGCCTGAAAGTGGGTGATATCGTGAAAACCACCGTGTTCGTGAAAGATCTGAACGATTTCGCGACCGTTAACGCCACTTACGAAGCGTTCTTCACCGAGCATAACGCCACCTTCCCGGCGCGCTCCTGTGTGGAAGTGGCGCGTCTGCCAAAAGACGTGAAAATTGAAATCGAAGCGATTGCCGTTCGTCGTTAATGCATTTCAATATTTAGAGGGCAGCTGAGGCTGCCTTTTTTATTTCGACCATTTTTACTCCCGGTACTGAATGACGTCCTGTGCTGTCCATTAATAGACTGACGCTGCTTTGTTATATTCTAATTAATGGACGAAAAATGAAACTCTCTAAAATTGCGCTGGCCGTTGCCACATTAACGGTTGCGTCTTCAGCACTTGCACATGGATATATAGAATCCCCTGCCAGTCGCGCTTATATGTGTAAGCTGGGTCAAAATATTGACTGCGGCTCCGTACAGTATGAGCCACAGAGCGTAGAAAAAACCTCCGGCTTCCCGACAGGGGCTGAGCCCGCGGACGGGCACCTCGCCAGCGCCGGTATCTCGCAATATTCTCAGCTGGATAAGCAGAGCCTGAACGCATGGACCAAAAATCCCATGACGGCAGGTCCACATGACTTCGTCTGGCACCATACCGCCCCGCATAAAACCACCAACTGGCGCTATTACATCACCAAACAAAACTGGGACCCAAATAAACCCCTGACCCGCGACCAGTTTGAATTAACGCCGTTCTGTACCATTAACGGAAATGGTCAGGCACCGGCCATGACAAAATCCATGACCTGTAATGTCCCCGAGCGTACGGGCTATCAGGTTATTTACGGCGTGTGGGAAATTGCGGATACCTCAAATAGCTTCTATCAGGCGATTGACGTTGATTTCGGAAATGGCGGCAACGTCACGCCAGACGAAACGCCTGCCGTCGTTTCTGAGTGGAGCAAAACCCTGAGCGGCCAGATAGCCGGTAACAATCTGAACGCGGGCGACAAGGTGATTGCTCGCTTCTTCGACGCCCACGGTGAAGTGACTTCCATGCGTACCGAGATGACCATCGGCTCTGCTGAACAAGGCGATGCTAACCAGTGGTCTTACGATCTGGCGCAGAAGATCAACACCGCGCAGCACGACGTGCGCGTCGGCGTGAAGGATGAGGCCGGTGAAATCAGTCCGGTTCACGGCGCGAACAGCGTCTTCGTGAAAGACGGCAGCACGCTGCAGTCCGTTGCCATCTCTTATGAAGAGCAGAAGGCGCAGGCGAGCGAGACCATCGCCGTTTCCGGTCTGCAATACAGCAAAATTGAACATGGCAATGCGACCGTGACCTTCCACGTGAATACCCACGGTAACGTGAATTTTGAAGCGCACGTGATGAACCACAGCGGCGCAGAAAAAGGGTATCTGAAGCAGGACATGAATAACGCCAGCCAGGACGTGACCATGACGCTGAATGACGTGACCGCGGGCCACCATATGCTGAAATACTACGCGACCAATAAAGACGGCACGCTGTTCGCTCAGGACGTCCTGAACCTGATGCTGGAGAGCGATACCGCTGCGGATAGCACCGGGCATCACGACTTTATCTTCCCGGACAATATCGCCTCTTACCAGGCCGGTACCGTGGTGCTGCAGCCTAAAGACGGTAAGACCTACGAATGTAAGCCATTCCCGTACAGCGGCTACTGCGTGCAGTACAGCCCGTATGCCAACCAGTATGAGCCGGGCGTCGGCACACACTGGAAAGAGGCGTGGGTGTTGAAGAACTGAGTTGCCTTTACGCCCGGCGGCACTGCGTTTGCCGGGCCTACACGTCACGTAGGCCCGGTAAGCGTAGCGCCACCGGGCGTTTTTACTACTGATTCCGCGTGGCGCGCAGCAGCGTCTCCAGCGGATAGACCGCCGCAATCACCACTTCGTCCTGCACCTTCGCCGCGTTATCCAGCTCGCTCTGAATTGAGGCGATCTCCTTGTCATCCAGCGTGCCCTGACGCGCCACCAGATCCGTCAGGCGCAGGCCAATGGAGGCCAGCTTATCCACCTCCTGGATCACCGGCTTCATTGCCTTCAGCTGATAGCTGTTTTCGCTTAAGGCCAGCGCGTCGCTGGTGTTGCTCTGCCAGCGGTTAAAGACGTGGCGCAGGGCGTCAGCGCTTTCCGTGTCTTCCGCATCGCTCACCAGACGGTCCGCCCATTTGTGCATCTGGCGCACGGATGCGCTTTCAGCGTTCAGCGCATCCGCAAAGCGGTTGAGGGGCTCGAACTGATGATAGTTTCCGGCCTGGAACTTCAGGTGCTGACGGGTGTAATACTGCGCCGGTTCAATGGCCTGAGCGAGGATCTGCAGCGGCAGGGTGTCGGCATTACCGGCGAGGCGCGTGAACTGCACCTGCTGCTGGGTGTGCTGCTGCAGCCCGACCGACACCGTCGACCAGCTGTCCATCGCCTGCAGGCGGGTGTACATGTTGTCGACATCGTTGACGTCCTGCGCGGACCACAGCCGCTCCGCCACCGCAAACGTACGCGGCCACAGGCGGATATCCAGCACCGGCGCCACCACGTTTTCCGCCCACAGCGCCGCTTCGCCGCCGAGCAGGTTGGCCTGGTTCGCCACGTCCGGCACGACGGGCGGAACGCCTTTCGGCACGTCGTCCAGACGCGTGCCGCTAATCGGGTAGCGCGTATTCCCGACAAGGAAATAACCGGAGAGTTTGTCGTTATCGACGGTGACGACCGGGCGCGTTTCGCCCATCCACGTATCGACGGTAAACGTGACCTGGCTGTCATCGCGCCACTCGATGTTCTGCACCGCACGGCGCGATTTCCCGGCAAAATCAATAAACCCGCGCCAGCCGCCATCCCCTTTCACCAGCGTGAAGCTCCCCTCCACCGGCTTGCCCTTCAGGCGCGGCATGGAGAAGGCCCAGCTCTGGGCGCTGTCGGTATCCGCTATCACATCCACGCCGTTTAACCCCTGCGGGACGATCTCGTTGCGGTAGTGATAGGCGGTGGACTGGGGCTGGTCGAGATAAAAGCCGGTCGACAGAATGCCCTTGTAGCCGTTCTGCGCCACCTGCCCCAGCGCGTCCTGCCCCTGCCAGGACTGGATCAGAATGCTTTTCGGCAGGTCAGGATGGTAGATCTCGTCCCAGCCGACCATCTGGCGGTGATGCTTCTCAAGGATCGTTTCCAGCTTGCGGTTGAAGTAAGCCTGCAGCGCGTGACTGTCCGCCAGCCTGTTGTCGCGCATAAACTGCTGGATAGCCGGGTTCGCTTTCCACTGGCTATCGTCCACTTCGTCGCCGCCGATGTGCAGATACGGATCGGGGAAGATCGCCGCCAGTTCGCTGACCATCGCGTCAGCAAAGGCGTAAGTCGCCTCTTTGGTGGGATCGAGAACCGGCTTCAGCACGCCCCAGTGGCGTTCCATGGCGTACGGCCCCGGCGCGCTCATCAGCTCCGGGTAGGCCACGGCAATCGCCGAGGCGTGGCCCGGCATGTCGATCTCCGGCACCACGCGAATGCCGCGCTCGGCGGCGTAACGCACCACCTCACGCATCTGTTCAGGCGTGTAGAACAGCCCGTCGCTGGCAAGCTGCGTCAGCTTAGGGTAGCGCTTCGAGCTGAAGCGCCAGCCCTGGTCGTCGGTCAAATGCCAGTGCAGCACGTTGAGCTTCGCCGCAGCCATGCCGTCGATCTGGCGTTTGATATCCGGCAGCGGGATAAAGTGACGTGCCGAATCGAGCAGCAGCCCGCGCCAGGGGAAGCGCGGCGAATCTTCAATGGTAACCCACGGCAGAGAGGTATTTTCCGCCCCGTTCTGCATCAGCTGGAGCAGGGTTTCCATGGCGCGCAAGGCACCGAAACGGGTGTTGGCAGAGATGTTCACGCCGTTGGCGTCCACCGTGAGCTTATAGCTTTCGTCGCTGTCCGGCAGCGGCTGCGGCTTTACCTTTTTGGCAATCGCGATACGGATGGTCGGTTTGTCTGGCTTTTCAGCCTGCGGCTGCAGCGTCCAGCCGGTTTGCAGGGCGATGCGCTGGCGCAGGCGGTTGACGGCGTCACCGAGATCGTCCCCGCTGACGCTAATGGATACGTTGTTGCTGAGCACCAGTGCGCCCTGGGTCGTCGGGCGTTCGACCTTCGCAGGCCAGGGCATTAAAGGGAGATCCCCTGCCGGGGCGGCAAAGGCAGAGGCGCCGAGCATCAGCCCGGCGGTTAAAAGACTGTACCGTAACATGAATGTTCCTTATCTGACGGGCCAAATAAAGGCAAAACATTCTGTTAACATGAGCTCAATTTGTCGTCAAGCGAATGCGCCGACGGAGATCACAGGTTGTTGAATTTGGGAGGAAAGCTATTGCCCGGTGGCGCTGCGCTTACCGGGCCTACGTTTCGGGAGTAGGCCGGGTAAGGCGAAGCCGCCACCCGGCAAACATAACTTACTGCCACCCATACCGACGCGCATAGAACCCTTTCACCATCTGCGTCAGCACCATGTAACCCGCGAGGATCGCCACCAGCCACGGGAAGTAGCTCAGCGGCAGCGCCTGCAGCTGCAGGTAGCTCGCCAGCGGTGAGAACGGCAGCGCGATGCCGAGCGCCATCACAATCCCCGTCATCACAATCAGCGGCCATGCGGCACGGCTCTGGATGAACGGAATACGGCGCGTGCGGATCATATGCACAATCAGCGTCTGCGACAGCAGACCGACCACGAACCAGCCGGACTGGAACAGCGTCTGGTGTTCCGGGGTGTTGGCGTGGAACACAAACCACATCAGGCAGAAGGTCAGAATGTCGAAGATAGAGCTGATCGGGCCAAAGAACAGCATAAAGCGCCCGAGATCTGCCGGGTTCCAGTGCTGCGGCTTCTGGATCTGCTCGTCGTCCACATTATCAAACGGGATAGCCACCTGAGACACGTCGTACATCAGGTTCTGGATCAGCAGGTGCAGCGGCAGCATCGGCAGGAACGGCAGAAACGCGCTCGCCACCAGCACGCTGAAGACGTTACCGAAGTTGGAGCTGGCGGTCATCTTGATGTACTTGAGCATATTGGCAAAGGTACGGCGCCCTTCGATGACGCCCTCCTCCAGCACCATCAGGCTTTTTTCCAGCAGAATGATATCCGCCGCTTCACGGGCAATATCCACCGCTCCGTCTACGGAGATACCGATATCCGCCGCACGCAGAGCGGGCGCATCGTTGATGCCGTCGCCCATAAAGCCCACCACGTGCCCTTCGCGCTTAAGCAGGGTGACGATGCGCTCTTTGTGCATCGGCGTCAGGCGGGCAAACAGCGTGGTGCGCTGGGCAAGCTTTGCCAGCTCGTCATCAGAGAGATGCTCAATATCGCTCCCGACCACCACATCACCCGCGTCCAGCCCCACCTCGTGGCACACTTTCGCCGCCACCAGCTCGCTGTCGCCGGTGAGGATTTTCACGGTAATACCGCTCGCCTTCAGCGCTTTGAGCGCCGGTGCGGTGGTCTCTTTCGGCGGATCGAGGAAGGCGATGTAACCCTCGAGGATCAGATCGGATTCGTCGATACGCTGATAGTCCCCCTCGCGCGCCGGCAGGAACTTGCTCGCCACCGCCACTACGCGCAGCCCCTGACGGTTCAGGTTGTCGGTGACGCGCTTGATGCGGCGCAGCATGGTGTCGTCCAGCGGCACGATGTCGCCGTTATAGCGAACCTGCGTCGACACGTTGAGGATCTCCTGCAGCGCCCCTTTGCAGATCAGCTGATGCACATCCGTCTGCTCGCTCACCACCACCGACATGCGGCGGCGCTCGAAGTCGAACGGGATCTCATCCACCTTCTGCCAGCGGCCGGAGAGCGTGCGGGCGGACTCTTCATCCACCCCTTCCAGCACCGCGACGTCGAGCAGGTTTTTCAGCCCGGTCTGGTAATGGCTGTTCAGCCACGCGCTGTGCAGCACGCGCTCGCTGGTTTTGCCGGAGATATCGGTGTGGTTCTCCAGCACGATTTTGTCCTGCGTCAGGGTGCCGGTTTTATCGGTGCAGAGAATGTCCATCGCGCCAAAGTTTTGAATGGCGTCGAGGTGTTTGACGATCACCTTCTGTTTAGAGAGCTTCACCGCCCCGCGCGCCAGCGTAGAGGTGACAATCATCGGCAGCATTTCCGGCGTTAAGCCGACGGCCACGGAGAGCGCAAACAGCGCCGCTTCCCACCAGTCGCCTTTGGTGTAGCCGTTGATCAGCAGCACGATCGGCGTCATCACCATCATAAAGCGGATCAGCAGCATGCTGACGCGGCCAATTCCCTTCTGGAAGGCATTCGGCTCGCTCTCCTGCTCGCTGACGCGCCCGGCAAGCTGACCAAACCAGGTGTTGCCCCCGGTGGCGGTGACTATCGCCTGCGCGGTGCCGCTGACGACCGTGGTGCCCATAAAGCACAGGGTGTCGCACTCGAGCGGGTTCATCTGCTGCGGGTCGCGGCTACGCGCCACCTTTTCCACGGGCAGGGATTCGCCGGTCAGGGAAGCCTGCGCCACAAACAGATCGCGCGCCTGGATGATGCGTAAATCTGCCGGGATCATGTCCCCCGCGGCCAGCTTAACCAGATCCCCCGGCACCAGCTGGTCGATAGGCAATTCCACCCAGGCGTTTTCGCCGAGATCGTTGATCACGCGCGAGACGGTCGCGGTGTTGCTGACCATCGCCTTCAGGGCGTCCGCCGCTTTGGTGGAGCGGGCCTCCTGAATAAAGTTCAGCAGCGTGGAGATGCCCACCATCAGGGCAATCACCCCTGCGGCAAACAGATCCTCCGTCGCATAGGAGATGAGGCCGAGCACGGTCAGCAGCAGGTTGAACGGGTTGCGGTAGCAGAGCCACAGATGCACCCACCACGGAGACGGCTTTTGCGCCGGAATGAGGTTATCGCCATGCACGGCGCGGATTTTTTCCACTTCTGCCGCGTTCAGCCCTTCCGGATGTCCGCCAAAGGCGCGCCAGACTTCATTTTCATCCATCGCCGCCACGTTCAGGCAGCGTTCTGTCAGGGACGCGGGGATCGCCGCCCCCGCCATATTTTTGGCATTGGGCAGCGGGTCGCGCTGAACAAGACGGTGTGGCAGGTGGCGGCTCAGCAGGGCCTGCAGCTGCCGGGTGATATTTTTAAACATAGTCATTCCTCCGCATCCGCAAACGCGGACGCAGCATTTCCTTCAGGCGTGGCAAAGCCGTACCTGAGAGGCACTCAATTTTTCAAGCAGGAACGTTTGGGACGTTGCTGCCTCACATCACCGGTGAGTCAGCAACAGGCTGGCTTACCGGAAAGAACGCATTCTCCCGTTCAGGAGAGGTGTGGGATCGGGATCCATGAAGCCTCCGGTAAGTAAAAAGTAGGGTGTCGCCGCGCAGTATAAGGATTTAAGCGTACCCTTTGTGACGATTCGGGCGGTATTATACCCCCCTGCAAATAAACCGAACGTAAACCAGACTTTGCCCATAGCGAAATCGCGCTATAGCATTAGGCTCAATTGACCATTTTGTCGTTGTTACAGGGAATACAGCATGCAGAACCGCCTTACGATTAAAGACATCGCGCGTTTAAGCGGCGTGGGGAAATCAACCGTCTCACGCGTGCTGAACAACGAAAGCGGCGTCAGCGAACGCACCCGCGAGCGCGTTGAGGCGGTCATGAATCAGCACGGTTTTTCCCCTTCCCGCTCCGCGCGCGCCATGCGCGGGCAGAGTGACAAAGTGGTCGCCATCATTGTCTCGCGTCTGGATTCTCTGTCTGAAAACCTTGCCGTGCAGACCATGCTGCCCGCCTTCTATGAGCAGGGATATGACCCGATCATGATGGAGAGCCAGTTCTCGCCACAGCTGGTGGAAGAACATCTGGGTATGCTCCAGCGACGCAACATTGACGGCGTGGTGCTGTTCGGCTTTACCGGCATCAAAGATGAGATGCTAAAACCCTGGCAGCCGTCGCTGGTGCTGCTGGCGCGCGATGCCCACGGTTTTGCCTCCGTCTGCTATGACGACGAGGGCGCGATTATCACCCTGATGCAGCGCCTGTTTGACGAAGGCCATCGCCATATCAGCTTCCTCGGCGTACCGCACGCGGACGTCACCACCGGCAAGCGCCGCCATGAGGCCTATCTGGCCTTTTGCAAAAAGCACAACCTCTCCGCCGTGGCCTCCCTGCCGGGGCTGGGCATGAAGCAGGGCTACGAGCAGGTCGCCAGCGTCCTGACGCCGCAAACCACCGCGCTGGTGTGCGCCACGGATACGCTGGCGCTGGGCGCGAGTAAATATCTTCAGGAGCAGCGTATCGATAACCTGCAGGTGGCGAGCGTCGGCAGCACGCCGCTGATGAAGTTTTTGCATCCGGAAATTATTACCGTCGACCCGGGTTATGCCGAGTCCGGCAGACAGGCCGCCGCGCAGCTGATCGAGCAGATCAACGGGCGCGCTGAGCCGCGTCAGATCGTTATTCCTGCCCACCTTTCTTAACCCCCGCTCAACGGTTTATTGTGATCTTCGCCCGATTTCGGGAACGTTCCCATTTTCGCCGTCACGCTGAAGGAGTAGGCTTGCGCTCAGGTCATTACCCCCCTCACCATCTGTCATGAGGTTTCATGATGAGTAAAGTCAAACAAGCAGATATCGATCAGTTGATCGTCCTGGTCGGCGGCCGCGAAAACATCGCTACCGTCAGCCATTGCATTACCCGCCTGCGCTTCGTGTTGAACGATCCGGCCAAAGCCAATCCGAAGGCCATTGAAGAACTCTCCATGGTTAAAGGCTGCTTCACCAACGCCGGTCAGTTCCAGGTCGTGATTGGTACCGAAGTGGGCGATTACTATCAGGCTCTGCTGGCAACGACCGGGCACTCCTCCGCCGATAAAGAGCAGGCGAAGAAGGCCGCGCGCCAGAACATGAAGTGGCACGAGCAGCTGATTTCCCACTTTGCGGAGATCTTCTTCCCGCTGCTGCCAGCGCTGATCAGCGGAGGCTTGATTTTAGGCTTCCGTAACGTCATCGGTGACGTGCCGATGAGTGACGGCAAAACCCTGGCGCAGATGTACCCGGCGCTGAAAACCGTGTACGACTTCCTGTGGCTGATTGGCGAGGCGATCTTCTTCTATCTGCCGGTGGGGATCTGCTGGTCCGCGGTGCGCAAGATGGGCGGTACGCCGATCCTCGGTATCGTACTCGGCGTCACGCTGGTCTCTCCGCAGTTAATGAACGCTTACTTACTTGGTCAGCAGGTGCCTGAGGTGTGGAACTTCGGCCTGTTTACCATCGCCAAAGTGGGCTATCAGGCGCAGGTCATTCCGGCCCTGCTGGCGGGGCTGGCGCTGGGCTTTATTGAAACCCGCCTGAAGCGCATCGTGCCGGATTACCTCTATCTGGTGGTGGTGCCGGTGTGCTCGCTGATTCTGGCGGTCTTCCTGGCGCATGCCTTTATCGGTCCGTTTGGCCGCATGATTGGCGACGGCGTGGCCTTCGCGGTGCGTCACCTGATGACCGGCAGCTTCGCCCCGATTGGCGCCGCGCTGTTTGGCTTCCTGTACGCCCCGCTGGTGATCACCGGCGTGCACCAGACCACGCTGGCCATTGATATGCAGATGATCCAGAGCCTCGGCGGCACGCCGGTCTGGCCGATTATCGCCCTGTCTAACATTGCTCAGGCGTCCGCGGTGACCGGCATCATCATCGTCAGCCGCAAGCACAACGAACGCGAGATCTCCGTTCCGGCGGCCATCTCCGCCTACCTCGGCGTCACCGAACCGGCGATGTACGGTATCAACCTGAAATACCGCTTCCCGATGCTCTGCGCGATGATCGGTTCCGGTCTGGCGGGCCTGGTGTGCGGACTGAACGGCGTAATGGCAAACGGGATTGGCGTCGGCGGCCTGCCGGGCATCCTCTCCATCCAGCCCGCTTACTGGCAGGTGTTCGCCCTGGCAATGGCCATCGCGATTATCGTCCCAATGGCGCTGACTACCGTGGTTTATCAGCGTAAGTTCCGTCAGGGCTCGCTGCAGATTGTTTAACTTTCTCTTTCGGGGCGCAGTTGCGCCCCTTCGCATTTGCAGGAACACACTATGAATACCCTTCCTCACTGGTGGCAAAACGGCGTTATCTACCAGATTTACCCCAAGAGTTTCCAGGACACCACCGGCAGCGGCACCGGCGATTTACGCGGCGTGACGCAGCGTCTGGACTACCTGAAAACCCTCGGCATCGACGCCATCTGGCTGACGCCGTTTTATATCTCCCCACAGGTGGATAATGGCTACGACGTGGCGAACTACACCGCCATCGACCCGGCGTACGGCACGCTGGATGATTTCGACGAACTGGTCGCCGAGGCGCACCAGCGCGGTATTCGCATCGTGCTGGATATGGTGTTCAACCACACCTCAACCCAGCACCCCTGGTTCCGGGAATCGCTGAACAAAGCGAGCCCGTACCGCCAGTTCTACATCTGGCGCGACGGCACGCCTGAGCAGTTGCCCAACAACTGGCGCTCCAAGTTTGGCGGCAACGCCTGGCGCTGGCACGCGGAGAGCGAGCAGTATTACCTGCACCTGTTCGCGCCGGAGCAGGCGGACCTCAACTGGGAAAATCCGGCGGTGCGCGCCGAGCTGAAAAAGGTGTGCGAGTTCTGGGCCGACCGCGGCGTCGACGGCTTGCGCCTCGATGTCATTAACCTGATTTCGAAAGATCAGGATTTCCCGAATGACGAGACGGGTGACGGTCGCCGCTTCTACACTGACGGGCCGCGCATACATGAATATCTGCAGGAGATGAGCCGCGACGTCTTCACCCCGCGCAACCTGATGACGGTAGGCGAGATGTCCTCGACTTCGCTGGAGAACTGCCAGCAGTATGCTTCTCTCGATGGCCGCGAGCTGTCGATGACCTTTAACTTCCACCACCTGAAGGTGGACTATCCCGGCGGCGAAAAGTGGACGAAGGCGAAGCCGGACTTCGTGGCGCTGAAAACCCTCTTCCGCCACTGGCAGCAGGGGATGCATAACAAAGCCTGGAACGCGCTGTTCTGGTGTAACCACGACCAGCCGCGCATCGTGTCGCGCTTCGGTGACGAAGGAGAATACCGGGTTCACGCCGCGAAAATGCTCGGCATGGTGCTGCACGGTATGCAGGGGACGCCGTATATCTATCAGGGCGAAGAGCTGGGGATGACGAACCCGCACTTCAGCCGCATCACCGATTACCGCGATGTGGAAAGCCTGAACATGTTCGCCGAACTGCGCGCCTGTGGTCGCGATCCGGATGAATTACTGGCCATTCTGGCGAGTAAGTCCCGGGATAATGGCCGCACGCCAATGCAGTGGGACGCGTCGCACAATGCGGGCTTTAGCGAGGGTGAACCGTGGATTGGCGTCTGCGATAACTACGAAACCGTGAACGCCCGCGCGGCGCTCGACGATGCGGATTCCGTCTTCTATACCTATCAGTCGCTGATTAGCCTGCGCAAAACCCTGCCAGTGCTGACGTGGGGGGATTATGAGGATCTCCTGCCGGAACACCCTTCTTTGTGGTGCTACCGTCGCCAGTGGCAGGGACAGACCCTGATCGTTGCAGCAAACCTGAGTAATACGCCTCAGGAATGGCAGACAGACCTTCTCAGCGGTAAGTTGCAGGTGTTGATGAGTAACTACCCGACACCGCAAACGACGTCGCTGCGTCCGTTTGAAGCCGTTTGGTGGTTGCAACAGTAACCGTCCTGCCGGGTGCAGCCCTGCACCCGGCTTACTTTACTGTTTTTGTTGAATAATTAATCAGATTTTTCTCTTCCACCTTTACAATCTCTGAAGCGCCCGTCGTTTGTACTCTCGTCTTTTTACTTTGTTCTGAATCAAATAAATCGCAAACATGTTTGATGCAAATCACTATATGTAGCACTTAAAATGCACGCCGACCCAACATCTTGTATTTATCGTCTACTATTCCAACAACAAGACGGCGCTTACGCTGGCCGGAATTGTGGATAACACGAGCTGGGAACGCGGGAAGTCTTTGGCCTGGCGGGAAATGCGTCCGGTGAATACTTCTCCACCTCTGTGGATAACCTGTTTTCAAAAATGGAGTGATCATGACACCGCATGTGATGAAACGTGATGGCTGTAAAGTGCCGTTTAAATCAGAGCGCATCCAGGAAGCCATTCTGCGTGCAGCTAAAGCAGCGGGAGTCGATGACGCAGATTACTGCGCCACCGTCGCAGAAGTCGTCAGCAGCCAGATGAATGAACGCAGCCAGGTCGATATTAACGAAATCCAGACCGCGGTTGAGAACCAGCTGATGGCAGGACCTTACAAGCAGCTGGCGCGCGCCTACATTGAGTACCGCCACGATCGCGACGTGCAGCGCGAGAAGCGCGGTCGTCTGAACCAGGAGATCCGTGGCCTGGTAGAGCAGACCAACTCCGCCCTGCTCAATGAAAACGCCAACAAAGACAGTAAAGTGATCCCCACCCAGCGCGATCTGCTGGCCGGTATCGTCGCCAAACACTATGCCCGCCAGCATCTGCTGCCGCGCGACGTGGTTTCGGCGCACGAGCGCGGCGAAATTCACTACCACGATCTCGACTATTCGCCGTTCTTCCCGATGTTCAACTGCATGCTGATCGACCTGAAAGGCATGCTGACCCACGGTTTTAAAATGGGCAACGCCGAGATTGAACCGCCTAAGTCAATCTCCACGGCCACCGCGGTCACGGCGCAGATTATCGCCCAGGTCGCCAGCCATATTTATGGCGGCACCACCATTAACCGTATTGATGAAGTGCTGGCTCCGTTCGTCACGGCAAGCTTCAATAAGCACCGTAAAACGGCTGACGAGTGGCACATTCCGGACGCTGACGGCTACGCGCACTCCCGCACCGAAAAAGAGTGCTACGACGCGTTCCAGTCGCTGGAATATGAGGTAAACACGCTACACACCGCCAACGGCCAGACGCCGTTTGTGACCTTCGGCTTTGGCCTGGGCACCAGCTGGGAATCGCGTCTGATCCAGCAGTCCATTCTTCGCAACCGTATTTCCGGCCTTGGCAAAAACCGCAAAACCGCGGTGTTCCCGAAACTGGTGTTTGCGATTCGCGACGGCCTGAACCACAAGTTTGGCGATCCAAACTACGACATCAAACAGCTGGCGCTGGAGTGCGCGAGCAAGCGCATGTATCCGGACATCCTGAACTACGATCAGGTGGTGAAGGTCACCGGTTCGTTTAAAACGCCAATGGGCTGCCGCAGCTTCCTCGGCGTGTACGAGGATGAAAACGGCGAGCTGATCCACGACGGGCGCAACAACCTCGGCGTGATCAGCCTCAACCTGCCGCGCATCGCACTGGAAGCGAAAGGCAATGAAGACGCCTTCTGGGCGCTGCTGGACGAGCGCCTGCAGCTGGCGCGTAAGGCGCTGATGACCCGTATTGCCCGTCTGGAAGGGGTCAAAGCCCGCGTCGCGCCGATCCTCTATATGGAAGGGGCCTGTGGCGTGCGCCTGAAGGCGGACGATGACGTGTCTGAGATCTTCAAAAACGGTCGCGCGTCGATTTCGCTGGGCTATATCGGCATTCACGAAACCATCAACGCGCTGTTTGGCGATACGCACATGTACGACAGCGAAGCCCTGCGTGAGAAAGGCATCGCCATCGTTCAGCGCCTGCGCGACGCGGTAGACCAGTGGAAAGAGGAAACCGGCTACGGGTTCAGCCTGTACAGCACCCCAAGCGAGAACCTGTGCGACCGCTTCTGCCGTCTGGACACCGCCGAGTTCGGGATTGTGGAAGGCGTGACCGACAAAGGGTACTACACCAACAGCTTCCACCTCGACGTGGAGAAGAAGGTGAACCCGTACGACAAGATCGACTTCGAAGCGGCGTATCCGCCGATCGCCAGCGGCGGCTTCATCTGCTACGGCGAGTACCCGAACATTCAGCACAACCTGAAGGCGCTGGAGGACGTATGGGATTACAGCTACCAGCATGTGCCGTATTACGGGACCAACACGCCTATCGACGAGTGCTACGAATGCGGCTTTACCGGCGAGTTTGAATGTACGAGTAAAGGCTTTACCTGCCCGAAATGCGGCAACCACGATGCGGCCCGCGTCTCCGTGACTCGTCGCGTGTGCGGCTACCTCGGTAGCCCGGACGCCCGTCCGTTTAACGCCGGCAAGCAGGAAGAGGTGAAGCGCCGCGTGAAGCATCTGGGGAATGGGCAGATCGGTTAATCCGCTGCCACGTTAATGCCCGGTGGCGCTGCGCTTACCGGGCCTACGGACCGCTCTCTTTTGTAGGCCGGGTAAGCGC
>NZ_JBLKCH010000010.1:37564-156193 GCF_047531125.1 Enterobacter sp. HK-058-C-ECC
CCCCGGCGTGGTTATTCGCGATGAACTATCACCAGTACTACCCCGTCGACATCGTCAACGGCCCCGGCACCCGCTGCACCCTGTTCGTCTCAGGCTGCGTCCACGAATGCCCCGGCTGCTACAACAAAAGCACCTGGCGCCTGAATTCCGGCAAGCCGTTCACCACGGAGATGGAAGATAAAATCATCAGCGACCTGAACGACACGCGCATTCACCGCCAGGGAATTTCGCTCTCCGGCGGCGATCCGCTGCATCCGCAAAACGTGCCGGATATTTTGAAGCTGGTGAAGCGCATTCGCCGCGAGTGCTCGGGAAAAGATATCTGGGTCTGGACAGGCTACAAGCTGGATGAGCTGAATGCACGGCAAATGGAAGTCGTGGATCTGATTAACGTGCTGGTCGACGGCAAGTTCATGCAGGATTTAAAAGACCCGGCGCTCATCTGGCGCGGCAGCAGCAACCAGGTTGTGCATCATTTGCGTTGATCAAAGGCGGATGTTATCCATCCGCCCTTATCTCAAAAACGACTCAAACTCTCCATCGCCACCGCCTTAAATCCGGCAAAATCCTCGCAGCTACAGAGACGTGACATCGCCCGCTCGCGCAGGAAGGTGACGAAGATATCGTAAATCGCCATCGCCTCTTCATATTCGCTTTTGCTGATGGCAAGCAGGAAGATGACGTGCGCGGTTTCGTCGCCCCACTGCACGCCGTGCGGAGCCAGCACGGTGTAGACCACCGTTTTCTGCGCCAGCAGGCCGAGGGAGTGCGGCAGCGCGATGCCGTCGCCGAGCATGGTGCTGACGATAGCTTCACGCTCAACAACCGAATCCAGAAACTCCGCGCCAACAAAGCCTTCGGCCTCAAGCTGTTCACACAGCTCGCGGAACAGGGTCTGCTGATCGATCGGCTTGTCGATAATGCGGAAATGGGCCGCGTCGAAGTATTTATCCAGCATCCACGGGCGGGTGCGGTCCACCAGCACCAGTTTGCCAATCTGTTCTAACTGATAGTCGGTCGGGAATGGGGCGATCATCACCACCGGTTTTGACTTTTCGCTGACGCGGGCGGTGGCGATCACAAAGTCTTCGCCAATCGTTTCCGCCAGCTCGTACTCGCGCAGGGTGAGCGTGCGCGTCACCTCAATCTGCGGGTATTTACGCTGCAGCACCGCCTCAATCATGCGCACCATCGCATTACCGGCGTCGCATACCAGCAGCACGCGCGGCTGACGCTGGTAGCCAATGTTGTAGTGGCGCTCCAGCCCGACGCCAATATGCAGCACCAGGAAACCAATCTCGTTTTCGCTGATCACATACGGCGTGTATTTGCCCCAGCTCGACACTGCGGCCAGCGTCATGTCCCACGCCATTGGGTAGTGCTGCTTGATGTTATCCAGCAGCGGATTGGGGATCATGATTTGATACCGCACGCGGGTGATCATGGTTTTAATATGCGTCAGCAGATCCGCGTGCAGCTGCGCGTCACTAAGCAGGTTGTAGTTATAGTGGGTGTTGATGTAGCGCAGGATGTAGTTGACCAGCGCTTCATCGTCATCGGCATTAATCGCGCTGGGCGCGATCTCCTGGATCTGCCGCGCCGCAATGTGCACGCACAGCCAGCTCTCCTCCGACGGCGAAAGCGTTTTGCCCGCCAGCTGCTGGATGGTCACCGCGATATCCTTCGCCGCCTCGCGCACGTTCTCTTCCACGTCTTCGGCATGGAATTCCGGCAGCGGATAACCTTCGCTGATGCGACGTACCGACACTGCGCAGTACAGGCGCAGGAACAGCTCGCCTTCATCAGTCAGGCGAATGTGGTGACGCGTCAAGGCGTCGTGCAGCACCGGCACCATCTGCTCCGCCACGCCCGCATTCAGCGCCACGTCGGTCACCAGCGGGTTCAGGCTGTCCTGCTGCGCCAGCTCCCAGAGCAGATCGGTCAGGCACGCGCGGGTCGACATCTCGCTGCCAAACAGCTTCATCCCATGGCGCGGACGGGTTTCCAGCGTCAGGTTGTAACGATGAAACCACTCGCGCACCTCCGCCATGTCGCTTTGAAGCGTGGCGCGGCTGACGAACCACTCGTCCGCCAGATCCTCCAGCTTAAGCGAAAACGCCGAGGTGAGAAAACGCACCACCAGATAATGCACGCGCTCCGGCCCGGTCCGTGGGATACGCAGCGCGCGCGGGTGGGATGCCTGAAGCTGCTGATAGCGCTCGGCATCCTCAATTTTGAGCTGGTAGCCGTTTCCCCGGCTCAGGATAAACTGCGCGCCGTGGCTGGCCAGCAGCGCGTTCAGGGCGGTGATATCTGCACGGACGGTTCGCGTGGAGACCGACAGCCGCTGCGCCAGCTCGTCCTGCGGCAGCGTCTCGTTTTGCAACAGATCGAAAAGTTGCGCTAAACGTTGGTTCGGAAATCGCACGTCGTTGTCCTCTAACAGCTTAAGGTGAAATGACCATCTGGGATGGGCTGCCGACCGGGGTATAGTCCGGTTCGAAGCTCAATTTCCCGTCCTGCGCCACGCGGAAACGGGTAATGTTGTCGCTGCGCTGGTTCATGACGTACAGCCAGCGTCCCTGCTTATCGAGCGTCAGGGTGCGGGGATAATCACCACGCGTCCACACGTCATCCTGATGCGTCAGCGTGCCCTCTGCTGTTACGGTAAAGTGCCCGATGCTGTTATGCAAACGGTTAGCCACATACAGCTGCCTGCCATCGGCGCTTAATGCGAGCCCGGCAGCAAAGCTGGTGCCTTTGTAACCTTCCGGCAGAGCAGAGACCGTTTTATCCTCTTTCAGGGTGCCGTTGGCGTTCACGGTATACCGGGTGAGCGTAGACGCCTCTTCGTTAATCAGCCACAGGGCATCGCCCTTCGGCGTAAAGACAAAGTGGCGCGGCCCGGCGCCTTTCGAGGAGGCGCTGATAAACGGCGGGTCGTTCGGCGTCAGCTTTCCTGTCCGATCGTCAAAACGGTACTGATAGATGCGATCCAGCCCCAGATCGGTGGAAAACACGTACTTCCCGCTCGGATCGGCGGCGATCATGTGCGCATGGGGGCCGTTATGATCGCTGATCGCGAAACTGCCCTCCGCAGCAGCTTCGGGCTTCGCCGCGCCCGGTTCGCCTTGATCCTGATGTTTGTCCGTGGCTTCACCCAGGCTGCCGTCTGCGTTGACGGGTAAAACGGCAATTGAGCCGCTGACATAGTTCGCCACCAGCAGATGCTGGCCGTTCGGCGTCAGGGAGAGATACACCGGCCCGGCACCGCCGGAGGCCACCTGATTGAGCTCGCTCAGCTCACCGTTATCGCCGACGCGCAGCGCCTGCACCACGCCCTGCTCCACTTCACTTGCCAGATACAGCGTTTTGCCGTCCTGTGAAAGGGTCAACTGCGCCGCATTCGGCAGTTTGCTCACCAGCGTTTTATCGTTCAGCGCGCCGGTTTGCGGGTTAACAGTAAAACGGTACAACCCTTCACCGTTCGGATTATAGGTACCCACCCAGGCATATTGCGTCTGGGCGACAGCGGCGGTGGCGAGCATCGAGAGTGAAGCGACAAGCAAGGTACGGGTGTGCATGGTGGCTCCTGTATATATGTGAGTTCTACTTCACCAGCTTCTTCGTCATCGCCAGCAGGGTACGCACATCTTCCGGACGCGTATCACCGCTGGCTTTGTCGATAATCGAGCTGTAGATATGCGGGATGATTTTGCTCACGCCCGCGTCGAGGGCGATCTGCAGGATCTCCTCATAGTTTTCCAGATCGATACCTCCGGTCGGCTCCAGCCAGAAGTCGTGACGGGCGCAGGCTTCCGCCACCGCTTTGTACTCGTCACGGCACTTCAGGCCGCCCATCGGGAAGTATTTGATAGAGCTGCCGCCGAAATCTTTCAGCAGGGCAATCGCCGTTTCAACCGGCACGATGCCGTCCGGCGCTGCGCTGCTCAGCGGGCCGGTGGAGATTTTAACCATCCCGACGGTGCCGGTCGGGGAGACCAGACCGTTGACCACGGAGTCGTTCTGTCCCAGCAGCGCGCGGCTGGTAGCCACGCCGGTAAAGACCTGGTTGACGTGCTGCGGCTGCACCTGACGGGAGATCTCGCTCACCATCGCCGACTGGTTCGGGTCGCCCGCGCCCAGCCCAACGGAGAGCGCGTTATCAATCAGCGCCGCGTACTCGCGCATATCCGCTACCGCGCTGGCCACGTCCGGGTAATTTTTGGAGAGCACGCCCACCAGCACATGACCTTCCGCCGCCTCGTAGATGGCGCTGGCGTTGGCTTTCGACCCTGCCAGCACGTTCAGACAGACGCGGTCACGGTAAAAGTTGGGGGTCAGTTTCATGCGTTTTTCTCCTGTCCTAACACTTCGCTAATGCGGCGGTACACGATGTTCAGCTGATCAGCATTCACGCTGCGCACATCCGCTTCGATAATCCCTTCGTTGGCCTTGTAGCCACGGAAGTAAATGGCGTATTCACCCTGCTTCAGCTTCGCCACCAGGTCACCCGTGCCGACGCCGGTGGTGGCTTCGTCAAATTTAATCTCGGTGCGGGCGATGTCGCGTCCGGCGCTGTCCCAGACCACGCGCGCGGTCACACCGTTCAGGGTGTTGAGCGCCTCGATAAACGGCGTCATTTTCGCCACCATCTCGGCGCCGCTCTCTTTGGTGGCCGTCAGATAGTGTTCGATGGCGCAGGTCAGGCCAAGAATGCCCTCTTTACCCACCTTCATGGCGCGGCCAATCCCCGCCGTCTGGCGTTTGACCCACTCAACATACTGGGTTTTGCCGATCACCAGCCCGCTGGTTGGGCCTTCGATCGCCTTCGCGCCGCTGTAGATCACCAGGTCCGCACCGGAGCGGTAGTAAACATGCAGATCTTCTTCCGCCGCGGCATCGACGATGAGCGGCAAGTCGTGTTTACGCGCAACAACGGCCGCCTGCTCGACGCTGAGCATGCTTTTCTGCACGCAGTGGTGAGATTTGATATAGAGGATCGCCGCCGTGCGCGGGGTGATCGCCGCCGCCAGCTGATCGGCAGAACATTCGTTGGCGTAGCCCGCCTCCACCAGCCTACCGCCGCCCAGCGCTACCATGGTGCCCACCGGCGCGCCAAAGTTCACGTTGTGGCCTTTCGGCAGGACGATTTCGTTGTTCTCAATTGGGGTAACGTGCAGATTTTCCAGCAGCCAGTCGCTGTCTTTGACCAGCACCGCCGCAACGGACTGGGCAATGCCCGCCGACGCGCAGGAGACGACCGTCGCCCCTTCCACGTCCAGCAGCTTCGCGATGTACTCCCCGGTTTTATTGACCAGATCCTTCATCTCGAAATAGTGATTCATGCCGTCCATCGCCGCCTGCACCACCTCCGGGCGCGGCGTGGAGACGCCCAGCGCCGTCATGCGGCCAGAGGTGTTGATAACCTGCTTTAAATGGTACTTCTCATAAATCGAAGGCATTTTCCGTGCTCCCTTGTTCGGTCATGTAGCCCTTGCCCGCGCGGATCGCGGCAAGCGGCACCAGAATGTGTTCAGCCTGCAGGCTGTCGTTTTCGGCATCCGTCAGCACCGTCGGCTGACGTTTGAGGATGAATAGCGTCAGGTCGGCGTCGAGACCCGGCTGAATGCGGCCCTTGCGCGTCAGGCGCAGGCCGTCGGCGGCGTTCGCCGTGACGCAGTCAATCACCTGCGGCAATGACATGCCGATGGCGAGAAACTTCGACATCACGCTTGCCAGCGAGCCTACCGGGCCGTTGATGCGGTTGCGGCAGTAGATATCTGAGCTGATGGTGTGCGGCAGAATGCCCATCGCGATGGCGCGTTTTGCCACCTCAAAGCTAAAGCTCGCCGTGCCGTGCCCCACGTCCAGACGCACGCCGCGCTTCAGGGCAGAGGAAATGGAGGCGCGCAGCTCGCCCGAGGGCGTCAGAATGCGGTTAGGCTTGCCGTTGTAGCAGTGGGTGATGATGTCGCCCGAACTCAGGAGTTCGGCGATTTCATCGAGATTTGGCGGGTTGTTGCCGATGTGCACCATCAGCGGCAGGTCGCCGTTCTCTTTCTGAATCGCTTTCGCGCGCTCCAGCGGCGTGATGCCGTTTTCACCGACCACGCTGCTGCTCATACGCGCCTTCAGGCCGACGATAAAATCAGGGTGGCGCTTCACCGCCTGCTTCACCGCGTCGGCATCAACATTGGCCATATTGGCCAGCTCGTTCTGGGCAATCAGCCCTACGCGGGAGATGTTCAGCAGAGCAAAAACCTCGGTGGAGGCCTTGCGGGTGATCTCATAGAAATCATCCACGTCGTCGGCGCCGGTGCTGCCCGCGTCCACTACGGTGGTGACGCCGGTGGCAACGCCCACGCTGTCGGGTTCGTCGTGGTAAATCGGGGAGTTCGGGTAGCAGTGTACGTGGGAGTCAATCCAGCCTGCGCTGACGAACACTTCACCGTTCAGCTCAACCGTTTTATGCGCGGGCGCGTTAATCTCGCCCAGCGCCGCGATTTTCCCGTCCTGAATGGCGATATCGGTCAGGGTATCGTCGGTGAGGCGCGCACAGCGCAGGAGTAAATCAAACATGAGGATCTCCTGATAAGGCGGGCGCCAGCGCGCCCGCGGGTATTAAAGGGCAACCGGGAACAGCCAGCCCAGAATCATCGCGCCGAGGATAGCGCCACCGGTAATCGGCTTCTGCCAGATGTAGAACAGCAGCGCGCCCACCAGCGAGCCGACGCCGATTGGAATGGAGGCGGTCATGGCGCTGAGGATAATCAGCGGCCCGAGGAAGCGGCCGGAGGCGTTGCCCGCGCCCATCATCACGTCTGCGCCGTAGGTGGAGTTGCTCTGGTTGATGGTGAACTTACGCGCCAGGATGATGACGTAGCCAATCGCCAGACCAATCACCAGGCCGGTGATCAGCGAAGCGATGAAGTTGGTCACCGGGAACATGATCCCCGCGCCCAGCAGCAGCGCCGGTACGCCGAGGCCTACGCCGGTCTGGATCGCCCCGCCGATATCAAGAATACCGACCAGCGACCCTTCGATAATACGGGCGAACAGGAAGCTCGCGCCAAACGCTGCCACCGCGCCGTAAACGCCGGTATCAATGCCCGCTTTCAGCATCGCCACGAAGGCCACTTCGTTAAACGCGCCGATGCCGTAGAGGTAGTACATGTGCGTCCCGGCAAACACGCCGGAGGAGAGCAGGCCAACGAAGATCGGGAACGACCAGTCGGCATACCAAAAACCTTTATTCTGTTCCATTTAGAGGCTCCTGTTATTTACCGCTGAGCGAGTTGTGGATCATGTCGAGCCAGTTCGGCACGGTCAGATGGAAGGATTCGATCATCTTCATGTCGAAGCCGCGGAAGAAGCCGCTCAGCACGAAGAGCAGCACGATAGCCGCCATCATCACTTTGGTGACGTGGTTCCAGCCGCTCTCTTCCACGCCTTTCCCGATCAGGATCCCCAGCACCAGGCCCGGTACGGCGTTGCCCATAATCAGTTGCGCCGCGCCGCCGAAGATGGTGGCCCAGAAGCCCGATTTTTTACCCGCATCGATGGCCGCCAGCCAGAAGATCACCGGCATCACGGTGTTCACCAGCAGGTTTGCCGCCGGCACCAGCACCTTCACGGCGGTGACCTGAAGCGCAGCGGGAACGGAGGAGGCGGTCAGGTTAAGGAAGGTCACGACGATCATGCCGATCACGCCGCAGGCAATCGCCATTTTGCGCGGATCGTGCAGCGTTTCGCCGACGTTACGGTTTTTGATCATCAGTGCAGCCGCACCCCAGTTCGGGATGATGCGGTGGTCAACGTCCTGTGTGAAAGCCCCTGCGGCCACGGAAGAGGCCCAGGCGTTAAAGAAGAAACCTAACCCAAAGGAGAAGTGGGACGCCGGATCCCCTTCACAGGAGTTCAGTTCCCCCAACGTACGAAACGCGCCCATACCCTGAGTGGTAGGCGCATGAAACATGCGTGCAGCCCCGGCGCCCACACCGACGCCAACCAGGCCGCCAATGATGAGCGATTTTATTAATATAATTAAGAACATCAGTCTGCCCTTTTATGAATAATCAGCGTTGCGTGACGAAATCCACCTGGTCGAGATTGATGGCTGTCACGTTGACGGTCACATCCAGCTCCACGCTGTAGGTGCGTCTTTCCCGGCGCAGAAAGAAGAACAGAAACGCTTCTTTACGCACCGCTTCTTGCGCCTGAACGACCTGCACATCCTGTGGCTCAATACGCAGTAAGATATGCGGTGAGGCTTTCATCACCGCGGCCTGAACGTGGTTGAGCGCGTCGGCAAAGGCGCGCGCTTTGGCGTCGCCCTTCCCCTTCACTCTCACCGTGGTTGTGAACTGTTCTTTCATGCTTATGCGCCGTATTTCTTCTGCCACGCCTGTACCAGACGCTCGCCAAGCTCTTCTTTATCCATAAAGCCAAAGCCCAGCACGTTGCAGCCTTCGTTGATGGCGGTCACGCCCTCTTCCACGGAACGCATGCCGTATTTGGCTTTGTAGCCATACTTGGTCTGGGCGGTGATGGCACCCGCGCCGCCGCTGCCGCAGAAGGAGATGCCGAAGGTGGCGTTTTCCGCTTTCATTACGTCGCCCAGCTTCATGTCTGCCGCCATGCCCGGCACAACCACCGCGCGTCCACCTGCTTTTTCCACACCGGCAGCCACTTTCTGACCTTTACCCAGGCGATCGCCAATCACGACTGTAATCTGTTCCATGTGTTGCTCCTTAAAGGTTGTCTTTTGCGACTTCAAAGTGAACGGAGAGCAGCCAGGCTTCTTCATCAGGAAGGTTGCCAAACTGCGCGACCACTTCACGGGCAAGCCGCATTGAATCCGGTGAAATTTCGTCAAACAGCTCTGCTTCAACCTCCGGCAGCGGCTCGCCGGTCACGGACCGGTGCGCCATGGCGCGCACGTGGGAGGTGAGCATCTGCTCCTGTACTGCATTGGGGATGATGTTGTGCCGGGCCAGCAGGGCATAGACCTGCTGCAGCATGGTGTTTGCGAGTTGATCTGTTTGCACCGCCTGTTCCCCAACGTCGTTCATTACCGCTCCGTTAATCACTGGTCTTACCCCGTTAATGGCTCTGGATTAAAACTAACGGTGGGAGGGACGGGTTTGTAGCGAGTTGTTTTCCACTTCGAAGTGGAAAGGCGAGCCGCAGCAGTGATCTGTGCCACATAAATGCGCCGAATCTGGATAAATCGATGCATTCGCGTGATGAATATCACGCTATTACGCGGCAACGAATGGGTAAGCAGAGTGGAAAAGATTCCGAGCAGGCTCGTAGAAATGTGACGTGGATAAGGTTTTCTTATGGGGATTCGCTAGAGTGGCGACGGGTGCTTGAGACTGACCGTCTCAGGCATGGGACGGAAAGTGGAAAGCCCCTACCTGAATTTAAATCAGGACGGGGCTGTAAACGACACGTCTAGCCACGTGATGTTTGCTACCTCGCCCGCTTTACAGCAAGGAGGCATCCATGAAACGCAGAAACCCAAGTATCGGGGTTTTGATGATTATTGCTTTGACAATAATCATCTTAACGCTGGTGACGAGGAAAACACTGTGCGAAATCCGTTTTCGAAACGGCTCGCTTGAAGTGACAGCGCGGATGGATTGTCGCTCCGGCAAGTAGGGAGCAAGGATGCGGGGGCGCGTCATGCGCCTCCGCATACGGGGAAGGACGTACAGCTCAGGCACCCAATTAACGATACTTTTTGTGATACGTGTTGCGCGTGGTCACAAACTGCTCGGCCGCCGCCTGGGCCTCTTTCACTTTGCCTTCGTTAGCGAGCTTCAGCGCGCCGTCGATCTGGCCGACCAGCACGTCAAAGCCGTGGCGGTAGTCTTTCATCTCTGCACTGTCTGCCGCTTTGCTTTCCAGCTTTGGCGGCGTCGCTTTTTGGGCGTCCAGCGCCGCTTCACGCATTTTGGTCAGCGCGTCTTTCATTTCCGCCGCATTGTCGGTTTTCTGCACCACCTTCAGGTTTTGACCGAGGATGCCCATGTCGTCTTCAAGATCGGCAGCAAACGCAGAAGAACCAAGAACCAGCGTTGAAGCTGCGACGATCGCTAACAGATGTTTACGCATTGCTCACTTCCTTTTTTATTATTAACAAAACGCTATCTTTATTGTCCGGCGATTTTCATTTCCGGAAGTAATACAGAACCACACTGTATATTGCTGCGTGTTTCAATATCGTTACCGACCGTAACGATATTGCGCCACATATCCTTCAGATTGCCAGCGATGGTAATTTCGCTCACTGGATACTGGATTTCACCGTTTTCCACCCAGAAGCCCGCCGCACCGCGAGAGTAGTCTCCGGTGATGCCGCTGACGCCCTGACCCATCAGCTCGGTCACCACCAGACCGGTGCCCATCTCCTTCAGCATCTGCTCAAAGTTGAGGCCCTGCCCGGCAATGCGCCAGTTGTGAATACCGCCCGCGTGCCCGGTGCTTTTCAGCCCCAGCTTGCGCGCAGAGTAGTTGGTCAGCAGCCACTGGGTCAGCACGCCGTCTTTGACAATGTCACGACGCTCGGTGCGCACGCCTTCGCTGTCGAACGGCGTGGAGGCCAGCCCTTTCAGCAGGTGCGGATGTTCTTCGATGGTCAGCCATTCCGGCAGGATCTGCTTGCCCAGCGAGTCGAGCAGGAAGGTTGATTTACGGTAAACGGAGCCGCCCGCAATCGCGCCCACCAGATGGCCAAACAGACCGGTCGCCACTTCATTGGCAAAAATCACCGGCGCTTTCATGGTGGAGAGTTTACGCGGCGACAGGCGAGACAGCGTGCGTTCGGCACACTCTTTTCCTACCCACTCCGGAGACTGCAAATCCCCCAGCGCGCGGCCAATGGTGTAGGCGTAGTCGCGCTCCATGTCACCGTTCTCTTCGGCGATGACGCAGCTGGAGAGCGAGTGGCGGGTAGAGCAGTAGCCCTGCAGCATGCCGTGGCTGTTGCCAAAGACTTTGATGCCGTAGTGGCTGTTAAAGCTGCCGCCTTCGGTATTGGTGATGCGCTTGTCGGCCTGCAGGGACGCCTGCTCGGCGCGGGCAGCCAGTTCGATCGCTTCGTCCGGCGTGACTTCTGCCGGGTGGAACAGATCGAGATCCGGCGCGTCAAACGCCAGCAGATCTTTATCCGCCACGCCGGCGTAAGGATCCGGCGAGGTGTAACGGGCGATATCCAGCGCGGCCTGCACCGTACGGGCGATGGCATCCGGACTGAGATCGGTGGATGACGCACTGCCTTTGCGATTCTGGTGGTATACCGTGATACCCAGCGCGCCGTCGCTGTTGAATTCAACATTCTCCACTTCGCCATAGCGGGTGCTCACGCTAATGCCGGTGGTTTTGCTGACCGCCACTTCGGCGCCATCTGATTTTTCTGAAGCAAGCATCAGCGCGGTGGAGACGGCTTCTTCCAGAATCTTACGCTGCGCTTCAACTTGTGAGGTTACTTTCATCGCAAATGCCATACTGTAAGAGAGAGTTAACTGAAGTCTAACAGAGAACCGTTTTTCAGTGCGCGTCTTAACTGGTAACATTAGCCTCTTTTTTTAAGGAGCCTGACATGACTAAGCAGCCCGAAGACTGGCTCGACGACGTTCCCGGTGATGACATCGAAGACGAAGATGATGAGATCATCTGGGTCAGTAAAAGTGAAATTAAACGTGACGCCGAAGAGTTAAAACAGCTTGGCGCGGAAATGGTAGAACTGGGTAAAAACGCGCTGGATAAGATCCCGCTCGACCAGGATCTGCGCGATGCCATTGAACTGGCACAGAAAATCAAAAAAGAAGGCCGTCGTCGCCAGCTTCAGCTTATCGGGAAAATGCTGCGTCAGCGCGATGTTGATCCGATCCGCCAGGCGCTGGACAAGCTGAAAAACCGCCACAACCAGCAGGTTGCACTGTTCCACAAGCTGGAGCAGATCCGCGATCGTCTGATTGAACAGGGTGATGACGCCGTACCGGAAGTGCTGAACCTGTGGCCGGATGCCGACCGCCAGCAGCTGCGTTCCTTGATCCGCAACGCGAAGAAAGAGAAAGAAGGGAATAAGCCGCCGAAGTCTGCGCGCCTGATTTTCCAGTATCTGCGCGAGCTGTCTGAGAACGAAGAGTAATCCGTTCCCCTCACCCCGGAGGGGCGAGGTGGAAAAGAACGTAGGCCCGGTAAGCGTGAGCGCCACCGGGCTTTTTTTTACGCCTCGGCGGCCGCTTCCGCTTTCTTCGCCAGCCCGTCCAGCAGCTTCTGATGGATCCCACCAAAACCGCCGTTGCTCATCACCAGAATATGGTCGCCAGGCTGAGCGGCTTTCACCACCATATCCGCGAGCGCATCCACATCTGCGCTCCAGTGTGCCGGCTGAATGCAGGCATCGGCCACTTCCGCGACCTGCCACGGAATATGCTGCGGCTGCAGCAGGAAGACTTCATCGGCACGTCCTAACGACGGCGCGAGATCGTCTTTGCAGATGCCCATCTTCATGGTGTTCGAGCGTGGTTCCAGCACCGCCAGAATGCGCGCGGTACCGCCAACTTTGCCACGCAGGGCGGCAAGCGTGGCCAGAATGGCCGTTGGGTGGTGCGCGAAATCGTCATACACGGTGACGCCGTGAGCTTCACCGCGCAGTTCCAGACGGCGACGGGCATTGATAAACGAGCCCAGCGCATTCGCCGCATCCGCAGGCTGAACGCCCACGTGACGCGCTGCAGCAATCGCCATCAGGCCGTTGTGCATATTGTGTTCGCCCACCAGGCCCCACTTCACCTCACCCACCTTTTCACCGTCGAGCAGCACTTCCCACTCGGAGGCATCGGCATTGAGTTTCTTCGCCTGCCAGTGGCCCTGCTCGCCCACCAGCTCCTGCTCGCTCCAGCAGCCCATTGCCAGGGTCTGCTTCAGGTTAATGTCGTTTTCCGGCAGGATGATGCGGCCCTGGCCTGGAACTATGCGCACCAGGTGGTGGAACTGTTTCTGAATGGCCTTCAGGTCGTCAAAAATATCCGCGTGGTCAAACTCAAGGTTATTGAGGATCAGCGTGCGCGGGCAGTAATGCACGAACTTAGAGCGCTTGTCGAAGAACGCGCAGTCATACTCGTCGGCTTCGATCACAAAGAACGGGCTGTCCCCCAGGCGCGCAGAAACGTCAAAGTTGCCCGGTACGCCGCCGATGACGAAGCCCGGCTTATAGCCGCAGGCTTCGAGGATCCAGGTCGCCATGCCGGCGGTGGTCGTTTTGCCATGGGTACCGGCAACGGCAACCACCCAGCGGTCACGCAGGACGAAGTCATGCAGCCACTGCGGGCCGGACATGAACGGAATATTGCGTTCCAGTACCGCCTCAACGCACGGGTTGCCGCGGGTCATGGCGTTGCCAATGATCACCAGATCCGGCTCAGGATCCAGCTGGCTGGCATCGTAGCCCTGAATTAAAGCTATGCCCTGTTTCTCCAGAAGTGTGCTCATTGGCGGATACACATTGGCGTCCGAACCTGTCACCTCATGGCCCAGCGAGCGCGCCAGCATTGCCAGTCCGCCCATGAAAGTGCCACAAATCCCCAATATATGAATGCGCATACGTCACTATCCTTCTTCAATGTGGCGCACATTTTACTCACATGTCAGCGGGTGTGAAACGCATTTCAGGAAAATCCGTATCCTGCTGGCGCGATTCACCTCTGCGCTACTATTTGAATATTTGTTAAGATTGTTGGGCTTTAGTCGTTTTAGTGAACATACAATCGCTCTACTCACAAAGATGCAGGGAAAGTGTTATGAAAACGTTAGGTGAATTTATTGTCGAAAAGCAGCACGAGTTCTCTCATGCTACCGGTGAACTCACTGCTTTGCTGTCGGCAATAAAGCTGGGCGCTAAGATCATCCACCGTGATATCAACAAGGCCGGTCTGGTCGATATCCTGGGTGCCAGCGGTGCCGAGAACGTTCAGGGCGAGGTTCAGCAGAAACTCGATCTGTTCGCAAATGAAAAACTGAAAGCTGCACTGCGCGCGCGCGACATCGTTGCGGGTATCGCCTCCGAAGAAGAAGATGAAATTGTTGTTTTCGAAGGGTGTGAACACGCGAAATACGTTGTTCTGATGGATCCGCTCGACGGCTCCTCCAACATCGACGTTAACGTTTCTGTCGGTACCATTTTCTCCATCTACCGCCGCGTCACGCCTGTTGGCACGCCGGTGACCGAAGAAGATTTCCTGCAGCCGGGCATTAATCAGGTTGCTGCCGGTTACGTGGTTTATGGCTCTTCCACCATGCTGGTGTACACCACCGGGTGTGGAGTGCACGCCTTTACGTACGATCCTTCCCTGGGCGTTTTCTGTCTGAGCCAGGAACGCATGCGCTTCCCGGAGAAGGGTAACACCTACTCCATCAACGAAGGCAACTACATCCGCTTCCCGAACGGCGTGAAGAAGTACATCAAATTCTGCCAGGAAGAAGATAAAGCGACGCAGCGCCCTTACACGTCCCGCTATATTGGCTCCCTGGTCGCGGATTTCCACCGTAACCTGCTGAAAGGCGGCATCTACCTCTACCCAAGCACCGCCAGCCACCCGGACGGGAAACTGCGTCTGCTGTACGAATGCAACCCGATGGCGTTCCTTGCCGAACAGGCGGGCGGCAAGGCGAGCGACGGTAAAGAGCGTATTCTGGAGATCGTGCCAGAAAGCCTTCACCAGCGCCGTTCATTCTTCGTCGGCAACAACCACATGGTTGAAGACGTCGAACGTTTCATCCGTGAATACCCGGACGCATAATCCCTCTCTTCAGGGGAGCCGATCCGGCTCCCCTGGTCATTTATATATTTTACCGTATAAGTGTTTATAAAAAACATGCTTTAATCTTCGCCACTGCTCCTGCATTATTTCCATAACAGTTTGACAGATATTTCGTGGAGCAGAATCGCAATGAAAAATTATTCCCGTGCTAATACCGGTATTGATTTAAATCTTATCCCTGTATTTATTGAAATCGTCCGCTGCGGCAGCATGGCAAAGGCCTCTTTGCGTCTGGAGATGTCCCGTCCTGCGGTGAGTCTGGCATTAAAGCGTTTTAATCAACTCTTTGATGAGCCGTTATTTTTCCGTAAAGGTTTATATCTTGAACCGACTGAAAAAGCGTTAGCCTTAACCAGCTCGCTGGAAATATTAATGGGTGAAATTCACGATAATATCGGGGCGCTTAATTCCGGAAGGAATAAAACCCCGGCACAGAACGTACCGGGGCTGGGTAATATTATGCCGCGTTCTGAGTCGTCACTTTGAATGATGACATGGCTTCCATCAGCTGACGCGACTGCTCCTCAAGGGAGCGGGTCGCGGCGGAGGATTGCTGCACCAGCGCCGCATTCTGCTGCGCGGTTTCGTCCATCTGATTCACCGCAATATTCACCTGCTCAATGCCGCGGCTCTGCTCATGAGACGCGGTCGCAATCTCACGCATCAGTTTGGTCATACGCAGCACTTCGGTTGCGATCTCGTCCATCGTTTCGCCAGCCTGCTGGGCCAGCTCGCTGCCCTCGTTAACGTGGGTCTGCGAGTCGCCGATAAGCGTTCGAATCTCTTTCGCCGCGTCGGCGCTGCGGCTGGCAAGGTTGCGCACCTCGCCCGCGACGACGGCAAAACCGCGCCCCTGCTCGCCCGCACGCGCCGCTTCCACGGAGGCGTTAAGCGCCAGAATATTGGTCTGGAAGGCAATGCCGTCGATGACGCTCAGGATGTCAGCGATACGCGCCGAACTGCCGGAGATATCGCGCATTTTTTCAATCACGTAGCAGACCATTTCACTGCCGTGATCGGCCGTGTCGGACACCGATTTCGCCAGCTGGTGCGCCTGCTCGGCGTTATCGGCGTTGAGCTTCACCGTGGCGGTGATCTGTTCCATGCTGGCCGCCGTCTGCTCCAGCGACGTGGCGGTGGATTCCGTACGCTCGGCGAGATCGCGGTTTCCCAGCGTCAGCTCGCGGCTGCCGGTGTCAATCTGCGCGCTGGCATCGCGTACCCGCAGAACCGAGTTCATCAGCGACTGACGCATCTCCTCTATCACCGCGTTAAGGCGGTTAAACTCCTGGCTCGCGGGCGCAGCCAGCGTATGGGTTAAATCGCCCGCTGCCACATTCTCCAGTTGAGCAATCGACGCCGAGAGCGGCTTGAGCAGCATATGGCGCAGCGCCAGCCAGGCCAGCACAATAATGCCCGCCGTCAGCAGCGCTGCGACGATAATCAGGATCAGGACGTGGGTTTTGCTCGCCTGCACGGCACTCACTTCCGCCAGACCTCGCGCTTCGCTCCATTTCTGAAACGCCTGCATGTCATTATCGAACGTTGACGCCAGCGGGATCAGCGTCTTCTCCAGCAGATCGTAATACCCGTCCGCGCTCTGGTCATTGAGGGTTTTCAGCATCGGGTTGATCCCCTGCTGGGTATACGCCCCCAGACTGGCCGCCACCTTATTGAGCAGCTGTTGCCCCTGCTCGTCAGCCACGCCGCCGTCGATCACGCCCTTCAGCGTTTTCTGGGCCAGAGCGACTTCCTGGTTGATGTTTTTTACCGCGTTGGCCGCATCGTCCAGCATGCCGATTTCCATCATGCGGACGGCCTGACCCGCTTCATTGCGCGCGCGCAGGATCAGCGTATAGCCTGAATTAAGCTGCACCATCTGCTCACCCTGAAGGTGATTAATACGCTGCAGCGAAGAAGAACTCTGTGTGAGGGCATAAATGCCAATGCCGCTGACAATCAGCAGCAGAAGGGTCATAACGGCCAGTAAAGAGAGCAAGCCGGTACGAATCGATAGCGTTTTCAGCATGATATTATTTCCGGTAGCGAGATATTTCTGGGCATAAAAGAAGAGTATCGGCCTCTACCGGAAAATGTTTATACACGTCATCCTTCAAGCTGCCTCTGCGTTGGCTGCGTCTGCTCACCCCAGTCACTTACCTAAGTAAGCTCCTGGGGATTCTCAGACTTGCCGCCTTGATGCAGCTTGAATGATTTAGTGTATAGACTTTAAGCAAATTCAGCGTGTTATCGCTCTGTTACCGATGTGTTTACGCGGGTAACAGGCGAGCTTTGACGGTTCTCCCAGAGCACCGTCAGACCACGCTGCAGGGCAATAAAAATAAACAGCAGAATGCCGATGGCGATCTTCGTCCACCACGAGCTGAGCGTGCCGTCAAAGTTGATATAGGTTTGTATCAGCCCCTGAATCGCCACGCCGAACAGCGTCCCCAGCACCGTCCCCACGCCGCCGCTGAGCAGCGTACCGCCGATGACCACAGAAGCAATCGCATCCAGCTCAACGCCCACGCCTGCGAGGGCATAGCCCGCCTGGGTGTATACCGAGAAGACGATACCTGCCAGCGTCGCCAGGCCGGTCGAGAGCATATAGATGCGGATGGTGGTGCTGCGGGTCGAGATCCCCATCAGGTTAGCCGACGTGGCGTTGCCGCCAATGGCGTAAACCTGATTGCCAAACCGGGTACGGTGAGCAAGGAAGATGCCAATGACGACCACGCCCAGCATCAGCAGCCCCATCGCGCTCAGGCGGCCGCCGCCGGGGATCTTCCACGCCAGGCTGGAGAGCGTGTCGTACACCGGATGGTTAATCGGGATCGACTCTTCCGACACCAGGTAGCTCACCCCACGGAGGAAGAACATTCCCGCGAGGGTAATAATAAACGCCGGAATCTTTAACGCGTCGATCAGCAGCCCCATAAAGGCGCCAAACGCGCAGCCCATCACCAGCACCAGCGGAAACGCCACCAGCGGTGAGATGCCCCAGAAGCCGATCGCTTTCGCGAGGAATACGCCCGTAAACGCGATCACCGAGCCGACGGAGAGGTCGATCCCGCCGGAGAGGATCACAAAGGTCATGCCGACGGCGATGATGCCTAAAAAGGCGTTATCGGTCAGGATATTGCAGATCACGCGCGTCGAGGCAAAACCGGGGAACTGCGTCAGACAGTAGAGGTAGCCCAGCACAAACACGCCCAGCGTGATCATTAGCGGTAAATTACGTTTTATCATGGCCACGGATCCCCTTAATGATGCTGACAAAGCGCGGCGACTGGACGATCAGCACGCAGAGCACGACCACCGCTTTCACCACCTGGTTGAGTTCCGGCTGGAAACCGGAGAGCAGGATCCCGGTGTTCATGCCCTGAATGATCAGCGCGCCGATCACCGAGAGCAGCAGGTTAAATCGTCCGCCCATCAGCGACCCGCCGCCGATGACCACCGCCAGGATCGCATCCAGCTCCAGCCAGAGCCCGGCGTTGTTGGCATCGGCTCCGCGGATATCCGCTGCGACGATCACCCCGGCGATGGCGGCGCAGATACCGCTCAGCACGTAGGTCAGCATCACCATCAGCCGCGTGTTGACCCCGGCGTTGCGCGCGGCGCGGATGTTGATCCCGACGGCCTCAATGAACATGCCCAGTGCCGTTTTGCGGGTGAAAAGCCAGAACACCACTAACGTCACCAGGGCAATAATCACCGGCGTCGGGAAGAACAGAAGGTTGCCGCTGCCGAGCCACGCCAGGCTCGGTGAGTTGAAGGTAACAATCTGGCCGGAGGTAATCAGCTGCGCGACGCCGCGCCCGGCCACCATTAAAATCAGCGTGGCGACAAAGGGCTGGATTTTCAGGACCGCCACCAGAATGCCGTTCCATAACCCGGCCAGCACGCCGGTACCTAAGGCTGCCAGCAGGACCACCGGCAGGCTGTGCCCGGCCACGGTCATGGAGGCGGCCGTGGCCCCGGCGATAGCCATCACCGCGCCGACGGAGAGGTCAATCCCGCCGGTGGCGATCACCAGCGTCATCCCGATGGCCAGCAGCGCCACGGGCGCGGCACGGTTTAAAATGTCTATCGGGCTGCCAAACAGGCGGCCATCCTGCACGATGATCTGGAAGAAATGCGGGGCAACCAGGCTATCAACCAGCAGCACCACCAGCAGCGCCGCGATTTGCGGCGTGCCGGTCGGCCAGCTGAAGCGGCGCTTTGACTCACCGGTTTGCGAAAGCGAACGGGACATCACGATTCACTCCTTATGCCGCGATGGCATTCATGATCGCCGGAACGGACAGCTTATCCAGCGGGATCTCTGCCACCTGTTTACGATCGCGCATGATGATGACGCGATCGGCATAACCCACCAGCTCTTCCAGCTCGGACGAAATGACCAGCAGCGCCAGACCGTCAGCGCACAGGGTCTCGATAAGCCGGATAATTTCGGCGTGCGCCCCCACGTCAATGCCGCGGGTCGGTTCGTCGAGGATCAGGAACTGGGGTTTGGTCAGCAGCCAGCGCGACAGCAGCACTTTCTGCTGGTTACCGCCGGAGAGAAATTCAATGGGCTGTTCCGCGCTCGGGGTGCGGATGCCGAGCTGGCGGATAAAGCGTTCGGCAATGGCGTTCTGCTCTTTGCGAGGGATCGGCCGCAGCCAGCCGCGCTGGGCCTGTAGCGCCAGAATGATATTTTCCCGCACCGAGGCCGCGGCAATAATGCCGTCCGTTTTCCGGTCCTCCGGGCAGAAGCCGACGCCGAGACAGGAAGCCTGATGCGGCGATCGCAGGGTTTGCGGTTTGCCCTTGATCAGCGCGCTGCCGCTGTCGGCGGGCTTGATCCCGAAGATCACCTCGGCGGTCTCGGTTCGACCCGAGCCTAACAGGCCCGCCAGCCCGACAATTTCGCCTGGCCGCACCTCAAGGTTAAACGGCGAGATGACCCCTTTTTTACCGTAATCGCTGAACGCGGCGACCGGCTTCTCGCTCAGCAGCGTGCGGCCCGCGCGCTGAAGGGCGTTGGTCTCCAGCTCACGGCCCAGCATCATTTTGACCAGCTCGATCTGCGGCAGCTCGCGGGTTTCGCGGCAGCCGACAAAGCTGCCGTTGCGCAGCACCGTAATGCGGTCGCTCACCTCATACACCTGATCGAGGAAGTGGGTAACGAAGATCAGGCTGACGCCCTGATCGCGCAGCTGGCGCATCAGGGTAAAGAGCATCTCCACCTCCTGGGTATCGAGGCTGGCGGTGGGTTCGTCGAGGATCAGCACCTTTGCGGAGAGATCGATCGCGCGACAAATGGCGACGATCTGCTGCATCGCCACGGAAAAGCGGTTCAGCGGCTCGCGGACGTCGAGGGAGAAGCCGTAGGATTCCATCAGCGTTGTCGCCCGCGCCTCCATCTCTTTACGGCGCAGCAGGCCAAAGCGTCGTGGCTCACGGCCAATAAACAGGTTATCCGCCACCGACATATTCGGCAGCAGGTTCACTTCCTGATAGACCGTCCCGATCCCCAGCTGCTGGGCATGGGCGGTGTTTTTGGGTGAAATGGCGTTGCCTTCCAGCCAGATGGTGCCGCGGTCAGCGTGATAAACACCGGTCAGGGATTTAATCAGCGTCGATTTTCCCGCGCCGTTTTCGCCCAGCAGCGCCATGATCTCCCCGCGCCGCAGGCTGAAATCAACGTTATCCAGCGCCTTTACGCCGGGAAAGAATTTACTCAAGCCCTCTGTGCGGAGGATTTCCTGGTGTTGTTCAGTGGTCATGGTTTCCCCCTGCATCAAGCCGGATGGCGCTACGCTTATCCGGCCTACAAAAGAGCGTATCGTAGGCCGGGTAAGCGCAGCGCCACCCGGCATGTTCAGACAAGCTTAGTAGCCCATATTTTTCTTCTTCTCTAACTCTTCTTTCGCCGTATCAGGCAGGTAGAGCGTGGACTTGGTGACCGTCACTTTCTCCGGCATCGTGCCGTCTTTCTTGAATTTCTCCAGCGCGTCGAATGCCGGGCCCGCCATGTTTGGCGTCAGCTCCACGCTGGCGTTGGCTTCGCCGTCGATCATCGCTTTGTAGATGTCCGGCACGCCGTCGATAGAGCCGGTGAGGATATCTTTGCCCGGCTTCAGGCCCGCTTCTTTAATGGCCTGAATCGCACCGATCACCATGTCATCGTTGTGGGCGTAAACCATGCAGATGTTCTTGCCGTTGTTTTCAGCCTTAATGAAGCTCTCCATGACCTCTTTACCTTTGCTGCGGGTAAAGTCGCCGGACTGAGAGCGGATAATCTTGATGTTTGGCGCTTTCGCGATGGCTTCAGCAAAGCCTTTTTTACGGTCGATGGCCACGCTCGCCCCGACGGTACCCTGCAGTTCAACGACGTTACACGGCTTGCCGTCGACCTGTTTTACCAGCCAGTCACCAATTAACTGCCCTTCCAGCACGTTGTTGGCCGTCACGGTGGTCATATAGAGAGATTTGTCTTTGACGTCGATGGAACGATCGAGCAGGAAGACCGGGATCTCAGCGTCTTTCGCTTCCTTCAGGACGGGCTCCCAGCCGGTCGCCACGACGGGGGCAATAAAGATGGCATCCACGCCCTGGGCGATAAAGGAGCGCACGGCTTTAATCTGATTCTCTTGTTTTTGCTGACCATCGGCGATTTTCAGGGTAATACCGCGTTTCTTAGCTTCGCTTTTCGCCACGTTGGTTTCTGCCGCTCGCCAGCCAGATTCAGAGCCGACTTGCGAAAAACCTACGGTTAAGGGAGCGGCCATCGCCATAGACGACATGGCTGCCGAAACGGCTGTGACCAGGAGTAAGCGCTTCCACATATGAACGTCCTCGTAGGGTGAGTTATTGTTGGTTAAAAGATGTTCTGCGGAATGACTATAGCCCATGAAATATGTAACGAATTGCGTTACATCACACTTCAGAAAAGTGAATAAAACGTTAATCACAAGTTTGTAATCGCTTTCATTTCTCCATGAAAAATGCGGCTGAGTTTATGGATTTTTCTGTCATGGAATCGGTCTGAAAAGTGGGAAGAACGTGGAGAGAAGGCGAAAACAGGCGGAGACATTCAGCGCGAGTTGGCTATAATACCTGCCACTTGTTTACCATCCATTTTAAAGGACACCGACATGAGCTTACTCAACGTCCCAGCGGGTAAAGAACTGCCAGAAGACATCTACGTAGTTATCGAAATCCCGGCTAACGCAGATCCGATCAAATACGAAGTGGACAAAGAGAGCGGCGCCCTGTTCGTAGACCGTTTCATGTCTACCGCGATGTTCTATCCGTGCAACTACGGTTACATCAACCACACCCTGTCTCTGGACGGTGACCCGGTTGACGTGCTGGTCCCAACGCCATACCCACTGCAGCCAGGCGCAGTTATTCGCTGCCGTCCCGTTGGCGTGCTGAAAATGACCGACGAATCCGGTGAAGATGCGAAGCTGGTTGCGGTACCGCACACCAAGCTGAGCAAAGAATACGATCACATCAAAGATGTGAACGACCTACCAGAGCTGCTGAAAGCGCAGATTACTCACTTCTTCGAGCACTACAAAGACCTCGAAAAAGGCAAGTGGGTTAAAGTTGACGGCTGGGACAACGCAGAAGCAGCGAAAGCGGAAATCATCGCCTCTTTCGAACGCGCTGCTAAGAAGTAATTCTTACTGTCGATTAAAAAAAGCCCCGCATGCCGGGGCTTTTTGTTACCCTGAAACTGTCACAAAAACGTCATAAAGAGATTTTATCTCGCAATATTAATTAGATATCGCTTTTTACCTGCCCTATCCCCTCTTCCCCCTTTAAAGTCTGCCTGCCGCAGGTCGATACCTCCCGTGATATGAGCACAATCGCGTTTTCACATAACAGGAAATCATGAAACTCAACACACTCACCATTGGACAGCGACTTGGCATTCTGGCGTCGCTTCTGTTGCTTGCAACGCTTTTTATTGGCCTGCGTGGCCTGCTGATCAATAGCGACAGTCAGGCGCAGAACGAACAGATTATGGCCATGGAACAGACCATCACCAGCAGCATCGATACCGCCCGCAATGCTCAGGTACAATTCAAAATTCAGGTCCAGGAGTGGAAGAACACCCTGATTCGTGGTGCTCAGGGACAAGAAGCGTTCGATAAATACAAAAAGGCCTTTGTCGCAGAAAGTCAGAACACGCAGGCACTACTGACCCGGCTAAGTGAGCTTCTGCCGAAAATTGGCATGGATAATCGACAAGTTCTGGCAACGCGCGACATCCACGCCGGGCTGGAACAGAAATACCTGGCGGCACTGGCTACCTACCAGGTGGGAGATCCCACCAGCGCCCAGCGAGTGGACAAACAGGTTACAGGGATTGACCGCGAGCCGACAAAGATGATCGACAACGTTGTGGCCCATACGCTGCAGCATGCCCAGGCTATTCATGAGCAGACCATCGCCATAAACGAGGCGCAGTACCAGAAAACGAAATGGATGCTGATACTGGCAATGGTTCTCACACTGGCCGCCGGGATGCTCATTACCTGGTGGCTGATTCGAAGCATTACTCTTCCGCTGGCACAAGCTGTCACCATAGCACGTACCGTTGCCGCCGGTGATTTGCAGTCCCGCTTTACCGTGGCCGGTCGAGATGAAACGGCTGAGCTCATGCGCGCTCTGCAGGAGATGAATGACAACCTCACTCGCATTGTCTCTGGTGTACGAAAAGGTACCGAAACCATCGCCACCGCATCAGCGCAGATTGCCAGCGGTAGTCATGAGCTTTCCTCGCGCAACGAAGCACAGGCCAGTGCCCTGGAACAAACCGCAGCATCCATGGAGGAGCTGACGTCAGTTGTAAAAAGCAATGCAGAACATTCACGCACAGCCAGCGATCTTGCCCGTAATGCCCGCCAGGTAGCCCGCCAGGGAGAAGAAGCCGTTGAACGTGCAATGCACACCATGAGTGAAATTCATAATTTCTCCAGCGAGATCAACTCCATCATCAGCATGATCGACAGTATTGCCTTCCAGACCAATATCCTGGCGCTAAACGCTGCAGTTGAAGCGGCGCGTGCAGGTACTGAAGGCCGCGGTTTTGCCGTCGTTGCAGCAGAGGTGCGCGCCCTGGCGCAACGATCAGCTGCCGCCGCCAAAGATATCCGTATTCTGATCGACCGCTCTGTTAACCGAATTGATGAAGGGAACGGGCAGGTGCAGCAGGCCGGTGCAGCGATGGCCGATATTCTGCATAGCGTAAGTAAGGTGAGCGAACTGATTGAAGCGATCTCGCATGCCAGCCATGAACAAAGCACGGGTATCGATCAGGTCAATGTGGCAGTGACGCACATGGATACAGCCACGCAGCAAAACGCAACCTTGTCACAGGAATCTGCCGCCGCAGCGCAGGCTATGCATCGACAAGCAGAACAGCTTCTGGAATCGGTGCAGATATTCAAGCTGCGTCACGACGCCGTTTAGCCCGTAAAAAAACAACGCCACCTCACGGTGGCGTTGTTTTTTTTCAGTACTGGTCTCTGTCTAACCAGTTACCGCTTACAATCCGCGTTAACCCTTCGACCGGACGCTGGTAGACATACATCCACGCACTTCCGTACGGCGTCTGGATCAACTGGCGCGCGTATTCACCGCCCCTGGTGCGCAAGGCATCAAGTTCGGCAAGTGTCGCGTTATCAATACGATAAACTTCACCCTGTACTGTTCCTTCGCCGGGAACCGCGCCTGGATAGTGGCCCAGGCTGTACAACTGGTAGTTCTCGATATTGTAATTCCCCAGCAGCAGGGCATTGGTCATCCAGTGACTGTTGCCTTGCTTGGTTCGTAAACTGCCGTAGACAAATATTCGCATTGCTAAAACTCAAACTGATAGAGCAGATCAAGTGCCTGGTCTACGCCGGACACTGCTTCCAGATATAGCTTAGGCATCAGGCGATAGCGTAACGTGAGTGTTGCCAGTGAGTCAAAGATCCCCACACCATATTTTACCTGCAGACCCGGCAGTACATAGCCGCTGACCACCACCTGCGAGGAGTCGCCCACGCCCTGGGTGTCCAGCGCCAGATTGCTTACGCCGAACGTCTCGCCGATTTTACCCACAACCTGCCCACTTTGTGCAACCCCCAGCCCCACTAACATCGAGGTCATCGCCGCACTGTCGCTCTGACCGCTGTCGAGACCCTGTCCACGCAGCAGGTAAGAGAGGGCTTCCTGCTGGGACATCGCCGGGTCAGAGAAGATCTCCGCCTTCGGTTCGTCAGCAGAACCGGTGACGCGTACCCCAGCAATGACGTCGTTTTCCGTCGCTTCCGGGTTACGAATCGCTTCGATGTTGAGCAGGGGCTGATCCGGTGGACCGGAGAACAGCAGCTCGCCTTTACGGACAATCAAATCCTGACCATAAGCGTGGAAACGCCCTTCAGGAATATTGATTTGCCCGTTCAGGCCTAGCCCTTGTTTATCCTGCGCCACCTTCAGGTCGCCCGTAAGCCTCGCCTTCAGCCCAAACGCATCCAACCGCACGTTATTCCCCACGTGCACGATAAGGTTACTATTAATCGGTATGCCAGCGCTCTTCTGTTCGACAGGTTTCAGATTTTCATTGAGCATAACTTCATCACTTGAGACGCCGACCGCACTTTCCGGTACATCGTGAACCACGATGCGCGCCCACGGCACGTCGACGCGACCGTCAAGCGTGAAGAGGCTTGGCGTGGCTTCAAAGACCACATCAGGCGAGACGTCCAGACGCACCATCGGCGGTACGGTAATGCGCACCTTACTGCCTTTCGCGGCAATACGGGCGCGCCAGTTATCGAGCTGGCTCCAGTCCGCGTCGCCGTTCAGGTTGATTTGCCCTTGCTGCGTCAGTACCGAGCCGCTTAGCGTCGAGCTCATGCCGTTGAAGTTCATGGCGATCTGGCTGGGCTGCATGTCAAACGGCATAAAGTTGCCGTCAATATCCACGCCGCTGAGCCGCAGCTGGCCGAACAGCTGAGGGCTTTGTGCATTGCCCGCCAGGCGCAGGTTGGCATTCACCATGCCCTCGGCTTTTTCCCCGCGTGCGAAAATCGGGTTCACCATCGCCAGGTTGAAGTTGCGGATAGTGACGTTGCCGCCCAGATTTCGCCGTCCCTGTGGGTCGGTAATTTGAACCTTCCCGTCAAACTGACCGTTATTGGTAAGGCGTATCAGCCACCCCAGCTCTGCACGGTTGTTATGCAGGTCCGCGCTCAGGTTCAGGGTGTCGAAGGCCACCGGCAGCGGTGCGTCATTCACCTCCTGCGTCACCTTCACGTTACGCCCGGACAGCGTGACGCTACCCTGCGGCAGCCCCTCTTTGGTGGTGTCCCAGGCGACATCGGCTTTCCCACTGAAGACGCCGCTCGCCTGCGTGGTCTCCGGCATAAACGGTTTTAGCATCGCCAGATCGAAGCGGTTGAGGTTGATCTGCGCGCGCCCTTCCGCGCCCGCATCGATAGTCTGCGGCACGCACAGTTCCGCATTCGGGTTGGTCCAGCAGTGCGGCCCAATGCTGATCTTCTGCTCGGCGTTGCGGTAGTCCAGAGCAATGGCGCGCGACAGCGCCAGCGGCCCGACCGGCGTATTGAAACGGGTGTTATCCAGCGTCCCTTTCCAGCGCGCCTGTTTGCGGTCGAAGCTGCCGGTCAGGTGAAGCTGGCCGGAGACCGGCTCGCCCTGCACCCGTAGCTGCAGGTCGTGCTGCTTCTCGTTCCCTTTCGCGTCCAGGGTGACCAGGCTGATGTTCACGTCCGGCTGAGAAATGCGCTCCACGCGCAGGTTCAGGTTACCGCCGATCTGGTCGGTGGATTTCACATCCCCTTCCACGCGGACGCGGGCAACGCTCAGCTCTTGCCAGCGCAGGTTATTGGCGGTGATATCCGCCAGCAGCTGCGGTGCGTCTACCGTGCCGCGCACTTTCACGAGCCCCTTCGCCGTGCCGCCCAGACCCGGCAGGGCGTTATCCAGATTCGGCGCGTCGATGGTGGCATCCAGATTAAGATCTTTCACCCCCAGCTCGCCTTTGATATCCGCCGTGTTGCGCCCCAGGGCCACGTGCAGGCCCGGGATAACCCACTGCAGATAGCTGTTGCCTTTCACCGAGCCTTCAACGTTTACTTTGTTCTGCTTCACGTTCCCGGTGAGCTTGATCTCCGGCACGTCCATCTGCCACGTGCCGCCGTACAGGCTGCCGCGGGTTTTAATCAGGCCATCCAGCTTCGACGGCCAGTCCGGCACCTCTTTGGCGGTGTTAATGCCCGTCAGCTTCAGCTCGCCGCGCCAGCTGATCGCCTGCTGCCAGTCGAGCAGCGCGGTCAGCTCGGTTTTACCTTCCAGCGCCGCGACGGTCAGCTTGTCGAGGTTGACCTGCTGTTCGTTGCCCTTCGCATCCAGGGTGATGTTCGCGGGCGGCACGCCCTGCCCCTTCACCGCGGTGCGGAACGAGAGCGTGTAGTCGGTCATCTTGCCGCTCAGCTTCAGCTTCAGGTCATCGGCCTGGAACTGCTTTTCGCCGGTGAACGGCCAGGAAAGCTGCTTGCTGACAACCTCAAGATTGAGCGGCAGCCCGGCTTCCGCCAGCTGGGTTTGCGCACGCAGGGCCATATCCACCGGGCCGGAGAGATTCACGCCAACATCGAGCTTATCGCGCAGCGCCCCGCCCACCTTGACCTTCACTTTCTCGCCTTTCAGCGGGTCGATGTTCAGGGTGCTATTCAGCGTGATATCCACCGGCCAGCTGTCGCGCAGCAGGGCATTACCTGACGCATTCACCGAGCCCTGGTTGGTGTCGATATCCAGCGCGTCGAGCTTCATGTTGCCGTCAATGCTGCTGACCTTCAGCAGCATGTTATAGACCGTCAGGTCGGTATCGCCCGTCAGACGCAGCTGTTCGCCTTTGAATTCCTCAATGTTAAGGTTCAGCGGCAGATGAACGTCGGTCATTTCCGGCAGCACAGGCTTCGCGAAGAGGTCTTTCAGCGTTTCGCCCAGCGGCTTCTCTTCCGGCTGCGGGTTCTGGATCTTCGGCTCGACGATCTCTTCCTGCGCCACGTCGGCCACTTTCGGCAGCGCGATCAATAAGCCCTGCAGGGACGTTGGCGTCAGGGTGAGATTTTTCTCCTGCCAGCGCAGGCCGGAGGTGAAATCCATCACGGACACGGTGGTGTCGTCGATTTTGATATTGATGTTATTGAGCGCGACCCGATAAAGCGCGATCGGGTACGGCGTGGAGAGATTCAGCGGGCCGCTGTCCTCTTCTTCAACCGGCGCAGATTTCGGCATTTTCTTCGAGTCTATCGCCACGTTGACATCTTTTAGCGACAGATCGTTGACGCAGAGCTTGCTGTCCCGCAAACAGCCCAGCTTCACCGCCAGGTGAAACTCTCCGGCGTTAACCGCCACGCCCGGCTGCTCATAGCGGATGTTCTTCAGGCGCAGGTCGCGCCAGCCGCCCGTCACCTGGCCAATTTCCAGCCCCGGCACCCAGCGGTTCGCGGCGTTAAACAGCAGATGCAGCCCGGTCGTCGTTCCTACCAGAAACGCCACCGTCCCGAGCAGCAGCACGATAAAGATCAGCACTCCGAGGCTTATTTTCTTCCATAAACTCATAATTCAGGCCCCAGACCGATGTAAAACTGTAATCCGTGTTCATCTTTGTCACCCACCGGCACGGCGAAATCGAGCTTAATAGGCCCGACGGGTGACTGCCAGCGTACGCCGACGCCCGCGCCGGTTTTAAAGTCGCTGCGGCGGATATCGTTCACCGCTTCACCGCCGTCAACAAACATGGCGCCCCACCACTTTCCGCTGACGTTGTACTGGTACTCCAGCGAGCCCGTCGCCAGTTTTGACGCACCGGTCAACTGGCCCTTTTCGTTCTCAGGTGAGATCGATTTGTACTTATACCCGCGAATGCTGCGGTCGCCCCCGGCGAAGAAGCGCAGATCCGGCGGAACGCGCTCGAAGTCTCCCGTTTCTATCCAGCCGAGATTGCCGCGCATCACAAAACGATGTTTATCGTACAGCGTGCGGATCCAGACGTTTTGCGCCTGAAAGACGGAGAAGTCCACGTCGGAGCCCCAGGCGGTGTTGGAATAATCGATGGAGTAGCGCTGTGAGTCGCCCCAGGTCGGCATCAGGCCCCCGCGCGAGCGGGTACGGCTGATCATCACCCCCGGATAAAGCAGCATGGTGGTGTTGGTGACGTTAGCCTGGGTAAAGTGATCGAGGCTCCAGCGCAGGTTAATGGCGCGCTGCCAGCCGCTGGAGAGATCCCAGAAGCGGGAGACCGCAAGCGTCGTCGAGTCCTGCTCGGTGTCGTTCAAATCGGTGCGCTTAAAACCGCCCTGCAGAAGGTAATACTGCTCAAGCGGATTTTTCAGCAGCGGCATTTTGTAGCTGAAATCCAGCTGCTGCTCGGGCGCTGAGAGGCTCAGGCTGGTGGTCAGGCTGTGGCCGTACGAGTTCACCCACGGTTTTTTCCACGAGGTTTTCACCCGTGGCCCCACGTCCGTCGAGTAGCCCACACCGGTCTCAATGGTGTTCTCGGTGCGCGGCGAAACAACGCCATGCAGCGGCAACACCTTGGTTTTGCGTGACTTATCAAATTCCGGTGCGACAACCACGGAGTTAAACCAGCCGGTAGCGGAGAGGCGTCGGTTCAGCTCTCCGAGGTCGCTCGACTGGTAGTAGTCCCCTTTTTTGAAGGGCACGAGGTTTTGCAGATACTCTTCACGAATTTGCGAACCTTCGAACGTCACGTCGCCAAAGCGGTAACGTTCTCCGCTGTCGTAGTCGATATCCCAGAAGGCCTGACGTCGCGCCAGCGCAATGCCCAGCTGGCTTTTGTTGAACTGGCTGTCAAAGTAGCCCTTACGCAGGGAAACGCTGGTCAGCTCTTTTTTGAAATGATCGTAGTCGCCGTGGTTAAGCACGGTACCGATTTTCGGCCGCGTGCTGAGCAGGTCCAGGTAATCCCGGTCGGTACGCGCCCCGCCGCGCAGGATAACGTTCGTGCCGCCAATCAACACCGGCTCGCCCGGCGAAACGCGGGCAATAAGCACCTGGCGCCCCTTCTTTGGAGGCGGACGGAGGTCAAAATCAATGGTGGGTTCGTAATAACCCAGCGCTTTCAGCCCCTCGCGGATCGCATCATCGACGCGCGCGCGAAAACGCCGGTCCGGCGTCACCTCATCACTCTGGATGGTCGATAACTGCGCACGTACGTTTTTTTGTAGCGCCCCGGATAACCCCTCAACCTGCAAACGGACATTCGCCGCGCTGGCAATCCCGCTTGTCAGCAACACACTGACTAAACATAACTGGCGGATTTTTGTCACGTTTTCTCCTGAATATCCCTGTTTCCACCCTGGAAGCAAATGAAGTGCCGCTCCGCGGCAAAATACGGCCTGTTGGCCAAAAACCCGAATCGCGGGTTGAAAATGGGTGTAACACCCAAATATTTCTTATGATTAAATCTAGTCTCATTCAGCGCATTTATTGTGTTCAATTAAACGCTTCGTGACAACCTTAACTGAAACATCGCACCCCGGGAGGCCCCACCGTGAGTTTATTCGACAAAAAGCATCTGGTTTCACAAGCAGATGCATTACCGGGACGCAACACCCCTATGCCTGTAGCGACCTTACACGCCGTCAATGGCCATTCCATGACCAACGTGCCGGATGGCATGGAAATCGCCCTGTTCGCCATGGGCTGCTTCTGGGGCGTTGAGCGCCTCTTCTGGCAGCTGCCCGGCGTTTACAGCACGGCAGCCGGCTACACGGGCGGTTACACGCCGAATCCAACCTACCGCGAAGTCTGCTCCGGCGAAACCGGCCATGCGGAAGCGGTGCGCGTGGTCTATGACCCTGCGGTAATCAGCTACGAACAGCTCCTGCAGGTCTTCTGGGAGAATCACGACCCGGCGCAGGGCATGCGTCAGGGCAACGACCACGGCACGCAGTACCGTTCGGCTATCTATCCGCTCACCCCTGAGCAGGATGCCGCCGCGCGCGCCAGCCTGGAGCGTTTCCAGCAGGCCATGCGTGAGGCGGGCGATACGCGCGAGGTGACCACGGAAATCGCGACGGCGAAACCGTTCTACTACGCCGAGGACGATCACCAGCAGTATCTGCATAAAAACCCGTACGGCTACTGCGGCATCGGAGGCATCGGCGTTTGCCTGCCGCCACAGCTGGCCTGATTACTGATCCAGCGCCACGTGAGCCGCGTGGCGCGTGGCATTGCTGACCGAGCCGTAATCCATCACTTTGCCCTGCAACAGCAGGTTAAAGACCGGTGCCTGCGGTCGGTTGAGCCGCGTTTGCAGCAGATGGACGGCCTCAATACCCAGCTCGCGGCAGGGCACCGTCACGCCCGTGACCGGTTTTTCCAGACGGTGCGCTAAATTCCATGCAAAATCGGTCGTGATGAGCGAAATGTCTTCCGGAATGCGCAGCCCGTGTCGCGTCAACGCCCTTACCACCCCTTCCGTCATGCTGGTACTGTTCGGGAAAATCACCTCCGGCCACTGCGAGCGGTCATGATTCACTAACCACGCATCCAGCGCCTGCTCGGCCTCTTCTGCGGTAAACCACTCCGTCACGAGCAAATCGCGCTGGGGATCGAAGGCGACGTGAAAATGACGGTACGCCTCTTTGATGCCGTCCAGACGCGCGTACAGCGTATCCCGCCGCAGGCAGGTGAGCGTGAGCACGCGGCGATGCCCCTGCTCGAAAAGGTACTGCATGGTGGTGAAGCCGATCGCCCGGTGATCGGGTGACACGGAATCCAGCACCCGATCCCGGTCAACGGAATTAATCAACACGCAGGGCTTATTCAGGGTGCTTGCCAGTTTAAATATGGTGGAATCATCAGTGCCAATAATAATTATCGCGTTAATATTCTTATGGCTGGCCTTTTCCATAAAGACTTTCACATCGGCGTGCTGCTCTTCTAAACCACAGCACGTGACCCACACATTATGCCGCGCGCAGGCTTCAGCAATTCCTTTCGTCACTTCCAGATAAAAAATATCCCCGCGTCCCTGAAAGGTTCTTTCCGGTGCAAAAACAGCGATACCGTTAATGAGCAGTCTTCCGCTCGCCATAGACTCCAGCACACCGAGCTCCCGCGCGGTGCGAACGATCGCTTCCCTGGCTTTATCGCTGGTGTAAGACTTGCCGCTTAATACCCGCGAAACCGTGCTGACGGAATAGCCCGTCAGGGCCGCAATTTCCTCCATTTTTAACTTGCCCGGCATAGTGTGACCTCGCTCTCATTCAGTTTTTGCAAATATTTGCAGAAACAGTTCTTTGATTTTAAAACCAAATTTCAAAACGCCTGGAGATTACTTAATCACCTTGCGAGTATTCTCACAAAAACACATTGTCGCTACCGCTCCCCTTTCCTATTTTCCGGTCATCACTCATTTCAACTGAAATTAAGGTGTGACATGGAGAAGGTACGTTTTGGCATTATTGGAATAGGTAATATCGGTACGGTCCACGCGCGTTATTTACTGGCGGGTACGGTCAGCGACGCCTGCCTTGCCGCAGTTTGTGATAATGCGCCGGAAAAGCATCCGGCCATTCGCCAGCTGGTCGGCACCCTCCCCGTGTTCAGCGACGCGCAGGAGATGCTCCAGAGCGGGCTTATCGACGCGGTGATTGTCGCTACGCCCCACTACGAGCATCCGCGCCTGTCGATGCTGGCGATGCGCAACGGCATCCACACCCTGTGTGAAAAACCGGCGGGCGTGTATACCGCCCAGGTACAGGAGATGAACGCCTGCGCCCAGGCGTGCGATGTGGTGTTCGGCATCATGTACAACCAGCGCCCGAACCCGCTCTACCAGAAGGTGAAAGATCTGATCGACAGCGGCGAGCTGGGTGAGATCCGCCGCTCCAACTGGATCATCACCAACTGGTATCGCTCGCAGAGCTATTACAACTCCGGCGGCTGGCGCGCCACCTGGAAAGGAGAAGGCGGCGGCGTGCTGCTCAACCAGGACCCGCACCAGCTCGATCTCTGGCAGTGGCTGGTCGGTATGCCGGTCCGTCTGCGCGCGTTCTGCCAGTTCGGCAAGCATCGGGATATCGAAGTGGAAGACGACGTCACCGCCTACGCCGAGTATGCCAACGGTGCGACGGGCGTGTTCATCACCACCGTGGCGGAAACGCCGGGAACCAACCGGCTGGAAATCGTCGGCGATCACGGCAAGGTGGTCGTCGAAGAGGGCAAGCTGCGCTACTGGCGGCTGCGAGAATCTGAAACCGCCTTCAACGCCCGCTGGCAGAACGGTTTTGGTGAGCCTGAATGCTGGGAGGTCACGCTTCCCGTGGCCCCGGAATGCAGCGAACACCACGTCATTACCGCCAACTTCTGTGCCGCCATCCTGCGCGGCGAGCCGCTCATTGCGCCGGGTCTGGAAGGGATCCACGGGTTGACGCTCTCCAACGCCATGCACCTCTCCACCTGGACGGACGACTGGGTCGAGTTCCCGCTCAACGAAAAACAGTATCTGCGCCTGCTTCAACAACGCATCAGCACCTCAGTGGCTAAAGAGACAGCCAGCGTCACGCTGGACGCCTCAGGCACCTGGTAACTCCGGAGAAGAATCAATGTTAAATGTCGCTATTGTGGGAACAGGGAATATCTCGCACAACCATATTCAGGGCTATTTGCAGTTTGGCCAACGCTGCCGGATCGTCGCGCTGGTTGATATTTATCCGGAAAAAGCCCACGAGAAAAAAGCGCGCTACGGCCTGACGGACGCACGCGTGTATGACAGCCACCAGCAGATGCTGGCGTCAGAGCCGGATATCGATATCGTCGACGTCTGCACGCCGCCCTACGTCCACGCAGAGATCAGCATTGATGCCCTGAACGCGGGCTGCCACGTGCTGTGCGAAAAACCGATGGCCGCCTCGCTGGAGGAGTGCGACGCGATGATCGCCGCACAAAAGGCCAGCGGCAAAACGCTCTCCATCATTGCCCAAAACCGCTTTACCGATGCCTTCTGGCGCTTAAAAGCAGCGCTGGATTCGGAGCTTGCGGGCAAGGTTTGCCACGCGCAGGTGGACTCCTTCTGGTGGCGCGGACACTGCTACTACGACCTGTGGTGGCGCGGCACCTGGGAAAAAGAGGGCGGCGGCTGCACCCTTAACCACGCGGTTCACCACATCGACGCCATTCAGTGGATGCTGGGCTTTCCGTCCGAAGTGGTGGCGATGATGACCAACGTGGCGCATGACAACGCTGAAGTCGAAGACCTTAGCGCCGCGATCTTCAAATACCCCAGCGGTGCGCTCACCCAGCTTACCGCCTCGGTCGTGCACCACGGGGAAGATCAGAAAATCATTATTCAGGGTGAGAAGGCGCGCATCTCCGCGCCGTGGCAGGCCTTTGCCAGCGTCAGCGCCGACAACGGCTTCCCGCAGGAAACCCACGACCAGCAGCGCGAAGCGCAGCTCGACGCGGTGTTTAAGCAGACGCCGAAGCTCGAGTGGACGCTGCACGCCGGGCAGATTAATGACCTGCTTTCTGCCATCGAGCACGGCACGGCACCGTTAGTGGATGGGTTACAGGGCAAACGCTCGCTGGAACTGATCGCCGCGATCTATAAATCCGCCATTACCCGCACCGTGGTCTCGCTGCCGATTCAGCGCGACGACCCGTTTTACCGTACCGGTGGGACGAGCGCCCTTGCTCCCCGTTTTTATGAAAAATCCGCAAGCGTCGCCAACTTCAGCGAAGTGGGTGCGATTCCCCTTGGCAAAGACCTGGATTAAGGAGTGACACCATGAACAAAAATGACGGAATGAACTACGCGCCGGTGGGTAAACCTCAGCCGGTTGTCCGCGAGGGGGAGTTTGTTTTTGCCGCTGCCGCGCTCGACCACGGCCATATCTACGGCATGAGTAACGGCCTGATTGAAGCCGGGGCCACGCTGAAGTGGGTGTACGACCCCGATCCGGCAAAAGTGGATAAATTTATCCAGCAATACCCGCAGGTCAACGTGGCGGAGTCGCTGGAGGTGATACTCAACGACGACGAAGTGCGTCTGGTAGCCGGTGCGGCCATCCCGTCTGAGCGCTGCGCGCTGGGGCTGAAAGCGATGGCGGCCGGCAAGGACTACTTCACGGATAAAGCCCCGCTCACCACCCTTGAACAGCTGGCGGATGCCAAAGCGATGGTTGAGAAAACCGGCCGGAAATACGCCGTGTACTACAGCGAACGTCTCCACGTGGAGAGCGCGGTGTTTGCCGGACAGCTGGTGCAGCAGGGGGCCATTGGCCGCGTCGTCCAAACCCTGGGGACAGGCCCGCACCGGGAAGGGACCGGCCGCCCGGACTGGTTCTACGATCGTCGCTACTTCGGCGGCATTCTGTGCGACATCGGCAGCCACCAGATTGAGCAATTTCTGTTTTACACGGGCAACCATAACGCCACCGTGGTCGCCAGTCAGGCACGCAATTTCAACCATCCGCAGCATCCGGCATTCGAAGATTTCGGTGACGCAACAATCAGGGGCGAAAACGGTGCCAGCGGTTATTTCCGCTGTGACTGGTTCACCCCCGACGGACTCTCAACCTGGGGCGATGGACGTCTGACGCTGCTCGGCACCGACGGGTATATCGAGATCCGCAAATATGTCGATCTCACCCGCGGCGAGCAGGACGTGGTTTATCTCGTCAATAAGGAGGGGGAATTCCGCTATCCGGTCGCCGGACAGGTCGGATTCCCGTTCTTTGGCGAACTGATCCTCGACTGTCTGCATCGTACCGAAAACGCCATGACGCAGGCGCACGCCTTCAAAGCGGCCGAGCTCTGCGTGAAGGCCCAGATGCTGGCCAACGCGACGGAATAACGGGAGGCGACAATGACGATCCTGAACACGGCGGTTATCGGTGCCGGAGCGATTCACGGCTGCCATGTGAATGCGTTGCGCCTGCTCCCCAACGTCGCGCTACGCGCGCTGGTCGACATCGACAGCGTCAAAGGGCTGGAGCTGGCAATGCGCTATCAGTGCCGCTTCTATCAGGATTACCGGGAAATGCTGCTGGATGATGCCATCGACGTGGTCCACATCTGCACGCCGCATTTCGAGCATAAAAGCATGATCCTGGCGGCGCTCGCCGCCGGGAAGCATGTTTTCTGCGAAAAACCGGTGGGCATGAACAGCAGCGAACTCGTGGATATCACCCGCGCCACCGAACAGGCGTCGGGTCTGCTCGGCGTGTGCTACCAGAACCGTCTCAACCCCACCAGCCTGCGCATTCGCCAGATGCTGGAGGAGGGCGGGCTGGGAAAAATGCTCAGCATTAAGGCCGTGCTGACGTGGTCACGCTCGGGCGCATACTACACCGAAAGCCCGTGGCGCGGGCGGCTGGCAACGGAAGGTGGCAGCCTGCTGATCAACCAGGCCATTCATACCCTCGACCTGATGCAGTGGTTCGCCGGTGGCGTAACGCGCGTGAAAGGGGTGGTGGACAGCGGCGAGCTGGCGGACGTGACCGAAGGGGAAGACAGCGCAATGGCCACGCTGCACTTTGCCAACGGCTCACGCGGCCTGTTTTACGCCAGCAACTGCAATACCACCGATTCCCCGCTTCTGATGGAGATCCACTGCGAACAGGGCTCGCTGCTGCTGCATAACAACGTGCTCTGGTGCATCGCCCGCGGCGAGCGCCTCAGGCTGGCCAGCGATGACTCTCCCGACGGCTCGGTCAAAAGCTACTGGGGGCTGGGGCACGAGCAGGCGATCCGCCGGTTTTATCACGCAATTACCCACCCGGGGCACACGGATTACACCAACATCCGTGAAGCCGGACATTCACTCACGCTTGTGGAGGCTATTTACCGCTCATCTCAATTAAGACAATGGATAGATATCAATAACTAGAACGTAATTTGTATTCCAGCACTCAATAAAAAAACGACCCGAAAAACGGGTTAATCATTACCCTACACTGGATTTTATTATGGTCAAACCAACTGAACGTAGAGTGGGTTATGGCGTAGCACTCGGCTACGGCGTAACCGATCTTTTTGGCGGAGGCGCTTTCGCCATTATCGGCACCTGGCTGTTATTTTTTTACACCACCTATTGCGGACTCTCGGTCATTGAAGCGGGATCAATATTCGCCATTGCCCGCGTGATTGATGCGCTATTAAGCCCGATAATGGGTTATATCACCGATAACTTCGGGGATACCTGGCTCGGGCGTAAATTTGGCCGTCGCCGCTTCTTTTTATTACTCAGTTCACCGCTCATGTTTTTGTATGCCCTGCTGTGGCTGACGGACATGGGTTACTGGTACTACCTGGGCACCTACCTCTCTATTGAGCTGCTGTCGGCGATGGTGCTGGTTCCCTGGGAGACCCTGGCGGCTGAAATGACGAACCGGTATGAAGAGCGTAGCCGCCTGTCCGGCGTGCGGATGATCTGCTCCCAACTGGGCGGTTTTCTTGCGGTATCCGTTCCCGGGGTGATTATGCAGTTCACGGGGAAAGATAATCCGTTTACCTATACCCTCACCGGGCTGATATTTTCCTGCGTGTTCTGCCTTGCGGTATTTATTACCTGGTACACCACCTGGGAAGCGAAGGATGTGCAGCAGGAATCCAGTTTTAAAGTGGATAACCAGCGCAGCGGCGGGCTACTGAATCACCTGAAATATCTGGTGCTGGATCTCTTTTCCTCCTTCCGTATCCGCGCGTTCCGCCTGCATATTATTATTTATATCTTTTCGTTCACGGCGATGGACGTGTTCGGTTCGGTGTTTACCTATTATGTCGTGTACTGTCTGAGCCAGGATGCGGCTGCGGTATCCGGCTGGCTGAGCATTGCGGCCTTCGCCTCGGTACCCGGCACCTATGGGTTTATGCTGTTGCTGAACCGGCTGAACGTCACGCCGTCTGCCGCCCTGCGGCTCTCCTACGGCTGTATCTTCCTGGTGCTGGCCTTCCTGTTTACGGTCTACCTCACCAAAACGCAGGTACCGACGCTGCTATTCTCCGCGGTCTTTATTCTGCTCGGTGCCGCCCGCTCTGGCCTCTACTATATTCCGTGGAATATCTACAGCTTCATTCCGGATATTGACGAGATGGTGACCCAGCAGCGCCGCGAAGGGATTTTTGCCGGGGTGATGGTCCTGACCCGCAAGAGCACCGTGGCGATTGCCATCATGATTATTGGCCTGGTGCTGCAGGAATCCGGCTTTGTGAAGGGCAGCGGCGCACAGCCTGAAAGCGCGCTGGGGGCGATTATCGGCCTGATGATCTTCGCCACGGCAGCTCTGCTGGCGGTAAGCTTCTTCACCACCTACAGGTTCAAGCTCACCCGTGAGACGCACAAGCTGCTCCTCAAGGAGATTGCGCGCCGTAAGCTGGGTGGCGATTACCGCGACTGCGACGCCAGCACCCGCGTGGTGATCAAACAGCTCACGGGCTATGAATACGATCAGGTATGGGGAGGCGATGCCACCCGTCGGGCGGTGGGCGATGTCCGCCTGTCTACCGTGAAATAACGCGATGTACCGGACAGCGCCCGCTGTCCGGTCTGTTTTATGCCAAAAATGTGACCTCTGGCAGATTTACATCTCTTTACGCTATACTACCCGCTGAAATAATCGGCTCAACGCTACGAGCTGGTGTTCAATGTGTTTCCACACAAATGGTATCAACTCCCCTTCTGAGGATCTGGCGAGAAGCCGGATAAACTATGTTAAACAGTATTTTAGTAATACTTTGTCTGATTGCCGTCAGTGCATTTTTCTCGATATCCGAGATCTCGCTGGCCGCGTCCCGTAAAATCAAACTGAAGCTGCTTGCCGACGAAGGCAACATCAACGCCTCACGCATTCTCAAAATGCAGGAAAACCCCGGTACGTTCTTTACCGTGGTGCAAATTGGTCTGAACGCGGTAGCCATCCTGGGTGGTATCGTGGGCGATGCGGCGTTTTCCCCGGCGTTTTATAGCCTCTTTGCGCAGTACATGTCCGCCGAACTGGCCGAACAGCTGAGCTTTATCCTCTCCTTCTCGCTGGTGACCGGGCTGTTCATCCTCTTCGCCGACCTGACCCCGAAACGCATCGGTATGATTGCGCCAGAAGCTGTAGCTTTGCGTATCATCAACCCGATGCGCTTCTGCCTGTTCGTGTTCCGCCCGCTGGTGTGGTTCTTCAACGGCCTGGCAAACGTCATTTTCCGCATCTTTAAGCTACCTATGGTGCGTAAAGACGACATCACCTCTGACGATATTTATGCGGTCGTGGAAGCCGGCGCGCTGGCCGGGGTGCTGCGCAAGCAGGAACATGAGCTGATTGAGAACGTATTCGAACTGGAATCCCGTACCGTGCCCTCTTCCATGACGGGCCGTGAAAGCATTATCTGGTTCGATTTACATGAAGATGAGCAGAGCCTGAAGAACAAAGTGGCGCAGCATCCACACTCTAAGTTCCTGGTCTGTAATGAAGATATCGACCACATCATCGGTTACGTCGACTCCAAAGACCTGCTGAACCGCGTGCTGGCGAACCAGAGCCTGGCGCTGAACAGCGGCGTGCAGATCCGCAATACCCTGATTGTGCCGGACACCCTGACGCTCTCAGAAGCGCTGGAAAGTTTCAAAACCGCCGGGGAAGACTTCGCGGTGATCATGAACGAATACGCGCTGGTGGTGGGTATTATCACCCTCAACGACGTCATGACCACGCTGATGGGCGACCTGGTAGGCCAGGGGCTGGAAGAGCAGATTGTTCAGCGTGACGATAATTCATGGCTGATTGATGGCGGCACGCCGATTGAAGACGTGATGCGCGTGCTGGATATCGACGAGTTCCCGCAGTCCGGAAACTACGAAACCATCGGCGGCTTTATGATGTTTATGCTGCGTAAAATCCCGAAACGCACCGACTCGGTGAAGTTCTCCGGCTACAAGTTTGAGGTGGTGGATATTGATAACTACCGCATCGACCAGCTGCTGGTGACGCGTATCGACAACAAACCGACCGTACTGGTGCCGAAGCTGCCGGATGCGGAAGAGAAGGTGTCGGCGTAACGTTCTGGCCCCCACAAACATCAACGGCTCCCATCGGGAGCCGTGGGCCGTCTTTTTATCTACTACTACTGCATAGCACGTTGGTTAAGCCATCTCAGTTTGCAGACGCATAACCTGACGGTTGACTTCGGACATCACAGACAGGTGCTGTTTGTCCTTCACTTTTGGGACAAGGATTTTGCCCTTATCAAACTCAAAAGCGCCAACATCCTTGATGTACAACCGTCCACGGAACAGGATCTTCACGTACTTCGCCACCTGAAGCGGGTTGTAGCGTTGGAAAATTTTCATTCTTGTATCTCCTGCGAATCATACGCTCTTGCGGTGCCACAATCGGCCCGACTGTCCTGAGCGCAAATTTTAATGCCCAATGACTATAGACCAGAACTACGGTGTTACCCAGTGTGCATAAGTTTATTTACCGTTTGATTACAATTATTCAGAATAATCTTTGCAAAGCGTGACTGAGCGCAGTATAAGCCGTCGTTTTTTCATGGATATGTGCGTTCACCCGCAAACTGGCATCGGGATTGCGGGAAAACCACATTGATCGCACTTATCATTAAAAGCGTATGACCAAGTGGTCGGATCACCTGCAAACAATAAGGAAACGCCATGACCCTACGTAATATCCTTGCAGCAGCCTGCCTGCTGCTGCCCCTGTGGGCGAGTGCTCACAACATTGAAAAAGGACAACGTGTACCGCCAGTCGGCATTGCTGACCGGGGAGAATTGATTCTCGACAATGATAAGTTTAGCTACAAAGCCTGGAATAGCGCGCAGCTCGCGGGCAAAGTGAGAGTTGTACAACATATTGCCGGTCGTACATCTGCAAAAGAGAAAAATGCCAGCCTGGTGGAAGCGATCAAGGCCGCAAAATTCCCACACGACCGCTACCAGACCACCACGATCGTGAATACCGATGACGCCATTCCGGGTTCCGGGATGTTTGTGCGCTCAAGCCTTGAGAGCAATAAAAAGCTCTACCCGTGGTCGCAGTTTATTGTCGACAGCAACGGCGTCACCCGTAAGGCCTGGCAGCTGGAGGAAGAGAGCTCCGCGATTATCGTGCTGGATAAAGAAGGTCGCGTACAGTGGGTGAAAGACGGGGCGCTGACCCAGGAAGAGGTGCAGCAGGTTGTCGACCTGCTGCATAAGCTGCTGGCTCAATAAATAGAGACGCGGAAGCCGGGGTTGAGGAAGGATTCGCGCGGGGTGTAGTCCAGTGGCTTGCCCTGCCAGTCATGAACATGCGCCCCGGCGGCCGCAGCAACGGCATGCCCGGCGGCGGTATCCCAGACGTTCGTCGGTCCAAAGCGGGGATAGAGCTGAGCCTGTCCTTCCGCCACCAGGCAGAATTTCAGCGATGAGCCAATCGAGGTGGTCTGGTGTTCACCCAGCTGCTGCAGGTACTCCTGCAGCTCGCTGTCGTTGTGCGAGCGGCTAATCACCACCAGCGGCGGACGCGCATCGCGCACCTGGATCTGCTTGCGCACGCCGCACTCTTCTTTCCACGCCTTCCCTTCTGCAGCACTGTACATCACCTTCATGACCGGCGCGTAGACCACGCCCAGCACCGCTTTACCCTTCTCAATCAGGGCGATATTGACGGTGAATTCACCGTTGCGCTTGATGAACTCTTTTGTCCCGTCCAGGGGGTCCACCAGCCAGTAACGCTGCCAGTGCTGGCGTTCGTCCCAGCTTTGCGGCGCTTCTTCTGACAGGACGGGGATGTCCGGCGTTAAGGCCTGTAACCCTTTCAGGATCACCTTATGCGCCGCGATATCTGCCGCCGTGACCGGAGAGTCGTCCGCTTTGCTGACGACCTCCATAGGTTTAATACCGTCATACACCTGCATGATGGCATCTCCCGCATCCCGTGCGAGCTGACAAATTTTATCTAGCATTTTCCACCTCTTTGTTAACGCAGTGAGGTTAACTCTTTGTTTTAGTTATATCGTAATGTGAACAATTCCGCTATCTGTGAAGCAATTCCGGTTTCAGGTTGCTTTTTTCTGTCAGGATTCACATTTATGTAAGCAACGCGTTATAGATACATACTCTTTTGTGGCCTGGATCGAAAAAAGGACTCTTCTGATGATTAAGTTTAGCGCAACGCTCCTGGCGACGCTGATTGCGGCGAGCGTGCAGGCAGCGACGGTCGATTTACGTATTCTGGAAACGACCGATCTGCACAGCAACATGATGGACTTCGATTACTACAAAGATACCCCGACGGAAAAATTCGGACTGGTACGCACGGCAAGTTTGATCAATGCCGCACGTGGCGAAGTGAAAAATAGCGTGCTGGTCGATAACGGCGATCTTATTCAGGGCAGTCCGCTCGGGGATTACATGGCGACCAAGGGGCTGAAAAAAGGCGAGATCCATCCTGTTTATAAAGCGATGAACACTTTGGACTATACCGTCGGTAACCTTGGCAACCATGAATTCAACTACGGTCTGACATACCTGCACGATGCCCTTGCAGGTGCAAAATTCCCGTACGTTAACGCCAATATCATCGACGTTAAGACCCAAAAACCGCTCTTTACCCCTTACCTGATTAAAGAGACCGAGGTTGTCGATCGGGACGGGAAAAAGCAGACGCTAAACATCGGCTATATCGGTTTTGTCCCGCCGCAGATCATGACGTGGGATAAGGCCAACCTCGACGGTAAGGTGACCGTTAACGACATCACCGAAACCGCGCGCAAATACGTGCCGGAAATGCGTGAGAAAGGCGCCGATCTGGTGGTCGTTGTCGCCCACTCGGGTCTCTCCGCCGACCCGTACCAGGCCATGGCAGAAAACTCCGTTTACTACCTGAGTGAGGTTCCGGGCGTCGATGCGATCCTGTTCGGCCACGCCCACGCGGTCTTCCCGGGCAAAGACTTCGCCAGCATCAAAGGGGCGGATATCGGGAAAGGCACGCTCAACGGCGTGCCGTCGGTGATGCCGGGCATGTGGGGTGACCATCTTGGCGTAGTGGATCTGGTGCTGAATAACGACGGCGACCGCTGGAAGGTGACGCAGTCAAAAGCCGAAGCGCGTCCGATCTACGACGCGGCAGCAAAAAAATCACTGGCGGCGGAAGATAAAAAACTGGTCGACGTGCTGAAGCACGATCACGACGCCACGCGCGAATTCGTCAGCAAGCCGATCGGTAAATCCGCCGACAACATGTACAGCTTCCTGGCGCTGGTGCAGGACGATCCGACCGTCCAGGTCGTCAACATGGCGCAGAAAGCCTATGCCGAACACTTTGTGCAGGGCGATCCGGATCTGGCGAAGCTGCCGGTCCTGTCGGCCGCTGCGCCATTCAAAGTGGGCGGACGTAAGAATGACCCGGCAAGCTATGTTGAGGTCGAAAAGGGCCAGCTCACCTTCCGTAATGCCGCCGATCTCTATCTCTATCCGAATACGCTGGTAGTGGTTAAAGCCACCGGGAAAGAGGTAAAGGAGTGGCTGGAGTGTTCTGCCGGACAGTTTAACCAGATTGACCCGCGCAGCAGCAAGCCGCAGTCGCTGATTAACTGGGACGGCTTCCGCACCTACAACTTCGACGTGATCGACGGCGTGAACTACCAGATTGACGTCACCCAACCGGCGAAATATGACGGTGAATGTCAGGCGATCAACCCGCAGGCGGAGCGCATTAAAAACCTGACCTTCAACGGCAAGGCGATCGACCCGAATGCCACCTTCCTGGTGGTGACCAATAACTACCGTGCCTACGGCGGTAAGTTTGCCGGTACGGGAGATAGCCACATCGCCTTTGCCTCGCCGGACGAGAACCGCTCGGTGCTGGCGGCGTGGATCAGCGCGGAGTCGAAAAAGGCCGGCGAAATTCATCCGGCGGTGGATAACAACTGGCGTCTGGCGCCGATCCACAGCGATACGCCGCTGGATATCCGTTTTGAAACGTCACCGTCCGACAAGGCAGCCGCGTTTATCAAGGAGAAGGCGCAGTATCCGATGAAGCAGGTCGCGACGGATGATATTGGGTTCGCGATTTATCAGGTGGATTTAAGCAAGTAGCGGCGATTGTGCCGGGTGGCGGCTTCGCCTTACCCGGCCTACCCGTAGTTACACATCCCGTAGGCCCGGTAAGCGAAGCGCCACCCGGCTTTTACGCCGCGCGATCGTCCCTGTTCGCCATCACCTTCGGCGTATTCACCTCAATCCAGTCAGCCAGCGCGGCGACTTTTTCGCTGACCTCGATACCCATCGGCGTCAGGCTATACTCTACATGCGGCGGCACGACCGGATACGATACGCGATCGACAAACCCGTCCTGCTCCAGCGCCTGAAGCGACTGGGACAGCATCTTTTCGCTCACCCCACCCATTTTACGGCGCAGATCGCTAAAGCGATGCGTACCCTGGCGCAGCGCCAGCAGAATCAGTACCCCCCAGCGGCTGGTAACGTGTTTGAGCACCTCTCGTGAAGGGCACTGTTCCGCGAAAAGATTGCCATCGCGCATTTGCTCGCTGAGCGTCGGTATCGTTGTTTTCATACTTACCTTTTTGTACGTACTTACTAAAAGTTAGCTATGGTGCTAGTGTGCCACAACACCAGACAAACACGAAGGAGATTCATCATGATCGCGATTACCGGCGCCACCGGCCAGCTTGGCCATCTCGTTATCGAACAGCTGTTGAAAACCGTACCGGCTAACCAGATTGTGGCTATCGTACGTAACCCGGCGAAAGCGCAAGCCTTAAGCCAGCAGGGAATTGTGGTTCGTCAGGCGGACTACACGGATGAAGCCGCCTTCGCCGCCGCGCTGAGCGGCGTGGATAAGCTGCTGCTGATCTCGTCCAGCGAAGTCGGCCAGCGCGCAACCCAGCACCAGAACGTGATTAACGCCGCCAAAACGGCAGGGGTGAAATTTATCGCCTACACCAGCCTGCTGCATGCGGATACCTCACCGCTCGGCCTGCACGTTGAACACGTGGCCACTGAAAAAGCGCTGGCGGCGTCCGGCATTCCTTATGCCCTGCTGCGCAACGGCTGGTATACCGAAAACTATCTGGCGAGCGCGCCGCCTGCGCTGGAACACGGCGTGTTTATTGGTGCTGCAGGCGAGGGTAAAATTGCCTCTGCCACCCGCGCAGACTATGCCGCGGCGGCAGCCAAGGTGATCGCTGAAGAGGGCCATGCGGGCAAGGTATATGAACTGGCGGGCGACCACCGCTGGACGCTGAGCGAACTGGCGGCTGAACTCAGCAAACAGAGCGGGAAGCCGGTCACCTACCAGAATCTCAGTGAAGCGGATTTTGCCGCCGCGCTGAAGAGTGTCGGCTTGCCTGCCGGTCTGGCCGATATGCTGGCGGACTCCGATGTCGGGGCCTCCAAAGGCGGGCTCTTTGACGACAGCCATACGCTGAGCAAACTGATCGGACGCGCCACCACGCCGCTGGCGCAGAGCATTAAAGACATCCTGTAATTGTTACGGGATGGTTATTTTTTGTGGCATCCCCTCTGGTCATCTTTGATAATGAAAAGATGACCCACGAGGAGGCTTACCGTGCAAGGCGTACCGGAACAGTTTAATGATGAAAGAGACAGCGCGCGCTTTCGCCACCTGGCGCAACTGCCGGGCCTGGAGCTTTATCATGCCCATATTTCTGACTACGCCTTTGAGCCTCACACCCATGAAGCCTTCGGGATCGGCACGATTGAAACCGGTGCCGAACGTTTTCGCTATCGCGGTAGCCAGCATCTCGCGGCGGAAAAATCCGTCGTTACCATGAACCCGGACGAGATCCATACCGGCGAATCCGCCACCGAGGGCGGCTGGCGCTACCGGATGGTCTATATCGAACCCGATCTGCTGGAAGAGGTGACCGGTCTGCGGCACTGGTGGTTCAGCGACGTGACCCGTCATGACCCATTGCGCTCGCAGCAAATTGGCAGGCTTATTTACGGCTTGTGGCACACGGACGATCCACTTGCGCAAAAAGGATTACTGCTGGATCTGATTGAGACCTTCCAGCCGTTTGCCCATCACGCGCCGCGGGTTCAGGAAGGCGCGCACCGCTTCGAACGGGTACGCGAGTACCTGCACGACAACTATATGCGCGCCCTGACGCTGGACGAGCTGGCCGGCGTCGTTTCACTCAGCCCATATCATTTCCAGCGCCAGTTCAAAGCCCATTTTCACGTGACGCCGCATCAGATGCTGATGGCCATTCGCCTCTGGCGCGCCAAAGCGTTCCTCACCCACGGCATGCCCGCCGCAGAGGTTGCCGCCGCAACCGGGCTGACCGATCAGTCGCATCTGACCCGCGCGTTTACCCACCGCTATGGCATTACCCCCGTTCGCTACCAGAAGCAGGTCACCCGGCGCTAATGCGCAACCTCATACAATACGCACGCATTTGCCCCTCCTACACTGAGAACAAAGTAAATACCTGTGGATGGAAAAATGATTAGTGGAGTGTTGTATGCCCTGCTGGCCGGGATGATGTGGGGGCTGATTTTTGTCGGCCCGCTGATCGTGCCGGAGTACCCGGCGATATTGCAGTCGACCGGACGTTATCTGGCGCTGGGGCTGATTGCCCTGCCCCTGGCGTGGCTGGGGCGCGCGCGCTTGCGTCAGCTCAGCCGTCAGGACTGGGGCACCGCGCTGGCGCTGACCATGATGGGCAATCTTATCTATTACGTTTGCCTTGCGAGTGCCATTCAGCGTACCGGTGCGCCGGTATCGACCATGATTATCGGCACGCTGCCGGTCGTCATCCCCGTCTTTGCTAACCTGCTTTACAGCCACCGCGATGGCAAACTGGCGTGGTCAAAAATGGCACCGGCGCTGGTCTGCACTGCCCTGGGGCTCATATGCGTCAATATTGCCGAGCTGCGTCATGGCCAGGGGGATGTTGACCTGTGGCGGTACGGCTCTGGCATTCTGCTGGCGTTCATTTCCGTGGCCTGCTGGGCCTGGTATGCCCTGCGCAACGCGCGCTGGCTGCGTGAGAATCCGGACAAGCACCCAATGATGTGGGCGACGGCGCAGGCGCTGGTCACGTTGCCCGTATCTGTCGTGGGGTATCTCGGCGCATGCCTCTGGCTGGGCCATCAGCAGCCGGACTTCGCCCAGCCCTTCGGGCCAAGACCGTGGGTGTTTATCGGCCTGATGGTGGCGATTGCGGTGCTGTGTTCATGGGTGGGCGCGCTGTGCTGGAATATTGCCAGCCAGAAGCTGCCGACGGTGATCTTAGGACCGCTGATTGTCTTCGAAACCCTGGCCGGGCTGCTGTATACCTTCCTGATGCGCCAGAGCGTGCCGCCGTTGTTCACGGCCTGCGGGATCGTGCTGTTGGTCGTGGGCGTGGTGATGGCGGTGAGAGCGAAGCCGGAAAAACCGAGGGTTGTTCCGGCGTCGGAGATGTGATTTTTGCCCAGCGGCGCTGCGCTTGCAGGGCCTACAAAACCGTAGGCCCGGTAAGGCGTAGCCGCCACCGGGCAAGACCTTAAAACGTTTCCCAGTTCCCTTCAGACGCCGCCGCGACAGGCTGCGCTTTTGGCACATAGGTTTTCACCGGCGCCGCTTTAACCGCCTGGTTGCGGGTGATTTTGAACACCGCCACCGCTTCGTTCAGACGTGCAGCCTGATCTTCCAGCGCTGCCGCTGCGGCCGCAGACTCCTCCACCAGCGAGGCGTTCTGCTGAGTCACGCGGTCCATTTCGGCTACCGCCTGGCCCACCTGGTCAATACCGCGGCTCTGCTCGTCAGAGGCCGAGGCTATTTCGCCCATGATGTCGGTGACGCGGGTAACCGCATTGACGATCTCGGCCATCGTGGCCCCGGCTTCGTTAACCAGCTGCGAACCCGCGTTCACGCGTTCGCCGGAGTCGTCGATCAGCGCTTTGATCTCTTTCGCCGCCTGAGCACTGCGCTGGGCAAGGGTACGCACTTCCCCTGCCACCACCGCAAAACCACGGCCCTGCTCGCCTGCACGGGCCGCTTCCACCGCCGCGTTCAGCGCCAGAATATTCGTCTGGAAGGCAATCCCGTCGATCACGTTAGTGATTTGCGCGATCTTGCTGGAACTGGTGGCGATCTCATCCATTGTACGTACGACACCTTCCACCACGTTACCGCCCTTCTTCGCCGTTGAGGAGGCATCCAGCGCCAGACGGGACGCCTGACGCGCGTTATCGGCGTTCTGCTTCACGGTTGCCGTCAGCTGCTCCATGCTGGCTGCCGTCTCTTCCAGAGACGCGGCCTGCTGCTCGGTGCGGGAAGAGAGATCGTTACTGCCTGCTGAGATTTCGCCTGCACCGGTGTAAATGGTATCTGCGCCTTCACGCACTACGCCCACGGTATTCGCCAGCGAAGTTTGCATCTCCTGCACGTTGCGCGCCAGGATAGCCATTTCATTTTTACCGTCAGCCTGAATCGGCTGGGTGAGATCGCCTGCCGCAATGGCGCGAATATGGTTGATCACCTCTTCCAGCGGCAGCAGCAGCACGCGGCGCATCGCAATCCAGCTGGAGATAATCACCACAATCACCAGCAGCATGACCGCTGAGAGGATCCACAGGATGCGCTTGTAATCACTTTCATTATCCTGAATACCTTTATCCGTGAGCGCAGCCTGCGCTTCACGCCATTCACGATACACCGTCTGCATCGCGTTCTGTTTTTGTTCGGCATTCTGCTTGAACATATCTTCCAGATTGCCCTGGCTCAGCAGAACGTTCATTTGCGTCAGCGTCGCAGAGTAAATGCGGTACTGCTCTTCGAGTTGGTTAGTCAGGCTCTCATCCAGGCCTGGCGTGTTCGGCAAGGCATAGTATTTATCGTAATGAACCTGCGCTTCAGTCAGCAGATTTTTCGCCGTGGTCACCAGCTCATTCAGCTGACCGCCGTTAATTTGCGAGGCCATGCTGCTTTGCAGGCGCAGCATCCCGCGGTTCAGGGTGACGCGCGCCTGGTTCAGACTGATCCACGCATCGGTAAACTCCGCCACGTTCTTGCTGGAGAGCTGCGCCACGGTGAAGTTGTCTTTATCGTTGTTCAGGGCGTTGATAAAGATACCGGCGGAAATCACTTGCATGATGCCGAGCACAAGCAGCACCGAAATCAGAAGGGTAATGACTTTTATACGTTTAAACATGCGTTGCCTTTGTTATATGCAGGTTTGTCTGACGTGGATATATCGGCAGGCACAGCGGGTTGTTTACTGTTTCTCCACCTTTAAAAAGTTTCGAAACCACTTTCCTGAGCCCATTCAGAGAGTTAAATCGGATATTTTTTTGTGATCTGCATCTCATTTTTACCCGTCCCTCTAAAGGGTTATAGCGCCATCTTAAAGATGCATTTAATATACATCTTATATTATTGAGAATGAGGTAACTGCTATGGCCTTTCGCGACCAACCCCTCGGCGAGCTGGCGCTCTCCATTCCTCGCGCTTCTGCGCTGTTTCGTAAATACGATATGGACTACTGCTGCGGCGGTAAGCAAACCCTGGCGCGTGCGGCGTTACGCAAAGAGCTGGACGTTGAGGTGATTGAAGCCGAGCTGGCGCAGCTGGCCCCGCAGCCCATCGACAAAGACTGGCGAACCGCTCCGCTCGCGGAAATCATCGACCATATCATCGTGCGTTATCATGACCGTCACCGTGAACAGCTGCCGGAGCTGATCCTGCAGGCGACCAAAGTCGAGCGCGTCCATGCCGACAAACCGTCCGTACCGCGCGGTCTGGCGAAATACCTGACCCTGCTGCACGAAGAGCTTTCCAGTCATATGATGAAAGAAGAGCAGATCCTCTTCCCGATGATTAAACAGGGAATGGGAAGCCAGGCGATGGGGCCCATCAGCGTGATGGAAAGCGAGCATGATGACGCGGGCGAACTGCTGGAGGTGATCAAACATACCACCCACAACGTCACGCCGCCGCCAGAAGCGTGCACAACGTGGAAAGCGATGTACAACGGCATTAACGAAACGATCGACGACCTGATGGAACACATCAGTCTGGAGAATAACGTTCTGTTCCCGCGGGCATTGGCGGGGGAATAAAAAAGCCCGGTGGCGCTAGCGCTTACCGGGCCTGCAACGTCCTCGAACGTAGGCCGGGTAAGCGTCAGCGCCACCCGGCAACATGCTTAACGCATGCCAGCCATACGTTTCTTACCAATAAACATCCAGCCCAGCCCCAGCGCGATAAACCACAGCGGCGTGACGATCAGCGCCTGACGGGTATCATCTTCCAGCGTCAGCAGAACCAGCACGAAGACGAAGAACGCCATGCACACCCAGCACATCAGCTTGCCCAGCGGCATCTTGTAGATCGATTTTTCATGCAGGTGTGGGCGCTGTTTGCGGTACACCAGATAGGAGCAGAGGATAATGGTCCAGACGAACATAAACAGGATCGCAGAGACCGTGGTGATCATGGTGAATGCGCCAATCACGCTTGGGTTCACGTAGAGCATCACCACACCACCCAGCAGACACATGCAGGAGAAGGTCAGCCCTTTTGCCGGTACGGCACGCTTAGAGAGCTTGGCGAACGCGCTCGGCGCCACGCCTTCCTGCGCCAGACCAAACAGCATACGGCTGGTTGAGAACACGCCGCTGTTTGCGGAAGAAGCCGCAGAGGTCAGCACCACGAAGTTAATCAGGCTCGCTGCCGCAGGCAGACCTACCAGCACGAACAGCTCAACGAACGGGCTCTTGCTTGGCACCACCGAGCTCCACGGCGTCACGGACATAATGATAATCAGCGCGAAGACGTAGAACATGATGATGCGCACCGGAATGGAGTTGATGGCGCGCGGCAGGGACTTCTCCGGATCTTTGGTTTCCGCAGCGGTCGTTCCGACCAGCTCAATCCCTACAAACGCGAACACCGCAATCTGGAAGCCAGCAAAGAAGCCGCTGATGCCTTTCGGGAACCAGCCGCCGTCATTCCACAGATGGGTAAACGACGCCTGAACGCCGGTTGGTGACTGGAAGTGGGTGAGCACCATTACCAGGCCCACCACGATGAGCCCGACAATGGCCACAATTTTGATCATTGCGAACCAGAACTCCATCTCACCGAACATTTTAACGGTGGCGAGGTTAAGGCTCAGCAGCAGAACGATGACCGCCAGCGAGGCCACCCAGTCCGACAGCCCCGGGAACCAGAATTGCGCATAGGCGGTAATCGCCACGACGTCCGCCATACCGGTCACGACCCAGCAGAACCAGTAGGTCCAGCCGGTAAAATAGCCCGCCCATGGTCCGAGCAGGTCTGAAGCGAAATCGCTGAAGGATTTGTATTCAAGGTTCGAGAGCAGCAGTTCACCCATTGCACGCATCACGAAGAACAGCATAAAACCGATAATCATATAGACGAATATGATTGACGGTCCGGCGAGACTGATGGTTTTGCCTGACCCCATAAACAACCCGGTACCGATGGCACCCCCGATGGCAATGAGCTGAATATGACGGTTTGTGAGATTGCGCCGTAGCGACTGTTCAGACGACGCCTCTTCGTCGGCGACGACTTTGACCTGATCTACCATGTGATATTTTCCTGTTTATGCCTGTCTGTGTTGTTAAGGCTCTTCTGGCCTTTAAATACGCCAAAAAAATGACGTTCCCTTGTAAGGGCTAATCGATATTAGGTAAGAATCGGCGGGATGAATACTATGATTTAGATATTATGTTAATAATATGTTGAAAGTGAGTGTCATATCACTCATACAGCGCGAAACAGCTCACAAAAATACACGCAACAGTTTCGTTTGCAAGATAAAATATTGATTCCGGCTTAACTATAGGTTTTCACGCTATTTTCCCCTCCCCAGCCGGGGAGAGGAAATAAGAAAAGTCGATTACAGAATTTCCAGCAGCTCGACTTCAAAGACCAGGGTACTGAATGGCGGGATGGACGCGCCAGCGCCGCGCTCGCCGTAGGCCAGGTTGTGCGGAATAGTCAGTTCCCATTTAGAACCCACTGGCATAAGGGTCAGCGCTTCGATCCAGCCTGCGATAACGCCATTCACCGGGAACTCAGCCGGTTCGCCGCGCGCCACGGAGCTGTCGAAGACGGTACCGTCGATCAGCTTACCGGTATAGTGTACGCGAACGTGGTCGGTACGCGCCGGGATCGCGCCATCACCCTGAGTGATCACGCGGAACTGCAGACCAGACTCGGTGCTGTTCACGCCTTCACGCTCACGGTTCTCTTCCAGATATTTCACACCTTCGGCGGCCATCTCTTCAAAACGTGCGCGACGCACGGCGTCAGCACGTTCGTGGATTTCACGCAGCGCACGGTGCACAACGTCAACCGGAACGGCAGGCTGTTTACCTTCCAGCGCGTCAGCGATACCCGCCACCAGCGCTTCGGGTAACAGACCTTCCAGGCCGGATTCGCTCAGCTGCTGTCCTACCTGCAAGCCGATACCGTAACTTGCCTGCGCTTCGATAGTGTCAAAAGTCGGGGGGGTCATGGGTTTTCCTTCCATCACATTTAAAGTAGCGGGCAGCATATCAGCCATGCCCTTATGGGTAAAACTTTGTCTGAAGTTAAGGTGACAAACCGCGACGAAACAGAAACAATAGAGAGAACCAGGATTAATCCCGAACTGATGTCACGGATGTCGGGTTTACTACGCCGTTCAGGCAGTTAGCAAACTATACTTCGGGGCACAGGATAAAAAATACGCGGAGCAGGAGGAGTGCCATGCCCGGGCGATTTGAACTGAAACCTACCCTGGCGAAAATCTGGCAGGCGCCGGACAATTTTCGCATCATGGACCCGCTGCCGCCTCTGCATCGCAGAGGGATCATCATTGGTGCGCTGATGGTGATTGTGGGCTTCCTGCTTCCTTCCGGTGGCGATGAAGTTGATACCGCCCCCGTCACCCGCAATGCTCAGCTGGATATTCAGTCGCAAACCCGACCGCAGCCTGACGCACAGCCGATGCAGACGCAGCTCGTTACCCCGTCTAACGACCCGGGTCAGGTCGCGCCGGTTGAGCCAGAGCCCATTCAGGACGAACAGCCGCAGGAACAAGCCGCCGCCCCGTCTCAGCCTCAGACGCAACAGCCCACCGGCATTGAGCAACAGTGGCGTTCCTATCGCGTAGAGTCGGGTAAAACGCTGGCGCAGCTGTTCCGTGACCACAACCTGCCGCCGACAGACGTGTATGCCATGGCGAAAGTGGAAGGTGCGGGTAAGCCGCTCAGTAACCTGCAGAATGGCCAGATGGTGCAAATACGCCAGAATGCCAGCGGAGTGGTGACAGGGTTAACGATTGATACCGGAAATGGACAACAGGTGCTGTTTACCCGCCAGCCAGACGGCAGTTTTATCAGGGCACGTTAAGGACTGGGATATGTAAAAAGCAAAACGCCGGCACAAGGCCGGCGTTTCAACGTGAGCAGAGTAAAAAATTACTCAGCTACAACGTTAACAACCAGTTTAGCGAACACTTCGCTGTGAACCTGGAAGTCAACTTCGTGCTCACCAGTGGTACGCAGAACGCCGTTCGGCAGACGAACTTCGCTCTTAGCCACTTTAACGCCTGCTGCAGAAACTGCATCAGCGATATCGCGGGTACCGATGGAACCGAACAGTTTACCTTCGTCGCCAGCTTTGGACGCGATGGTAACGGTGCCCAGTGCGTTGATTGCTTCAGCGCGAGCATTAGCAGCCGCCAGAACGTCAGCCAGTTTGGCTTCCAGTTCAGCGCGACGTGCTTCGAAAAACTCTACGTTTTTCTTGGTAGCTGGAACAGCTTTACCCTGTGGAACCAGGAAGTTACGAGCGTAGCCCGCTTTAACGTTTACCTGATCACCCAGGCTGCCCAGGTTTGCTACTTTATCAAGCAGAATAACTTGCATTACCTTATCCTCTTAAAGTCGTATTAATGGACCGTGCCCGATTACTGATGACGATCAGTGTACGGCAGCAGGGACAGGTAGCGAGCGCGTTTGATAGCGCGAGCCAGCTGACGCTGATATTTTGCACGAGTACCGGTGATACGGCTTGGGACAATCTTACCGCTTTCGGTGATGTAGTTTTTCAGCGTTGCGATATCTTTATAGTCGATCTCTTGAACGCCTTCCGCGGTGAAACGGCAGAACTTGCGACGACGGAAATAACGTGCCATATGGCTAGTCTCCAGAATCTATCAAATCAATCTGCTCGGCATGCAGAACCATTTTGCTCAGACCGTTCTTTGCCTTGTGGCAAGAGATGAACCCCTGAACGATTACTGCACTACCGACCGTTAAACTGTGAGTAATGGCCTGGTTTTCGTGTCCGCTAATAATAACGGGCATTTGGCACCACGCCTGCCGGTGAAACCCGGCTTCCTCTTGCACAGAACGATGCTCAAGCACGAACTGGCAATGCGGAATTCCTGATGGACTGACCTTTCGAAGGGGAGCCCTGCATATGATGCCGGACAACGCCAGACGGTTGGTCATCAGAAATTACTCTTCAGAATCCCCAGCATCAGAATCATCTGCGGTTTCGTTTGCGAAATCATCGCGACGCTCACGGCGCTCGTCTTTCGCTTTAACCATCGGAGATGCTTCGGTAACTGCGTGTTTAGTACGCATAACCATGCTGCGGATAACGGCATCGTTGAAGCGGAAGTTAGTTTCCAGCTCATCGATCACTTCCTGCGGCGCTTCAACGTTCAGCAGAACGTAGTGAGCTTTGTGCAGTTTGTTGATCGGATAAGCCAGCTGACGGCGGCCCCAGTCTTCCAGACGGTGGATCGTGCCCGCTGCTGCAGTGATTGCACCAGTGTAGCGCTCGATCATACCCGGAACCTGTTCGCTCTGGTCAGGATGGACCATAAAAACGATTTCGTAATGACGCATCGAATTGCTCCTTACGGATTATTCAGCCTCCTGTCTGGGTCAGCCGAGGCCCGGGGAGGCAAGGAACGTGTTAAAGGTCGGCTGAAAAATTGACGCGTCATAATACTTGCGCGCCCCCGGAAACTCAAGCTGATTGCACAAATAATTCGCACAAAGCGCGAAGCGGGTCTAAGTGGGTGATTTAAAATTACTCACACCCGGAAGCGGTGTTTTTTTGAACAACTGCATCAGAAATGGTCACGCTTCCCCGCCGGAGGAATGATTACACTTTAATCAGAGATCACCTGAACAGAAGAAGGAGTCCCCCTCTCAGAGCACGCAGTCGTGGAGCGCATATCATGAAACAAATCGCATTAGCCCTAATGGCAGCGCTTTTGCTCAGTGCAAACGCGATGGCAGCCATCAAGATAGACAGCCAACAGGCCAGAAACATGGATGATGTGCAAAGCTTGGGCGTCATTTACATCAATCATAATTTCGCCACGGAAAGTGAAGCAGATCAGGCCCTTAATCAAGAAACCGATGCACAGGGCGCAACCTATTACCACGTGATGTTAATCCGTGAGCCCGGCAGCAACGGCAATATGCACGCCAGTGCAGATATTTACCGATAACGCGTTAACGCTAGCACCAGGAAAGCCAACAACGAGAACATAGCCATAGTTGACGTTGCCCCCTGCCCGGGGGCTTTTTTTTGTGAATGGCTCCGGAATACCACCGGTTACAACTGTTTTTCGGTATTCCAGAGCACTTATTCACTTCTGCCCGTAATAGGCATTCGGGCCGTGCTTGCGCATGAAATGCTTATTCATCAGATAATCATCAATCCCCTGAAGCTGTGGGTTGATGCCGCGAGCAATCCACGCCATGCGTGCCACCTCCTCCATGACAACCGCATTGTGAACGGCGTCGTGGGCATCTTTTCCCCAGGCGAACGGGCCGTGCTGATAGACCACAATACCCGGCGTATGCAGCGGTTCGCTTTCACCCAACGTTTCGATGATGACCTTCCCGTTGTTGAGCTCGTATTCGCCTTCCACTTCAGCCTGCGTTAATGCACGCGTGCAGGGGATGTCACCAAAGAAGTAGTCCGCATGCGTTGTTCCCAGCGCCGGAATCGCCAGCCCCGCCTGTGCCCAGGCCGTGGCATGGGTCGAGTGGGTATGCACAACGCCGCCGAGTGAGGGATAACGACGATAAAGCGCCAGATGGGTCGCCGTATCTGAAGAGGGACGCCATTTTCCCTCTACGACGTTTCCGTCAAGATCCAGCACTACCATGTCGTCAGCGTTCATGGTGTCATACGCCACACCGCTCGGCTTAATCACGATCAGCCCCTGCTCGCGATCGATAGCGCTGACGTTACCCCAGGTGAAGGTGACCAGGCCATAGCGCGGCAGATCCATGTTGGCTTCAAAGACCTGCTGTTTCAGCTTAAGCATGTTCAGCCTCCAGTAACCCCGCGCGCGCCATACGCTCGCGCACCCAGTCCCGCGCCTTTGCTACTTCCGCCGCAGGGTTTTCCGACGTTTCGCTCCACATCTCGATCAGATAAGGCCCGCAATAGCCTGTCTGCCTGAGCGTCTCGAAGCACCGTTCGAAATCCACCACCCCGGTGCCGAACGGTACGTTTTTAAACACGCCAGGACGGGTATCTTTGACGTGCACCGCCACGATATGCCCCATACCTGCCTGCAGTTCCATCTGCACATCGTTATCCCATGCCGACAGGTTGCCGATATCAGGATAAAGCTGGAACCACGGGTTATTCAGATAGTGCGCGTAGCCCAGCGCCTTGCTGATGGAGTTCATCAACGGGTAGTCCATGATCTCCATCGCCAGCGTGACCTGCGCACGGCTGGCCATCTCAACGCTCTCCTTCAGCCCGTCACGGAAACGACGGCGCGTTTCATCGTTGGCTTCCTGGTAATAAACGTCATAACCCGCCAGCTGGATCACGCGGATACCCACGTCTTGCGCAAAGCGAATGGCTTTACGCATGATCTCCAGCCCCTGAGCGCGTACAGCATCGTCTTCACTGCCGAGAGGGAAACGGCGGTGGGCGCTCAGGCACATCGACGGCACGCGTACGCCCGTTTCGGCGATGGCGCTCACCAGCGCCAGGCGCTGTTCACGGCCCCAGTCGAGACGAGAGAGGCGTTCGTCCGTCTCATCAACGGACATTTCGACAAAATCGAAGCCCAGCTGTTTTGCCAGCTGTAACCGCTCCAGCCAGCACTCCCCCGCAGGGAGTGCCTTTTCATAGATGCCAAGCGGGACCTGTTTGGACAACATACCCGCTCCCTAGCCCCAAAGCTGAGCGATTGAACGTTTGAACTGACGCGCCGCTTCCACCGGAGACGCCGCATCACGAATGCTGCGACCGGCAATAAAGACGTGAATCGGAATGCCCTTGAACAGCGGCAGATCTTCCAGTGCCAGACCGCCGGTAACGGTGACTTTAAAGCCCATATCCGCCAGACGTTTGATCGCGCTGATATCCGCTTCGCCCCACGCCACCCCTGCGGCCTGCGCGTCGCGGCTGCGGTGATACACCACCTGCTGAATACCCGCATCACGCCACTCCTGGGCCTGCTCCCAGGTCCAGAAACCGGTCAGCTCAATCTGCACGTCGCCGTTAAACTCTTTTGCCACGTCCAGCGCGCCTTTGGCGGTGTTGATATCCGCACAGCAAATGACGGTGACCCAGTCGGCGTTGGCTTCGAAGCACATGCGGGAGAGGATTTTGCCTGCGTCGGCTATTTTGGCATCTGCCAGCACGATTTTGTGCGGATAAAGCGCCTTCAGGTCGCGAACAGCGCGAACGCCCTCGCCCACGCAGAGAATGGTACCCACTTCGATGATATCGACTTCTTCCGCAATCAGACGGGTCGTTTCATAAGCGTGGGACAAGGTCTGGTTATCGAGCGCAACCTGCAACATGGGTAATGACATTTTCAATTCCTCTTAAACAGCCGCCGCTGTGGCGTTATCAATTAAATCCAGCACGTCCCGCTCGGTACGGCAGGCGCGTAAACGGTCGAAATTGGCTTCGTCATCAAACAGATTGACGATCTGCATGATGCCCACCTCCTGGTGGGTGTTAGCGTCAACAGCGGCCATGGTGATCAGGATGTCGACCGGGTCGTTATCTTCGTGGTTAAACACCAGCGGCGTTTTCAGCGTCACCAGCGCGAAGCCGGTTTTCTTGACGCCCTCTTCCGGGCGGCCATGCGGCATCGCCAGGCCCGGCGCAATCACAAAATAGGGGCCATGCTGCGCCACGCCATCCAGAATGGCCTGGTAGTAACGCGGCTCGACAACGTCAGCCTTAACCAGCAGATCCACGCTCAGCTTTACCGCTTCCTGCCAGGTGCTGGCCTCAGCCTGTAAAAGGATGGAATTATTCTCTGCCAGCGAATCACGTAGTTTCATGTGGCGTCCTTACTTCACGTCTTGTGGAAAGTGCTCTTTAATCACTTCCAGCAGTTTTGGTCCGAAATCCGCAGGCGACAGCATGTTGCGCACGCCCACCACGTATTTATTGCCCGACACACTGATTTCGCCGGCGATATGAGTAGAGGCGATGATGATGTCCGCGCCGTTCAGCTCACTTTTGTATTCACCCACTGCGCAGCTGTTCACCGTGTGGTCGATGTTGGACTGGGTTAAAAACTGGTCCACTTTCATCTTCATGATCATGGAGCTGCCTTGCCCATTACCACACACAGCCAGGATACGTACGGTCATAATCGAAACTCCTTAATGAGCAGAGACTTCTGCTGTTTGTTTTTCCGCGTCTTCTTCTGCTCGCAGCGAACGGCCAGCGAAGAACATATAAGCCAGAGCAATCAGGATGATGATGGCCATAAAGACCAGCCCGATGGAGGCAAAGCCCTGCATCATCGGCGGTGCCAGAATTGACCAGTCCGCCATACCCATCCAGGCGCTCATACCGGTGAGCTTGACCGCCCACACGCAGCCGAAGATTTCCACCATGCCCATCACCAGGCAGATTTTGAGCGCCGCACGCCAGCCGCCGAAGTGGTTAGCGAATACGCCGATGGTGGCGTTGGAGAAGAACATCGGGATAAAGCCTGGAATAATCAGGATTGAGGAGCCGCAGCCGACCAGAATGCCCACCGCAATCAGCTGGCCGATAGTGCCCCACATAAAGCCCCAGACCACCGCGTTTGGCGCGAAGCTATAGATAGCAGCACAGTCGATGGCCAGTACCGCGCCAGGGATCAGGCGCTGGGAGATACCGTTGAACGCTTCCGACAGTTCGGCGACGAACATACGTACGCCCTGAGTGATGATGAAGATCGCCACCGCGAAGGAGAAACCGGTCTGCAGGATGTAAACCGTCCAGTGGGTTTTGCCTGCCATCGCCTGCACCACGTCAATACCGAAGGAGAGCAGAATGGCACCGAAGAAGATGGTCATGACAATTGCGGTCGAAACGATGTTGTCGTGAAAGATATTCAGCCAGCCAGGCAGCTTGAGGTCTTCAACGCTCTCTTCTTTTTTGCCCAGGTACGGCGCAACTTTATAGGCAATCCAGGAAGCAAACTGCTGCTGATGGCCGATGGAGAAACCGCAGCCGTCCGTCACTTCCTGAGTCGGCTTGTACATCATGTTGGAGGTGATACCCCAGTAGAGCGAGACCAGCACCGCGGTGCAGATAATCGTGGTCCACATTGGGTAACCGAAGATATAGAGAGAAACCGCGATCAGCCCCGCCTGCTGGAACATGATATGTCCGGTGAGCATGATGGTGCGAATGCCGGTAATACGACGCAGGAGAACGTAGATGATGTTCAGCGCCAGGGCGAGCAGCACTGCATACCCCACCCAGCTATAGGCATCACCCATGCGCTCGATGGTCGCCATCATTGAGGCGTAAGTGTCAGAAATCGCACCGTTGATGCCATACACTTCGGACATTTTGGCGACGACCGGCTTAAAGGTGCTGGTCAGAATGCCAGACCCCGCCTGTAACAGCATGAAACCGATAATGGTTTTGATGGTGCCTTTAATAATCACGCTGACGCTTTTGCGCAGCAGGATATAGCCCAGACACGTCACGATACCCAGCAGCAGCGGGGCGTTGGTCATTACCTGATTAAAGAACACGGTAAAGACGTTGTAGAGGATCTCCATAACTCTCTCCAGAAATGAGAACACGAGGGGTAATCCCTGTGCGGTTGGTGTCATCACTCTATTAATCACAAATAATCACCACAAGATTGCATTTGATTATTTGTGACGTATCACGCAATTTATTTCCATGCCGTTAATAATGATTTTCGCTACAACATCACGGAAACAAATTAATCCTTATAATTCATCAAATTAATGATTTACGCTTACTACTATAACAAGTAAGAAGCGGAGGATCTGTGAAGTTGAACGGATAAAAATCCGCATTTTTACCATTGCAAAGCGCGTCAAATGGTGACAGCATTAATCACATCAAATCACCATGTGATTATTTTTGATTAAACCAGGAGTCAAAAACGATGAGTAAAGTGAACACCATCACCCGTGAGTCATGGATTCTGAGCACCTTCCCGGAATGGGGCAGCTGGCTGAATGAAGAGATCGAGCAGGAACAGGTTTCTCCTGGTACCTTTGCGATGTGGTGGCTGGGCTGCACCGGTATCTGGCTGAAATCAGAAGGCGGCGCCAATATCTGCGTCGATTTCTGGTGCGGCACCGGCAAGCAGAGCCACGGCAACCCGCTGATGAAAAAGGGCCACCAGATGCAGCGCATGGCGGGCGTGGAAAAACTGCAGCCGAACCTGCGTACCACGCCGTTTGTGCTCGATCCGTTTGCCATTCGCCAGATCGACGCCGTGCTCTCCACTCACGATCACAACGATCATATCGATGTGAACGTGGCGGCAGCGGTGATGCAAAACTGTGCTGACGATGTGCCGTTTATCGGGCCGCAGACCTGCGTGGATCTGTGGATTGGCTGGGGCGTGCCGAAAGAGCGCTGCATCGTGATGAAGCCTGGCGACGTGGTGAAAATTAAAGATATTGAAATCCATGCGCTGGATGCCTTTGACCGTACCGCACTGATTACCCTGCCTGCCGATCAGAAAGCCGCGGGTGTACTGCCGGACGGTATGGATGAGCGCGCGGTTAACTATCTGTTTAAAACCCCTGGCGGCTCCCTGTACCACAGCGGCGACTCTCACTACTCCAACTACTACGCGAAGCACGGCAACGAGCACCAGATCGACGTGGCGCTGGGCTCCTACGGTGAGAACCCGCGCGGCATTACCGACAAAATGACCAGCGCCGACATGCTGCGCATGGCGGAAGCGCTGAATACCAAAGTGGTGATTCCGTTCCACCACGATATCTGGTCAAACTTCCAGGCCGATCCGCAGGAAATCCGCGTGCTGTGGGAGATGAAAAAAGACCGCCTGAAGTATGGCTTCAAGCCGTTCATCTGGCAGGTCGGCGGCAAGTTCACCTGGCCGCTGGACAAAGATAATCTTGAATATCACTACCCACGTGGTTTCGATGATTGCTTCACCATTGAGCCAGACCTGCCGTTCAAGTCCTTCCTCTGATTGTGCAGCCACATCGCCAGACTTGATGTCTGGCGATGTCATATTTCTTTTAGTAATTTCACGCTATTTCAAATATCATCTTTTCAAATCAATTCTTATCGGAATAGCTCATGACGGAAGCGCAACGGCATCAAATTCTCCTGGAACTCCTGGCGCAAACCGGGTTTATCACCGTCGAGAAAGTGATCGAACGTTTAGGGATCTCCCCGGCAACGGCGCGGCGGGATATCAACAAGCTGGATGAAAGCGGCAAGCTGAAAAAGGTCCGCAACGGCGCGGAAGCGATCAGCCAGCAGCGCCCTCGCTGGACGCCAATGAATATTCATCAGGCGCAAAATCATGATGAAAAAGTGCGGATTGCCAGAGCCGCGTCGCAGCTGGTGAATCCCGGTGAGAGCGTCGTGATCAACTGCGGTTCCACGGCATTTCTGCTGGGCCGTGAAATGTGCGGCAAGCCGGTGCAAATCATCACCAACTACTTACCGCTCGCCAACTATCTGATCGACCAGGAGCATGAGAGCGTGGTGATCATGGGCGGGCAGTACAACAAAAGCCAGTCCATCACCCTTAGCCCTCAGGACAGCGAAAACAGTCTCTATGCCGGGCACTGGATGTTTACCAGCGGCAAAGGCCTGACGGCAGATGGCCTGTATAAAACCGATATGCTGACCGCGATGGCGGAACAAAACATGCTCAACGTTGTGGGCAAGCTCGTTGTGCTGGTCGACAGCAGCAAAGTGGGCGAGCGCGCTGGCATGCTGTTCAGCCGTGCCGAGCAGATCGACATGGTGATCACCGGCAAAGGCGCCAACCCAGAGATCCTCCAGAAGCTGGAAGATCAGGGCGTAAAAGTGCTGCGCGTTTAAAGGTGCTGGCGGAAAAACGCCACCGTAGCGTCCAGCGCCGTGGGCGTGATGCGGTGGCGGACGCCCGCTTCCCACAGACAGGTGAGATTACCGTCCAGGCCTGCATTCATTAACGCCTGCTGTAGTCGGAAGGTTCCCTCGGGCGGGACCACATCATCCGCGTCGCCGTGCCACAGCAGCAGCGGGCGATCCGCCAGGCGCGGCAATGCCCGGGTCACGTCCCACTCTTCGAGCGTCGCGGTGATTTCCGCTAAATCCTGAGGGGGAAAGAGCGTCTTCGCCAGCGATGTAAAATAGCCCGAGCCCATCAGGCAGGCGACTGACTTCACTTCCGGATGATGCGTCATAATCCCCAGCGCCGTCATACCGCCCATCGACGCTCCGGCCACGGCCAGACGATTCTCTGCCACCAGCCCTGCCTCATAAAGCGCATCGCGCAACCCGGCAAACTCGGTCAGACTCCCGTGCAGAATGTGCCAGAACTGCCCAAGACGCGCCTGTTCGTTACCCATAAAGCGGGCGCCGTGGTCAGGCGCATCCGGCATCACCACGCGAAAACCCGCCTGCGCCAGCGCAACCGCAAAATAACTGTAAACCAGCTTCGATGAGGTAAACCCGTGATAAAAAACCACAACAGGCAGCGGTTTATCACGTTTACCCGCTGGCATAGCGTGTAAAATTTCATGGTCCCCGAGGGGGCGTATTTCAATTTCAATCATTGTCGACCCTGTACGAATGTATGATTCATAATGTTGAGAACTGGGTTACGCTTTCACATCATTTTCATTCGAAATATACGTCCCAGATAACACTTCGGGAACATTCCCCCAAAACTAAATTCACAGACAACTACACTATGGCTATCAGGAAACGAGATATGGTTATGCGCAGGTTTGCTGCTTTAGTGCTGGTGTTTCTGCTCAGTGGCTGTAGCGCGCTGCAGGGAACGCCGCAACCCGCTCCACCGGTCGCCGATCATCCACAGGAGATTCGTCGTAATCAGACGGAAGGATTACAACGAATGGGCACCGTCTCCGCGCTGGTTCGCGGCTCGCCGGATGACGCAGCAGCGGCAATCAAAGCACAAGCCGTCGCCGCCAAAGCAGATTATTACGTCATCATTATGATCGACGAAACCATCATAACGGGACAGTGGTATTCACAGGCCATTTTGTACCGTAAATAATGGTTTTCCTTTGAACGAGATTTACACTGCTTTGCGTCCATAGACATTTTCCTGTCCACAATAAACTCCATGCCCGCGTCAATGGAAGGGAGTTTATTCGCGAAGGATTGCCCGGCGGATACCGGAGATATGTGAAATGGAGCTGACGATGAAACGAACTCTTGCTTTGACCTCTCTGTTGCTCTCAGCAGGCCTGGTGAGCACCACTGCGCAGTCAGCAGAATTCGCCAGTGCTGACTGTGTAACTGGCCTGAATGAAATTGGCCAGATCTCCGTGAATAATATCTCGGGGAGCCCGCAAGACGTTGAACGCGTTGTGGCATTAAAGGCCGATGAGCAGGGTGCTTCATGGTATCGCATCATCCAGATGCAGGAAGATAACCATATCGACCACTGGCGGGTACAGGCCATTCTCTACGTGTAATATCCCTCCTGATAAAAGCCACTTATTTTTAGTGGCTTTTCGCTTTTGCAAATTTTTTATCTAATCAAAAACCAATCAATAACAACAAAATAACATCTTGTTACATTAATTCAGTAAACGTAATCCCCGCTCTGCCGTTGAAGAACCATACCTTTTCAATGATGAGCAATTTATGATCAATGTTTTTCGCCGTGCAGGCCTGGGGGCGAAGCTGTCGCTGCTTACGGGCGTCAGTGTCGCCACGCTGTTTCTGCTTTTCACTTTTCTGCTCAGTCAAAAAGCCAGCCAGCAGCTTGAAGCCCTTGCGGTAGAAGACCTGCATAATCAGTCCACCGGCATGGTCGACATGGTGCAGATGTTTAACACCAGCCTGAGTGAAGAGGTTGAGAGTTATACCCGGCTGTTTACCACCTTTTTACCGCAGCCCCTGAATAGTGACCCTTCTCAACCCCAGACGATCAACGGGCTCAGCGTCCCGCTTCTGAAAGGCGGCGACACCGGGCTGCATGAAAATAACACCCTGTCGGACGACTTCCTGAACCGTACGGGAGCCATCTCGACGCTGTTTGTACGCAGCGGAAACGACTTTGTTCGCGTAGCGACCTCCCTGCGCAAAGAGAATGGCGAGCGGGCAATGGGCACCGTGCTGGATACTTCCAGTCCGGCCTTTGCCGCCGTCAACAAAGGTGAAGTCTACCGCGGCCTGGCGCTGCTGTTTGGCAAACGCTACATCACCCAGTATCAGCCCGTAAAAAACGCCGAAGGACAGGTCATTGCGATCGTCTTTGTCGGGGTGGACATCACTCACTCCTGGAATGTCATGCGCGAGAAAATTCTCAACCGCCGCCTGGGTGAGAGCGGTCACTTCTTCGTGCTGGATCGCAGCAACGGCAAAACGCGCGGGCAATACCTGTTCCATGCCGGTGAAGAGGGACAGCTGCCGAAGTGGGACGACGCGACGCAGCAGCAGCTTCTGGGTGACAAGCCCGGCACGCTGGAACGCGTAAGCGACGACGGCCGCACGCTTAAAATGGCGTATACCCCGCTGCCAGGCTGGAACTGGACTATTGTCGGCGAAGTGGATAAATCGGTGCTGCTCGCAAGCGTCAACGCCATGCGCGATCGCTTCCTGCTGGCCGGCGTGGTCTTATCTATCCTGTTTGCTGGTCTGTTCGTGGTCATTATTCGCCGCGTGCTGACCCGACCGCTGCGCAATGTGATCCATCTTGCCCGGCAATATGCCGCAGGGGATCTCCGTTCCAGCCTGCCCGTGACGCGCCAGGACGAAGTCGGCCAGCTGATCGACGCTATCAACGGCATCGGTGGCGGCCTGCAAAAAATTGTCCTGCAGGTCCGCGAGGCCGCAGGCGAGATCCATTTGGGCACCAACGCGCTGGCCGCCGATACCGGCGAGATTTCAGAGCAGATCAACAAGCAGGCCAGCAGCGTGGAAGAGACCTCCGCCAGCATGGAGCAGCTGGCCGCCACCGTGCAGCAAAATGCCGCCAACATGGAGCAAACGCAGCAGCTGGTGGGTGAAACCTCGCTCGCGGTGCATCAGGGCGGTGAGACGGTCACCCACGCGGTGTCGACGATGGACGACATTCGCGAAGCGTCAAAACGCATCGAAGACATCACGCGCGTGATTGAGACTATCGCTTTCCAGACCAATATCCTGGCGCTGAATGCGGCAGTGGAAGCGGCCCGCGCGGGCGAGCACGGAAAAGGGTTTGCGGTAGTCGCGCAGGAAGTTCGCGCCCTGGCAGGACGCAGCGCTAACGCGGTGAAGGAGATTGAACAGCTGATTGGCGATACGCTCAGGAAAGTGAGTGAGGGCCATGCGCTGTCTGAAAAGACGCGCCTGGCGATGGATGACATCATTATTCATATCGATAACATCAGCCAGCTGGTCACCGAGATTAACCATGCTTCACGCGAGCAGTCCGCCGGGATTGGCCAGGTGAATCTCGCCATGACCCACATTGGCGAAGCGTCGCATATTAATGCCGATCGTATCTCACGCAGCGAACAAACGGCTCAAACGCTGCGTGAGAAGGGATCACATCTGGCCCAGCTGGTAAGTCTGTTCCAGCTAAAAGACTAACCGACTCTGCCCGTCGCACGCAGCAGCAGGTCACTTTGCACCTGCTCGCTCATCAGCGTGCCGCCACGGGTATCCAGCATCATGCGGCACCACGCCTGCGCCACCGGGGGCGATGCGTGTCGCAGCATTTCGCTCCCGGCACCCAGCAGGAAAAGCTGCTGCGCAATTTCCCGCCCCTGCGCCTCCTGCGGTTTACGCAGTTTTTGCTGAAGCTGTCGCCAGCTGCGGTCGAAGTGTCTGTCCTGCCCTTTGACCTGTGCAAACTCATCGGCAAGCAGATCGTGAATACCCGGCTGCTTCGCCAGCACGCGCAGCACGTCCAGGCACATGATGTTGCCGGACCCTTCCCAGATGCTATTCACCGGCATCTCGCGATACAGGCGGGGAAGTTCGCTCTCCTCGCAGTACCCGACTCCGCCCAGCACCTCCATCGCTTCAGCCACAAACGGGATGCCCGCTTTGCACACGCTAAATTTCGCGGCCGGGGTAAACAGCCGCGCCCATGCCGCCTCCTGCGGATCCGCGCGTTTATCCCACGCCCGCGCCAGGCGGAACAGCAGCGCCGTTTGCCCCTCCAGCACCAGCGCCATCCGGCTTAGCACTTCGCGCATGAGCGGCTGATCGATGAGATTTTTGCCAAAGGTTTGACGCTGATGGGCATGGTACAGCGCCACCGAGAGCGCCCGACGCATCAGTCCGTGGCTGCCCAGCGCGCAGTCAAAGCGCGTCAGACCGCCCATTTTGAGGATCTGCCGCACCCCTTCGCCCTCTCCCCCCAGCAGCCAGCCGGAGGCATCAAGAAACTCTACCTCGCTGCTGGCGTTGGAGCGGTTCCCGAGCTTGTCCTTAAGACGCTCCAGCCGGACGGCGTTGCGCTGTCCGTCAGGCAAAAAGCGCGGCACAAAAAAGCAGGACAACCCGCCCTTCGCCTGCGCCAGCACGAGATGCGCATCGCTTTGCGGGACGGAGAAAAACCATTTATGTCCCACCAGCCGGTAGCTGCCGTCGCTGCATTTTTCCGCTTTGGTGGTGTTGCTCAGCACGTCCGAGCCGCCCTGCTTTTCCGTCATCCCCATACCGATCAGCAGGCCGCGCTTTTGCGCGCCAGGCGCCAGATGCGGATCGTAGCGATCGCTGAGTAGCGGCGTCAGCCAGTCGTGAAATATTTTGGGAAGCGCCTGCTGCAGAAGCGGCGTGGCGGCAAACGTCATGGTGACCGGGCAAAGCGTGCCCGCTTCCACCTGAGCATGCAGCACAAAGCGTGCGGCCCGCGCGACAAACGACCCTTTACGCGCTTCCTCTTCCCATGCCAGGTTATGTACCCGATTGGCACACAGCCCCTGCATCAGCAGGTGCCATGCCGGATGAAAGCGGACGTCATCCAGTCGCTCTCCGGTGGCGTCATAACGAAGCAACTCCGGCGGATTCACGTTCGCCAGCCTGCCCAGCTCCAGCGACTCTGCGGTGCCTAACTGCTGTCCGATGCTGGCGAGCAGCTCGATATCCCACTCGGCACCCTCGCGCGAAACTGCGTCACGCAGCGCGCAGTCCGAGAGAAAAAGGTTGCTGTTAGAGAGTGGTGCGGGTTGATTGAAAACGGTATGGGTCTGCCAGTGCATACTGTCTCCCTCCTTCAGTGGCAATGACGATAAGTATGGACAGACCGCGCACACGCTGCATGGGAGGGGAGTCACACGTTCACGATCCCGCTGATATCATTCGTGAAATAGCTCACAGAACATAAGAATAAACTATTTCATGACTTCGCTTTTGTTGAATAATTTATTCTTACCCTTTTCAGTGAGGATCGTTATGCAACCGGATGCGCACAAGCGAGCATTAATTGCCGGCTCCATTGGTAACTTTATCGAGTGGTATGAGTTTGCGGTCTACGGTTTTCTGGCGACCGTCATTGCGAAGAACTTCTTCCAGCTTGAAGGGGAAGCGGGGCTTACCAGCCTGATCCTCACCTACGCCTCATTCGCCATCGCCTTCTTCTTCCGTCCGCTGGGTGCGGTGGTGTTTGGACGCATCGGCGACCGAATTGGCCGTAAGCCGACGCTCATTATTGTGCTGGTGCTCATGACGCTGGCCACAGCCGCCATCGGCATTGTGCCGGTCTACGCCAGCATCGGGATTGCCGCACCGCTCATTATTACGCTGCTGCGCATCCTGCAGGGACTGTTCGCTGGCGGCGAGTACGGCGGTGCGGTCTCGCTGATGACGGAGTTTGCTCCGCGCGGCAAGCGCGGGCTCTATGGCGCGTGGCAGTCCTTTACCGTGGCGCTGGGGCTGTTAGCGGGTGCAGGTATCGTGGCGCTGCTCTCTGCCCTCCTCACGCCTGAGGCCCTGCACGATTGGGGCTGGCGCATTCCTTTCTTCCTGGCGCTGCCCATGGGCGTTGTTGCGCTGTGGCTTCGTGTCAGTATGGAAGAGACACCCAGCTTTGTGCAGCAGCAGGATAAACCGGCTGTCGCTCAGGCGGATATTGCCGCCACGCTCCGGGCCATCGTGATGGGGATTGGCCGCGTGATGGTCTGGTCTGCGGCAGGATATACCTACCTGGTGATTATGCCGACCTATCTGCAGTCGGCGCTGCACACCGGGTTTAACCAGGCGCTGCTGATCGCGGTGATTTCGAACGTTGGGTTTGCGCTGACCATCATTCCGTCGGGGATCCTGAGCGATAGGATCGGGCGTCGCACGGTGATGATTATCGCCACCGCGCTGCTGCTGATCCTCGCCCTGCCGCTGCTGAAACTTCTGCAGGCGGAGTCCAGCACGCTGGCGGTGAAAGCGATAGTGGTATTGATTGCGGGCGGCCTGGTGGGCATGCTGGCAGGGCCGGGCCCGGCGATGCTCTCTGAGATGTTCCCGACGCGCGTACGCTATACCGGGCTGGGGCTGGCCTACTCGTTATCGAACGCGATTTTCTCAGGCTGTGCGGGGTTAATTATTACCGGGCTGATTAAGCAGACGGGTAATCTGGATATTCCGGCGTACTACGTGATGGCAACGGCGGTGGTGAGTATTTTCGCGCTGATGACGCTGAGGAAGGATGACCATCTGCGGTCGTTAGAGGAGTGAGGTTAATGCCCGGTGGCGCTACGCTTACCGGGCCTACGGTACCGTGCCTTTGTAGGCCGGGTAAGGCGAAGCCGCCACCCGGCACAACAGGCTACCCTCGCTGACGCACCGCTTCAAACAGGCAGATGCCCGTCGCAACAGACACGTTCAGAGAGGACACGCTGCCCGCCATCGGGATGCTGATCAGCTCGTCGCAGTGCTCGCGGGTCAGACGACGCATGCCTTCGCCTTCCGCCCCCATCACCAGCGCCAGACGGCCGGTCATTTTGCTCTGGTACAGAGTATGATCCGCTTCACCGGCGGTACCGACGATCCAGATGTTCTCTTCCTGCAGCAGACGCATGGTGCGCGCCAGGTTGGTCACGCGGATCAGCGGAACGTTTTCAGCCGCGCCGCAGGCCACTTTCTTCGCCGTCGCGTTCAGCTGCGCGGAGCGATCTTTCGGCACGATCACCGCATGCACGCCCGCCGCATCCGCGCTGCGCAGACACGCGCCGAGGTTGTGCGGATCGGTTACGCCATCGAGGATCAGGAAGAATGGATTCTCCAGCTCGGCGATCAGATCCGGCAGATCGTTTTCCTGATACTGACGGCCCGGCTTCACGCGGGCAATAATGCCCTGGTGCACCGCCCCGTCACTTTTTTCATCCAGGAACTGGCGGTTCGCCAGCTGGATCACCACGCCCTGTGCTTCCAGAGCGTGGATCAGCGGCATCAGACGTTTGTCTTCACGCCCTTTCAGAATAAACACTTCCTGAAAACGCTCCGGTGCGCGCTCGAGAAGGGCCTGCACCGCGTGGATGCCGTAAATCATTTCACTCATTGATGGTTCTCGTAATAAGTATTTCCCCTCTCCCGGTTGGGGAGAGGGTCAGGGTGAGGGGAGAATTTACTCCGCCTGCTTTTTCTTAGCCGCGCGCTTCGCTTTTGTGGCGGCCGCTATTTTCTGTGTCTTCGCGGAAGGTTTCTTCGCTGAACGGGCTTCTTTCTTCGCCGCCTTCGGCTTCTGCTTCTTCTCGCCGCGGAACGCGCTATCCGGCTCGAAGTTCACCTTCTTACCGGCCTGACGGCGCTTGCCGCTCGTTTTGCCGTTTCCGCCTTTTTTCGCTCTTTCGCGCTCGGTTTTACCGACGTTACGCGGGGCGCGCTCGCTGGAGATCAGGCTGAAGTCGATTTTACGGTCGTCCATATTCACGGCCTCAACCTTCACTTCCACGCGGTCGCCCAGACGATAGGTCTGGCCGCCAGATTCGCCGATCAGACGCTGTCCGACCTGGTCGAAGCGGTAGTAGTCGTTATCCAGGCTGGAGACATGCACCAGACCGTCGATAAACAGCTCGTCCAGACGAACGAAGAAGCCAAAGCCGGTCACGCTGGCAATCACGCCTTTGAAGACGTTGCCGACCTGGTCCAGCATAAAGTCACACTTCAGCCAGTCCGCCACGTCGCGGGTGGCCTCATCGGCACGGCGTTCGGTCATGGAGCAGTGCTGACCCAGCTGCAGCATCTCTTCCATCGAATAGTGGTAGCCACCGGTTTCGGTGGTATTCCCTTTATGTCCCTGCTCCTGTGCCAGCAGATACTTGATCGCACGGTGCAAAGAGAGGTCAGGGTAACGACGGATCGGCGACGTAAAGTGGGCGTAAGACTGCAACGCAAGGCCGAAGTGACCGCGGTTTTCCGGATCGTAAATCGCCTGCTTCATTGAGCGCAGCAGCATCGTCTGCAGCATTTCTGCATCAGGACGATCGCTAATGGATTCCAGCAGCTCGGCGTAATCGCGCGGCTCTGGCTTGTTGCCGCCCGGCAGCTCCAGACCCAATTCGGCCAGCACGGAGCGGAACGCGGTGATGGCTTCCGTCGACGGTTTATCGTGAATACGGAACAGCGCCGGTTCTTTGGCTTTCTCAACGAAGCGTGCCGCCGAGATGTTCGCCAGAATCATACACTCTTCGATCAGCTTGTGCGCATCGTTACGCTGGGTCTGTTCGATACGCTCAATGCGGCGCTCGGCGTTGAAGATAAACTTCGCTTCTTCGCTCTCAAAGGAGATCCCGCCGCGCTCTTCGCGCGCCTGATCCAGCGTTTTGTAGAGGTTATGCAGCTCTTCGATGTGTTTGACCAGCGGCGCATACTGTTCGCGCAGATCCTGGTCGCCCTGCAGCATATGCCAGACCTTGGTATAGGTCAGACGCGCATGCGAACTCATCACCGCTTCGTAGAACTTGTAGCCGGTTAAGCGCCCTTTGTTGGAGATGGTCATCTCGCACACCATACAGAGGCGGTCAACCTGCGGGTTCAGGGAGCACAGACCGTTAGAGAGCACTTCCGGCAGCATCGGTACAACCTGCGACGGGAAGTAGACCGAGGTACCGCGGCTGCGCGCTTCGTTATCCAGCGGGGTGTGCGGACGAACATAGTAGCTTACGTCTGCAATCGCTACCCACAGACGCCAGCCGCCGCCGCGTTTTTTCTCGCAGTAGACGGCGTCATCAAAGTCACGGGCGTCTTCACCGTCGATCGTGACCAGCGGCAGGGAGCGGAGATCCACGCGGCCCGCTTTGGATTCTTCCGGCACTTCTTCACGCAGGCTTTCGATCTGCTCTTCAACCGCTTTCGGCCAGATGTACGGAATTTCGTGGGTGCGCAGCGCCATATCAACGGCCATGCCGGTGCCCATATTATCGCCCAGCACTTCGACGATTTTACCTACCGCTTTGGTGCGACGGGTTGGGCGCTGGGTGAGTTCCACCACCACCACAAAGCCCATGCGGGCACCCATCACCTCTTCAGGTGGGATCAGAATATCGAAGCTCAGACGGCTGTCGTCCGGCACCACGAACCCCACGCCCGCGTCGGTAAAGTAGCGGCCGACAATCTGGCTGGTTTTTGGCACCAGCACGCGCACGACGCGCGCTTCGCGGCGGCCTTTACGGTCGGCGCCCAGCGGCTGCGCCAGAATTTGGTCGCCGTGGATGCACATTTTCATCTGTTCAGATGAGAGATACAGATCGTCTTTACGGCCTTCTACGCGCAGGAAGCCGAAGCCATCGCGGTGACCAATGACGGTCCCTTTCAGCAGATCGAGGCGTTCTGGCAGCGCGTAGCACTGGCGGCGGGTAAAGACCAGTTGCCCGTCACGCTCCATCGCGCGCAGGCGGCGGCGAAGGGCTTCAATTTGCTCTTCACCTTCAATGTTTAATTCAACAGCAAGTTCTTCACGATTGGCGGGTTTTTCGCGTTTTGTTAAGTGTTCAATGATGAACTCGCGGCTGGGGATAGGATTCGCGTATTTTTCGGCTTCGCGTTCCTGGAAAGGATCGTGTGACATGTCGGTTCCTCCGTTGTCAGCTCCGGTGGAAATTTTCTTCATTCCACCAGCAATAATTTATAAAGCGGTTGATTCTCTTCAACCAAATCGGCCAGCGTGTAGTTATCCAGTTCCATGAGAAAACTTTGCACGGCCTTAGAAAGCACCTGTTTCAGGCGGCAAGCGGGCGTGATGTGGCAGAACTCGCTGCTGCAGTTCACCAGAGAGAGCGGCTCCAGTTCACGTACCACATCGCCAACACGAATACTCTGTGCCGGTTTACCAAGACGGATCCCACCATTCTTCCCGCGGACGGCAGCAACGTATCCGGCACGGCTAAGTTGATTGATTATTTTGACCATATGATTACGGGATACGCCGTAGACCTCTGTGACTTCAGAGATACTGGTCATTTTCCCATCGGGTAACGACGCCATGTAGATCAGCGCGCGTAAGCCGTAATCGGTGAAACTTGTTAACTGCACATCAACCTCAGGAAAAAGGGAAATCGCGGACAAACCGCAGAGATATTCATTAATGATGATAAACCAGCCAGATAGTTAGCGGCTAATTTATTTGACAGACGGGGCGAAAAAGCGGAGATCCAGGAGCGGTCGCCGGATGGCGCTACGCTTATCCGGCCTACGGGTCTCCCCGCAGGCCAGCAGTCACGAAGATTATGCGTCGAACGGGTCGCGCAGGATCATCGTTTCAGTACGATCCGGGCCGGTAGAAATAATATCGATCGGCACTTCGGTCAGTTCTTCAATACGCTTGATGTAATCCAGCGCCGCCTGCGGCAGGCCGCTACGCTCTTTCACACCGAAAGTGGTCTCAGACCAGCCCGGCATGGTTTCGTAGATTGGCTCAATGCCTTCCCAGTCGTCAGCAGCCAGCGGAGTGGTGGTCACTTCGCGGCCATCTGGCATACGGTAGCCTACGCAGATTTTCACTTCTTTCAGGCCGTCCAGTACATCCAGCTTGGTCAGGCAGAAGCCAGACAGGGAGTTGATCTGCACTGCACGACGCACGGCAACCGCATCCAGCCAGCCGGTACGACGACGACGACCGGTGGTCGCGCCAAACTCGTTACCCTGCTTGCACAGGAACTCGCCGGTTTCATCAAACAGTTCGGTCGGGAATGGACCCGCACCCACGCGAGTGGAGTACGCTTTGATGATACCCAGAACGTAATCCACATAACGTGGACCCAGGCCAGAGCCGGTCGCCACGCCACCCGCAGTGGTGTTAGAGGAGGTGACGTACGGATAGGTACCGTGGTCGATGTCCAGCAGCGTACCCTGCGCACCTTCGAACATGACGAAATCGCCACGCTTGCGCGCCTGGTCCAGCAGATCGGATACATCAACAACCATACCGGTCAGAATGTCTGCAATCGCCATGACGTCATCCAGCACTTTCTGGTAGTCAACAGCGTCAGCTTTGTAGAAGTTCACCAGTTGGAAGTTGTGATACTCCATCACTTCTTTCAGCTTTTCAGCGAAGGTCGCTTTGTCGAAGAGATCGCCCACGCGCAGACCGCGACGTGCAACTTTATCTTCGTAAGCCGGGCCGATACCACGACCGGTGGTGCCGATCGCTTTCGCGCCACGCGCTTTTTCACGCGCAACGTCCAGCGCCACGTGATAATCCAGGATCAGCGGGCAGGCTTCGGAGAGCAGCAGACGCTCACGAACAGGGATACCACGGTCTTCCAGACCTTTCATCTCTTTCATCAGCGCCGCTGGAGACAGCACAACGCCGTTACCGATGATGCTGGTGACGTTTTCGCGAAGAATGCCTGATGGAATAAGATGGAGGACGGTTTTTTCACCGTTGATTACGAGAGTATGGCCTGCGTTGTGACCGCCCTGGTAGCGCACAACATATTTAGCCCGTTCAGTCAGAAGATCAACAATCTTCCCTTTACCTTCGTCACCCCATTGGGTGCCCAGTACGACGACGTTGTTACCCATTTTTTTCAAAATCACCGTTTGCTTAAAAATGGATTCTACCATCGCTTTTTCAGATATACAGCACTTTTTGACCTCAAAATACGCCGATTGCGCCTACTTTTTGATCAGCCAATCGTTTTCCTCAACATGTAGTAGATCACGATGCCCGCAACCACAAGACCGCCGCCAAAACGACGTAAAATATTATCCGGCAGTTGGCTCATGGTGGCGATCATTCGACGCCAGGCGCGTGGATAGAGCATCGGTCCCAGACCTTCCAGCACCAGGACCAGGGCCAGCGCGAGCCAGATCGTTGAATTCATTTTTGTTCCTTATAAAAGAAAACCACCGCTCCGTGGGGAGCGGTGGTTTGAATACTCAAACGAGCCTGAGTTTATCGCGTTGCGTTAGTCGGCGTCTTCATATAACGGAAGAAATCGCTGTCCGGGCTGAGCACCATCACATCCTGGTTGCTCTGGAAGCTATTCTCGTAAGCACGCAGGCTACGGATAAAGGCATAGAAGTCAGGATCCTGGCTGAAGGCATCAGCAAACAGTTTCGCGGCTTCCGCATCACCTTCACCGCGCAGGATACGGCCCTGGCGCTCAGATTCCGCCAGCGTCTTGGCCACTTCGTAGTCCGCAGCAGCACGCAGCTTCTCCGCCTCTTCCTGGCCCTGTGAACGGTGACGACGGGCGACCGCTTCACGCTCGGCGCGCATACGGTTGTAAATCGCCTCGGACACTTCCACCGGCAGGTTGATCTGCTTGATACGCACGTCCACCACTTCGATACCCAGCGCAGCCATACTGTTCGGGTTGATCACCGGCACTTTACCGTTGGTTTCTGCCTGAACGCGTTCAGCCGCTTTGGCAATTGCATCGTCAGCTGCTGGCGTTGAAACTTCATCTTCAGTGCCCGCGGTGCCGGAGTTCAGCGCATCGCGAACTTCCAGGGTCAGACGCCCACGGGAATCGGTCACGATGTCTTTCACATCCAGACGACCAATCTCGGAACGCAGACGGTCAGAGAACTTACGTTTCAGCAGCACTTCCGCCTGGGAAACGTCACCGCCGCCCGTTGCCAGGAAGTAACGGCTGAAATCACTGATGCGCCATTTGATATAGGAATCAACGATCAGGTCTTTCTTCTCTTTGGTCACGAAACGGTCGGCCTGGTTGTCCATGGTCTGGATACGCGCATCCAGCGTTTTCACAGACTGAATGAACGGCACCTTGAAGTGCAGGCCCGGTTCGTAAATGACCGGACGTTTGTCGCCATCACGCACGACGCTGCTGAACTGGAACTTGATCCCACGCTCGCCCTCTTTCACCACAAAGATCGAGGTATAAAGCACGACCAGTACGATGACGATGATCGCAATAACTGACTTACGCATCCTTATTCCCCCTGACGCTGGTAGTCGTTACGCTGCGCGTTAGCACGGCGTTGGTCCATAATGTCACCATCGTTCGAAGAAGGCGTTGTGTTCGTGCTGGCGCTGCCCGTTGAGGATGGCGGCAGACGCAGCAGGTTGTTCGCACCGCTGTTATCTTTTGCTGCCGGAGCAGAACCGCCTTTCAGCATCTGATCCAGCGGCAACACCATCAGGTTTCCGCCTTTACTGTCGTTAACCAACACCTTGCGGGTGTGGCTCAGCACTTTTTCCATGGTCTCGATATAGAGACGCTCACGGGTAATTTCCGGCGCCGCTTTATATTCAGGCAGGATCTTCGCAAAGCGAGCCACTTCACCCTGTGCTTCCAGGATGGTCTGGGTCTTATACGCACGCGCTTCTTCCAGAATACGCTGCGCCTGACCGTTAGCACGCGGCTGAACTTCGTTGGTGTAAGCTTCTGCTTCACGGATGTACTGCTGTTCGTTTTCTCGTGCAGCAATCGCATCGTCAAAGGCCGCTTTTACCTCTTCCGGCGGACGGGCAGCCTGGAAGTTGACGTCCAGCAGGGTAATACCCATGTTGTACGGACGAATGGTCTCTTCCAGCTCACGCTGGGTATCGCTACGAATAACGGTACGACCTTCGGTCAGAATGCGGTCCATGGTGTATTTACCGATGACACCACGCAGGGCGCTGTCGGTCGCCTGACGCAGGCTGTCATCGGCGCTGGTCACGCTAAACAGATAACGCTCAGGATCGGTCACGCGGTACTGCACGTTCATCTCAACGCGCACGACGTTTTCGTCAGAGGTCAGCATCACGCCAGAGGCGGCCAGTTCACGGACGGATTCCACGTTGACCGCAGTCACGTCGTCAATGAAGGTCGGTTTCCAGTTCAGGCCCGGCTCAACCAGATGGCTGAACTTACCGAAGCGGGTCACCACACCGCGTTCCGCTTCTTTAATGGTGTAGAACCCGGTAGCAGCCCAGATGATTACCACTGCAGCGGCAACAATACCCACTACGCGGCCACCCATTTGCGGGCGCGGCCCCTGGGTAGAATTTCCACCTGAGCCAGAACCTTTACCTCCGCCAAGACCACCAAGCTTTTTGCTCAGCTTGCGGAAGATATCATCCAGATCCGGCGGCCCCTGCTCGCGACCACCTTTGTTGCCATTTCCCCCAGAGTTGCCGCCTTGATTATTGCTGCTTCCCCACGGGTCGCGGTCCTGTCCGTTATTACCGGGCTGATTCCACGCCATGTATATGCTCCATATTTGTTATGCAAGGGCGAATTATTCAGGCATCCCCTTTCTGATCAGACGATATAGTCGACCAGCGCAGGTTCTTGTTTACAGAGGCGACGCCAGTCAACGATCGGCATACGCACCTGCATCCCCACGCTGCCGTCATCCTCCATCCACTCTTTTTCTATCGCCTGAAGCTGATAAAACCGGCTGCGCAGCCTGCCTTCCTGTGGCGGCAGTCGCAGCGTGTGCTGAGCTACCTCACCGGAAAGACGTTCTGTCAAAGCCTGGAAAAGCAGTGGCACACCAATACCGGTCTGGGCAGAAAGCCAGACCCGAATCGGTTTGTTCTCTTCATCTCTGTCGATACGCGGTTCGAAATCGTCCAGCATATCGATCTTGTTCATGACCAACAGCGTGGGAATTTCGTGGGCGTCGATCTCTTCGAGCACCACGTTTACCGCGTCGATGTTCTCCTGCACGCGCACGTCTGCCGCATCAATCACGTGCAGCAGCAGCGTCGCCTGTCGCGTCTCCTGCAGGGTGGCCTTGAATGCCGCCACCAGGTCATGCGGCAGGTGACGGATAAACCCTACGGTATCCGCCAGCACCGTTTCACCGACGTCTGCGACGTCAATACGGCGCAGCGTAGGGTCCAGGGTCGCAAACAGCTGGTCTGCGGCATAAACCTGGGCCTCGGTTATCTGGTTAAACAGGGTGGATTTACCGGCGTTGGTATACCCCACCAGCGACACCGTCGGGATGTCGGCTTTGGTTCGTGCCCGACGCCCCTGCTCACGCTGTTTCTCAACCCTTTCCAGACGTGAGAGGATCTGGGTAATTCGGCCACGCAGCAAACGACGGTCGGTTTCGAGCTGGGTTTCACCCGGGCCGCGCAAACCAATCCCGCCTTTTTGTCTTTCAAGGTGGGTCCAGCCACGCACCAGACGCGTTGCCAGATGGCGCAGCTGCGCCAGCTCAACCTGCAGTTTCCCTTCGTGGGTACGTGCACGCTGAGCAAAAATGTCTAAAATCAATCCCGTGCGATCGATAACACGGCATTCGCAGAGAGCTTCCAGGTTGCGCTCCTGGGCTGGAGACAGCGCATGATCAAACAACACGACTGACGCGCCGGTTGCTTTTACGGCATCCGCAATTTCGACTGCTTTACCTTCACCAACAAAATACTTTGGGTGCGGCGCTTTACGGCTACCGGTAATCACCTGCATTGCTTCGACACCGGCGGAAGAGACCAGAGATTCAAACTCCTGGAGGTCTTCCATATCTTTGTCTTGCGAAAAATAGATGTGTACCAGCACCGCCTGCTCACCGGCATCATAACGGTCAAACAAGCGTAAACCTCTCTAAAAAGATCAGCGGGGAACGCAGGATCCCTGGCTCCCCGTGTGGATAACAGTGCGAAACCTTATTCGGTCTCGTCGCTGTCCTGCGCTGGCGTTGAAGAACCCTGCGCGTTGCTGCCATGATGGTAGTTACTACCTGTGCCGCCGCCAGCGTTATTGCTGTGATGAGATACCGGACGGGACGGAACAACAGTAGAAATAGCGTGCTTGTAGACCATCTGACTGACCGTGTTTTTCAACAGAATCACGAACTGATCGAAAGACTCAATCTGACCTTGCAGCTTAATACCATTCACCAAATAAATAGAAACTGGAACACGTTCCCGACGCAATGCGTTCAGGAACGGATCTTGTAAAGATTGCCCCTTAGCCATTCTATCTTTTCCTTATATGCTTGTTTTGTACTTAGAACCTTGCGATTCTGAAAAATTGCGCACGATACGTCTCAATTGTACACATTCAGTGAGCGATATCACCAACAACCTCAATCACGTCGTTTAACGCCTGTTGTGGTTTTTCACTGTCTAACCAGTGAACCCCTTCCCAACCGCGCAACCAGGTGATCTGGCGCTTCGCTAACTGTCTCGTGGCGCAAACACCTCGATAAACCATTTCATCGTATGAAATCTCACCTTCAAGATACGACCACATCTGGCGGTATCCCACACAACGAATGGAAGGCATGTCCGTATGCAAATCTCCACGGGCAAATAACGCCCGCACTTCTGCTTCAAAATCTGAAGCTAACATCTGATGAAAACGCTGCTCAATTCGCTGATGGAGCAGTTCACGGCTCGCCGGGGCGATGGCGAACTGATGCACCTGATACGGCAGAGCGTCTCCTGACGTTTGCGTCAGTTCCGTTAAAGTTTTACCCGAAATGAAAAAAACTTCCAGTGCCCGGGAAAGCCTTTGCGGATCATTTGGATGGATCCGTGCTGCGGCAACCGGATCAATCTCCGCCAGTTGCTGATGCAAAACGTCCCAACCCTGCTCTGCCGCCTGCTGCTCAATTTTCGCTCTTACTTCCGGGTCCGCGGATGGCAGAGGTGATAACCCCTCCAGCAGCGCCTTGAAGTAGAGCATGGTTCCGCCAACCAACAGCGGTATACGCCCCGCCGCCGTTATCTCGGCCATCTCGGCTAAGGCATCCCGGCGAAAATCCGCTGCGGAGTAAGCCTGAGCCGGGTCGAGTATATCCAGCAAACGGTGCGGTGCCGCACGCAGCTCTTCTGCGCCAGGCTTCGCCGTGCCGATGTCCATCCCCCGATAAATGAGGGCGGAGTCGACGCTAATCAACTCTACAGGCAAAACTTTACGCAACTCAATGGCGAGCGCCGTTTTGCCGGAGGCCGTTGGGCCCATTAAAAAAATTGCCTTAGGCAGGCTCGCCTTACTTACATCAATCATGTTTCAGGGCGTTCATCGCCGTTTGTAAATCAACAGGTTGTAATAATCCACCCGGCGGCGTTTTCACCAGATGCGGACAGAGGCGTTCCACCTCCGCCAGCACGCTAATGGCCTGTGCCATGCTCCACGGCGTGTGTTCGCTTGCCAGATGACGGGCGATCCACTGCGCGGTGTTAGCGGCATCAAATGCTGTTTGCTGCGCCAGGTAGCCTATCAGTTCAGGAATCAAGTTTTGTAAATTTTGTTGGCGTAAGGGTAAAGGCACTGCACGAATTGTCACATGTTGCGGTTCGAGCACAGTTTCAATCCCCATCTGCGCCAGCTGCGCCTCGGCGCGCTGCAATACCCTTGTTTCATCAGGGGATATTTTCAGGCGAACCGGAATTAACAGCGGCTGCGCACAGGCGGCATTTTCGCCCGGCGTGAGCTGCACCTGTTTCAGCCAGCGTTCGGCCACCGGCAGTGCCAGAAGCATCAATTTACCGTCACGCTCCAGCAGCGCCATATCCGGCGCGATGATCGTCAGCACCCGGCCAAAACTCTGGCTGTGGCCGTCCAGAGAAGGCTGAGGCGCCGGAATGGATGTTTTACGCTCCACGGCCGGCGTTTCCAGCAGTTTGCGGTACAACGCGCCCTGCTGCTTTTGATAGCCGGGCTGAACATTCGGGTAGTTGGCACCTGTTGGACGCGGTGCGCCCCCGGCGGAGGAAAAGCGCGGCGCTTCCGGTTCACGCGCGACGGCGGGCTCCGCAAAATGGTTGCGGCCCGCCGCGACGCGGTTTTCCGGGATTGGGCGTGGCGCCGGTTCTGCGTGTTCCAGCGGCAACGACGTTTCAACCTGCTGCTGCAGCACGCTCAGCACGCCCTGATAGATAAAATCATGCACCAGTCGCGACTGGTGGAATCGCACTTCGTGCTTGGCAGGATGAACGTTCACATCCACCTGATGCGGGTCGATGTCCAGATAAAGCACGAAAGCAGGCTGCTGATCGGCCCCGAGCTTGTCTTCGCAGGCCTGGCGAATGGCGTGATTGATGAGACGGTCGCGCATCATGCGGCCGTTGACGTAGCAATACTGGATCTCCGCAAACGCAGCGCTGCTCGCGTTCGGATCGGCTACCCAGCCGCGCAGCGCCAGATCGCCGTGCTGCCACTCAATGGCCAGCGCCTGTTCCAGAAACGGGGTCCCGCAAATGGCGCCCAGCCGACGCTCTTTCTGTCCACCTTCCGCCACCGCGCGATACTGGCGCATCACCTTGCCGTTGTGGCTGAGGTTGATGGTGACATCGAAACGCGCCAGCGCGATACGGCGGATGATCTCGTCGATATGTCCGAATTCGGTCTTCTCGGTACGCATGAACTTGCGTCGGGCGGGGGTGTTGTAGAAGAGATCTAATACTTCAAGCGTCGTGCCGACAGGGTGCGCCGCGGGTTTGACCGTTACATCCATATCGCGCCCTTCGGCGTAAGCCTGCCAGGCTTCCTGCTGTTCGGCGGTACGGGAGGTCAGCGTTAAGCGCGAAACCGAGCTGATACTGGCCAGCGCTTCACCGCGAAAGCCGAGGCTAATAATCGCTTCCAGGTCATCCAGAGAAGCAATTTTACTGGTGGCGTGACGGGCCAGCGCCAGCGCCAGCTCCTCTTTTTTTATGCCACAGCCGTTATCGCGAATGCGGATGAGCTTCGCGCCACCGCGCTCGATATCAATATCAATACGGGTCGCGCCCGCATCGAGGCTGTTTTCCACCAGCTCCTTCACGACCGACGCAGGGCGTTCCACCACCTCACCGGCGGCGATTTGGTTCGCAAGCTGCGGCGGCAGAACCTGAATCGGCATGAATTCTCCTTAGTTGGTCGCGGTCATCTCACCCGGCAGCGCTGCGCTGGCCGTCTGGCCTGCGCCACTCTGTGGCGCAGACTGCAGCGGATGGGCATCAAAGTATTTACGCAGACCGTTATAAATCGCTTCGGCAATTTGCTGCTGATAGCTGTCGCTTCCCAATAGACGCTCTTCGCCGTTGTTACTGATAAAGCCCGTCTCTACAAGGATGGACGGGATATCTGGCGAGCGCAGAACGCCGAGGCTGGCATGTTCAGGACGACGCTTATGCAGCACGCCAATACTTTGCAGCTGGTTCAATACGTTAGTGGCGACATCATACCCGACGCGCTGAGAATGACCGAATTGTAAATCCAGCACCGCCTGGCTGAGATACGGGTCTGACTGGCTGTTTGCCAGCACATCGCCTGCACCGCCCAACAGTTCAGACTGCTTCTCATGCTCTTCCAGCCAGTTGGCCATTTCGCTGTTGGCGCGACGGTTCGAGAGTACCCATACCGAGGCGCCGGTCGCGTTACGGTTTGGCGCAGCATCCGCGTGGATGGAGACCAGGAAGTTCGCATTCTGCTTACGAGCGACATCCGAACGCCCCATCACCGAAATGAAGTAATCCCCGTCGCGGGTCAACACGCCTTTGAACATAGGGTCGTCGTTGAGCAGCGCACGCAGCTTACGGGCAATGGCGATGGTGACATTTTTCTCTTGCGTTCCCCCTGGGCCAATCGCACCCGGGTCCTGTCCACCGTGACCCGCATCGATGGCGATAATCACTTTGTCACCGCTGGTCGCTGCACGGCGCGCACTCGCTGCCGGACGCGTTACCGTATTGCTGCTGGTTGCCGCAGTGATGCGATCGTTCTGCGATTTAAACGGATTACGCGCAGGTTCAGCAGGACGCGGCGTATACACCGGTTCTTCGACGCGTTTCGCAACGACCGGCGGCGGTGGAGGCGGTGGCGGGACATCAGCATTGATGGTAAAGACCACCGTATAGTTCGCCCCGTTTTGCTGCTTCACCGCCTTCGTTTTGCCCTTTTCGGTCAGATCGACCACCAGGCGTAACGACTGGCTATCCTGCGGCGTACCCGAACGGATACTTTTCACCAGGTTGTTGCCGCTGAACTGCAGCGGGAGTCCCTGGATCACGCCTGTCTGTTTGATATCCAGCGCCACGCTGTGGCTGTCTGGCTGTGAAAACGCATACTCAGGATCGCCCATAAAGCTGAACGTGATTCGAGCCTGGCTTTCGCCGTTCGAGACCTGAATATCTGAGAGGTTTGCCGCCCCGGCCTGCGCGCACAGCAGCACGGTGGCAGCCAACAACCAACCTTTAACGCGATTTATCATCCCGTCATCCCTACGCTTAACCGGCCAGTCGCGCCAGTAAGGAACTGCCTGATGAGGAAACAGCACTGATGCGTGCCTCACGCCCTTGTGCCTGGTAATCTAAGTGAATTTCGACATCCGGGTCAGGCAGCACACCCGCACCTTGTTGCGGCCACTCCACCAGGCAGATGGCATCATTGGCAAAATAATCACGGATCCCCATAAATTCCAGCTCCTCAGGATCCGCAAGGCGGTATAAATCGAAGTGGTACACCATGAGATTTTCAAGGGTGTACGGTTCTACCAGCGTGTAGGTTGGGCTTTTCACATTCCCGTTATGCCCTAACGCCTGCAAAAAACCCCGGCTGAAGGTGGTTTTACCCGCACCTAAATCACCATACAGATAAATGACGGTTGCCCCCTGACAGGCCTGCGCCACGCGCTTGCCGAGTTCTAAAGTGGCTTGTTCATCAGGTAAAGGAATCGCTCGATTAGTCATTTTCTACGTCAATCACATCCGGGTTAACAACACGCCGCAGCGTGCAAAAGAGATCGGTGGCCAGCATACCGCGTGTACCGTAACGCGCGGCCAGTTTATCCGCCGCAACGCCGTGAGCAACGCAGCCTGCGCAGGCTGCATCATAAAGGGGAAGTTTCTGTCCAAGCAATGCGCCGATGATGCCGGAAAGCACATCGCCCATGCCGCCGCTCGCCATGCCCGCATTTCCGGCATCAATAATGCCCTGCGTCTCGTCACAGGCGACAACGGTTCCTGCCCCTTTTAAAACAGCAACACCTCCGTAACGTTTTACCAGACGCTGAGCAGAAAGTAAGCGATCGCTTTCAATTTCTGCCACGCTGCAGTTAAGCAGCCGCGCGGCTTCGCCGGGGTGTGGCGTCAGAATGCGATTGTGACGCTTATCCGGGTTTATTGCCAGAAGGTTAAGCGCGTCGGCATCCCACAGCATCGGTTTGCGAAAATTCTCGACCTTTTGCAGGGCCTGTTTACCCCACGCCTGCTGTCCAAGCCCGGGACCGATCACCACCACATCCGCCCATTCGAGACTTTCCTCTAACGTCTGAAGCGTAAGCTCATGGACCATCAGCTCCGGTCGGGCGGTGATGATTGGCGCAATATTCTCAATGCGAGTGAGCACTCGCACTAATCCGGCGCCGCTGCGCAGGGCTGCTTCACCGGTCATGCGAATCGCACCTGCCGTACCGTGGTCGCCGCCCACAATGACCAGCCTGCCGTGATCGCCCTTATGGGACGTCGGCCGGCGCGGCGGGAGCCATTCAGCAAGCTGCGATGCATCAAAACGCGCGATGCGCATGTCCTGCCCGGCGAGCCAGCTCTCCAGTCCCAGCGCACTGTGGTGCAGCACGCCGACGACATCCCGCGCTTTGCCGGTCAGTAACCCCGGCTTGAGGGCGATGAAGGTCACCGTATGTGCCGCCTGAATCACCGCCCCCGGCGTCGCGCCGGTTTGTGCCATCAGGCCAGAGGGAATATCCAGGGCGACTACCGGCGCGGAATGTCTGTTAGCGTGTTCAATAAGCGCGGCAACGTTTTCGCGCGGCGCACTGCGCAGCCCGGTGCCCAGCAGCCCGTCAACAATCAGATCAACCTCCTCTGGCCAGACGATATCAGGCGCATGAATCACACCGCCTGCGTTCAGCCATGCCTCCCGCGCCGCGCAGGCCTCTTCCGGCAGCGGTTTATCACTTTCAAGAGCCAGCAAGGTCACGCGGAGACCCGCAGCCACCGCGAGACGTGCAACGACGTAGCCATCACCGCCGTTGTTGCCGTGCCCGCACAGAATCAGCCAGTGAGCCGCCTGCGGGAAGGCGCTTCGGGCAACGTCAAATGCCGCCTCACCCGCGCGCAGCATCAGTTCATACAGGGTAATCCCGAGGCTGTCTGCAGCCTCTTTTTCGGCGCGCCGGAGGTCATCCGCATGCCAGATGGAATGTGGTATACTTGCGGGGTTTTTCTTCACCGTATGGTCCGTCATGTCACAGCCCCTCGATCTCAATGAATTAGCGCAAAAAATAAAACAGTGGGGTGCTGAGCTTGGCTTCCAGAAGGTGGGCATTACCGATACCGACCTTTCCGCCAGCGAGCCGAAACTGCAGGCCTGGCTGGATAAACAATACCACGGCGAAATGGAGTGGATGGCGCGTCATGGCATGATGCGCGCCCGTCCACACGAGCTTTTGCCGGGCACATTACGCGTCATCAGCGTGCGCATGAATTATCTGCCCGCCAACGCGGCCTTTGCGCGCACGCTAAAAGACCCCTCGCTGGGTTACGTTAGCCGGTACGCCCTGGGACGTGATTACCATAAGCTTCTGCGTAACCGTTTAAAAAAACTCGGGGAAACTATTCAGCAGCACTGTGTTTCGCTGAATTTTAGACCCTTTGTCGATTCCGCGCCTATTCTTGAGCGTCCGATCGCCGAAAAAGCCGGGCTTGGCTGGACAGGTAAGCACTCACTTATCCTTAGCCGCGACGCCGGATCGTTCTTCTTCCTCGGTGAACTGCTGATCGATTTGCCGCTGCCGGTAGACGGCCCGGTAGAGGAAGGCTGTGGCCGCTGCGTGGCCTGTATGACCATCTGCCCTACCGGCGCCATCGTTGAGCCCTACACCGTTGATGCGCGCCGCTGTATCTCCTACCTGACTATCGAACTGGAAGGAGCCATTCCAGAGGAATTCCGACCGCTTATCGGCAACCGCATCTACGGCTGCGATGATTGCCAGCTCATCTGCCCATGGAACCGCTATTCGCAGCTTACTGACGAAGAGGATTTCAGCCCGCGTAAGGCGCTCCATGCCCCGCCGCTCATTGAGCTGTTCGCCTGGTCCGAGGCCTGGTTCCTGAAAGTGACGGAGGGTTCGGCTATTCGCCGTATCGGCCATCTGCGCTGGCTGCGAAATGTCGCCGTCGCGCTGGGGAATGCCCCGTGGGATGAAGCCAATATTCGGGCGCTTGAAAGCCGTCGAGGTGAGCACCCACTTCTTGATGAACACATAGAATGGGCGATTGCGCAGCAGATAGAGAAGCGTAATGCCTGCGTGGTCGAGGTGCAGCTACCGAAGAAACAGCGTCTGGTGAGGGTGATTGAGAAAGGGCTTCCGCGGGATGCCTGAACTATTCACAGCCTGTGAATAAAATTACAAACTCAAGCGCCATCTGGGCTGGAGATGAGGTCAAGTGATCTCAATAACATTTTGAAATCAAATTTTATACTGCAAATACAGTGCGTTATGAAGATATTATTCACCCTGCTAAGTTTTAACCCTGTTTCGGTTAAGCGCAGTTTCTGTGGATAACTCTGTTCACAAGAGTATTTCAGAGACAATAGAAAACGCCCCCAGCGACGCTTTTCGCTGTGGATATTTTAGAGATGAAGAAGAATTTGGAGCGGGAAACGAGACTCGAACTCGCGACCCCGACCTTGGCAAGGTCGTGCTCTACCAACTGAGCTATTCCCGCTTGGGTGGTCCGTGCTGTGGAAGCACTTTCAAATTTTGGAGCGGGAAACGAGACTCGAACTCGCGACCCCGACCTTGGCAAGGTCGTGCTCTACCAACTGAGCTATTCCCGCTTGGGCAGTCTGTGCTGTGAAAGCACTTTCAAATTTTGGAGCGGGAAACGAGACTCGAACTCGCGACCCCGACCTTGGCAAGGTCGTGCTCTACCAACTGAGCTATTCCCGCAAATCTGCACTGCTTTTGTTGCTGTCGTAACGTGTAATTCTCTGTCGTTACGGGAGGCGCATTATACGAGAAATCCTTTTAGCTGCAACCCCCCTTAAAGCGATTTTTTCGAAATTCAGTTCAAATGCTTATTTAATCGGCAAGCTGAACAATTTAACGACAAAAACCCGGCCACGCAAGGCGCCGGATCTCAAAATCACAGCTTAATAAAGTTTTCGCGGTAGTAGGAAAGCTCCGCCACGGACTCTCGGATATCGTCCATCGCCTGATGCGTCCCCTGCTTTTTAAAGCCGTCGAGGATTTCAGGCTTCCAGCGACGCGCCAGCTCTTTCAACGTGCTGACATCCAGATAGCGGTAGTGGAAGTAAGACTCCAGCTCCGGCATGTACTTAAACAGGAAACGACGATCCTGACCGATACTATTCCCACAGATAGGCGATTTGCCCGCCGGAACCCACTGTTTCAGGAACTCAAGCGTCGCCAGCTCCGCCTCACGGTCACCCATGGTGCTCGCCTTCACGCGCTCCACCAGACCACTGCCGGTGTGGGTACGCACGTTCCACTCATCCATCAACGCCAGCTGGTCATCGGACTGATGCACCGCTATCGTTGGCCCTTCCGCCAGGATATTCAGGTTGGCGTCCGTCACCAGGGTTGCAATTTCAATGATGCGATCGCGCTCGGGATCCAGCCCGGTCATTTCGAGATCGATCCAAATCAGGTTGTTTTCATCCGCGCTCATGTTATTTTCCACCCTTCTCGCATAACCGGCAGTAGCAGGTTAACTAGTATTAATTAGAGTGTATCATAGAGGTTTTGCCCCCTACGGGCGACCAGGAGCCAGTGCGATTGAGTAAAAATAAACTCTCCAAAGGGCAGCAGCGCCGCGTGAATGCCAATCACCAGCGCCGTCTTAAAACCACTGCGGAGAAGGTCGATTACGACGACAACCTGTTTGGCGACCCAACGGAAGGCGTAGTCATCAGCCGTTTCGGTATGCACGCTGACGTGGAATCCGCCGATGGAGCGATTCACCGCTGCAACATCCGCCGGACCATTCGTTCTCTGGTGACCGGCGACCGCGTCGTCTGGCGGCCGGGGAAAGAGGCGGCGGAAGGCGTGACGGTAAAAGGTATCGTTGAAGCGGTCCATGAGCGCACGTCTGTGTTAACCCGTCCCGATTTCTACGACGGGGTCAAACCGATTGCCGCCAACATTAACCAGATTGTTATCGTATCGGCGATTTTGCCCGAACTGTCGCTCAATATTATCGACCGATACCTCGTCGCCTGCGAAACGCTGCAGGTTGAGCCGATTATCGTGCTGAACAAAATCGATCTGCTGGACGACGACGGAATGGCCTTCGTCAATGAGCAGATGGATATCTATCGCAAGATTGGCTACCGCGTCCTGATGGTCTCCAGCTACACCAAAGATGGCCTAAAACCGCTGGAAGAGGCGCTTACCGATCGCATCAGCATCTTTGCAGGCCAGTCCGGCGTGGGCAAATCGAGCCTGCTGAACAACCTGCTTGGTCTGCAACAAGAGATCCTCACCAACGATGTCTCTGATGTCTCGGGCCTGGGCCAGCACACCACCACCGCGTCACGCCTGTATCACTTCCCGCACGGGGGCGATGTCATCGACTCCCCGGGCGTGCGAGAGTTCGGTTTATGGCACCTGGAGCCGGAACAAATCTTTAACGGATTTGTCGAATTCCATGATTATTTAGGCGCTTGCAAGTACCGCGACTGTAAACACGATAACGACCCAGGCTGCGCTATACGTGAAGCGGTTGAGAAAGGCGAAATTGCGGAGACCCGCTTCGAGAATTACCACCGTATTCTTGAGAGCATGGATCAGGTAAAAACGCGTAAAAACTTTTCTGATTCTGATAACTGACAACTAAGCTAAGCATCGCTAAAATCGTCCCCTTTTTTCAGGTTCCGGCGGCTTAACGCCGGATCAGGAACGACAAAACAATGGCCTGGAGGCTACCTTGTTAAACGCATTTAAACTTTCGCTTCAATACATTCTGCCAAAACTGTGGCTCACTCGCCTGGCGGGCTGGGGCGCGAGCAAACGCGCAGGCTGGCTGACCAAACTGGTCATCGACCTTTTCGTAAAATATTACAAGGTCGATATGAAAGAGGCGCAGAAGCCGGATACCGCCAGCTACCGCACCTTCAACGAATTCTTCGTGCGCCCGCTGCGTGACGACGTGCGCCCGGTGAACACCGACCCTAACGTCCTGGTGATGCCGGCAGACGGCGTGATCAGCCAGTTGGGTAACATCGAAGACGACAAAATTCTGCAGGCGAAGGGCCATAACTACAGCCTGGAAGCGCTGCTGGCGGGTAACTACCTGATGGCGGATCTGTTCCGCAACGGTACCTTTGCCACCACCTATCTGTCACCGCGCGACTACCACCGCGTGCACATGCCGTGTAACGGCATCCTGCGTGAAATGATTTACGTCCCGGGCGATCTGTTCTCCGTGAACCACCTCACCGCGCAGAACGTGCCAAACCTGTTTGCCCGTAACGAGCGCGTCATCTGCCTGTTTGATACTGAATTCGGCCCTATGGCACAGATTCTGGTCGGTGCGACCATCGTCGGCAGCATCGAAACCGTCTGGGCTGGCACCATTACCCCACCGCGCGAAGGCGTGATCAAACGCTGGACCTGGCCTGCCGGTGAAGCGGAAGGCTCTGTGGCCCTGCTGAAAGGCCAGGAGATGGGTCGCTTTAAGCTGGGCTCCACCGTGATCAACCTGTTTGCGCCGGGCAAAGTGAAGCTGGCTGAACAGCTTGAAAGCCTGTCGGTGACAAAGCTGGGCCAGCCGCTGGCGGTCTCTACTGAAACCTTCGTGACGCCAGAGGCAGAGCCTGCTCCGCTGTCACAGCAAGAGATCCAGGCCGAGCACGACGCCAGCCCGCTGGTTGACGACAAAAAAGACGAAGGCTAACAACAGAAGGATCGCTGACGTGCGCCCGATTATCGTTCTACTGATGGCCTGGTGCCTCAGCATGGGGGCGTACGCAGCGACAGCCCCCGACGCCAAACAGATAACCCAGGAACTGGAGCAGGCAAAAGCGGCCAAACCCGCTCAGCCAGAAACCGTCGAGTCGCTCCAGTCCGCACTGAACGCGCTTGAGGAGCGAAAAGGCTCGCTTGAGCGCGCTCAGCAATATCAGCAGGTTATCGACAACTTCCCCAAACTCTCGCAGACACTGCGCGCGCAGCTCAATAACTTGCGTGACGAGCCGCGCGATGTGCCCGCAGGGATGACATCCGACGCGCTGAACCAGGAGATCCTGCAGGTCAGCAGCCAGCTTCTGGAAAAGAGCCGCCTTGCTCAGCAGGAGCAGGAGCGAGCGCGCGAAATTGCCGACTCTCTCAGCCAGCTTCCGCAGCAGCAAACCGACGCCCGTCGCCAGCTTAATGAAGTTGAGCGCCGCGTGGGTACGCAAAACGGCAACACGCCGCAGGCACAGGCCCAAAATCTGGGCCTGCAGGCAGAATCGGCTCGCCTGAAGGCCCTTGTCGATGAGCTTGAGCTGGCGCAGCTTTCCGCCAATAACCGCCAGGAGCTGTCACGGATGCGCTCAGAACTCGCTCAGAAGCAGAGCGAGCAGCTGGACGCGTATCTTCAGGCCCTGCGCAACCAGCTCAACAGCCAGCGCCAGCGTGAAGCGGAGCGCGCGCTGGAAAGTACCGAGCTGCTGGCAGAAAACAGCGATAACCTGCCTGCCGGCATCGTCCAGCAGTTTAAGGTCAACCGTGAGCTTTCGGCCGCGCTGAACCAACAGGCGCAGCGTATGGATCTGGTGGCCTCGCAGCAGCGTCAGGCCACCAATCAAACCCTTCAGGTTCGCCAGGCGCTTAACACCCTGCGCGAACAGTCCCAGTGGCTCGGATCGTCAAACCTGCTGGGCGAAGCGCTGCGCGCCCAGGTCGCGCGGCTGCCGGAAATGCCCAAACCGCAGCAGCTGGACACCGAAATGGCCCAGCTGCGCGTTCAACGGCTGCATTTTGAAGATCTTCTCAACAAACAGCCGCAAATCCGCCAGATCCGTCAGGCTGACGGACAGCCTCTGACCAGCGAGCAAAACCGCATTCTTGAAGCCCAGATGCGTACCCAGCGTGAACTGCTGAACTCTCTGCTCCAGGGCGGGGATACGCTGATTCTGGAGCTGACCAAGCTAAAAGTGTCCAACAGCCAGCTGGAAGATGCGCTGAAAGAGGTGAACGAGGCGACGCACCGTTATCTCTTCTGGACGTCCGACGTGCGTCCGATGACCTTCTCGTGGCCAATAGAGATTGTCCAGGATCTGCGCCGTCTGATTTCGCTGGATACCTTCAGCCAGCTGGGACAGGCCAGCGTGATGATGCTCACCAGCAAAGAGACCATTTTCCCGCTGCTGGGGGCGTTGATTCTGGTGGGCTTCAGCATTTACTCGCGCAGACATTTCACCCGCTTCCTCGAGCGTTCCAGCTCCCGGGTGGGGAAGGTTACCCAGGATCACTTCTGGCTGACGTTGCGCACCGTATTCTGGTCGATTCTTGTCGCCTCCCCGCTGCCTGTGCTGTGGATGACGCTGGGCTATGGCCTGCGGGAAGCCTGGCCCTATCCGCTCGCGGTAGCGATTGGCGATGGCGTCACCGCCACGGTGCCGCTGCTGTGGGTGGTGATGATTTGCGCCACCTTTGCGCGACCCAATGGCCTGTTTATCGCCCACTTTGGCTGGCCGCGTAATCGCGTGGCGCGCGCCATGCGTTACTATCTGATGAGCATCGGGCTGATTGTGCCGCTGATTATGGCGCTGATCATGTTCGATAATCTCAACGACCGCGAATTCTCAGGCTCGTTGGGCCGCCTCTGCTTTATGCTGATATGTGGAGCGCTGGCTATCGTCACGCTCAGCCTGAAACGCGCGGGTATTCCGCTCTATCTGGATAAAACCGGCAGCGGCGACAACATGTTCAACCGGCTGCTCTGGAACCTGCTGCTCAGCGCACCGTTGATTGCGATGCTGGCAGCCGCGGTGGGTTACCTGGCGACGTCGCAGGCGCTGTTGGCACGTCTGGAAACCTCGGTGGCCATCTGGTTCCTGCTGCTGGTGGTGTATCACGTGATCCGCCGCTGGATGCTGATTCAGCGCCGCCGTCTGGCGTTTGATCGTGCCAAACATCGCCGAGCGGAGATCCTCGCCCAGCGCGCGCGGGGTGAGGAAGAGCCAAACCACGTCAACAGTACGGAAGGCACGACGGAGGCGGATGAGGTCGAGCTGGATCTGGATGCCATCAGTACCCAGTCCCTGCGTCTGGTTCGCTCTATTCTGATGCTGATTGCACTCCTGTCGGTCATCTTCCTGTGGTCGGAGATCCACTCCGCATTTGGCTTCCTGGAGAACATCTCGCTGTGGGATGTGACCTCCACGGTGCAGGGCGTTGAAAGCCTGGAGCCGATCACTCTAGGGGCAGTGCTGATTGCCATTCTGGTGCTGATCATCACCACCCAGCTGGTGCGCAACTTCCCGGCGCTGCTGGAGCTGGCGCTGCTGCAGCATCTGGATTTAACGCCGGGTACGGGCTATGCGATCACGACCATTACCAAGTATCTGATCATGCTGTTTGGTGGACTGGTTGGCTTCTCGATGATCGGCATTGAGTGGTCGAAGCTCCAGTGGCTCGTCGCAGCGCTCGGCGTCGGGTTAGGTTTTGGTTTGCAGGAGATCTTCGCCAACTTCATCTCTGGCCTGATCATACTGTTCGAAAAACCGATCCGTATTGGCGATACCGTCACGATCCGCGATCTGACCGGCAGTATCACGAAGATCAACACCCGTGCGACGACGATCAGCGACTGGGATCGGAAAGAGATCATCGTGCCAAACAAGGCGTTTATTACCGAGCAGTTCATCAACTGGTCGCTGTCAGACTCCGTTACCCGTGTGGTGCTGACGGTACCGGCACCGTCGGACGCTAACAGCGAAGAGGTCACCCAGATCCTCTACACCGCCGCTGAGCGCTGCTCGCTGGTGATCGACAACCCGGCGCCGGAAGTCTTCCTTGTGGATTTACAGCAGGGGATCCAGATTTTTGAGCTGCGTATCTACGCCGCCGAAATGGGGCACCGTATGCCGCTGCGCCATGAGATCCACCAGCTGATTCTGGCGGGCTTCCGCGAGCACGGTATTGATATGCCGTTCCCACCGTTCCAGATGCGTCTGGAAAGCCTGGACGGGCGTAAAACGGGAAGAACGCTGACGTCAGCGGCGCGTACGCGCCCGGCGGGCAGCCTGTAACGCGTCTCCCCTCCCTTTCGGGAGGGGAATATTCCCGCTACGCCACTTCTGCGACGTACGCCGTCGCGCGTCGACGGTAATTCTCATAAATCCCCATCGCCAGCAGCGAGAAGAAGATGGGACCGCCTACCATCCACAGTGCGCTGTTCCAGTCGTTCGCCTCAATCACCGGCTGAATAATGGTGAAGATGTTGGCAAACGCCACCACCAGCAGCACCACCGTGGTGGCCAGCAGCGTTGCCGCGCGGGTTTTGAAGATCACAAACGGACGTTCAAGGTCCTGCTTCGCCTTAAAGAACGGGAACGCCAGGGTCAGGAACAGGTACGGCAGGGTCATCGACACGTTTGCCATCAGGGTCAGCTTGTTGTAAAACGCAGACGCCGTATCGCCGCCAAATGACACCAGCAGAATGAACGCACATACCAGCAGGCACTGCATCCACATCGCGTTAGCAGGCATCCCCGTCGTGTTGAGCTGGGTCATGCGCGCAGGCCACAGCGCCTTCGGCGTACCCTGGATAATCGCTTTCAGCGGCGAATAGATCAGCGTGAAGAATGCGCCGGTATAGGCGAGGAACATCGACAGACCGGTAATACGCGCAAACCAAATGCCCAGCGTTGCCGCCGCATCCGGCGTCAGGTTCATCGCCTGCCCCAGCGTCATCCCCAGGCTTTTCATCAGCACATAGGTGATGTTCCCGAGGTTGGTGGTGCTGTTGCTCAACACCTGTTGCCAGTTGGTGCTGACCCCCCAGAGGAAAATCGCCAGCGAATAGCCGATGGAAATCACGATGGCGGCAAAAATAATGCCTTTGGCAAAGTTTTTCTCCGGGTTCTCGGTCTTGTCGACCAGACCGCCAACGGCTTCAATGCCGCCGTAAGCGAAGATGGCAAACACCACGAAGGAGAGCATAGCCAGCCCGGACTGGTAACCTGGATTCGGCGATGAAACGAAGTTCACCTCCTGCGCAAAATGACCACCGTTCAGGCACAGGATAGCGATACTCACCAGCAGCAGCACCAGGTTCAGGCACATCACGGAAATCCCGCCCACGGCGGTAATCCGGGCAATTTTATTGATACCTTTAGACGCCACCAGCGTCACGACAACCATCCAGCATACCGCCAGAATCCCAACGACCTGCGTGGAGCTCAGCCCGGCTAACGACCAGACCTGGGTTTTATCGGCGCCGAAAACAAACGTCGAGAACGGCACCCAGACTTTAGCGGCCGTACTGACCATCCAGACGACGTAGGATGAAAACCACATAAACGTACCGATAAAGGCATAACGCGGGCCGACGCTGTTGTTCATCCATGAGTAAATCCCGCCCTCTTCTTTCCGGTAAGCCGAGCCCATCTCCGCCATCATCAGCGCAAACGGGATAAAGAAGAACAGAGCAGAAACGATATAAAACGGCGTCGCGCTATAGCCCATCAGATAGAACGCGGAGGGGCTGTTGGCAAAGCCAAACACTGAGGTAAATATCATCAGGATGAGCCCAGTGAGGGTCATCTTTTTGAGTGAGTGGGACATAGAACCATCCAAAGCGGAATTAAACTGCGCGGATGGTAGCAGAAGACCAGACTAATATTGTGGCTATAAGGGCCAAATTAAGAAAAACACCCGTATATTGATAATATGGCAGTTTTTAATGTGGCAGGGCCAAGTGACCGAGTAGGCCGGGTAAGCGACAGCGCCACCCGGCAATTCTTTAAGCGCGATCGACCGTAAAGGCAATCACATCGCCCAGTTGCTCGGCGCCCAGCGCCAGCATCACCAGACGGTCTACGCCCAGCGCCACGCCGGAGCAATCCGGCAGGCCCGCTTTTAACGCTTCCAGCAGGTTGGTATCGATCGGCTGCTGTGGCAGGCCGCGCGCGGCGCGCTTGCGGTTATCCTGCTCGAAACGCTGCGCCTGCTCGCGGGCGTCGGTCAGTTCGTGGAAGCCGTTCGCCAGCTCAATACCTTTGTAATAGACCTCAAAACGCTCTGCGACACGATGGTCTTCGGTACTGATCTGCGCCAGTGACGCCTGGCTTGCCGGGAAGTGATAGACAAACGTCGGACGGTCTTTGCCAATCTGTGGTTCCACGCCGAAGGTGAACAGCAGCTGCAGCAGCGTGTCGCGATCCTCTTCGGTATCCGCCACGTTGCTCAGATCCAGTTTTGCCGCCACTTCGCGCAGCTGGGTTTTGTCCGCCGACAGCGGATCGATTTCCAGATAGCGCTGGAAGGCCTGCTGATAAGAGAGCGTTTCAGCTTCAGAGCAGTCCAGGACCTGCTGCAGCAGATCGTCCACCTCATTCATCAGGCGGTACATATCATAATGCGGTCGGTACCACTCCAGCATGGTGAATTCCGGGTTGTGGTGACGCCCCATCTCTTCATTACGGAAACTGCGGCACAGCTGATAGACCGGACCACACCCCGCCGCCAGCAGGCGTTTCATGTGGTATTCCGGGCTGGTCATCAGATACAAATTCATGCCCTGAGAGTGGCCGGGGCCAACAAAACGGGTTTCAAACGGGACCAGATGAATATCCGTTACCGTTGCCTGACTCATGCACGGGGTTTCCACCTCCAGGACGCCGCGGTCGGCAAAGAAACGGCGGATCTCCGTCATAATTGCAGCGCGTTTTAACAGATTAGGGATGGATGCGCTCGGCTCCCAGGTGGCCGTTTCGCTCATGAGTTGTTCTCCGATTTCAGACAAGGGCACGAAGTCTACTCGTTAGCAGGGACAGAGACAAATTTTGCGCAGTAAAAAAGCGCATTTCATTTAGGTGAACAATTGCGTGATGCAATTCATCAATCTCAATGATAAATCGCCGGACAGAACAGCAAAAAAATCGAACACGTCAAATTTCCCTGACATCTACACGGTTATACTGTTTTACCCATAAAGGAGCAGTGGAAACGCTTTCGCAATCGTCCTTTTGGACGGGTGAACTACCTTTAGTTTGTCGCGTTGCGAAATAACAAAAATCTGGAGGAATGTCGTGCAAACTTTTCAGGCCGATCTTGCCGTAATAGGCGCTGGCGGGGCTGGATTACGTGCTGCGATTGCTGCAGCGCAAGCTAATCCCAACGCTAAAATCGCATTGATTTCAAAAGTCTATCCAATGCGCAGCCACACGGTGGCCGCAGAAGGAGGGTCCGCCGCCGTTGCGCAGGATCATGACAGCTTTGAATACCATTTCCACGACACGGTTGCAGGGGGCGACTGGCTTTGTGAACAGGATGTCGTTGACTACTTTGTGCACCATTGTCCAACGGAGATGACCCAGCTTGAGCAGTGGGGTTGTCCGTGGAGCCGCCGTCCGGACGGCAGCGTCAACGTTCGCCGCTTCGGCGGCATGAAGATCGAACGCACCTGGTTCGCTGCCGATAAGACCGGCTTCCACATGCTGCACACCCTGTTCCAGACCTCCCTTCAGTTCCCACAAATTCAGCGCTTCGATGAGCATTTCGTCCTCGACATTCTGGTGGATGAGGGACACGCGCGCGGCCTGGTGGCGATGAATATGATGGAAGGCACGCTCGTCCAGATCCGCGCTAATGCGGTGGTGATGGCGACGGGCGGTGCGGGCCGCGTTTATCGTTATAACACCAACGGCGGCATCGTTACCGGCGATGGTATGGGTATGGCGCTCAGCCACGGCGTGCCGCTGCGCGATATGGAATTCGTGCAATATCACCCAACCGGTCTGCCAGGATCCGGCATTCTGATGACGGAAGGCTGCCGCGGTGAAGGCGGTATTCTGGTCAACAAAAACGGCTACCGCTACCTGCAGGATTACGGCATGGGTCCGGAAACCCCGCTCGGCGAGCCGAAGAACAAGTACATGGAGCTCGGCCCGCGTGACAAAGTCTCTCAGGCTTTCTGGCACGAGTGGCGCAAAGGCAACACTATTTCCACGCCGCGCGGCGATGTGGTCTATCTCGATCTGCGCCATCTGGGCGAGAAAAAACTGCTGGAACGTCTGCCGTTCATCTGCGAGCTGGCGAAAGCCTACGTCGGCGTCGATCCGGTGAAAGAGCCGATTCCGGTACGCCCAACGGCGCACTACACCATGGGCGGGATCGAAACCGATCAGCAGTGTGAAACCCGTATTAAGGGTCTGTTCGCCGTCGGTGAATGTTCCTCCGTGGGTCTGCACGGCGCCAACCGTCTCGGCTCAAACTCGCTGGCCGAGTTGGTCGTCTTTGGCCGCATGGCGGGCGAGCGCGCGATGGAGCGGGCGGCAACCGCAGGCGAAGCCAACGGTGCCGCGCTGGATGCACAGGTCGCCGACGTTGAAAAACGCCTGAAAGATCTGGTGAACCAGGAAGGTAACGAGAACTGGTCTAAGATCCGCGACGAGATGGGTCTGTCGATGGAAGAAGGCTGCGGTATCTACCGTACCCCTGAGCTAATGCAAAAAACCGTCGACAAGCTGGCGGAACTGCAAGAGCGCTTCAAGCGCGTGCGCATCACCGATACCTCCAGCGTTTTCAACACCGACCTGCTCTATACCATCGAACTGGGCCACGGCCTGAACGTGGCGGAATGTATGGCACACTCTGCTCTGGCGCGTAAAGAGTCGCGTGGTGCCCACCAGCGTCTGGACGAAGGCTGTACCGAGCGTGACGACGTCAACTTCCTGAAACACACGCTCGCCTGGCGCGATGCGGATGGCACCACACGTCTGGACTACAGCGACGTGAAAATCACCACGCTGCCACCGGCTAAACGCGTGTACGGTGCAGAAGCAGAAGCCGCCGAGAAGAAGGAGAAGGCGAATGGCTGAGATGCAAACACTCAAAGTTGAAGTGGTGCGCTACAACCCGGAAGTGGATGCCGCACCGCACAGTGCTTTCTATGAAGTCCCTTACGACGAGCAAACCTCCCTGCTGGACGCGCTCGGCTATATCAAAGACAACCTGGCGCCAGACCTGAGCTACCGCTGGTCCTGCCGCATGGCGATCTGCGGCTCCTGCGGCATGATGGTCAACAAGGTGCCGAAGCTGGCCTGTAAGACCTTCCTGCGTGACTATACCAAAGGCATCAAGGTCGAAGCCCTGGGCAACTTCCCGATTGAACGCGATCTGGTGGTCGATATGACCCACTTTATCGAAAGCCTGGAAGCCATTAAGCCCTACATCATCGGCAACCCGCGCACGCCGGATCAGGGGCCAAACACCCAGACCCCGGCTCAGATGGCGAAATACCATCAGTTCTCCGGCTGCATCAACTGCGGTCTTTGCTACGCTGCCTGTCCACAGTTTGGCCTGAACCCCGAGTTCATCGGCCCGGCCGCCATTACCCTGGCGCACCGCTATAACGAAGACAGCCGCGACCACGGTAAAAAAGAACGTATGGCGCAGCTTAACAGCCAGAACGGCGTCTGGACCTGTACCTTTGTGGGTTATTGCTCCGAAGTCTGTCCGAAGCACGTCGACCCGGCCGCCGCTATTCAGCAGGGTAAAGTGGAAAGCTCGAAAGACTTTCTTATCGCTACCCTGAAACCACGCTAAGGAGTGCATGATGACGACTAAACGCAAAGCCTATGTGCGGCCTGTGCCGTCCACCTGGTGGAAAAACCTGCCGTTTTATCGCTTCTACATGCTGCGTGAAGGCACGGCGGTACCGGCGGTCTGGTTCAGCCTTGAGCTGATGTACGGCGTTTTTGCCCTCAAGCATGGCCCGGAAACCTGGGCCAGCTTCGTCGGTTTCCTGCAAAACCCGATCATAGTCATTCTGAACCTGATCGTGCTTGCGGCCGCGCTGCTGCATACCAAAACCTGGTTTGAACTGGCGCCAAAAGCGGCGAACATCATTGTAAAAGGCGAGAAAATGGGGCCAGAGCCGGTGATTAAGGGGCTCTGGGCGGTGACGGTTCTGGTCACCGTGGTCATTCTGTTTGTCGCACTGTTCTGGTAAGGAGACTATTGTGATCAATCCAAATCCAAAACGTTCTGATGAGCCGGTCTTCTGGGGCCTCTTTGGCGCAGGCGGCATGTGGAGTGCCATCATTGCCCCCGTCATCATTCTGCTGGTCGGCATTATGCTGCCGCTGGGGCTGTTCCCGGGCGATGCGCTGAGCTACGAGCGCGTACTGGCGTTCGCGAGCAGCTTTATCGGCCGCGTGTTCATCTTCCTGATGATCGTCCTGCCGCTGTGGTGTGGCCTGCACCGTATTCACCATGCGATGCATGACCTGAAAATCCATGTACCGAGCGGGAAATGGGTATTCTACGGTCTGGCGACCATCCTGACCGTGGTGACGCTGATTGCGGTGGTCACCCTCTGACGCCTCTGGCCCGCCATCCGGCGGGCCTTTTATTTCTGCATCTTCCCCACCAGCCACTGGGCAAACTCACTCATTGCGGGCGTTTCTGCGCGTGACTGCAGCCTCGTGAGCCAGTAGCTGCCAAGATCAATCTGCGTCGCAAAGGGTTGCACAATGCGCTCACTGTTCAGCAGGTGGGTAAACATATCGACAGGGGCAATCGCTATGCCCACGCCTGCCTGCGCGGCTTCCAGCATGGTCACGGACGAATCAAATACCATCACCCGGTGCGTCGGTGAAGGCGGGTTTTCTCCCGCGGCCTGCATCCAGGCGGTCCACTCGTCGCGCCGGTAAGAACGCAGCAGGGTAAACTTCAGGATATCGGCAGGAGTATGCAACGCGGCAGCGATATCAGGCGTGCAAAGCGGTGCCAGCGGCGCAGAACAGAGAAATGTCGCTTCCGTACCGTGCCACGCCCCACCACCATAGCGAATGGCGTAATCAAGCCCCTCGGCTGCCGGATCGACGCGATTGTTGTGCGTCGACAGCTGAAGATCGATATGCGGATAGCAGCGACGAAAGTCAGCGAGCTGCGAGAATAACATCCCCGTAGCAAAGGTACCCACCACGCCAATTTTCAGCTTCTCCTGAGCGCGCTGGCTGGCAAAGCGATCCAGCATTCCGGCAATTCGGTCGAACGAGTCATTCAGTACCGGCAGCAAATTCTCGCCTTCCGTGGTCAACATCAGCCCACGGGAAACGCGGACGAACAGCTGGCAATTAAGGTGCTGCTCCAGCGCCTTTACGTGCTGGCTAATCGCGGAATGGGTGACATTCAGCTCGATAGCGGCATGCGTAAAACTGAGGTGCCTGGCGGCGGCTTCAAACGCCCGCAGGGAATTAAGAGGAAGATAGCTGCGCGTCATGGTCTCGTCCGTTAGAAAAATTAACAGCTAATGCTAAATTTAACCGTTTGTCAGCCACAGTCAAATCTCACAGACTACAGCGGTCTGACGGGCCCGGACACTCCCTTGAACCGCTATTACGGAAGATAACTGATGATGAAAAAATCCCTAAGCTGTGCCCTGCTGCTCAGCGCCTCCTGCTCAGTATTAGCTGCACCGATGTCAGAAAAACAGCTGGCTGAGGTGGTGGAACGTACCGTTACGCCGCTGATGAAAGCGCAGGCCATCCCGGGTATGGCGGTGGCGGTGATTTATCAGGGTCAGCCGCACTACTTTACCTTCGGTAAAGCTGATGTTGCAGCGGACAAACCCGTCACCCCGCAAACCTTGTTCGAGCTGGGTTCGATAAGTAAAACCTTCACCGGCGTATTGGGTGGCGATGCGATTGCGCGCGGTGAAATAGCGCTGGGCGATCCGGTGACCAGATACTGGCCTGAGCTCACGGGCAAGCAGTGGCAGGGCATTCGCATGCTGGATCTGGCAACCTATACCGCAGGCGGTCTGCCGTTGCAGGTGCCGGATGAGGTCACGGATACCGCCTCCCTGCTGCGCTTTTATCAAAACTGGCAGCCAAAGTGGAAGCCGGGCACCACGCGTCTTTACGCTAACACCAGCATCGGTCTTTTTGGCGCGCTGGCGGTCAAACCCTCCGGCATGAGCTATGAGCAGGCCATGACGACGCGGGTCTTTAAGCCGCTCAAGCTGGACCATACCTGGATTAACGTCCCGAAAGCGGAAGAGGCGCATTACGCCTGGGGATACCGTGACGGTAAAGCGGTCCACGTTTCGCCAGGGATGCTGGACGCGGAAGCCTATGGCGTAAAAACCAACGTGCAGGATATGGCAAGCTGGGTGATGGTCAACATGATGCCGGACTCCCTTCAGGCTTCCCCACTTCAGCACGGTATCGCCCTGGCACAGTCTCGCTACTGGCGCGTGGGAGCCATGTATCAAGGATTGGGCTGGGAAATGCTGAACTGGCCGGTCGACGCCCAAACGGTGGTCGGGGGCAGCGACAATAAGGTGGCGCTGGCGCCGTTGCCTGCAAGAGAAGTGAATCCACCGGCACCACCGGTTAAGGCCTCCTGGGTCCATAAAACGGGCTCTACCGGCGGATTTGGCAGCTACGTGGCATTTATTCCTGAAAAGCAGCTCGGCATTGTGATGCTGGCGAATAAAAGCTATCCGAACCCGGCACGCGTTGAGGCGGCATACCGTATCCTCGACGCGCTGCAGTAAAACATTGCCGGGTGGCAGCTTCGCCTTACCCGGCCTATAAAATCCACAGTGTGCGGCGAAATACCCCGCACACTCTTCCGCATTTTTCCTGCTGTCATCTACACTTAACAAAAAACAGTAAGGAAACTCCTATGCGCATTCTGCCTGTTATCGCCGCGGTGACAGCCGCGTTTTTAGTGGTTGCCTGCAGTTCTCCTACCCCACCGCCTGGCGTTACCGTCGTCACGCCTTTTGATGCACAACGCTTCCTTGGAACATGGTATGAAATCGCGCGCCTCGACCATCGGTTTGAGCAGGGCTTAGAGAAGGTCACTGCGAATTACACTCCGATGGATGATGGCGGTATTCAGGTGATCAACCGGGGCTATAATCCCGATCGTGAGATGTGGCAGCAGTCGGTTGGGAAAGCGTACTTCACTGGCGACCCGCGGCGAGCCGCGCTCAAGGTCTCTTTCTTTGGCCCGTTTTATGGCGGCTATAACGTGATCGCGCTCGACAGAGAGTACCGTCACGCGCTGGTCTGCGGGCCGGATCGCGACTACCTGTGGATACTCTCCCGCACGCCAACTCTTTCACCCGAAATGAAGCAGCAGATGCTGGACGTCGCGACCCGGCAAGGGTTTGATGTGTCAAAACTTATCTGGGTAAAACAGCCCCATTAGTGGGTACTGAGCTTAAGCCCAACGATTCCGGCCACAATCAACGCGAGGCTGGCGATACGCGCCAGACTCGCTGACTCGCCAAGCAGCAGAATGCCGGTGATGGCAGCCCCCACCGCGCCAATACCCGTCCAGACGGCATAAGCCGTTCCCACAGGCAGAGAGCGCATCGCCCAGGATAACAGAACGATACTGACGATCATGGCGGTAACGGTAATGACGCTGGGCGTCAGGCGGGTAAATCCGTGGGTGTACTTGAGACCAATCGCCCATACCACTTCGAGCAGGCCAGCAATAAAAAGAATGATCCAGGACATGTCAGGCTCCTTAACTTAATGCAAGTTGGGGCCGTCCCCGGTGAAAGAAACGCTTACGAGTCGTCCCGTAAGGCAGAGATTACGCCCCCTATTGTGGTTAGCGTGCTATTTTTTTTCAATCATTTTTTGCTGAACACGTTAAGGCAAGAAATAGCCGCAGTATGGCGCGGAGTTCCGGCTTTTAGCACTCATCCGACTTCTCTATGATGATGTGCTTTCTGATGGCAGGAAGCCAAACCACTAGCCGACTGCGAATAAAATATGTTCAAAATTCTTTTGATTGACCGTTGTCACTTCACCCGCGCGGGGTTTGAAGCATGGCTCAATCATTCCGGTTTGTTCCCGGGACACTACGTTGTGACCGGGCTGAATAATCTGTTTCTTGCCAGAGAACACATTCTGCAATGGAAACCTGCGCTGGTCATCGCTGACCTGTACGGCTTCAGGCAGGATATTCACCATTTTCAGCAGCTCTCTTCTCTGCTTAACGCCAGTGAACGCTTACCGTTTATTTTACTGCAGTCGGGAGAGGACAGCGGCATGACCGACTGGCTTGGGAAGTTCCCGGTGTGGTCGTCACTGTTGAAAAACGCCAGTCTCAAAGAAGTGGCGACGGTTATCAACGACGCATTACGCTCGCGCGCAGGCGCTGACAGACCAACGGCGGCGGCCCCCTTGCTGACCCGCCAGGAAGAGAAGGTGCTGACATTGTGGATGGACGGCGCGAGCAATCAAAAAATTGCCGCTCACCTGAGTATCAATGGAAAAACGGTTTATACCTATAAACGCAATATCCGCATGAAATTACATATGGATACGCGTTTTTCTCCGTTCTTATCCCTGCAGGAATCAGAAAGCTGACGGTACGAAACCCGGGTGGTCCCGTACCGTTTATTCGTTACTGCTGAGCTTTTGTTGCCGCACCAGAGATTGCGCTACCACCTTCAGAAATATCCTGACCGACGCCACGCGTGGTATTACAGGCCGTTAACACTGAAGAAAGTACCAGGACTGAAAAGATCGCTGCAATTGTCTTCTTAACCATAATATCTTCCTTTTATAGCCAAAGTTGTTTTGTGTATAGCAACTTAAGGATAGACAAAATCCCGCCGGTTGACGGAAAAGGACACATTTTTAGGAAAATTAGACGAACTTAGCTGGCGGCGTGAGAAATGATATGACCCAGATCCTGGATATCTTGTCCCATTCCACGCGTGGTGTTACAGCCGGAAAGTAATGCACTGGAGAGCGCTAACAGAAGCAGAATTTTAACGGTACGTTTCATCATCCCTGCCTGCAAAAATCAGGCGCAGCGGGCGCTGCGCCTTCAGTCATACGTAAATTACTTCACGCGGGACACGTATTCGCCGGAGCGAGTATCCACTTTGATCACTTCGCCAGTCTGTACGAACAGTGGCACTTTCACCACTGCGCCGGTAGACAGTTTGGCTGGCTTACCGCCGGTACCTGCGGTATCACCCTTCAGACCTGGATCGGTTTCAACGATTTCCAGTTCTACGAAGTTTGGTGGGGTTACCGCGATAGGCTGGCCGTTCCACAGGGTCACGATGCACTCAGCCTGATCCAGCAGCCATTTAGCGCTGTCACCTACCGCTTTCTCATCAGCAGAGAGCTGTTCGAAAGTGGAGTTGTTCATGAAATGCCAGAACTCGCCATCGTTGTACAGATAGGTCAGGTTCATATCAACAACATCAGCGCCTTCAGCAGAGTCAGTAGACTTGAAGGTTTTCTCAACACGGGTACCGGTCAGCAGACGGCGCAGCTTAACGCGTGCGAATGCCTGGCCTTTACCTGGTTTAACGAATTCGCTGGCTTCAACCGCGTACGGTTCGCCGTCCATCATGATTTTAAGACCAGCACGAAAATCGTTGCTATAGTACGTTGCCATAAGGCCCTCTAAATTTGTTAACTGGTAGCTAAGCCACAAAATGGCGCATATTGTAACCCTAAACACCCCGTCCAGAGAAGATTGGTTATCGCAACTTGCCGATGTAATCACCAGTCCTGATGAATTGCTGCGTCTTTTAGACCTCGATCAGCACCCAGAGTTGCTTGCAGGCCGCGAGGCAAAGCGCCTTTTCGCCCTGCGCGTTCCCCGTGCGTTTGTGGCGCGGATGGAGAAAGGCAACCCCGACGATCCGTTATTAAAACAAACGCTTACTTCGCAGGATGAATTCATTACTGCACCGGGATACAGCACCGATCCGCTGGAAGAGCAGAACAGCGTGGTGCCGGGTTTACTGCATAAGTATCTCAACCGCGCCCTGCTGCTGGTCAAAGGCGGATGTGCGGTAAATTGTCGTTATTGCTTCCGCCGGCACTTCCCGTACGCCGAAAATCAGGGCAATAAACGCAACTGGCAGGTCGCGCTGGACTATATTGCCGCCCATCCGGAGCTGGATGAGATTATTTTTTCCGGCGGCGATCCGCTGATGGCGAAAGATCATGAGCTGGACTGGCTGCTGACTCAGCTTGAAGCCATCCCGCACATTAAGCGCCTGCGCATTCACAGCCGCTTACCGATTGTCATTCCGGCACGGATCACCGACGACCTGGTGTCACGCCTGGAGCAGTCCCGCCTGCAGGTGCTGCTGGTGAATCATATTAACCACGCGAACGAAATTGACGATGCGTTTTGCGCGGCGATGGCGCGACTGCGTAAAGCGGGCGTGACGCTGCTGAATCAGAGCGTGCTGCTGCGCGGCGTGAATGACAGCGCCCGCGTGCTGGCCGATCTGAGCAATGCCCTGTTTGATGCGGGCGTGATGCCGTATTACCTGCACGTGCTGGATCGCGTACAGGGCGCGGCGCATTTCATGGTGACGGATGAAGAAGCCCGGCAGATTATGCGCGAACTGTTAACGCTGGTTTCAGGCTATATGGTGCCGAAGCTGGCACGTGAGATTGGCGGAGAGCCGAGCAAGACGCCGCTGGATTTGCAGCTGCGGCAGCACTAAAAAGGCAGGTGGCGCTACGCTTACCTGCCCTACAGGGCCGGGCGCAGCGCCATCAGCACATTACATCAGTTTGGGCACTTATAGACCTGGCCCGTCATCTGGCTGGCGGTCGGCACGAAGCTGGACAGCATACTCTGCGTTGGGCTGCTTACGCCGTAAATCACGTTGCCGCCCATTGCCGCAGCCTGATTACGCAGGGCATTCGCCGCACCGCGCATTGAGCCACCTTCTTCGCCATGCTGCCCTGACATCCAGTTACTTTGCTCACCGGTTGCCGTGCCTAACAGCTGGCATTCAGTGCCAGGCTTATCTTCCACAAAGCGAACGCCCTGGCCCGCTGCCGACAGCTCATTGCTGGAGCTACACCCCGCCAGCAGCAGTGCTGCCCCTACAATCCCTGCACAGACTTTTACGCGCATGTTATTCCTCGTTTTCAATAAGCTGGACAGTAGTTGTCCGTGTGTAAATCTTATACCTAAAAGATGACCAAAAGAAAAACGTTGAGCAATTCTGCGGGCCTGATTCCAGTCATCCCGTCCCTGATATCCTAAATGAATTCTGATATTGGCCTTTGGGATATCGTGTTTTCTTCTCCGATCGTTTTTAGTGATGCGACGTACAACTTTTGTACGCAACGAAAAGGAGGTTACATGAGTGCATCATCCTCAGGAGAGGAAAGAGTGACGTGGGTGGGCTATCTGGCGTTTGTGCTGACCATCGTTTTTTTCTCCGGTTTTTTCGCAAAAAGCACTGACTGGTGGCGCGTGCTGGACTTTACCGTCTTAAACGGCAGCTTTGGCCCGGTTAACGGCGCCCTGACGTTTCGCGGAACGGGCGGAACGGGGGCGAAAGACGGTTTTCTGTTTGCCCTTGAGCTGGCTCCCTCGGTCATTTTATCGCTCGGTATTATTGCCGTCACCGAAGGTCTGGGCGGGCTGCGTGCCGCGCAGCAGCTTATGACACCTGTTTTACGTCCGCTGCTTGGTGTGCCGGGCGTTTGCTCCCTGGCGCTGATTGCCAACCTGCAAAACACCGATGCGGCGGCAGGGATGACCAAAGAGTTAACCGATGAAGGCGCGATTACGGACCAGGAGCGCGCTATTTTCGCCACCTTCCAGACCAGCGGTAGCGCCATCATTACCAACTATTTTTCTTCCGGTGCCGCGCTCTTCACCTTCATTACCGTCCCGGTAATTACGCCGCTGGCCGTCATTCTGGTGTTTAAGTTTGTTGGCGCGAACATCCTGCGCCTGTGGATCGCCCACATGGAAAATCGTCTTCAGGAGGAAGAACATGATCGCCCAGCCGCGTAAAAATATCATGGATATGTTTATTGATGGCGCCCGCCGCGGCTTTACCATCGCCACCACCAGCCTGTTGCCGAACGTCGTCATGGCGTTTGTCATCATTCAGGCGCTCAAGGTCACCGGCCTGCTGGATATTGTCGGCAAACTATGTGAGCCGATTATGGCGCTGTGGGGCCTTCCGGGCGCGGCGGCAACGGTTCTTCTGGCCTCGGTGATGAGTATGGGAGGCGGCGTGGGCGTCTGCGCCAGCCTGGTCGCCGCCGGCACGCTCAACGGCCACGATGCTACCATCCTGCTGCCGGCCATCTATCTGATGGGCAATCCGGTGCAAAACACCGGTCGCTGCCTGGGGACCGCCGGCGTGAACCCAAAATATTATCCGCATATTATTACTCTTTGCGTCATTAATGCCCTTCTCTCAATGTGGGTGATGCAGCTACTCTTCTGAGGAGATAAAAATGGATTTTTCAGTGCTGACCCCCCACCTTTTCCGCAACGCGCATCTCTTCGCTCCGGAGGATAAAGGACGTTGCGATCTGCTGATCGCTGCGGGGAAAATCGTGGCGATCGAAAAAGCGAGCCAGGGAACAACGAGGCCAGACTGCCCGGAAAGCGATCTCGCCGGGGCGGTGGTTTGCCCGGGGTTTATCGACCAGCATGTGCATTTGATCGGGGGCGGCGGTGAGGCAGGCCCTCACACCCGCACGCCTGAGGTTCGCCTGTCTGCACTCGTGGCCGCAGGCATCACCTCCGTTGTTGGCCTGCTCGGCACCGACGGCGTAACCCGCCATCCTGAATCGCTGCTGGCAAAAACGCGGGCGCTCGAACATGAAGGGATCAGCGCATGGATGCTGACGGGCGCGTACGGGCTGCCTTCACCGACAATCACCGGCAGTGTCGAAAAAGACGTGGCGCTGATAGACAAAATTATCGGCGTGAAATGCGCAATCTCTGACCATCGTTCTTCCGCGCCAGCAGACCACCAGCTCGCCAGTATGGCTGCCCAGTCTCGCGTAGGTGGGCTGTTGGGTGCCAAAGCGGGCATATCCGTGTTTCACCTCGGCAACAGCCCAAAGCTGCTGGAGCCGCTATTAAGCATCCTGCATAACGCCGACGTTCCCCGCGTAAAACTGCTGCCAACCCACGTTAACCGCGCCCAGGCGCTGTTCCATGCCGCGCTGAACTATGCCCGCGAAGGCGGCTTTATCGACATCACGACCAGCATCAGCGAACCGATTGACGCCGCCAGCGCCATCGTGATGGCCCGCGAGGCGCAAGTGCCGTTTAACCGGCTTACGCTCAGTTCTGACGGTAACGGCAGCCAGCCGAAATTTGATGAGAGCGGCAATCTGGTGGGTATAGGCGTGGCGGGGTTCGAATCCCTGCTCGAAACCCTGCAACAGCTGGTCAACCGACATCAGTTGCCGCTGGAAGAGGCGCTTCTTCCGTTTACGCAAAACGTGGCGGCATTTCTCGGTCTGGAACATAAGGGCCGGATCGCGCCCGGATGCGATGCCGATTTCCTGGTGCTAACGGATGACCTGCAGATCCGCGACGTCTGGGCCAAAGGCCGACAGATGGTGCGTGAAGGTGCCGTATGCGTCAAAGGGACTTTCGAATAGCACGCAATAAAAAACCCCGGGCATTTCTGCCCGGGGTTCGTTCTGAGAGGTTCAGAACAACATGATTACATCATGCCACCCATTCCGCCCATGCCGCCCATACCAGCAGCACCTAAGTCAGGCGCATCGCCTTTTGGCAGGTCGGTCACCATGCACTCGGTGGTGATCATCAGACCAGCAACAGAGGCCGCGTACTGCAGAGCAGAACGGGTCACTTTAGTTGGGTCCAGGATACCGAAGTCGATCATGTTGCCGTATTCTTCGGTTGCAGCGTTGTAACCGTAGTTACCTTCGCCCGCTTTAACCTTGTTCGCCACCACAGATGGCTCTTCACCGGCGTTAGACACGATCTGACGCAGAGGGGCTTCCATTGCGCGCAGCGCAACTTTGATACCCACGTTCTGGTCTTCGTTCTGAGCAGTCAGGCCAGCCAGTTTAGCGGCAACGCGCACCAGCGCAACGCCACCACCTGCAACCACGCCTTCTTCTACCGCAGCACGGGTCGCGTGCAGGGCATCGTCAACGCGAGCTTTTTTCTCTTTCATTTCAACTTCGGTCGCAGCACCGACTTTGATTACCGCAACGCCGCCTGCCAGTTTCGCTACGCGCTCCTGCAGTTTTTCACGGTCGTAATCGGAAGTCGCTTCTTCGATCTGCTTACGGATCTGAGCAACACGGCCCTGAATAGCGGCTTCTTCACCCACGCCATCGATGATGGTGGTGGTGTCTTTGTTGATCACAACGCGTTTCGCCTGACCCAGGTCTTCCAGGGTCGCTTTTTCCAGCTCCATACCGATCTCTTCGGAGATGACGGTACCGCCAGTCAGGGTAGCGATATCCTGCAGCATCGCTTTACGGCGATCGCCGAAGCCAGGTGCTTTAACCGCAGCCACTTTCACAATGCCGCGCATGGTGTTAACCACCAGGGTCGCCAGCGCTTCGCCTTCAACGTCTTCAGCGATGATAACCAGCGGTTTGCCTGCTTTCGCAACGGCTTCCAGCACTGGCAGCATTTCGCGGATGTTGGAGATTTTCTTGTCAGCCAGCAGGATGAACGGGCTTTCCAGCTCAACAGCGCCAGTCTCTGGCTTGTTGATGAAGTATGGGGACAGGTAACCGCGGTCGAACTGCATACCTTCAACCACGTCCAGTTCGTCTTCCAGACCGGTACCGTCTTCAACGGTGATCACGCCTTCTTTACCGACTTTATCCATCGCTTCCGCGATCAGTTTACCCACGGTTTCGTCGGAGTTAGCGGAGATGGTACCTACCTGAGCAATGGCTTTAGAGTCAGAGCACGGTACGGACAGCGCTTTCAGTTCTTCAACAGCGGAGGCGACAGCTTTGTCGATACCACGTTTCAGATCCATTGGGTTCATGCCCGCCGCAACGGCTTTCAGACCTTCGGTGATGATCGCCTGCGCCAGAACGGTCGCGGTGGTGGTACCGTCGCCTGCAGCGTCGTTCGCTTTAGAGGCAACTTCTTTCACCATCTGCGCGCCCATGTTTTCGAACTTGTCTTCCAGCTCGATTTCACGTGCTACAGAAACACCATCTTTGGTGATGGTTGGCGCGCCGAAGGATTTATCCAGCACTACGTTACGGCCTTTCGGGCCCAGGGTCACTTTAACTGCATCTGCCAGTACGTTTACGCCGCGGAGCATTTTTACACGAGCGTCGTTACCGAATTTTACGTCTTTAGCTGCCATGTTCTTATTTCCTCAAATTCTCGTGCGTAAATTACGCTTCAACAATTGCCAGAATGTCGCTCTCGGACATGATCAACACTTCTTCATTGTCGATCTTCTCGGATTTCACGCCGTAGCCATCGTTGAAAATTACGATGTCACCAACTTTAACGTCCAGCGGCTGCACAGTTCCGTTTTCCAGGATGCGGCCCTTACCGACAGCGATGATTTCGCCACGCGTTGATTTGGCTGCTGCAGAACCGGTCAGAACGATGCCGCCAGCAGACTTGGTTTCAACTTCTTTACGTTTGACGATCACACGATCATGTAACGGACGAATACTCATTGATAGCTCTCCTTTGAGAAAGTCATTATCAGTTATGGATGACGCCGGCCCGCATGCGGTTTTCCGACTAGTGCCCTGAGAGATGGGGATAGCTTTTTACCCCTTCAAGGGGGAGTTGAAAAAAAAATTTGCGAAAGTGTTACCATCGCCTCTCTTTTGGTATTGGCAGGGCGATGTCAATGAGTGGACTCAAGCAGGAGTTGGGGCTGGCGCAGGGCGTTGGCCTGCTCTCAACCTCCTTGTTAGGTACGGGCGTGTTTGCCGTACCCGCACTGGCGGCGCTGGTGGCAGGAAATAACAGCCTGTGGGCGTGGCCGGTGTTGATTGTACTGGTTTTCCCGATAGCCATTGTGTTTGCCATCCTGGGGCGGCATTTTCCCAGCGCGGGCGGCGTGGCGCACTTTGTCGGCCTGGCCTTTGGCGCACGGCTGGAGCGAGTGACCGGCTGGCTGTTTCTCTCCGTCATTCCGGTTGGCCTCCCGGCGGCGTTGCATATTGCGACAGGCTTTGGGCAGGCGCTGTTTGGCTGGCATCACGAGCAGCTGTTGCTGGCCGAGCTGGGGACGCTGGCTATCGTCTGGTGGGTGGGCTCACGCGGCGCCAGCTCCAGCGCCAACCTGCAGACGCTGGTTGCAGTGCTGATTGTCGCGCTTGTGGCCGCTATCTGGTGGGCGGGCGATATCACCGTAAAGGAGATTCCCTTCCCGGCGGTAACAGACGTCGACCACGCGCAGCTTTTTGCCGCGCTCTCCGTCATGTTTTGGTGTTTTGTCGGTCTGGAAGCCTTTGCCCATCTGGCGTCGGAATTTAAGCAACCTGAACGTGATTTCCCGCGCGCGCTGATGATCGGCCTGCTGCTGGCGGGTACGGTCTACTGGGCGTGTACCGTGCTGGTGTTGCACTTCCACGCGTTCGGCGCGGATCTCGCCGCCGCGGCATCGCTGCCGGGTATCGTGGTTGAACTGTTTGGTGTGAAGGCGCTGTGGATCGCCTGCGTCATCGGCTATCTGGCCTGTTTTGCCAGCCTCAACATTTATATCCAGAGCTTTGCCCGTCTGGTGTGGTCGCAGGCGCTGGATAAACCTGATAACCGCCTCGCGCGCCTGTCTAAACGCCAGCTGCCGCTGAATGCCCTGAATGCCGTACTGGGCTGCTGCGTGCTGAGTACGCTGTGCATTTACGCCCTGAAGATCAATCTGGATACGCTGCTCGTCTATGCCAACGGCATTTTTATTATGATCTACCTGCTGTGTATGCTGGCGGGCTGCCGTTTGCTGAAAGGCCGTTATAAAGCACTGGCGGTTATTGGGGGGCTGCTGTGCCTGCTGCTGCTGGCGATGGTGGGATGGAAGAGCGTGTATGCCATCGTCATGCTGGCGGTGTTGTGGCTGGCGCTTTAGTAGGCCCGGTAAGCGAAGCGCCACCGGGCAACAAAATCACCGATCGTCTTTGTGATCCAGACGGTCGTGCTGTTCATCCTTACGCTGATATTCCCCTTCAAACGTGTCGCCTGGCCCGGTGCTGAACCCACCGCCGGGCATACGGCTAAAGCGCAGATGCGGCAGCAGCTTCATGGTGAGGTGTTTTTGCACCGGCGGCAGTAGCAGCAGAAGGCCGAGGAAATCGGTGAAGAACCCTGGCAGAATCAGCAGCAGCCCCGCAATAATCAAAGACACGCTTTTGATCATCTCTTCCGCCGGGCTTTCGCCTGCGGCCATCTTCTGCTGCATTATCAGGAAATTTTTGAAACCCTGATTACGCACCAGCGACATGCCGATGACGGAGGTGAAAATCACCAGAATCAACGTCAGCAGGACGCCCAGCACATGGGCAACCTGGATGAAAATGGAAATCTCAATGTAAACATAGAGAAAGAAAGCAATAAACGGTATCCAGCGCACTGGCATCTCCTGTGTGGCAGAGGCTATCAGGCCCCTGTCTGAATGTGTTCGCGACGCGCGTTTGTATGAGATGGTGACGGTTAGCGAAAATTCAATCAGTTTGCACGGATATTTTTTTTGGAAATATTAAAGCGGTGACCCATTTCACAGATTAATAATTATCATGGAATCGGCTCGATAATAAGTGATCCAGCTTACGGCAATTCGCTATCATCAGCATATGATCTCGAGCATCTGGCTGATTGAGGGAATAATCGTCGGCCATAAAATATTCAAAACCACATAAATACTGTGTGTTTAGTACAATCCATCGGCAGCTTGAAAAGAAGGTTCACATGTTAAACAACATTCGTATCGAAGAAGACTTGTTGGGTACCAGGGAAGTTCCAGCGGATGCCTACTACGGTGTCCACACTCTGAGAGCGATTGAAAACTTCTACATCAGCAACAGCAAAATCAGTGACATCCCTGAGTTTGTTCGTGGCATGGTGATGGTGAAGAAAGCCGCAGCCCTGGCCAACAAAGAGCTGCAAACCATTCCTAAAAGCGCGGCAAATGCGATTATCGCGGCCTGCGATGAAGTGCTGAACAACGGCAAATGCATGGATCAGTTCCCGGTTGACGTCTATCAGGGCGGCGCGGGCACCTCCGTCAACATGAATACCAACGAAGTACTGGCAAACATTGGCCTGGAGCTGATGGGTCACCAGAAAGGTGAATACCAGTACCTGAACCCGAACGACCACGTCAACAAATGCCAGTCCACCAACGACGCCTACCCAACCGGCTTCCGTATTGCGGTGTATGCCTCCGTGGTGAAACTGGTGGATGCGATCAACCAGCTGGGCGATGGCTTCCAGCGTAAAGCGGTTGAGTTCCAGGACATTCTGAAAATGGGTCGTACCCAGCTGCAGGATGCGGTGCCGATGACCCTCGGTCAGGAATTCCACGCGTTTAACGTACTGCTGAACGAAGAGACCAAAAACCTGCTGCGTACCTCCGAGCTGCTGCTGGAAGTGAACCTGGGCGCCACCGCCATCGGTACGCGTCTGAACACCCCGGATGGCTATCAGCAACTGGCGGTACAGAAGCTGGCTGAAGTGTCCAACCTGCCGGTTGTGCCTGCAGAAGACCTGATTGAAGCGACCTCTGACTGCGGCGCCTACGTCATGGTACACAGCGCGCTGAAACGTCTGGCGGTGAAACTGTCCAAAATCTGTAACGACCTGCGCCTGCTCTCTTCCGGTCCGCGCGCTGGCCTGAATGAAATCAACCTGCCAGAACTGCAGGCGGGTTCATCCATCATGCCGGCCAAAGTGAACCCGGTCGTGCCAGAAGTGGTGAATCAGGTTTGCTTTAAAGTCATCGGTAACGATACGACCGTAACCATGGCCTCTGAAGCGGGTCAGCTGCAACTGAACGTGATGGAGCCGGTAATTGGCCAGGCGATGTTTGAATCTATCCACATTCTGACCAACGCCTGCTACAACCTGCTGGAAAAATGCATTAACGGCATCACGGCGAATAAAGAAGTCTGTGAAGGTTATGTCTATAACTCCATCGGGATCGTCACCTACCTCAACCCGTTCATCGGCCACCACAACGGCGACATCGTCGGTAAGATTTGTGCCGAAACCGGTAAGAGCGTGCGTGAAGTGGTGCTGGAGCGCGGGCTGTTGACCGAAGCCGAGCTGGACGATATCTTCTCGGCCCAAAACCTGATGCACCCGGCATATAAAGCGAAACGATATACCGATGAAAGCGAACAGTAACCGTTCAGGCTAGGCTTCTTAAGGCACGTCACTTGTGACGTGCCTTTTTTCTTTTTAGGTGTTACCAAAATACAACAATTCAATATCAACTTGTTAATAAGCAAGGCAGGTCCTTATGTTTGGAGCAGAACTCGTCATCGTCTTGTTGGCGATTTATTTGGGAGCACGACTCGGGGGTATCGGCATCGGTTTTGCCGGCGGTCTTGGAGTGCTCGTTCTTACCCTTATCTTTCAGATTAAACCCGGCGCTATCCCGTTCGATGTTATCGAAATCATCATGGCTGTTATTGCCGCTATTGCCGCCATGCAGGTGGCAGGCGGTATGGACTACCTGGTAAGCCTGGCGGAGCGCATGCTACGCCGCCACCCTAAATACATTACCTTCCTTGCTCCGCTGGTGACCTGGTTTATGACCATTCTCGCCGGTACTGGCCACACCGCTTTCTCCACGTTACCGGTGATTACCGAAGTGGCGAAAGAACAGGGTATCCGTCCATCGCGTCCGCTCTCTATTGCCGTCGTCGCGTCCCAGATCGCCATTACCGCCTCGCCGATTTCCGCGGCGGTGGTCTTCTTCGCCGGTATCCTGGAGCCGATGGGCGTGAGCTACCTGACGCTGCTGGCGATTTGTATCCCGGTGACGCTGATTGCGGTGATGATTACCGCTGTGCTGTGCAACTTCCTCGGCGCTGAACTGAAAGACGATCCGGTTTATCAGGAGCGTCTGGCAAAAGGTGAAGTGAGCCTGCGCGGCAGCCAGGTCTTCGAACTGAAGCCACATGCGAAACGCTCCGTGCTGCTGTTCCTGATTGGGATTGTCGCCGTCATGTTCTATGCGACCGCCATCAGCGATACCGTGGGGCTGATCCAGAACCCGGTCCTGCCGCGTAACGAAGCGATTGTGGTGTTCATGCTGACCATCGCAACGCTGATTAGCATCACCTGTAAAATTGACACCAGCGAAGTGCTGAACGCCAGCACTTTCAAATCCGGTATGAGCGCCTGCGTGTGCGTGCTGGGTGTGGCGTGGCTCGGTGACACCTTCGTGAAAGCGCACATTAGCGACATTCAGACCGTAGCAGGCGACCTGCTGCATAACTACCCATGGCTGCTGGCGGTCGTGCTGTTCTTTGCGGCTACCCTGCTTTACTCTCAGGCAGCGACCACCAAAGCGCTGATGCCTGCGGCTCTGATGCTGGGCGTCACCCCGTTAACCGCTATCGCCTCGTTTGCTGCTGTTTCTGCCCTGTTCGTGCTGCCTACCTACCCAACCTTGCTGGCGGCCGTTGAGATGGACGACACCGGCTCAACCCGTATCGGTAAGTATGTGTTTAACCATGCGTTCCTGATCCCGGGCGTGGTCGCCATTTCACTCTGCGTGATCCTCGGCTTTATCATCGGTGGCGTGGTGCTGTAAACCGTTCCCGGTTGTAAAAATAGTTAAAATCGGGCCGCTCTGCGGCCCGTTTCATTAATGACCAACCGCCTTGCGTGATATAGTGAAACCTTTCGTGATGAGGAGGTCGACTTGTGAACACGCCTGATGCCGTTGTCGTACTGTGTACCGCCCCTGATGAAGCCTCTGCCCAGGATCTCGCCGCCAAAGTGCTGGCCGAAAAACTGGCAGCCTGCGTCACGCTCCTCCCCGGCGCGACCTCTCTTTACTACTGGGAAGGTAAGCTGGAGCAAGAGTACGAAGTCCAGATGTTGCTCAAAACCAATCTGGCGAATCAGCAGGCACTCCTGGACTGCCTCAAATCTCATCATCCTTACCAAACCCCGGAGCTGCTGGTCCTGCCAGTGGTTCATGGCGATAACGACTATCTCTCATGGCTCAACGCTTCCTTACGCTGATCCTGCTGCTGTGCAGCACATCAGCTTTTGCCGGGTTGTTTGACGCGCCCGGCCGTTCGAACTTCATCCCTGCCGACCAGGCGTTTGTTTTCGATTTTCAGCAAAACCAGCATGACCTTACGCTTAACTGGCAGGTGAAAGAGGGCTATTACCTCTATCGCAAGCAGGTAAGCATTACGCCTGCTCAGGCCAGCGTGGGCGCTTTACAGATGCCCTCTGGCGAGTGGCATGAAGATGAGTTTTACGGCAAAAGCGAAATCTATCGCCAGCACCTGAGCGTGCCTGTTACGGTGAATCAGGCGGATAAAGGTGCGACCCTGACGGTGACCTATCAGGGATGCGCGGATGCCGGATTCTGCTATCCGCCTGAAACAAAGGTAGTTCCGCTTAGTGAGGTGAAAGCCTCTGCCACGGTTCCCCCTCTTCCTTCGGGCGAGAAGCGTGAAGCTCCCGCTGACCTTCCGTTCTCCGCGCTGTGGGCCTTACTGATTGGCATTGGCATTGCCTTTACGCCGTGCGTGCTGCCGATGTATCCGCTCATCTCTGGCATTGTGCTGGGCGGCAAACAGCGCCTTTCCACCGCCCGCGCGCTGCTGCTGGCCTTTATTTACGTGCAGGGTATGGCGCTGACCTACACGGCACTCGGCCTTGTGGTCGCCGCTGCCGGGTTGCAGTTCCAGGCCGCCCTTCAGCACCCTTATGTGCTGATTGGCCTGTCGGCGATATTTATCCTGCTGGCACTGTCGATGTTTGGCCTGTTCACGCTGCAGTTACCGTCAGCTCTGCAAACCCGCTTAACGCTGATGAGTAATCGCCAGCAGGGTGGTTCGGCAGGCGGCGTGTTTATGATGGGGGCCATCGCCGGACTGATTTGCTCCCCTTGCACCACCGCACCGCTGAGCGCCATCCTGCTCTATATTGCCCAGAGCGGCAATCTGTGGCTTGGCGGCGGTACGCTGTACCTTTACGCGCTGGGCATGGGCCTGCCGCTGATTCTGGTTACGGTTTTCGGCAATCGCCTGCTGCCGAAGAGCGGCCCGTGGATGGAGACGGTGAAAACCGCGTTTGGTTTTGTCATTCTGGCGCTGCCGGTGTTCCTGCTGGAACGTATTACGGGTGACGTGTGGGGCACTCGCCTGTGGGCGATGCTCGGCGTAGCGTTCTTCTCCTGGGCGTTTATCGTCAGTCTGGGGGCGAAAAAAGCGTGGATGCGCCTGGTGCAAATCCTCCTGCTCGCCGCCGCGCTGGTGAGCGTGCGTCCTCTTCAGGACTGGGCGTTCGGCTCGCCGGTCGGCCAGACGCAGGCGCATCTGAACTTCATCCAGATTAAGAACGTTGATGAGCTCAACAGCGCGCTCGCACAGGCAAAAGGCAAGCCGGTGATGCTCGATCTCTATGCCGACTGGTGCGTCGCCTGCAAAGAGTTTGAAAAATACACCTTTAGCGATCCTCAGGTACAAAACGCCCTGAAAGAGACTGTTCTGCTCCAGGCGAACGTAACCGCCAATAATGCGCAGGATAAGGCTCTGCTGAAGCAGCTTAACGTGCTCGGGCTGCCAACCATCCTGTTCTTCAATCAACAGGGGCAGGAGCAGCCAGAACAGCGTATAACCGGCTTTATGGATGCCGCGGCATTCAGCGCGCATTTGCGCAATCGCCAACCGTAAACAACACTGTAAACGTAACACACCGTTGGGAATAGCGGAGGAGACAACCGTGCAACGCGAAGACGTACTGGGACAAGCCCTGCAATTACTTGAGATTTATGGGATCGCCAGCACCACGCTTGAGATGGTAGCCGACCGTATCGATTACCCCCTGGATGATCTTAAGCGCTTCTGGCCGGATAAAGAGGCGCTCGTTTATGATGCTCTACGCTATCTCAGCCAGCAGGTTGATATCTGGCGCAGGCAACTGATGCTGAATGAAGAGCTGACTGCGGAACAAAAGCTGCTGGCGCGCTATACCGCCCTGACGGAATGTGTCAGCAACAATCGCTATCCGGGTTGCCTGTTTATTGCGGCCTGTACGTTCTATCCCGATCCCGACCATCCTGTCCACCAGTTGGCGGATCAGCAAAAACGGGCTGCGCATGACTTCACTCACGAACTGCTGACCCGTCTTGAAGTGGATGACCCGGCAATGGTGGCGAAACAGATGGAGCTGGTGCTGGAGGGCTGCCTGAGCCGCATGCTGGTGAACCGTAGCCAGGCCGACGTGGATACGGCGCACCGACTGGCGGAAGATATTCTACGCTTTGCTCAGTGCCGTATGGGCGGTGCGTTGACGTAAGCGAGCCTGTTAAATTTGCCCTATTCGACGCGTAAACCATCAGATTGCCGCAAAGTTAAGCAATTGAACAGCTTTTCCCGAAATAATGTTGACGATAAGGCGCGATTGCGGTTTAATGCGCTCCGTTGCCCGGATAGCTCAGTCGGTAGAGCAGGGGATTGAAAATCCCCGTGTCCTTGGTTCGATTCCGAGTCCGGGCACCACTATTTAAAGAACCCAGCCTATGGCTGGGTTTTTGCTTTTCTGCGTTTATAAATCCCTTCTTTAGTATTCTTGCTTCTTTTTACCGTGGGATCGTGCGGTCTGCCATGCCCGGTGGCGCTGCGCTTACCGGGCCTACAAAACCATCCGGCATGATTTCTGACGCACAAAGCAAAAAACCCCGCACCTTACGGTACGGGGTTCTTCTTAATTGATGCCTGGCAGTTCCCTACTCTCACATGGGGAGACCCCACACTACCATCGGCGCTACGGCGTTTCACTTCTGAGTT
>NZ_JBLKCH010000011.1:0-116141 GCF_047531125.1 Enterobacter sp. HK-058-C-ECC
GGCTGGGGCTGGGGTAGGCTCACTGCCTTCCAGCACGCCCGAGGCTAAGGTCGTCGGTGCACCAAGAAAGCCGCTACTCTTTACCGGTGCGCCCGTTGAATCGTCGCTTTGCAGCGTGTCATTGCTGATTGGGCGTATTTCTCCCCCCGGCTGAGCAGGCTCGGCCGGAGAAGAGACGCTGCCCATTCCGCCGTCAAGATTTGGGCGGTCGGGCAGGGCATAGGTCTGTTTCGCCACCGTCGTACACGCGGTACCTGGCCCGGACAGCGAACCATCCTGTGCCACGATAATTGGGTCAATACGGACTTTGGTGTTGTTCGAGGTATTCAGACGATCGGCTGATGCGCGAGACAGGGAGATCACCCGGTCATTTCCGTACGGGCCGCGGTCGTTGATACGCACGACAATCATACGGCCGTTTGCCAGGTTGGTGATACGGGCGTAGCTCGGGATCGGCAGCGTTGGGTGTGCTGCCGTCAGCTGCATCGGGTCGAACGTCTCCCCGGAGGCCGTCAGGTTACTGCCTGGCTCGGCATCGTAAATGGCGGCAAAGCCCGCCTGACTGAAACGGGAAGGATCCTGAACAATTTTATAGCTTTTGCCGTCGCGCTCGTAATCCTGATTGGCACTGGCATTCAGCGGTTCATAAACGGGATCGGCACCGCTGATTTCAACGATTGGGCCATTACACACCGCAGGCTGCGGCGGCGCGACGGTTGCCTGTTGCTGACCATCATCACTTGTGCAGGCCGCAAGTAAACTTGCCGCAATGCAGATCCCCAGCCACTGCTTACGCATTCCGATCCCCTTATTTTTATACGCTTTTTGACAACATTTTTCTGTGGGTATGGATCGACATCACGATACCAAACCCGGCCATCAACACGATCAGTGCCGAGCCCCCGTAACTCACCAGCGGCAGCGGTACGCCTACCACCGGCAGAATACCACTCACCATACCAATATTTACGAAGACATAAACGAATAAAATCAGCATCAACCCGCCAGCCATGACGCGACCAAAGGTCGTTTGCGCGCGTGCTGCAATCCACAATCCCCGCATGATCAGCAGAACGTATAGCGCCAGGAGTATTAAGATGCCCACCAGCCCCAGCTCTTCCGCGAGTACCGCAAAGATAAAGTCGGTGTGGCGTTCCGGTAAAAATTCCAGCTGCGACTGCGTACCGTGCAGCCAGCCTTTCCCGCGCAGGCCGCCGGAGCCAATCGCAATCTTGGACTGAATAATATGATAGCCCGCGCCCAGCGGATCGGTTTCCGGATCGAGCAGCATCATGACGCGCTGGCGCTGGTAATCATGCATCAGGAAGAACCAGAGAATAGGGATGAACGCCGCAATCAGCACCACCGCGATGCCAATCAGGCGCCAGCTCAGGCCCGACAGGAAGAGGACAAACAGGCCGGAGAGCGCGATAAGGATTGAGGTGCCGAGGTCAGGCTGTGCCGCAACCAGCAGCGTTGGCAGAAAAATCAGCACCAGCGCGATGGCGGTATTCTTCAGAGACGGCGGACAGACGTCGCGGTTGATAAAGCGTGCCACCATCAGTGGCACGGCGATTTTGGCAATCTCCGAGGGCTGGAAGCGGACAATACCCAAATCCAGCCAGCGCTGCGCCCCTTTTGAAATGGCGCCAAACGCATCGACCGCAACCAGCAAAATAATACAGAAGATGTAGAGGTAGGGCGCCCAGCCTTCGTAGACACGTGGCGGGATCTGCGCCATCACCACCATAATGATCAAGCCCATGGCGATCTGGCCGATTTTGCGCTCCATCATTCCGATGTCCTGGCCGCTGGCGCTCCAGATAACCAGCGCACTGTAAACCAGCAGAGCCAGCAGGATCAGCAGCATGGCTGGGTCGATGTGGATTTTGTCCCACAGCGATTTTTTATTTGGATTATCCGTCATGATTATTGGTCCTCCGCCGCAGCGGCGGCCGGGTTTTCAGCCGGCAGTTCGGTGTTGTTATCACCCAGCATGATGTGGTCAAGGATCTGGCGCATGATGGTCCCTACTGCAGGCCCGGCACCGCCGTTCTCCAGAATCATTGCCACCGCGACCTGCGGGTTGTCATAAGGGGCAAACGCCGTCATCAGCTTATGGTCACGCAGACGTTCGGCAATGCGGTGCGCGTTATAGGTTTCGTTGGCTTTCAGGCCAAATACCTGCGCAGTACCGGACTTCGCCGCCACTTTGTACGGCGTCCCGGCGAAATACTTGTGTGCGGTACCGTTCGGGCGGTTTGCCACGCCGTACATACCGTCTTTCGCGATTTCCCAGAATCCGGAATGAATGTCACCCACCGGGGCTTCGTGCGGCTGGTTCCATGGCACTTTTTTGCCGTCTTCAACCGTACTCTGCAGCAGATGCGGCACTTTCACCACGCCGTCATTGATGAGGATCATCATGGCTTTGTTCATCTGAAGCGGCGTTGCCGTCCAGTAGCCCTGACCGATACCCACCGGAATGGTGTCGCCCTGATACCACGGCTTTTTAAAGCGCTTCAGCTTCCATTCGCGCGTCGGCATGTTGCCGGAGCGTTCTTCCGCAAGGTCAACGCCGGTGTAGTGTCCGTAGCCGAATTTGCTCATCCACTCTGACAGGCGGTCGATCCCCATGTCATACGCCACCTGATAGAAGAAGGTATCCGCAGACTCCTCCAGCGATTTGGTGACGTTCAGATGACCGTGGCCCCATTTTTTCCAGTCGCGATAGCGCTTATCTGAACCCGGCAGCTGCCACCAGCCCGGGTCAAACAGGCTGGTATTGCGGTTGATGACGCCAGCACTCAGTGCAGAGACCGCCACGTACGGTTTAACCGTTGATGCCGGTGGGTAAACCCCTTGTGTCGCGCGGTTCACCAGCGGCGTGTTGGGGTCATTCAGCAGACCGGAGTAGTCTTTACTGGAAATGCCGTCAACAAACAGGTTCGGGTCATAGCTTGGCATAGACACCATCGCCAGGATGCCGCCGGTTCGAGGATCGGTGACCACAACGGCTGCACGGCTGCCCGCCAGCAGGGTTTCAATATACTGCTGCAGCTTAAGGTCAAGGGTCAGATAGACGTCATGCCCCGCCTGCGGCGGTACCTCTTTAAGCTGGCGGATCACGCGGCCACGGTTGTTAACCTCAACTTCTTCATAGCCGGTTTGCCCGTGCAGGACATCTTCGTAGTAGCGTTCAATGCCCAGCTTACCGATATCATGCGTTGCGGCGTAGTTCGCCAGCTTGCCGTCTTTATCGAGGCGGTCGACGTCTTTGTCGTTAATCTTGGAGACGTAGCCAATCACATGCGTCAGCGCGGAGCCGTAGGGGTAGTAGCGACGCTTGTAACCTTTTACTTCCACGCCGGGGAAACGGTACTGGTTCACCGCAAAGCGGGCCACCTGGACTTCCGTCAGGTTGGTTTTAACCGGGATGGAGGTGAATCGGTGTGAGCGGGCGCGCTCTTTTTTAAAGGCGGCGATATCGTCGTCGTTAAGGTCAACAACGCTTTTCAGCGCTTCCAGCGTATCCTGAACATTATCGACTTTTTCCGGCATCATCTCGATTTGATAGATGGTGCGGTTTAACGCCAGCGGGGTGCCGTTACGATCGTAAATAATGCCGCGGCTGGGTGCGATAGGTACCAGCTTGATACGGTTTTCGTTGGAACGCGTCTGGTAATCGGTAAAGCGGACAATTTGCAGATTATAAAGGTTGGCGATCAGCACGCCGGTAAGCAGCAAAATCCCGGTGAAGGCGACCAGCGCCCGGCGCACAAACAGCGCGGACTCAGCCGTATAGTCGCGAAAAGAATTCTGTAGTTTCATCCGCTGCTTAATCTACCCTGGTCAGTCATTACTCGCGGTGATAGGGGTGGTTGGTAGTAATGCTCCACGCGCGATACAGGCTTTCTGCCACCAGTACCCGAACGAGCGGGTGGGGAAGCGTCAGCGCGGAGAGGGACCAACTTTGTTCTGCTGCCGCTTTGCAGGCAGGGGATAACCCTTCAGGCCCGCCAATCAACAGACTGACGTCACGACCATCCTGCTTCCAGCGCTCCAGTTCGTGCGCCAGCTGCGGCGTATCCCAGGGTTTTCCTGGAATATCGAGGGTAACGATGCGGTTCTTGCCTGCGGCAGCCAGCATCAGTTCGCCCTCTTTATCGAGAATACGTTTGATATCGGCGTTCTTGCCGCGCTTACCGGCGGGAATTTCCACCAGTTCGAACGGCATATCTTTTGGAAAACGACGCAGATATTCAGTAAAACCGGTTTGTACCCAGTCCGGCATTTTGGTGCCGACGGCGACCAGCTGCAACTTCACGCATTAACCCCAGAGTTTTTCCAGTTCATACAGGCGACGGCTCTCGTCCTGCATGACGTGGACAATCACATCGCCGAGATCGACAACCACCCAGTCAGCCGTCGCTTCACCTTCAACACCCAGCGGTAACAGCCCTGCTGCACGTGATTCCTGAACCACGTGATCGGCAATCGAAACAACATGACGCGTGGACGTACCGGTGCAGATAATCATGCAGTCGGTAATACTGGATTTACCCTTCACGTCAATCGCGATGATGTCCTGACCTTTCAGGTCATCAATTTTGTCAATAACAAAATCCTGGAGTGCTTTACCCTGCAAGTTTTCCCCCTGGGGTGAATGAGATTGTAAAACTTTGAATTCGTAGCCAGGCAGTATACCTGAACTCATGCCTGTGTCGGGACAAATGTCTCCGGCCGGGCTTTTGAAGGCGGGTATCATCCCACCCTCCGCCTGAGATTGCATCGCCATTTTTGTAAAACAATTTCTGTAAAGCAATGACTGGCGGGAAAGTCTGGCAGCGGAGAATAACAGTATGGCTTACCCTGTCAAGGCAGGATAAACAATAAGCCGCTTTTTATGCCTTCCCGCTATTCATCTGCGCTTTTCTGATACAAACCGTGCGTATGGATATAGGCCAGCACCGGTGCGGGGAGCAGATCGTCACATGCTAAACCCTGCTGTAAACGCTCACGAATGAGGGTCGCAGAGATATCGAACCACGGCGTTTCCGCCAGATAAATCTTCCCGGCAGGCTGATTGTGGAGATCTTCAACATTGGCGGTGAGATGATCTTCCAGCCACTGCTGGTACTGCGCTTCGCGCATGGTCAGCGGATAGCCAGGACGGCGGCAGACGAGCAGATGGCTGTTCTCCAGAATGGTTTCATATTTATGCCATGTGGGGAAGTTCAGCAGGGAATCCTGACCGATGATAAAAGCCAGCGGCTGGTCTGGCCCCTGTTCTGCGCGCCACTCCTGAAGCGTCTGCGAGGTCCAGGAGGGTGTGTCGCGACGCAACTCACGCTCGTCAAGCCGGAAGAGCGGCTTATCTGCGATGGCCAGGGCAAGCATCTCTTTTCGCTGCTCGCTGGTCGCCTCGGGCTGTGGGCGGTGGGGCGGGACATTATTGGGCATGATGGTAACGCGCTGAAGGCCGATCAGATTCGCCAGAATTTCAACCGGCTTCAGATGCCCGTAGTGTACCGGGTCGAAGGTGCCGCCATACAGGGCCTGTAAAGAATGCATACTATCCATCAATAAAAACGTCTGCCAGCGCCTTGTGGCAGAGCAGCAGAGAAAGGCTTTCCAGCTCCGCCCAGACCGACTGGCCGTAATCTTGCTTTAGCGTAAGCTCGGCGCGCATCAGAAGCTGTACCGCCTGGCGAAGCTGTTCATGACTGAGGCGGTTGATGGCCTCGGTGGTCAAAGCCCGGCGATTTTGCCACACCCGGTGTTTATCAAACAGCGAACGCAAAGGCGTATGGGCAGACTGACGCTTGAGCGTAATCAGCAGCAGTAATTCGCGCTGCAGGGTTCGCAGCAGAATAACCGGTTCGCTGCCTTCGAGGCGCAGCTGCTGCAGAATATGCAGGGCGCGTTTACTTTTTGCCGACAGCAGCGCGTCCACCCAGTGGAACGGCGTGAAGTGCGCCGCGTCGTTAACGGCCTGCTCGACGCGCGGCAAGGTCAGCTTGCCGTCCGGCCAGAGCAGGGAGAGTCTGTCAAGCGCCTGCGCCAGGGCCAGCAGGTTACCTTCATAGCAGTAGCAGAGCAGCTGATTTGCCGCGTCATCCAGCTGAAGGTTGTTCTGTTTCGCTCTCGCGGCGACCCATTTAGGCAGATGTGCCTGCTCAGGCGTCTGACAGGTGACCAGTACCGCGTGGGTCGCGAGTTGGGTAAACCAGGCCGCGTTTTCCTGCGCTTTGGTCAGCTTGTTGCCACGCACAATAAGGAGCAGATCGCTGTGTAAGAGGCTGACCAGCGTTGCGAGCTGCTCGTTTATCGCCGCGTTAGGGCCGTTATCCGGCAGCAGGATCTGAATTGTCTGGCGCGATGCGAACAGGCTCATCGCCTGACAGAGCGAGAAGAGGGCGTTCCAGTCGGTGTTGTTATCCAACTGGACGGTGTGATGTTCATCAAAGCCCTGCGCGGCGGCGGCATGCCGCACGGCATCCAGGCTTTCCTGAAGCAATAACGGATCGTTTCCAAGAAGCAGATACGCCGCGCGCAGCCCTTCATTGAGCTGCGCGCGGAGTTGTTCAGGATACAGCCTGATCATCATTTACCCAGAGAGTTAGCAGCAGGAAGCGTGCCATCAACCGGTTTATCAACAATGTCAGATCCTTGTTTGGTTGACGCTGCAATACTAGGCAGTTTACGGATCAGCTGTTCCGCCGCCTTGTCGTACATTTCGTTGATGATAATCTGCTGTTCGGCATCTTTAGCCAGCGCCGTCTGCGGGTTATCGAAGAACGAACGGTACACTTTCGTACTGATCGGATAGATGTCTTTACCCGGGATCAGAACTGCCGCGTTGACCGTCAACACCATTTGATACTCTGCGGTACGACCATCCTGGAAGATAGACGCGGTATCTCTCGACAGACCACTTCCTGTCACACGCAGAGACGGCACATCCTGACGCAGCGTCTGTTTCTCAACAAGCTCAACGCCGTTGAGGCGCAGCTGATTGCGAATTGCCCGGCTGAGTGGACCATTCGGATCCCCGGAATCAAAGATCATGGTTTTCATCTGAGCAGGCACCGCCGTGGTATTGCGCAGGTGCCAGCCACAGCCAGCGGTGACAAGCACCGCCAGAGATAAGAGTATTGTTGCCAGTTGTCGCACGTTTCCTCCCGCGCTTAGCCAACGACCAGATTCAGCAGTTTACCCGGTACGTAGATCACTTTACGTACGGTAACGCCCTCAAGATATTTAGCGACCAGTGGTTCCTGGCCCGCGCGCTCGCGAACCTGTTCTTCGGTTGCATCGACCGCCACGGTAATTTTACCGCGGACTTTGCCGTTCACCTGGACTACGACCAGCGTGGTGTTTTCCACCATCGCGGCTTCGTCAGCCTGCGGCCACGGCGCGTTGTCGATATCGCCTTCGCCTTTCAGCTCCTGCCACAGGGTAAAGCTAACGTGCGGCGTGAACGGGTTCAGCATGCGAACGACGGCCAGCAGTGCTTCACGCATTAAGGCACGATCCTGCTCGCAGTCCTGCGGGGCTTTCGCCAGCTTGTTCATCAGTTCCATAATAGCCGCAATTGCGGTATTGAAGGTCTGACGACGACCAATATCATCGGTCACTTTCGCAATCGTTTTATGAACATCGCGACGCAGCGCCTGCTGATCTTCAGTCAGGGCGGCGGCGTTCAGCGCCGGGGCATCGCCCAGTGAGGTGTGCTCGTAAACCAGCTTCCAGACGCGTTTCAGGAAGCGGTTTGCGCCTTCTACGCCAGACTCCTGCCACTCCAGCGTCATGTCTGCCGGAGATGCAAACATCATGAACAGACGCACGGTATCCGCACCGTAACGCTCAACCATCACCTGCGGGTCGATACCGTTGTTTTTCGACTTAGACATCTTGCTCATGCCGGTGTAGACCAGCTCATGACCTTCGGCGTCTTTGGCCTTCACGATACGGCCCTTCTCGTCGCGTTCAACGATCGCGTCAACCGGAGAAACCCAGTTACGCTCGCCGTTTGCACCGACGTAATAGAAGGCGTCCGCCAGCACCATGCCCTGGCACAGCAGCTGTTTTGCAGGTTCGTCAGAGTTCACCATGCCCGCATCGCGCATCAGCTTGTGGAAGAAGCGGAAGTAGAGCAGGTGCATGATGGCGTGTTCGATACCACCGATGTAGATATCTACCGGCAGCCAGTAGTTCGCCGCGTTGGAATCCAGCATGCCATCCTGATACTGCGGGCAGGTGTAGCGTGCATAGTACCAGGATGACTCCATAAAGGTGTCAAAGGTGTCGGTTTCGCGCAGCGCAGGCTGGCCGTTGACGGTGGTTTTAGCCCACTCAGGATCGGCTTTGATCGGGCTGGTGATGCCGTCCATGACGACGTCTTCCGGCAGGATCACCGGCAGCTGATCTTCTGGCGTTGGCATCACGGTGCCATCTTCCAGCGTCACCATTGGAATTGGCGCACCCCAGTAACGCTGACGGGAAACACCCCAGTCGCGCAGACGGAAGTTAACTTTACGCTCGCCCACGCCAAGGGAGGCCAGCTTGTCGGCGATGGCGTTGAAGCCCTCTTCGAAGCTCAGACCGCTGAACTCGCCGGAGTTGAACAAGGTCCCTTTTTCGGTCAGCGCGTGTTCGGACAGGTCTGGTTCAGAACCGTCAGCCGCCAGGATAACTGGCTTGATGGTCAGGCCATATTTGGTGGCAAATTCGTAGTCGCGCTGGTCGTGACCCGGAACGGCCATCACGGCGCCCGTGCCGTATTCCATCAGTACGAAGTTGGCGGCCCAGACAGGGATCGCTTCGCCCGTCAGCGGGTGAATGGCTTTAAAGCCGGTATCAACGCCTTTTTTCTCCATCGTTGCCATATCGGCTTCGGCCACTTTGGTGTTGCGGCATTCGTCGATGAAGGTAGCCAGTTCCGGATTGTTTTCTGCCGCTTTCTGCGCCAGCGGGTGACCTGCGGCCACGGCCAGGTAGGTCGCGCCCATGAAGGTGTCCGGACGGGTGGTGTAGACGGTCAGGGTCTGGTCGTAGTTCTCAACGTTGAAGGTAATTTCCACGCCTTCAGAACGGCCGATCCAGTTGCGCTGCATGGTCTTAACGGTATCTGGCCAGTGGTCCAGATTATCCAGATCGTTCAGCAGCTCATCAGCATAAGCGGTGATTTTGATAAACCACTGCGGGATCTCTTTACGCTCTACTTTGGTGTCACAGCGCCAGCAGCAGCCATCGATAACCTGTTCGTTCGCGAGAACGGTCTGGTCATTCGGGCACCAGTTAACGGCAGAGGTCTTCTTGTACACCAGGCCTTTTTTGTACAGCTCGGTGAAGAACTTCTGTTCCCAGCGGTAGTATTCCGGGGTACAGGTTGCCAGCTCGCGGCTCCAGTCATAGCCAAAGCCCAGCATTTTGAGCTGGTTTTTCATGTACGCGATGTTGTCGTACGTCCACGGTGCCGGCGCCGTATTATTTTTTACCGCCGCGCCTTCCGCAGGCAGACCGAACGCATCCCAACCGATGGGTTGCAGAACGTTTTTACCCAGCATGCGCTGGTAACGCGCAATCACATCACCGATGGTGTAGTTACGCACGTGGCCCATGTGTAGTCGACCAGAAGGATAGGGAAGCATCGACAGGCAGTAATACTTCTCTTTGCTCTCGTCTTCGGTTACTTCAAAGGTGCGCTTCTCGTCCCAGTGTTGCTGGACTTTTGATTCTATCTCTTCCGGGCGGTATTGCTCTTGCATGGCAGCCAGTGGTCCTGTTTTCAATACAGCTACAAATGTAGCCAATGGATGTGGTAATTCAGATCCGCATAGCATAGCCCAAACGCCCGCGTCAAAACAGCCTTTCGCACAAATGCGCTTTGCAGGAATTTACCGGGTCTGTGCTTCACCTGACAAAGCGGCGATGAAATAAGGTCTATTATTAGAAATAGTTACTTACCCGGGAGGCAAAATGATGAACAAGGTTGCTCAATTTTACCGCGAACTGGTGGCGACACTGACGGAACGGCTGCGTAACGGCGAGCGCGATATCGATGCGCTGGTGGAGCAGGCGCGTGCCCGCGTGTCGCAAACGGGTGAGTTAACGCGAACCGAAGTGGAAGAGGTGACGCGTGCCGTGCGTCGCGATCTGGAAGAGTTCGCGCGCAGTTACCAGGAGAGCCAGGAGGAGGTCACGGACAGCGTTTTCATGCGGGTGATCAAAGAGAGCCTGTGGCAGGAGCTGGCCGATATCACGGATAAAACGCAGCTGGAGTGGCGTGAAGTCTTTCAGGATTTAAACCACCACGGTGTGTACCACAGCGGTGAGGTGGTCGGGCTGGGAAATCTGGTGTGCGAGAATTGCCACCACCATATTGCGGTGTATACGCCGGAGGTTCTGTCGCTGTGTCCGAAATGCGGCCACGATCAGTTCCAGCGTCGTCCGTTTGAGCCCTAGGTAAAAGCGCAGGTTTGCGCCCTCTCCCCGTGGGAGAGGGCATCAGGCCGCACTACGCACTATAGTAAGCCAGCCTCTCCGCCAGCAAATCCACAAACGCCTCACGGTCAATATCCACCATCACCGTGGTATTCGGCTTATTTCCCGTCAGCGAGTAGTAGTCCACCACCGTCATCCCCTGGGTGTATTTCCCCTGAGTTTCGACGCCAACCCACCTGTGGACGGTGGTAAACATCTCCGGCTTTAATAGCCAGGCAATGGTGCATGGATCGTGCAGCGGCGCGCCGTGGAATCCCCATTTCTCGGCTTTGTGATACTCCATAAAGAAGTCGAGCAGCTCAGCCACGGTTGTCGCGACCGGATTACCCACGGCACGGAAGCGCTCAATGTCGTCAGCCATAATCTGCGCGCGATGGGTCACGTCCAGCCCCGCCATCACGACGGGCAAACCGGACTGGAAGACGATCTCCGCCGCTTCCGGGTCGACAAAAATGTTGAATTCTGCGGACGGCGTCCAGTTTCCTAGACCCATGGCCCCGCCCATGATGACGATACGGGCGATTTTGCTGTGCAGTTCAGGGTGGCTGTTCAGCAGCAGCGCGACGTTGGTTTGCGGTCCGGTAGCCACCAGCGTCACGGGTTCCGCGCTTTCGCGCAGCACCTTCGCCATCAGCTCCACGGCGGTGCAGTTTTGCGGCGTGAAGCCCGGCTCAGGCAGTGCCGGACCGTCCAGCCCGCTTTCACCATGCACGTTATCCGCGATAATTAACTCACGCATCAGGGGCTTGAGGGCGCCACCGGCGACGGGAATATCGGTGCGCCCGAGCAGCGTCAGCATGCGCAAAACGTTACGCAGGGTTTTATCCGGCGTCTGGTTTCCGGCGGAAGAGGTGACGGCTTTGACGTCGAGTTCAGGGGAGGCAAGTGCAAGAACGAGCGCGATCGCGTCATCATGACCCGGATCGCAATCGAAAATGATGGGTTGTGCCATAGCGTTCTCCATTCATAGCGTTATTTTGTGACAAGGTTAACGCTGCAATGTGACGCCGAATAGATAAAGAGAGCTAAAGCGTGAAGCAGTGCGCAATCCGCAGATTGCGCACCGAGAAGATTAGTGCAGGATTTTGGCGAGGAAATCTTTCGCACGTTCGGATTTCGGGTTGGCGAAGAATTCCTCTTTCGGGGAATCTTCGACAATTTTCCCTTCGTCCATAAAGATCACGCGGTTGGCCACCTTACGGGCGAAGCCCATTTCGTGGGTCACCACCATCATGGTCATCCCTTCGTGCGCCAGTTCGACCATTACGTCCAGCACTTCGTTGATCATCTCCGGATCGAGCGCCGACGTTGGCTCATCAAACAGCATGGCAACCGGATCCATGCACAGCGCGCGGGCGATCGCCACACGCTGCTGTTGGCCGCCGGAGAGCTGCGCCGGGAACTTATCGGCATGCGCAGAGAGGCCAACGCGTTCCAGGAGCTTCAGGCCTTTCTCACGCGACGCTTTTTTATCACGCTTGAGCACTTTCACCTGGGCCAGCGTCAGGTTCTCAATAATGGAGAGGTGAGGGAACAGTTCAAAATGCTGGAACACCATACCAACGTGAGAGCGAAGCTGGGCAAGATTGGTTTTCTTGTCGTTGACTTTGGTACCGTTGACGACGATCTCGCCCTGCTGGACCGGCTCCAGACCATTGACGGTTTTGATCAGCGTCGATTTACCGGAACCGGACGGTCCGCACACCACTACCACGTCGCCTTTTTTCACTTCCGTGGAGCAGTCGGTCAGCACCTGAAAGTGCCCATACCATTTAGAAACATTTTTCAGGGAAATCATTGTACCGTCCTTTTCTTCAGCCAGCTGACCAACAGCGACGCGCTTAAACTAATCACAAAATAGACCGCACCCGCAAAGAGCACCATCTCAACCTGCGTACCATCACGCTCACCGATGGTTGACGCGGTACGGAAGAAGTCTGCCAGGCTCAGCACGTAGACCAGAGAGGTATCCTGGAACAGCACGATACCCTGGGTCAGCAGGAGCGGAACCATGGCGCGAAACGCCTGCGGCAGAATAATGAGCTGCATGGACTGCCAGTGCGTCATCCCCAGCGCCAGCGCGGCGCTGGATTGCCCGCGGGAGATACTCTGAATGCCCGCACGGATAATCTCCGAGTAGTAAGCGGCCTCAAACATCGAGAACGCCACCATCGCCGAGATCAGACGGATATCGGTTTTCGGCGACAGCCCCAGTACGTTTTGCAGGAAGCCGGGCACGATCAGGTAAAACCACAGCAGCACCATTACCAGCGGGATGGAGCGGAACACGTTAACGTAGGCGGTCGCGAACCAGGCGAGCGGCTTAAAGCTCGACAGGCGCATGACGGCCAGCAGGGTGCCCCAGACGATACCGACAATAATGGCAATAACGGTGATTTTTAAGGTAATCATCAGTCCATCAAGCAGATAAGGCATGGATGGAACGATAGAACTCCAGTCAAATTCGTACATTATTTGCCCCCCATGTTGCCCGGCAGGCGAATTTTGCGTTCAACCAGGTTCATCACCAGCATGATGAAAGCGTTAATCAGAACGTACGCGAGCGTGATCGCGGTAAAGGATTCCCACGCGTGAGCGGAGTAATCCAGCAGCTTGCCCGCCTGTGCAGCCATATCGACCAGGCCGATGGTTGAGGCGATGGCCGAGTTTTTCACCAGGTTCATCATCTCGGAGGTCATCGGCGGAACGATGACGCGGTAGGCGTTAGGCAGCAGCACGTAGCGGTAGGTTTGTGGCAGGGTTAATCCCATCGCCAGACCCGCATTTTTTTGTCCACGGGGTAATGACTGAATGGCGGCACGCACCTGCTCGCAAACGCGCGCAGCGGTAAACAGCCCCAGACACATCATGGAGGAGACAAAGAACTGCACATTCGGATCCAGTTCCGACTTGAACCACATGCCAATATTTTCCGGCAGCAGTTCCGGGATAACCAGATACCAGGTAAAGAATTGCACGATCAGCGGAACGTTACGGAACAGTTCCACATAGAGGGTGCCAAGCGTTGAAAGAAAACGGTTAGGGACGGTGCGCAGAATACCGAACAGAGAACCGACAAGAAACGCGATGATCCACGCCGTTATCGATAATGCCACGGTGACCTGAAAGCCGCTCCACAGCCAGCCAAGATAGGTGGTGTTGCCGAACGGGGCTTGTTGCAGAAATATGCCCCAGTTCCAGTCGATTGACATAATAAACTCCAGAAAAAAAAGGGTAGCAGCGCTACCCTCGAAGATTGGTGAGAAGCTCATTTTTCGCGCTGAGTGGGGAACGACCACTCAACGTATAGTCTGTCCATGCTTCCCGACAATCGAGAGGGCAGGAGATCCCGCCCCTGTTGTTCTAATTAGTTAAGAGCCTTGTCATTTGGAGATTTGAACAGCGCTTTCATGTCGTCAGACAGTTCAAAATTCATGTTCAGGTTTTTAGGTGGAATCGGGTTCTTGAACCATTTGTCGAACCATTTTTCCGCTTCGCCGGAGGTCTGCACCTGAGCGATGGTGTCATCGATCAGCTTTTTGAACTGCGGATCGTCTTTACGCAGCATACAGCCGTAGGCTTCTTTCGACTGCGCGGTGCCGACGATATCCCAGTTGTCAGGTTTCTTCGCTTTCGCACGCTCGCCCGCCAGCAGGGCATCATCCATCATAAACGCGACGGCACGACCGCTTTCCAGGGTACGGAAGGAGTCGCCATGGTCTTTCGCGCTGATGATGCGCATATCCATTTTCTTCTCGTCGTTCAGCTTGTGCAGCAGCACTTCAGACGTGGTACCGGAGGTGACAACGACCGCTTTGCCTTTCAGGTCAGCGAAGTCTTTAATCTCACCGCCTTTCTTCGTCAGCAGGCGGGTGCCTACAACAAAGATGGTGTCAGAGAAGGCTGCCTGTTTCTGACGCTCGAGGTTGTTGGTGGTGGAGCCACACTCGAAATCAAAGGTGCCGTTTTGCAGCAGTGGAATACGGTTCTGTGAAGTGATTGGGATCAGCTTCACCTGCAGGTCAGGTTTGTTCAGCTTTTTCTTCACGGCTTCAACGATAGCGTTGGAGTAATCCTGTGAATAGCCCACGACTTTTTGCGTGTTGTCGTAGTAAGAGAACGGGACAGAAGATTCACGGTGGCCGACCACGATGACGCCGTTTTTGGCAATCTTGTCGAGAGTGCTGCCTGCTGCTGGCGCATCTTCAGCGTGAACCACGCCTGCAGACATTCCCATAACCAGCATTGCTGTGGCCAGTTTACGTAATTGCATACCCAACTCCTTTCTTATCAGCGCCAGAGACGCATTGATACCCATTGTGATGTTGTTATATCTCGCGCAATGCGAGTGCAGTGTTATGCAAGCTTGTTAACATTTAGTCTGGCTTAATGTAAAGATTTTGCTGCGTTATTGTTTATTTTTGCGAAGCGCGCCGCACCATTCAGAGGCAAATATCTCCCGTTGCACCGTTTCGGTGCTACCGATGATCTACGCTGGTGCGACAAAGTTGCACGTTAAGCCAAACGGCGTTTACCTGAATAAACAAAGCAATAGGCGTGCCAGAATTGAAGTCTGGAGGGAATTGTCGGGTGGCGGCTGCGCCTTACCCGACCTACGGGAACGGAAATGTTGAAGGTAGGCCGGGTAAGGCGCAGCCGCCACCCGGCAACAGAAGGGAAGGTTATTTACGACGCTGGCGCAGGCTCATCAGCACCGCGCCAAAGCCGAACAGCGCGGTCAGGATCCACAGCGGCCAGTTGCCGGTACGGGCGTATGGCGTCAGCCCCGTGGTCGGGGTGATGTGAGTGGTCAGTACCTCACGGGTGAACTGTGGGATCATGGCCTGGATTTCACCCTGCGGACCAATCACGGCGGTGATACCGTTGTTGGTGCTGCGCAATAACGGACGCGCCAGCTCCAGGGAGCGCATGCGTGCCATCTGGAAGTGCTGCCACGGGCCGATTGACTTACCAAACCAGGCATCGTTAGAGATGGTCAGCAGATAGTCCGTATCCGGGCGGAAATTATCGCGCACCTGCTCGCCGAGGATGATTTCGTAGCAGATGGCCGCCGTCAGGGCAACGCCGTGCGCGTGCAGCTGAGGCTGAACGTACGGGCCGCGGCTGAAGGAGGACATCGGCAGATCGAAGAAGGGGGCCAGCGGGCGCAGAATCGACTCCAGCGGCACAAATTCACCAAACGGCACCAGGTGGTTCTTGTTGTACCGGTCAGTGGAGTGGTAGCTGTATTCGCTGTCTTTGCCGAGCGTAATGATGGTGTTGTAAGTGTCGTAGCGGTTCTGCTGATTCAGACGCGCATCGACAATCCCGGTGATCAGTGTGCTGCCACGCGAGAGCAGCAGGTCGTTCATCATGTTGAGGAACGGCTGCTGGTTGATCTCCAGATCGGGAATGGCAGACTCCGGCCAGATAATCAGCTGCGATTTACCCATCACCTCTTCGGTAGCGTTGGCGTAGATCTTCAGCGTATTCAACAGCTCTTTCTCGTCCCACTTCATGGACTGCGGGATGTTCCCCTGAACCATGGAAACCTGCATAGCGCGCGCGGGCTCAGGCGTGAACCACTGGATATAGCGCAGCGGGAAGGGAAGAGCGAACAGCACCAGCGCCACAACCAGCGGCTTCCAGCCGCGCGTGACCAGCGCCAGGACCAACAGGCCGCTGACCACCATGAGCAGGAAGTTAATGGCCTCAACGCCCATAACCGGCGCCAGGCCTTTGAGCGGGCCGTCAATCTGACTGTAGCCGAACTGCAGCCACGGGAAGCCGGTCAGCACCCAGCCGCGAAGGAATTCCGTGATTTGCCAGACCACCGGTGCGGCAATGGCGACGCGCAGCCAGCTGGTTTTGGGCCACAGGCGAGAAAGGATACCGGCGAACAGACCGGTATAGAGCGAGAGATACGCGGCGAGCAGTACCACCAGGAAGACGTTTACCGGGCCCGGCATACCGCCAAACTGGGCGATGCTGACGTAGACCCAGTTAATACCTGAGCCAAACAGCCCCAGTCCCCAGAAGTAGCCGATAGCGGCAGCCTGTACCGGACGACGGTTCAGGGTCAGACCCTGAAGCCCCATCAGGGAGAGTATGGCCGCAGGCCAGATATCGTAAGGAGAAAAAGCCAGCGTACCGCTGGCTCCGAGTAACAGCGCCAGCAGCAAACGGACGCGCTGGCGTTCAAGCAATGGGGCAAATGCCATTTACATTAATCTTCCAGTTTTGGCACCGGTGAGTCGTCCGGCGTTCTGACGTGAACCTGTATAATACGTCGGCTGTCGGCCATGGCTACTTTGAACTGGTAACCGTCGATGTCAACGGTCTCACCGCGCGCCGGGAGATGGCCAAAGGCCTGCATCACCAGCCCGCCAATGGTATCGACCTCTTCGTCGCTGAAGTGGGTCCCGAAGGCGTCGTTGAAGTCCTCGATGGAGGCCAGCGCACGCACGGTCCAGGTGTGGCGGCTGAGCTGACGGAAGTCGATATCCTCTTCTTCGTCGTACTCGTCTTCGATTTCGCCCACGATCAGCTCAAGGATATCCTCGATCGTGACCAGACCGGAGACGCCACCAAATTCATCAATAACAATCGCCATGTGGTAACGCTGAGAGCGAAACTCTTTCAGCATCCGATCCACACGTTTACTTTCCGGCACAACCACGGCCTGGCGTAACACTTTTTCCATGCTGAAGGCTTCGGCATCGCTGCGCATAAACGGCAGCAGATCTTTCGCCATCAAAATCCCTTCGATGTGATCTTTATCTTCGCTGATGACCGGGAAACGCGAGTGGGCGGATTCGATGATCACATCGAGGCACTCGTCCAGGGTCTGGTTACGTTTCAGGGTGATCATCTGCGAGCGGGGGATCATGATATCGCGAACGCGCTGGTCGGCGATGTCCATAACCCCTTCGAGCATTTCGCGCGTATCTTCGTCGATAAGGTCGTTCTGCCCGGAATCACGAATCAGCTCCAGCAGTTCATCACGGTTTTTGGGTTCGCCGTGGAAAAGCTGGTTCAGAATGAGGGAGAAAAATCCCTTTTTACTGGTTGTCGTGTCGCTACTGTGTGAATTGTCGTCGCTCATGGCGTTTGTTAAGGGTTCTCTTGTTAGTTCAACGTTTACCGCCACGCGATGTCCTTTCGTGGCGGCGGGGGAGTCAGTCAGGTGACGGACTATTCTTTCTCGGCAATGTACGGATCCTCATAGCCCAGAGCAAGCATTATCTCTGTCTCGAGGGACTCCATCTCTTCCGCTTCGTCGTCTTCGATATGATCGTAGCCGAGCAGATGCAGGCTGCCGTGTACCACCATGTGCGCCCAGTGGGCTTCAAGGGGTTTCTGCTGCTCTTTGGCTTCCTGTTCAACCACCTGACGGCAGATGATCAGATCGCCCAACAGCGGCATCTCGATGCCCGGTGGGGCTTCGAACGGGAAAGAGAGCACGTTGGTCGGCTTATCTTTCCCGCGATAGGTCAGGTTAAGCTCATGGCTTTCTGCTTCATCCACCAGGCGAATCGTAACTTCTGATTCTTCCTGAAACTGCGGGATAACGGCATCCAGCCATTTCTGAAACTGTGCCTCATCTGGCATGCCGGAATTGTCTTCACAGGCCAGCTGTAAATCGAGGATCACCTGACTCATTTCTGTTCTTGCTCCTGCGCTTCGCGCTTACGTTCTGCGGCCAGTTCGGCCTTACGCTTCTGATCCGCCTCTTCCCAGGCTTCATAGGCGTTAACGATACGCGCGACCACCGGGTGGCGTACCACGTCTTCACTGTGGAAGAAGTTAAAGCTGATTTCGTCGACCTCGGCCAGCACTTCGATGGCGTGGCGCAGGCCCGATTTGGTGCTGCGCGGCAGATCGATCTGCGTGACGTCGCCGGTAATCACCGCTTTCGAGTTAAAGCCAATACGCGTCAGGAACATCTTCATCTGTTCGATGGTAGTGTTCTGGCTTTCATCAAGAATGATGAACGCATCGTTCAGCGTGCGGCCGCGCATGTAGGCGAGCGGGGCCACTTCGATCACGTTACGCTCAATGAGCTTCTCGACCTTCTCAAAGCCCAGCATTTCGAACAGCGCATCGTATAAAGGACGCAGATACGGATCGACCTTCTGGCTTAGATCGCCTGGCAGGAAGCCCAGTTTTTCACCGGCTTCAACGGCAGGGCGGGTCAACAGGATACGTCGGATCTCCTGACGCTCCAGCGCATCGACCGCAGCGGCAACGGCAAGATAGGTTTTACCCGTACCCGCCGGCCCCACGCCGAAGGTGATGTCGTGGTCGAGAATATTGGCGATGTACTGCGCCTGGTTTGGCGTACGCGGCTTGATGACGCCACGCTTGGTCTTAATGTTGATCGCCTTGCCATAGTCCGGCACGCTCTCCGCGCTCTGCTCAAGCACGCGCGCCTCTTTAATGGCGAGGTGAATCTGCTCCGGTTCGATATCCTGAATTTCGCCGCGCATGGGGGAGGTGTCGACATACAGGCTACGCAGAATGTCCGCAGCGGCGTTGACGCAGATAGGGCGTCCGGTGAGTTTGAAATGATTATCGCGACGATTGATTTCGATACCCAGACGTCGCTCCAGTTGTTTGATGTTGTCATCAAACGGCCCGCACAGGCTCAGCAGGCGAGCGTTGTCTGCTGGCTCAAGGCTAATTTCACGCGTATCTATGTTCAAACTGTTCCTCTTTGATTGATTAACTGACCCGCTGCCACACGGCGCAATAAAACGGTCATTACCGAAATTATTCACGCCACAGAATAAAGGCGCAAGCGTTGCGGAAGATATTGGGGGCGATGAGAGGAAATACAAGGCCTGCCAAAAGAGGCAGGCCTGAAGGATTAGGGCTGGTAAATCCCAACGCCAGAATCGTTTTCTTTGCGGGTACGCGAGATCACGGATTGCGGTGACTCTGCGATACGCAGGCCAATTTCGTCTTCGGTGCGGACGACCTTCGCGCGCAGCGAGTTGGTCAGCACTTCGACAATCTCGACGTCCACAAACTTGCCGATCATATCCGGGGTGCCTTCAAAGTTCACCACGCGGTTATTTTCGGTACGACCTGAGAGTTCCATAATGCTCTTGCGGGAAGTGCCTTCCACCAGAATGCGCTGAACGGTGCCGAGCATGCGGCGGCTCCAGGCGTTGGCCTGCTGGTTGATACGCTCCTGCAGAATGTACAGACGCTGCTTTTTCTCTTCTTCCGGCACATCGTCAACCATATCGGCCGCCGGTGTTCCAGGACGCGCGGAGAAGATGAAGCTGTAGCTGACGTCAAAATTGACTTCGCCGATGAGCTTCATGGTGCGCTCGAAGTCATCAGCGGTTTCGCCAGGGAAGCCGACGATAAAGTCAGAGCTAATCTGGATATCCGGACGCGCTTCACGCAGCTTGCGGATGGTGGATTTATACTCCAGCACCGTATGCGGGCGGCCCATCAGGTTCAGCACGCGGTCCGAGCCGCACTGGATCGGCAGGTGCAGGAAGCTCACCAGCTCTGGCGTATCGCGATAGACGTCAATAATGTCGTCGGTAAATTCCATCGGATGGCTGGTGGTAAAGCGAATGCGGTCGATGCCGTCAATCGCGGACACCAGACGCAGCAGCTCGGCAAAGCTGCCGGTCGTGCCGTCGTAGTTCTCACCGCGCCAGGCGTTAACGTTCTGGCCCAGCAGGTTCACTTCGCGCACACCCTGCGCGGCAAGCTGCGCGATTTCAAACAGAATGTCATCTGCCGGGCGGCTGACCTCTTCACCACGGGTGTACGGCACCACGCAGTACGTGCAGTATTTGTTGCAACCTTCCATGATGGAGACGAAGGCGGTCGGGCCATCGGCACGTGGCTCAGGCAGACGGTCAAATTTTTCGATTTCCGGGAAGCTGACGTCAACGACCGGGCTACGGTTACCGCGGACCTGATTGATCATCTCAGGCAGACGGTGCAGGGTCTGAGGGCCAAAGACAATGTCCACATACGGGGCTCTCTGGCGGATCAGCTTGCCTTCCTGCGACGCGACGCAGCCGCCCACGCCGATGATCAGGTCCGGATTTTTTCGTTTAAGAAGTTTCCAGCGGCCTAACACGTGAAAGACTTTTTCCTGCGCTTTTTCACGAATTGAACAGGTGTTCAGCAGCAGCACATCGGCTTCTTTCGCATTTTCAGTCAGCTGGTATCCGTGGGTGGTATCCAGCAGATCGGCCATCTTGGATGAATCGTATTCGTTCATCTGACAGCCCCAGGTTTTTATATGGAGTTTTTTAGTCATCGACTTGCTCAGCTCAGGATTGCAAGCCGCGTATTGTAATGCTTTGGTGGGGTTGTGACCAGTATGAAGGTTGTGTGTCTCAGGACCGCAAAAATCCGGTAAACTTAAGGGATTCTCCAATAAGGAAAATTGACCATGACACTCCAACACACCGAAGTTGCCGTTGTCGGCGGCGGTATGGTCGGCGGCGCGCTGGCGCTGGGGCTGGCGCAGCAGGGATTTGAGGTAACGGTAATCGAACAGGCGGCTCCGCCAGCCTACGATCCCGCCAGTAAACCGGATGTGCGCATTTCCGCTATCAGCGCGTCGTCCGTCGATCTGCTGCGCGGGCTGGGCGTCTGGGAGACGGTGCTGGCGATGCGCGCCCATCCTTACAGCCGTCTTGAAACCTGGGAATGGGAAAATGCCCACGTCGCGTTTGATGCCGCTGAGCTGAAGCTGCCGCGCCTGGGCTATATGGTGGAAAACAATGTGCTCCAGCTGGCGCTCTGGCAGGCGCTGGAGGCGCACCCGAAGGTGACGCTGCGCGTTCCTGCGTCGCTTAAGGCGCTGCATCCTCACGAGAGCGGCTATCTACTGACGCTCGACAGCGGCGATGAGCTGTCCGTGAAGCTGGTCATCGGGGCGGATGGCGCTAACTCGCAGGTCAGACAGATGGCGGGGATCGGGGTTCATGCCTGGCAGTATGAACAGTCCTGTATGCTGATTACCGCCAGGTGCGAGAATGCGCCGGGTGAAAGCACCTGGCAGCACTTTACGCCGAACGGCCCGCACGCCTTTTTACCGCTCTTCGATAACTGGGCGTCGCTGGTGTGGTATGACAAACCGGCGCGCATTCGCCAGCTGCAGGGAATGAACATGGAACAGCTGCAGCGCGAAATTCTGCTGCACTTCCCGAGCCGTCTGGGACACGTCACGCCGGTCGCCGCCGGGGCGTTCCCGCTTACGCGCCGTCATGCGTTGCAGTATGCCCGCGAAGGCTTAGCGCTGGTGGGGGATGCGGCACACACCATTCATCCGCTGGCCGGGCAGGGCGTGAACCTGGGGTATCGTGACGTCGATGCCTTACTGGATGTGCTGGGCAGCGCCCGCGGACACGCGGAAAACTGGGCCAGTCATCAGGTGCTGAAGCGTTATCAGACGCGGCGTATGGCAGATAACTTCCTCATGCAGTCGGGAATGGATCTGTTCTATGCCGGGTTTAGCAATGACGTAGCCCCGGTGCGTATTCTGCGTAACATAGGCCTGATGGCAGCGGAACGCGCCGGTGGCCTGAAGCGTCAGGCCCTGAAGTACGCCCTCGGACTTTAATCTTTGCTCCGACTTTTCCCTCGCCCCTTTGGGGAGAGGGTTAGGGTGAGGGGGAATCAGGCCGCACAATTTTGTACAAAAACAAAAAAGCCCGCAGAGCGGGCTTTTTTGTTACTAAGTGGCTGGGGTGCAGGGATTCGAACCCCGGAATGCTGGTATCAGAAACCAGAGCCTTACCGCTTGGCGACACCCCAATTGCGTTAAACAAGCTGCTTAACGACTTTTTAAATTGGCTGGGGTACGAGGATTCGAACCTCGGAATGCCGGAATCAGAATCCGGTGCCTTACCGCTTGGCGATACCCCAACAATTTTTTTTCATTACCGAACAACATCGATAATCTAAATTTGGTGGCTACGACGGGATTCGAACCTGTGACCCCATCATTATGAGTGATGTGCTCTAACCAACTGAGCTACGTAGCCAGTACTGCAATCTTCGATGGCTGGGGTACCTGGATTCGAACCAGGGAATGCCGGTATCAAAAACCGGTGCCTTACCGCTTGGCGATACCCCAATACCGCGGAGAACCGCAAAATCGAAGAAATATGGCTGGGGTACCTGGATTCGAACCAGGGAATGCCGGTATCAAAAACCGGTGCCTTACCGCTTGGCGATACCCCATCCGTGCAACGCTTACCCGGGAATGGTGCGGGAGGCGAGACTTGAACTCGCACACCTTGCGGCGCCAGAACCTAAATCTGGTGCGTCTACCAATTTCGCCACTCCCGCAAAAAAGATGGTGGCTACGACGGGATTCGAACCTGTGACCCCATCATTATGAGTGATGTGCTCTAACCAACTGAGCTACGTAGCCATCTTTTTTCGCGTTACCTTATCGGCGTTGCGGGGCGCATTATGCGTATAGACCCTTGCAGCGTCAACACCTTTTTCAACGAAAATAGCCGGAATGTGACTGTTTGGTTAGGTTGCGAACAGCGTGACCGAATATTCGGCAATTATTGGTTATTAATCGGTTTTAGCTGTGCAAAAGCGGGGCAAAAAAAATCAGGCCCCGCAGGGCCTGATGATGAAATGCACGATTATTTGTAGGCTGACTGGTGAACGCCTACCGCACGTCCTGACGGATCGTTCATGGATTTGAACGATTCATCCCATTCGATCGCTTTGGCAGACGAGCAGGCGACGGACGGGCCACCCGGTACGCACTCCGCAGCGCTTGGTACCGGGAACAATTCTTCAAAGATTTCACGGTAGAGATACGCTTCTTTCGATCCCGGCGTGTTGTACGGGAAGCGGAAGCTTGCGGTTTCCAGCTGTTGGTCAGAAACCTGTTTCGCCGCCACCTCTTTCAGGGTGTCGATCCAGCTGTAGCCTACGCCATCGGAGAACTGCTCTTTCTGACGCCATGCCACGCTCGCTGGCAGGTAGGATTCAAAACATTCACGCAGGATATGTTTTTCCATTTTTCCGTTGCCGCACATCTTGTCCTGCGGGTTGATGCGCATCGCCACGTCGAGGAATTTCTTATCCAGGAACGGCACGCGCGCTTCGACACCCCATGCCGACATCGCTTTGTTGGCGCGCGCACAGTCAAACATATGCAGCGCCTGGAGTTTACGCACGGTCTCTTCGTGCAGCTCTTTGGCGTTTGGCGCTTTGTGGAAGTACAGGTAGCCACCAAACACTTCGTCAGAACCTTCACCGGAGAGCACCATCTTGATGCCCATCGCCTTGATCTTGCGCGACATCAGGTACATCGGCGTTGAAGCGCGGATGGTGGTTACGTCATAGGTTTCGATGTGATAGATCACATCGCGGATCGCATCCAGTCCTTCCTGCACGGTGAAGTGAATTTCATGGTGCACGGTGCCGAGGTGGTTTGCGACTTCCTGCGCGGCTTTCAGATCCGGCGCGCCTTCCAGGCCCACGGCAAAGGAGTGCAGTTGTGGCCACCAGGCTTCTGAGCGCTCCTGATCTTCCACGCGACGAGCCGCAAATTTCTTGGTGATTGCGGAGATCACGGAGGAGTCCAGACCGCCAGAGAGCAGCACGCCGTAAGGCACGTCGGACATCAGGTGGCTTTTCACGGAATCTTCCAGCGCCTGACGCAGCTCGGCTTTGTCCGTGACGTTGTCTTTTACCGCATCGTAGTCGAACCAGTCACGCTGGTAGTACGGACGGATCTCGCCGTCTTTGCTCCACAGGTAGCTGCCCGCCGGGAACTCTTTGATGGTGCGGCAGACCGGCACCAGGGCTTTCATTTCAGAGGCAACGTAGAAGTTGCCATGTTCATCGTGGCCCATGTACAGCGGGATAATACCGATGTGGTCACGGCCAATCAGGTAAGCGTCTTTTTCGCTGTCGTACAGGGCAAAGGCAAACATACCCTGCAGGTCGTCCAGAAACTCGGGACCTTTCTCCTGATACAGCGCCAGGATCACTTCACAGTCGGACCCGGTCTGGAACGCGTAGCGGTCGCCGTACTCGGCGCGCAGCGCCTGATGGTTGTAGATCTCACCGTTGACAGCCAGCGCGTGCGTTTTTTTCTCGTTATACAGCGGCTGTGCACCGGCGTTGACGTCAACAATAGACAGACGTTCGTGAGCCAGAATCGCTTTGTCACTGGCGTAAACGCCTGACCAGTCCGGTCCGCGATGGCGCATCAGGCGGGACAGTTCGAGTGCCTTTTTACGCAGTTCGCCTGCGTCAGTTTTAATATCCAGTACGCCAAAAATTGAACACATAACCTTCTCCGTTAACCCTGTTGCTTTGTAATGTTGCTTGCTTATGAAAATGCCGCAAAGGGGCAGGGTGCGCAAGCGTTTTACGGGTGAAAACGGAAATAGTGCAATGGTGGTTGCGGATCGGTGAAAAATGCGTATGCCATGAGCGCTTTTATTGATGATTATGCAATGAAAACGCTTTTTCTTTAGATGTGGGCGTGTTTTGCAGGCGAGAAAATAAAAAACCACGCCCTGAGGCGTGGTTCGGTATCAGATGATGTCAATTTCATCGACGGAGGGGTAAATCCAGCTTGGGCGGAACGGCATTGAGTCAATGTCATCAAGCTGAGAGACGCCTGACAGGACCAGAATCGTCTCCAGGCCTGCCTGGAAACCAGCAAGAATATCGGTGCGCAGGTTGTCGCCGACAATCACGGTCTCTTCTGAGTGGGCCTGCATCTTGTTGAGTGCGGCACGGATGATCCACGGGCTGGGCTTACCGACGTAGAACGGCTTGCGCCCGGAGATCTTCTCGATACCGGCACACAGCGCACCGCAGGCCGGATAAAAACCACGACCGTGGGTATCCGGGTTGGTCGCAATAAAGCGCGCGCCGTTAGCCACAAAGAAGGATGCCTTATGCATCATCTCCCAGTTGTAGGAGCGCGTTTCACCCACAATCACAAAATCCGGGTTGACGTCGGTGATGGTAAAGCCCGCTTTATATAGCTCATGGATCAGCGCGCCTTCACCGACCACATAGGCTTTTTTTCCTTCCTGACGTTTCAGAAAATCCGCCGTGGCCATCGCCGAGGTATAAAACACGCTGTCCGGGACGTCGACCCCTGCCGTGGCAAAGCGGTTTGCCAGATCCTGACCGGTCTGAGAAGGGTAGTTCGTGAGAAGAACCAGAGGCATTCCTTTGTCGATGATGCGGTGAAGAAACTCCGCAGCACCCGGCACGGCAACGTTGTCGTGCATCAGCACGCCGTCGATATCACAAATTACATTCTTAATGGTCATGGACAGTCCGACATTAAAAAAAAGAAGGCGTTACTATAAGGTCCGATCAACTTTCCAGCAAATGCTGGAGCAGAATTCCGTTGAGCATGGCGCGTTTGACCAGCGCGAACGCGCCAATCGCCGAGCGATGGTCAAGCTTTGAACGAACCACCGGAAGATTCTGGCGGAATGCTTTCAGCGCCTGGGTGTTAATACAGCCTTCAATCGCGGGGAGCAGCACCTTTTCAGCTTCCACAATTTCACCGGCGATCACCACTTTTTGTGGGTTAAACAGGTTAATGGCGATGGCGATGGTTTTCCCCAGATGGCGCCCCACCTGCTCGATCACTTCACAGGCCAGCGCGTCGCCTTTATTAGCGGCTTTGCAGATGGTGCCTATCTTGCAGTCGTCCAGCGTGACGCGGCTTTGATAACCCTGTTCAAGCAGATGGCGAACGCGTTGCTCGATGGCCGTGTTGGCGGCGATGGTTTCAAGACAGCCGAAATTGCCGCAGTGGCAGCGCTCCCCAAGGGGCTCAACCTGAATGTGGCCGATCTCACCGACGTTACCGTTGCGACCAATAAAGATTCGGCCGTTAGAGATAATGCCTGCGCCCGTTCCGCGGTGGACGCGCACCAGAATAGAGTCTTCGCAGTCCTGGCTCGCACCAAAGTAGTGCTCTGCCAGCGCCAAAGAGCGGATGTCATGGCCCACAAAGCAGGTCACCTTGAAGCGCTTTTCCAGCGCGTCGACCAGCCCCCAGTTTTCAACCTGAATGTGCGGCATATAGCGGATCACGCCGCTTTCCGGGTCGACCAGACCGGGCAGTATTACCGAGATGGCGATGAGTTCGCGGATCTTGCGCTGACAGCTTTCAATAAACTGCGCAATAGTATTCAGCAGCGCATGCTCCAGCGTCTCCTGGGTGCGCTCCGGAAGGGGATAATGCTCTTCCGCAATGGCTTTGCTACTCAGATCGTACAGCGTGAGCGTGGTGTCATGACGGCCGAGCCGGACGCCAATCGCCTGGAAATTGCGGGTTTCGGTAATAATAGAGATGGCGCGGCGGCCCCCGGTGGAGGCCTGCTGATCGACTTCTTTGATCAGACCGCGCTCAATGAGCTGGCGGGTAATTTTTGTCACGCTGGCGGGAGCAAGCTGGCTTTGTTCGGCTATCTGAATTCGCGAGATGGGTCCGTGTTGGTCAATCAGGCGATACACCGCCGCACTGTTAAGTTGTTTAACGAGATCGACATTACCGATTTGAGCTTGTCCGCCAGGTGTCATACTTTTACTTACTCAGTGACGACCTCGTTACCATTAACGATGGTCTTAATAATTTTATAATCGTGTGTGAATGCCGTCAGGTTTGCAACCATACCTGGTGCAATTCCGCCGAGCTGTTTATCCACGCCGATTGCGCGGGCCGGATAAAGGGTTGCCATGCGCAGGACTTCCTCAAGCGCAATCCCGCAGTGCTCAACCAGGTTACGTACCCCTTCAATCATGGTCAAAGAGGAACCGCTCAGCGTACCGTTTTCATCCACACACAGTCCATTGCGGTAGTATATTGTTTTACCGGCAAAAATGAACTGCTCAATATTTGCACCTGCCGGCGCGGTAGCGTCCGTCACCAGGCAAAGCTTGTCACCTTTCAGCCGCTTGGCATTGCGAATGTTGGTGTAATCGACGTGTAAGCCGTCCGCGATAATACCGCAGTAGACGTCTGGCTCATCCAGAATCGCCCCGACCAGACCCGGTTCACGCCCCGTGATATATGGCATGGCGTTATACAGGTGCGTCGCGAAGGTAATGCCCGCGCGGAAACCGGCTTTCGCTTCTTTCAGCGTGGCGTTTGAGTGGCCTGCTGAAACCACAATTCCGGCGGCGGCCAGCTTGCTGATGACGTCCGTGCCGGTCATTTCCGGTGCCAGAGTCACCTTGGTGATTACATCGGCGTTGGCACACATGTAGTCAACCAGCTCCGCATCGGGCTTACGCACGTAATCCGGGTTATGCGTTCCTTTCTTGACCATGTTCAGCCATGGCCCTTCAAGGTGCAGACCGAGCGCCTGATTTGGGTGTTTGGCCAGATATTCGCGCATCACGCGGATACCCTGCTTCATCAGGTCATCACTGCTGGTGATGAGCGTCGGCAGATAGCTGGTGCAGCCCGATTTCTCGTTGGCTTTCTGCATGATCTCCAGCGTTTCTACCGTTACCGCATCGGCGGTATCATTGAATTGCACACCGCCGCAGCCGTTGAGCTGTACGTCGATGAAACCGGGGGAGATTACTGCTCCATTGAGTGAGCGCTGTTCAATATCCGGCGGCAGTTCTGCCAGCGGGCAAACACGTTCAATCAGGCCATTCGCGATAACAATCGCGTGGTCATCCAGAATTTCATGGCCGGTATAAATCCGACCGTGGGTTAAAGCGTACATAACGACCCCCGGTTAAAAAAAGCGGCCGCCTCTTGAGAAAGAGGCGGTTATTCAATTACAGACCTTTGATGTTCTCGGCTTCTAACTCGTTGAAGTATTTCAGCGTTTTAACCTTCAGCTCCATCGTGGACGGCTCGTCGCAGACGATGACTGATTTAGGATGCAGCTGCAGACAACTGATGGTCCACATATGGTTAACGTTGCCTTCAACAGCAGCCTGGAGCGCCTGCGCTTTCACGCCGCCCAGCACCAGAATCATCACTTCTTCGGCATCCAGCAGGGTGCCTACGCCTACGGTCAGGGCGTATTTTGGAACCTGGTTAACGTCACCGTCAAAGAAGCGGGAGTTTGCCACGCGCGTGTCATGGGTCAGCGTTTTAATACGGGTACGAGAAGCCAGAGAGGACGCCGGTTCGTTAAACGCGATATGACCATCATTACCTACGCCACCCATGAACAGGTGGATTTTACCGTAGGAACGGATTTTTTCTTCATACTGACGGCATTCTGCGTCAATATCCGGCGCGTTTCCATTCAGCAGGTTAATATTTTCAGCAGGGATATCAACGTGATCAAAGAAATTGCGGTGCATAAAGCTATGGTAGCTTTCCGGGTGGTCTTTCGGTAAGCCAACGTATTCATCCATATTGAAGGTCACAACATGTTTGAAGCTAACCTGGCCTGATTTATGCATCTCAACCAGCGCCTTGTAGGCGGTCAGCGGCGTGCCGCCGGTCGGAAGGCCAAGAACGAAAGGACGATCGGCGGTCGGCTTGAACGCGTTAATACGGTTTACGATATGGCGAGCGGCCCATTTACCGACTTGTTCAGCAGTTGCCAGGGGAATCAGTCTCATTGTTCACCTCAAAGTTTAAGTAGAAGAGTGGGCGGATGGCTTCGGAACCTGATACTAAAGCGTAACCTGGAAACTTTCAGGCCGGATCAATCCGTCTTGATTTTTTGAATGATAAAATAAGTTTTCGCTGTTAGCCAGTGTAAGGGAGGGCTGAATACGATATTTGGTGACAAAAATCACAAAAAATAGGTGTTTAATTTGCGATACGAATTAATTTTTCACACACTCAGACTGCCAGTGAATTATCAACGGTATCTATCGTTCGTGACACAATAAAAACATAGTTTATGCGCGAGCCTGAAAAACGGGTCTCGTAGGGGGAATAGGATGAATATTTTAGGTTTTTTCCAGCGCCTCGGTAGGGCTTTGCAGCTCCCTATCGCCGTGCTACCGGTTGCAGCGTTGCTGCTGCGATTCGGGCAACCCGATCTTCTTAACGTACCGTTTATTGCTCAGGCTGGCGGTGCTATTTTTGACAACCTGGCGCTGATTTTCGCCATCGGTGTTGCCTCAAGCTGGTCAAAAGACAGCGCGGGTGCTGCAGCGCTGGCAGGGGCAGTCGGTTATTTCATCCTGACGAAAGCGATGGTAACGATTAACCCAGAAATCAACATGGGCGTGCTGGCAGGTATCATTACCGGTCTGGTCGGTGGTGCTGTGTACAACCGCTGGGCAAACATTAAGCTGCCAGACTTCCTGAGTTTCTTTGGCGGCAAACGTTTCGTGCCGATCGCGACGGGCTTCTTCTGTCTGGTTCTGGCCGCTATCTTTGGCTACGTCTGGCCACCGGTACAGCATGCGATCCATGCGGGCGGTGAGTGGATTGTTTCAGCGGGTGCAGTGGGCTCAGGTATCTTTGGTTTTATCAACCGTCTGCTGATCCCAACCGGTCTGCATCAGGTGCTGAACACTATCGCATGGTTCCAGATTGGTGAGTTCACCAATGCTGCGGGCACCGTATTCCACGGCGACATCAACCGCTTCTACGCGGGTGACGGCACCGCAGGCATGTTCATGTCTGGCTTCTTCCCAATCATGATGTTTGGTCTGCCGGGCGCTGCGCTGGCAATGTACCTGGCTGCGCCAAAAGCGCGTCGCCCAATGGTTGGCGGCATGCTGCTGTCCGTTGCGATTACCGCGTTCCTGACCGGCGTAACCGAGCCGCTGGAATTCCTGTTCATGTTCCTGGCGCCGGTGCTGTACCTCATGCATGCGGTGCTTACCGGTATCAGCCTGTTTGTGGCGACCCTGCTGGGTATCCATGCTGGCTTCTCCTTCTCTGCAGGCGCGATCGACTACGTGTTGATGTACAACCTGCCGGCGGCAAGCAAGAACGTCTGGATGCTGGTGGTAATGGGTCTGGTCTTCTTCGTCATCTACTTCGTGCTGTTCACTGCGGTTATTCGTATGTTTAACCTCAAAACGCCGGGCCGCGAGGACACCAAAGACGAAGTAGTCACCAACGAAGCCAACAGCAATACCGAAGAGGGTCTGACTCAGCTGGCGACCAGCTATATTGCTGCCGTCGGGGGGACTGACAACCTGAAAGCCATTGACGCCTGCATCACCCGTCTGCGTCTGACGGTGGGTGACTCTGCGCGCGTCAGCGACGCAATGTGTAAACGCCTTGGTGCATCGGGCGTGGTTAAACTGAACAAACAAACTATCCAGGTTATCGTGGGCGCCAAAGCGGAATCCATCGGTGACGAAATGAAGAAAGTGGTTGCCCGTGGACCGGTCGCGGCGGCATCAACCGACAGCGCACCTGCGTCGACGGCTGCCCCGGTAGCGAAGCCGCAGGCCGTGCCTAACGCCGTGACGGTGGCCGCGCTGGTCTCTCCGGTAACGGGTGACGTGGTTGACCTTGAGCAGGTCCCTGATGAAGCGTTCGCCAGCAAAGCGGTCGGTGACGGTGTGGCGGTGAAACCAACGGATAAAACCGTGGTGTCTCCGGCGGCCGGTACCATCGTGAAAATCTTCAACACCAACCACGCGTTCTGCCTCGAAACCGAAAAGGGCGCGGAGATCGTTGTCCACATGGGTATCGATACCGTTGCGCTGAATGGTCAGGGCTTTACTCGCCTGGTGGAAGAGGGCGCTGAAGTGGTGGCCGGGCAGCCGATTCTGGAAATGGATCTGGACTTCCTGAATGCCAACGCGCGTTCCATGATTAGCCCGGTGGTTTGCAGTAACATCGACGACTTCAGTGGTTTGGTCATCCAGGCGAAAGGTCAGGTTGTTGCGGGTCAAACCCCGCTGTACGAGATTAAAGGCAAGTAATCGCTCCTGAGTAGAGTCATGCCTTAAGCGGCGGGGGATATCCTCCGCCGCTTTTTTTTGCAGCAAATGCCCCCATTATTTTCATCTGATACGTATTTTCCGTAACTAAGGGTTGTCACTACGTCCGGCTTATAAGATCATATGCCGTTATACGTTGTTTACGCTTTGAGGAATCCACGATGAGTGAGGCTGAAGCCCGCCCGAGTAACTTTATTCGTCAGATCATCGATGAAGATCTGGCCAGTGGTAAGCACACCACAATTCATACCCGTTTTCCGCCGGAGCCGAATGGCTACCTGCATATCGGGCATGCGAAGTCCATCTGCCTGAACTTTGGCATTGCGCAAGACTACCAGGGACAGTGCAACCTGCGTTTCGATGACACCAACCCAGTAAAAGAAGACATCGAATACGTTGAGTCCATCAAAAATGACGTGCAATGGCTGGGCTTCAACTGGTCTGGCGATATCTGCTACTCCTCTGACTACTTTGATCAGCTGTATGCCTACGCGGTAGAGCTTATCAACAAAGGTCTGGCGTATGTTGACGAACTGTCTGCAGATGAGATCCGTGAGTACCGCGGTACGTTGACCGCGCCGGGCAAAAACAGCCCGTTCCGCGATCGCAGCGTGGAAGAGAACCTGGCGCTGTTTGAAAAAATGCGCGCCGGTGGTTTCGAAGAAGGCAAAGCCTGCCTGCGTGCCAAAATTGACATGGCATCGCCGTTCATCGTAATGCGCGATCCGGTGCTGTATCGTATTAAGTTCGCTGAACACCACCAGACCGGCAACAAGTGGTGCATCTACCCGATGTACGACTTCACCCACTGCATCAGCGATGCGCTGGAAGGCATCACCCACTCGCTGTGTACGCTGGAGTTCCAGGACAACCGTCGTCTGTACGACTGGGTGCTGGATAACATCACCATTCCGGTGCATCCGCGCCAGTACGAGTTCTCTCGTCTGAATCTGGAATACACCGTGATGTCCAAGCGTAAGCTGAACCTGCTGGTGACCGACAAGCACGTTGAAGGCTGGGATGACCCGCGTATGCCGACCATCTCCGGTCTGCGCCGTCGTGGTTACACCGCGGCGTCAATCCGTGAATTCTGCAAGCGTATCGGCGTGACCAAGCAGGACAACACCATTGAGATGGCCTCTCTGGAATCCTGCATTCGCGAAGATCTCAACGAAAACGCCCCGCGCGCGATGGCCGTTATCGATCCGGTAAAACTGGTCATCGAGAACTATCCGCAGGGCGAGAGCGAACTGGTCTCCATGCCTAACCATCCGAACAAACCGGAAATGGGAAGCCGTGACGTGCCGTTCAGCGGCGAGATCTGGATTGACCGCGCTGACTTCCGTGAAGAAGCCAACAAGCAGTACAAGCGTCTGGTGCTGGGTAAAGAAGTGCGTCTGCGTAATGCTTACGTCATCAAAGCCGAGCGCGTTGAAAAAGATGCGGAAGGGAATATCACCACCATCTTCTGTTCTTATGACGCTGAAACGCTGAGTAAAGATCCGGCGGATGGCCGCAAGGTGAAAGGCGTTATCCACTGGGTGAGCGCAACCCACGCGCTGCCGGTCGAGATCCGTCTTTACGATCGTCTGTTCAGCGTGCCTAACCCAGGTGCGGCGGAAGACTTCCTGGCGACCATCAACCCGGAATCGCTGGTGATTAAGCAGGGTTATGCGGAGCCGTCCCTGAAAGCGGCTGAAGCGGGCAAAGCGTTCCAGTTCGAACGTGAAGGTTACTTCTGCCTGGACAGCCGTTACAGCACGGCGGAAAAACCGGTATTTAACCGTACCGTAGGCCTGCGTGATACCTGGACGAAGATCGGCGAATAATATTCCTGTTCTGGTCAATGAGAGACAAACGCTGCATTATGCGGCGTTTTTTTTATTTAACGATCAGAGTATTAAGCCAGGGACTAAAGAGGCGTTCTGAAAATAACAGGTCAATGAGGTGCTACTTATTTTTTAAAAAAAACTTTGTGTCATTGCCAAAATTAAAAAGGTGATAAAAAAGGAACGCAATCTCACGCCTGGCCACTGAAAAACCTGAGAATTACCCGTCATTCCTCGCCTTCCTGTAAATGTTACAAAGCACTACCAATTATGTGCACTTCGTCATAATCCTGACTTTTGCCCGCTGAAAAGCATTGATAATTCGCGTCGCGAAAAATAACCTAAAGACGGTAGTTAATTCGAGGGTATTTAAAACTACCCCTGACCATTTGGTCTTTTTTATTTACGCCGTTTCAGGCGTTTTAATTCGTCAAAGAGGAATAATCTATGCGTACGTTCAGTGGCAAACGTAGTGCGCTGGCGCTGGCTATTGCCGGTGTGACAGCAATGTCGGGCCTGGTGATTGCGCCAGAGGCAAAAGCAGCGGGTTTCATCGAAGATTCTACCCTCACGGGCGGTATTTATTACTGGCAGCGTGAGCGTGACCGTAAAGACGTCACTGAAGATAAATATAAAACTAACCTCTCGCACTCCACCTGGAACGCCAACCTGGACTTCCAGTCAGGCTACGCCGCAGATATGTTCGGTCTGGATATTGCCGCGTTCACCGCGATCGAAATGGCGGAAAACGGCGACAGCGGCCACCCGAACGAAATCGCCTTCTCCTCCAGCAACAAAGCCTATGATGAAGACTGGTCCGGGGATAAGAGCGGAATCAGCCTTTACAAAGCCGCAGCGAAATTCAAATACGGCCCGGTCTGGGCGCGTGGGGGGTATATTCAGCCAACTGGTCAGACGCTGTTAGCCCCACACTGGAGCTTTATGCCGGGTACCTATCAGGGGGCGGAAGCAGGGGCTAACTTTGACTACGGCGATGCGGGTGCGCTGAGCTTCTCCTATATGTGGACCAACGAGTACAAAGCACCGTGGCACATTGAGATGGACAAGTTCTACCAGAACGATAAGAAAACCAAGGTCGATTACCTCCACTCGCTGGGTGCGAAATACGACTTCAAAAACGATCTGGTTCTCGAAGCGGCATTTGGCCAGGCGCAAGGGTATATCGATCAATACTTTGCCAAGGCCAGCTATAAGTTCGATATCGCGGGTAGCCCATTGAGTACCAGCTACCAGTTCTACGGTACGCGCGACAAAGTCAGTAACGGTGGTGTCAACGACATCTACGACGGCACCGCGTGGCTGCAGGCGCTCACCTTTGGCTACAAGGTCGGTCAGGTTGATTTGCGTCTGGAAGGCACATGGGTGAAAGCGGAAGGGCAGCAGGGCTACTTCCTGCAGCGTATGACCCCGACCTACGCCTCCTCCAACGGTCGTCTTGATATCTGGTGGGATAACCGCTCCGACTTCAACGCCGACGGTGAGAAAGCGGTCTTCTTCGGCGCAATGTACGATCTGAAAAACTGGAACCTGCCTGGCTGGGCGGTGGGCGCGTCTTACGCTTACGCCTGGGATGCAAAACCTGCCGACATGGCAACACCGGATGCTTACTACGATCCAAACTATCGCCTGAAAGAGTCTTCCTATAGCCTGGATGCAATCTATACCCTGCAGGATGGCCGCGCGAAAGGCACGATGTTCAAACTGCACTTCACCCAGTACGACAACCACTCCGATATCCCGAGCTACGCGGGCGGTTACGGCAACATCTTCCAGGATGAACGTGACGTGAAATTCATGGTTATCGCACCGTTCACCATCTTCTGATGAATCGTCCGGCGGGTCAGCTCCCGCCGGACTGGAGACTGCATATGATGAAAAAAATCGTAATCGTCGCGCTGTTGGCATCGGGGCTGGTGGCGTGTGCCCAGACTCAGGCACCGAAAGAGGACTCCCGTCTCAGGGAGGCCTACAGCGCCTGTATTAATACTGCGGAAGGCTCGCCGGAGAAAATTGAAGCCTGCCAGAGCGTGCTGAATGTGCTGAAGAAAGAAAAAGCGCACGAGCAGTTTGCGACGCAGGAAAATGTCCGGGTGATGGATTACCAGGCCTGTATCCAGGCGCGTAAAACCGGTAACGATCAGGAAGTGGCGAAGCGTTGCGACAAGATCTGGAACGAGATACGCAATAACAATAAATAAAATGCTTTACGCCCGGCGGCGCTGCGCTTCCGGGCTTTTTTCTGGCAAAAAAAAGCCAACCTTGCGGCTGGCTCAGAGTATGAATACTCGCTTATTTTGCGTCGTGCGCGTGGTCATCTTCACGGCAGTCGCCTTCAGCGCAGTGACCGTAAAGGTACAGGCTGTGGTTGGTGAGGCGGATACCGTGACGCGCGGCGATTTCACGCTGGCGCGCTTCGATGGAATCATCGCTAAATTCAATGACCTTGCCACAGTCGAGGCAGATCAGGTGATCGTGGTGCTGCTGCTGGGTCAGTTCGAATACAGATTTACCGCCTTCGAAATTATGACGGGTGACAATGCCCGCGTCATCAAACTGGTTCAGCACGCGATAGACGGTAGCCAGCCCAATCTCTTCACCCATGTCGATAAGACGTTTATAAAGGTCTTCCGCACTGACATGGTGATTGTCTGGACCCTGAAGCACTTCGAGGATTTTTAACCGAGGAAGCGTAACTTTCAGGCCAGCCTTCTTTAATGCGGTATTGTTGTCAGTCATGCGGAATCTGTCCTGTTGCTAAACGATTCACTTCTGTAGGAAGTGACAGAAAATGCACCTGGGATAATGCGTCTCATTATAGAACTGCCATGGCTAAATGAAAACTGCAAGTCTCAGGCAAAATATGCTTATAAAAATGGGGTATCACCAACAAACTTGCTCGATGGAAAACCACATTTATCAGGGAGACATTGTACAGGTCTGGGCGAAAAAGTTAAAAGATTGTAGCAATTAATTTAATCGGTTTGACCTGGTGCACGGGCGCAACCGCCGTTGCGCCGCGAGAAAAATCAGGCGTTAAGAATATCGTCCAGGTGCAGTTCTTCACGGATCTGCTTAACCCATTTCTCAACGCGCTCTGCGGTCAGTTCTGGCTGACGGTCTTCGTCGATGGCCAGGCCCACGAAGTGATCGTCATCGGCCAGGCCTTTAGACGCTTCGAAGTGGTAACCGGCGGTCGGCCAGTGGCCGACGATCACTGCGCCATTCGGCTCAATGATGTCGCGGATGGTACCCAGCGCGTCACAGAAGTACTCGGCGTAGTCTTCCTGATCGCCGCAGCCAAACAGGGCGACCAGCTTACCGTTGAAGTCCACTTCTTCCAGCGTCGGGAAGAAATCATCCCAGTCACACTGGGCTTCACCGTAGTACCAGGTCGGAATACCCAGCAGCAGAATGTCATAGCCTTCGAGATCTTCTTTGCTGCTCTTGGCGATGTCATGCACATCAGCAACGTCTTTACCGAGCTGTTTTTGAATGTTTTTCGCGATATTTTCGGTATTGCCGGTATCACTGCCAAAGAAAATGCCGATGATTGCCATGAGTAAAATAACCTCTTGAAACTTAATAGTATGGTGGCGCAATTCGGCCACGGATAAGGGCAATAATAGCAGAACTGGCAACCCTGCGGAAACAGCTATCGCGCAGGACTGCACTCTGTGCTACATGAAAAGGGTAATTAAGGGAATTTTCAGACTTATGCCTGGCCGCGCAATGTCTCAAGCTGGGCGATCAGCATCTCTTCAATGAGCTCGCTGCGGCTGATATTTCGCGCCTCGGCCAGCTCGTTAAGTGCATCGACCGCGTCAGCGTTGAGCTTCAGTTCGACACGCTTAAGCCCACGATTTTTATCGCGTTTAAGCTGATTGCGTTTATTGATACGCAGCTGTTCATCGCGCGAAAGCGGATTCGTCTTCGGTCGTCCCGGGCGACGCTCATTCGCGAACAGATCTAGTGTCGTACGGTCCGTTTGTTCTTTGGCCATGATTCTGAGACTTCGGGGGAAACACGCCGCCCTGCTAATGCCCGGGCGATAAGCGCGCCATCATACATCACCAAAAACGGCGCGCCAACGACTGGAAGCCCGCAGCCTTCCAGTCGCTCTCTTTTTAATCAATTTGCAGTATCAGCAAGATAGCGGCGAATGGCGCGCAGTACGGCGTCAGGTTTTTCCGCATGCACCCAGTGCCCGGCTCCGGCAATGACGTGGGCGCGAGCCTGCGGGAATTGCGCCAGTATGGCGTCGCGGTACGCGTCGGTAACGTAAGGGGAGTTACCGCCGCGAATAAAGAGGGTAGGGTGCGGCCAGGCGGGCACGGTTTGCCAGCCCACAATATTGTTGTACTGGTTCCAGAGCACCGGCACGTTAAAACGCCACTGTCCGTCAACAAACGACTTCAGCAGGAACTGCACGACACCTTCGTCATCAAGATGCTCATGCATGACGGTAGCGGCCTGCTGGCGGGTCGCGACACCCGCTTCGGTGACCGCATTGATGGCGGCAAAAATCTCGTCGTGACGGCGCACGTCGTAATCCACGGGCGCAACATCAATCACCACCAGGCCGTTAATACGCTCCGGGGCCAGCGCCGTCAGGGCCATCACCGCTTTGCCGCCCATTGAATGCCCGATGAGGGTGACCTTTTGCAGATCGTTGGCATCCAGCGTATCCAGCAGATCCTGCGCCATCGCGGCGTAGGTCATCTCGTCGGAACGGCCGGAAAGACCGTGATTGCGCATATCGACCTGTAAGATATCGTGATCGGTAACCAGATCGCGCGCCAGCACGCCCAGGTTATCCAGGCTGCCAAAAAGCCCGTGAACCAGTACGATGGGAGAATTATTGTTCGGCGATTGTGCAGTTTGCGCTCGGGTATTCAATTTCATGGCAAAGTTCTTTTTTTACGTATGTCAGGTTAGGGTATCATGTTGACCATTCTGCCGCCCGGCTGCAAGGTTCCAGTTTAATCTGACTTTTGCCGCCAACCTGGTTTGACGCTATCCGCTGTTGGGATTTGACCTTATAATCCCAATGACTTGTATTCAGATAAGATATCGCACTGGATTAAGATGAAAACAATCGAAGTTGATGACGAACTCTATCAGTATATTGCCAGCCAGACGCGGCATATCGGGGAGAGCGCGTCCGACATTTTACGGCGCATGCTTAAAATTTCCGCCGCTTCACAGCCTGCTACCCCAGTCACCAAAGATGTCGTGTCTCAGCCAAGCGTTGTTGCACAAGCAAAACCTGCCGTGACGCCGGCAAAAGATAAAGTGCGCGCGATGCGCGAGCTGCTGCTCTCCGATGAATACGCGGAGCAGAAAAAGGCGGTTAACCGCTTTATGCTGGTGCTGTCTACACTTTATTCACTCGATAACAAAGCGTTTGCTGAAGCGACCGAGTCGCTGCACGGTCGTACTCGCGTCTACTTCGCGGGCGACGAGCAGACGCTGCTGCAAAATGGCAATCAAACCAAACCTAAACATGTTCCTGGCACCCCGTACTGGGTGATCACCAATACCAATACGGGCCGCAAGTGCAGCATGATTGAACACATCATGCAGTCCATGCAGTTCCCGGCGGAATTGATTGAAAAGGTTTGCGGTACAATTTAACCCTTGCATCAGAAGGACCCGGTAATGGCAAATCACAGCCGTGCAGGCCAACCTGCACAACAAAGCGATTTGATTAACGTCGCTCAGCTGACCGCGCAGTATTACGTGCTGAAGCCGGTCGTGGGCAACGCAGAACACGCAGTGAAGTTTGGTACATCTGGTCACCGCGGCAGCGCGGCGCGCCACAGCTTTAACGAACCGCACATTCTGGCCATTGCTCAGGCCATTGCGGAAGAGCGCGCTAAAAACGGCGTTACCGGTCCGTGCTACGTGGGGAAAGATACCCATGCCCTGTCTGAACCGGCCTTTATTTCCGTGCTGGAAGTTCTGACAGCGAACGGCGTTGATGTGATTGTTCAGGAGAACAACGGCTTCACCCCAACGCCTGCGGTGTCTAACGCCATCCTGGTACACAACAAAAAGGGTGGCGCGCTGGCTGACGGTATCGTTATCACGCCATCCCACAACCCGCCGGAAGACGGCGGCATCAAATACAACCCGCCTAACGGTGGCCCGGCAGACACCAACGTCACCAAAGTGGTTGAAGATCGTGCGAACGCCTTGCTGGCCGACGGTCTGAAAGGCGTGAAGCGCATCTCTCTGGATGCGGCCATGGCGTCCGGCCACGTAAAAGAGCAGGATCTGGTTCAGCCGTTCGTGGAAGGTCTGGCGGATATCGTCGATATGGCGGCCATCCAGAAAGCCGGCCTGAAGCTGGGGGTGGATCCGCTGGGCGGCTCCGGTATTGAATACTGGAAACGTATTGCCGAGCACTACAAGCTGGATCTGACCATCGTGAACGATCACGTCGATCAGACCTTCCGTTTTATGCATCTGGACAAAGACGGCGCGATCCGCATGGACTGCTCCTCCGAGTGCGCAATGGCGGGCCTGCTGGCGCTGCGTGATAAATTTGATCTGGCGTTTGCTAACGACCCGGATTACGACCGCCACGGTATCGTCACCCCTGCCGGGCTGATGAACCCGAACCACTATCTGGCAGTCGCGATTAACTACCTGTTCCAGCACCGTCCGCAGTGGGGCAAAGAGGTGGCTGTCGGTAAGACGCTGGTTTCCTCCGCGATGATCGACCGCGTGGTGGACGCGCTGGGCCGCAAGCTGGTGGAAGTGCCGGTGGGCTTCAAATGGTTTGTTGACGGTCTGCACGACGGCAGCTTTGGCTTCGGTGGTGAAGAGAGCGCGGGGGCGTCTTTCCTGCGCTTCGACGGCACGCCGTGGTCAACCGATAAAGACGGCATCATCATGTGCCTGCTGGCGGCGGAAATCACCGCGGTCACCGGTAAGAACCCGCAGGAACATTACAATGATCTGGCGGCACGCTTTGGTGCACCAAGCTATAACCGTATTCAGGCCAGCGCGACGTCAGCTCAGAAAGCGGCCCTGTCCAAACTCTCTCCGGAGATGGTCAGCGCAAGCACCCTGGCAGGTGACCCGATCACCGCGCGTCTGACGGCGGCACCGGGCAACGGTGCCTCCATTGGTGGGCTGAAAGTGATGACCGAAAACGGCTGGTTTGCCGCGCGTCCATCCGGTACGGAAGATGCGTATAAAATCTATTGCGAAAGCTTCCTCGGCGCTGAGCATCGTCAGCAGATTGAGAAAGAAGCGGTAGAGATTGTCAGCGAAGTGCTGAAAAACGCGTAAGTGGTGTTCGGGTGCGGGCTGATGCCCTCACCCCCGGCCCTCTCCCACAGGGAGAGGGAGAAAACACTAAAAACGGCAACCCCTGGGTTGCCGTTTTGCTTTTACCTAACTGTGCTTATTCTTCAATTCAAACCGCGGTGACACCAGACCGTACAGCGTCCAGCCCATAAAGGTCACCATCGCGCCATACAGCATCGCTTCCTGGCCGGAGGAATAGAGTGCATAGAAGCTGTAGATTGCCCCAATCAGCGCCACGATATTGGCCGCTCGCGCCTTGTGTGGATCAACCTTCGCGACTTTCTGAATAATCACCAGCGCCGCCATCGACAGGATATACGGAATGATATTCGTCACGACCGCCAGGTTGACCAGCACGTTGAACTGGCTGTTCAGCGACGGGCTAATGGTCATCAGCGACAATCCGCTCTGGAAAATAACAATCGCCAGCATGCCCTGCACCGGCGCATCCGCTTTGGTGACGCGGGAGAAGATTTTTGGGAAGTAACCTTCATCAGCCGAGGATTTAAACACCTGTGCGATGGTGAACTGCCACCCAAGGAGTGAACCGCAGCACGACATGACCATCAGACCCATGATCACTTTCCCGACTTCTGGCGTGAACATCTGCGCGAAGGCCAGCCCGAACGGCGCCGTGGAGTTGGCCAGATCCATGTTCGGAACGATGCCCGCAATGACGTTCGTCGAGACGATATAGATCACCGCCGCGCCCAGCGTACCGCCGAGGACCGCAATCGGGACGTTCTTTTCCGGATTATCAACGACTTCTGCGTTCGCGCAGGCGGATTCCAGACCGAGGAAGGCCCAGAGCGTCATGGCGATAGAAGAGCCGACTGCGCTGAAGAACGGCACATGGTGCGGGTTCCAGGAGTTGGCGTACAGGGTCGGGCTGAACCAGAACCAGCCGATGATGCACAGGCCGACAACCGGAATAATCACGCCCCAGACGGTGATGCTGCTGAGCTGTCCGGTGATACGCGCGCCGCCAAAATTAGCCACGGTGCAGATCCACAGCACGCCGATGGTGGCTAAACCAATCTGTACCGGGCTGAGCGTCGCGCCAAACAGCTCTGTACCGTAGCCCACGGCGGAGATGGCAATCGCCACGTTGGCGATCAGCAGTGATACCCCATAGGTATAGTTGGCCATAAAGTTGCCCGACTTGCCAAAGGCATACTCGGCGTAGCCTCCCATGCCGCCTGACTTGCGGCTGAACATCCCGCACTTGGCAAATGCCCATGCCAGCGCCATCGAGCCGACGGCGGTCACCAGCCAGGAGATGATTGAAATGGTTCCTACTTCGGCGAGCTTGGTGGGCAGCATGATGATCCCGGAGCCCATCATGTTCACCATGGTGAGGATGGTCAGCTGCACCACGCCCATCTTATTGGACTTACTCATAATTTCTCTCCTTTCAGCAGCGCGGGCTGAGCGGCGGGTTGTTTGATGACGTTACAGCGAACCTGTTTACGGCCCTCGCACTCCTCGACGTACACACCCTGCAGCTCCGGCGCAAAGCCCGGCAGCAGGTTGATGCCTTCTTCCAGCGCGGTGAAGTAGCGCAGCACGGAGCCGCCCCAGACCTCCCCCGGGACAACGCACAGCACCCCCGGCGGATAAGGCAGGGCGCCTTCCGCGGCGATTCGGCCTTCCGCGTCGCGAAGGGAGACCAGTTCAACCTCACCGCGCAGATAGGCGTAGTTCGCGTCCTGCGGGTTTATCATCACGCGTGGGAAATGGGACTTGCGGAACATCTCTTTCTGCAGCTGTTTCACATTGTGACGGGCGTACAGGTCATGCATCTCCTGGCAGATCTGGCGCAGGGTGTAATCCGCGTAACGTTCCGGATGTTGTTTGTAGAGAGAAGGCAGGACGTCTTTCAGCGGAGCATCGCTCTCAAGCAGTTTTTCGAAGCGCACCAACTGCGCCACCAGTTGCTGCAGTTTGCCCATATCTTCCGCAGGCGTGAGCAGGAACAGGATCGAGTTGAGATCGCATTTCTCCGGCACGATGCCGTTTTCACGCAGGAAGTTGGCGAGGATGGTGGCGGGCACGCCGAAATCGTCATACTCGCCGGTGCGGGCGTTAATGCCCGGCGTGGTTAGCAGCAGCTTGCACGGGTCGATAAAATACTGATGCTCAGCGTAGCCTTCAAAAGCGTGCCAGTTTTCACCCGGTACGAAGTGGAAGAAGCGCAGATTGGTCGCAATCTCCGCCGTGTCCCAGCTTTCCCACGGACGGCCATCCACTGTCTCCGGCACGAAGGGGCGCAGATACCGGCAGTTCTCCAGGATTAGCTTACGCGCTTCAATACCGTTCACCACGCAGTCCATCCACATGTTGCGGCCGCTCTGGCCTTCATGCATGCGGGCGTTGATGTCCAGTGCGGCAAACAGCGGATAGAACGGGCTGGTGGAGGCGTGCATCATAAAGGCATTATTCAGCCGCTTATGCGGGACATAGCGCTGCTGGCCTTTGATGTGGCTGTCTTTCTTATGGATTTGCGAGGTCTGGGAGAAGCCTGCCTGCTGTTTATGCACGGACTGGGTAACCAAAATCCCCGGGTCGTTTTCGTTCAGCTCCAGCAGCAGCGGAGAGCAGTCGGCCATCATCGGAATAAACTGCTCGTAACCCACCCAGGCGGAGTCAAACAGGATGTAATCACACAGATGCCCAATCTTATCCACCACCTGACGGGCGTTATAGATGGTGCCATCGTAGGTACCCAGCTGGATCACCGCCAGACGGAACGGACGCGCATCGCGCGCACGGCCCGGTGCAACTTCGGCTACCAGCTCGCGTAGATAGTTTTCTTCAAAACAGTGGGCGTCAATGCCGCCGATAAAGCCGTACGGGTTGCGCGCCGTTTCCAGATAGACCGGCGTTGCGCCTGCCTGGAGGAGGGCACCGTGATGGTTGGATTTGTGGTTATTACGGTCGAACAGTACCAGGTCGCCGGGGGTGAGCAGGGCGTTAAGCACCACTTTGTTAGATGACGAGGTGCCGTTCAGCACGAAATAGGTCTTATCGGCATTAAAGACCTTCGCCGCATGTTGCTGCGCAATGCACGGCGCGCCCTCGTGAATCAGCAGATCGCCCATTGCGACGTCGGCGTTACACAGATCGGCGCGGAAAAGCGTCTCGCCAAAGAAATCAACGAACTGGTTACCGGCTGGATGGCGGCGGAAGAACTGGCCACCCTGATGCCCCGGGCAGTCAAACGCGCTGTTGCCCTGCTTCACGTAGTCGACCAGGGCGCGGAAAAACGGCGGGCGCAGCTGGGTTTCATACCGCAGGGCAGCCGCTTCCAGTTGGCGTCCATAAAAGTCGTTGCTGGTGTCTGAATACTCAAATACGCCATGAATGCGCGATAAATAGTCTGCCGGAATGATCTCTTCTTTATGCGTCGCAACAAAAACAGGAATACCAAATCCGGTGGCTTCTATTTCTTCCAGTATGCCGTCGGTAATATCACTGACCGCCAGCACAATAGCGGCAACGTCGATATAATCAGAGGTTCTGACATCCACCAGTTCACGCTGGGTGGTAAAGCAATCCGGACATGCACGGCTGGCTGCGATTTTTAAACTTTTCATCTTTCTCTCTTTATTTTAGGTAATAAGCGTCCCTCGATTTCTTGCAAGAAAGAAATCGATAATTTTCCGGAAAAAAAGCAAAGGGTGGCCGCTGATTAAAATCAGTACATTGCTTTTTTGATGATTGAAATTCAGTCCGCCCGGTGCGGATGAGTCTGAATCAAAATGAATGAGCGCACGAATTCACAGGCAATAGCCTGTAAAATAAGATGTTTCAGGGTAACCTGTAAGCGAGTGCGCCAGAAGTCGAAGGACTACCGGGCATTAAAGAGATGAAAGTCAAAGCAGTTTCGGTGGGCAAACATCATGATATGTGTTGTCCGCCTTATATGGGGCATTAAACGATTGTTGTTTTCCATGATTCATTTTCCTTTCAGTAATTGAAAGCACGGTCATTTTATCCAGGAAAAGGCGATTAACTGTGAAGAAGATCACCGTTAACCGATCATTTCAGAAATAAATAGTCGTTTTTGATGAATATCGCAGATCAAAACTCTGATTTGTTACCGATGAGTTAACAGGACGTTTTATCAATGTTTTAAATGGACATAAATAATCCAAAAAAACACTGACTGGATTATTTTTGATATATTTTCTGAGAGGTTTTTATTTTAATTAAAAATAAAATGAATAGTTATTCAGAGCATAAACCGATAACCGATACCGGTTTCAGTTAATAAATGGCGAGGGCGAGCGGGGTCGACTTCGAGTTTCTGACGAAGGTGTCCCATATATATGCGTAAATAGTGACTATGTTCCACGGCGTTGGGTCCCCACACCTGACTTAGCAGCTGGCGCTGGGTGAGAACCTTGCCGTGATTGTTAAGCAGCACGGCGAGCAGGCGAAATTCAATGGGCGTGAGGTGAATTTCCTCTTCGCCGCGCACAATGCGCCGCGCGGCCAGGTCAACCCGGATATCCCCAAACGTGTAGGTTGGATCGGCAGGCGTGGTGGCGCTGTGGCGACGCAGCGCCACGCGAAGGCGAGCCTGTAGCTCGCCGATACCAAACGGTTTAATCAGATAGTCATCCGCCCCGGCATCCAGCGCGGCGATTTTATCCGTCTCTTCCGTACGGGCGGAGAGCACGAGGATCGGCATCTGGCTCCACTGCCGGACTTCACGAATAAAATCGATGCCGTCGCCGTCCGGGAGTCCAAGATCGAGGATCACCAGGTCCGGCTTGCGGGTGGCGGCTTCAATTAAACCCCGCTGAAGCGTACCCGCATCATGGACGCGCAGACCGTCTCCTTCCAGCGCAGCGCGCAGAAAACGGCTAATGGCGATCTCATCTTCAACAATCAGAACGTTGATCACAAATCCTCTGGTAATTCATTAAGTTCTGGCGGGGTTTCCAGAGGAAGTGTAACACAAAAAAGTGCGCCGCCTTCGGGACGATTCTCTGCGGAAATGGATCCGCCGTGGACGTCAATGATTGCCTGGCATATTGCCAGCCCCAGCCCCACACCCGGAATGGCCGACTCCTTATTGCCGCGTGCAAATTTCTCGAAAATAGCCAACTCCTGCCCGGCTGGAATGCCGGGGCCGGTATCCCAGACGTTAAGGCAAAGCGTGCCATCTTCCACTGTCGCATCAACCCCAATCTGAGCACTGGCACCCGCATATTTGGCGGCATTTTCCAGCAGGTTGATTAGCACCCGCTCGAACAAGGGCCCATCAACGTGAATTAAGGTCAGGGGCTCGGGCATGTTCAGCGCAATATGTCGCCCGCCCAGGCCCGGCTCGAGCATTTTCAGCGCGCTGCCCACCACCTCTTCCAGCGTGAGCCACTCTTTTTTGAGGTTAAATCCGCCCGACTGGATACGCGCCATGTCGAGCAGGTTATTCACCAGGCGCGTGGTATTCAGCACGTGCTGGCGGATCTCGCTGGCCTGAAGGGCATGTTTAGAGCCTTCCGCCGCCAGGTCCAGCGTCAGAATTTCTGACTGACCAAACAGGACGGTGAGCGGGGTACGCAGATCGTGAGACAGCGCCGCCAGCAGCGAGTTACGAATGCTTTCACGCTCGCTCGCCAGACGGGCCTGTTCCTCGCTGGCGGTGAGGGCCAGTCGTTCCAGCGCGCTGGCCACCAGTAGGGTAAAGGTCTCCAGCAGTCGCTGCTGTTCGGGGATCATCAACTGGCGCAGGTTGGAAGGCTCCACGATGACCAGCCCCTGATTTTTATCGGCACTGCGCAGCGGCAGAATTTGATAGGGCACGCCGGGGAGGGTGTCGGTCCCTGCGCCCGCCGGTAAGCCTTTGTCAAAGCTCCAGCGCGCGATGGCCTCGTCCCAGGGGGTCATGCCAGTGGCGGACGTGAGCGGGCGTAGCTTGCCGTGTTCGTCCGGGAGCAAAATCAGGTTGCTGGCATGAAAGGTCGAGCGGATAAACTGCTCGCTGGTCTGCACGATATCCAGCGGCGTGCGGCCCACCGCCAGCGATTTCGACATCTCATAAAGATGGCGCGTGCGCTGTTCGCGATAGCGGGCGATGCGCGCCTGATAGCGCACGCCCGCCGTCAGATTCCCGATCACCAGCCCGACGGTGAGCATCACCGCGAAGGTGAGGATGTACTGTACGTCCGAGACGGCCAGCGTCCCGCGGGGGGCAATAAAGAACAGATCGAAGCTGATGACGTTGATAACCGTCGCCAGTACAGACGGCCAGCGCCCGTAAAAGAGCGCCACCACCACCACGCCAAGGAGGTAGATCATCACCAGGTTGGCGGCATCAAACGCAATCAGCCACTGGCTGGCAATGACGGTAATCAGGGCGCAGAGCACGACGGCGACAAGACAGCCGCGGAGCTGAATGCGCCATTTATCGCTGAAGGTGCGGCCGTCCGGCGCGCGATTGGGTAAAGGGGTAGGTTTGTCGTCCAGCGCCACGATCACCAGATCCAGATCCGGCGCACGACGGGCCAGCTTGTCGGCAAAGGATTCGCGGCTAAACCAGCGGCGATGCTGGCGACGGCCGATGACGATTTTCCCCAGATTGTGCTCGCGCGCGTAGCGCAGAATGGCTTTATCTTCCTGCGGATCGGAAAGGGTGGCGGTTTCCGCGCCCAGCTCCTGCGCCAGGCGCAGCGAACTCAGGATCGCGCGACGCTGGTTTTCGGGCAGCGCGTGCAACTGCGGCGTTTCGACATACACCGCATGCCAGACGCTGCCAAATTTGGCCGCCAGGCGCGCGGCGGTGCGGACAAGTTTTTCGTTGCCGCTGCCGTGGCCCACGCACAGCAGGATGGCATCCCGCGTGTGCCAGACGCGTTCCTGGCCCTGCAGGTCGCGCCAGGCACGCATCTGATCGTCCACCCGGTCGGCGGTTCGGCGCAGGGCCAGCTCGCGCAGGGCTATCAGGTTGCCTTTACGGAAGAAATGTTCGATGGCGCGCTCGGCCTGGCCGGCGATATACACTTTGCCTTCGTGCAGGCGCTGGCGCAAATCATCGGGCGGCAGGTCGACCAGCACCACCTCGTCCGCGGAATCAAAGAAGGGATCGGGCACCGTCTCGCGCACCTGAATGCCGGTCACGCCGCTGACCACGTCGTTCAGGCTTTCGAGATGCTGAACGTTTACCGTGGTGAACACATCAATACCGGCTTCAAGTAATTCTTCAACATCCTGCCAGCGTTTTGGATGGCGTGAGCCAGGCGCATTGCTGTGCGCCAGCTCGTCCATCAGGATAAGCGCGGGACGGCGGGCGAGGGCGGCATCGAGATCGAATTCAGTGACTAACCGACCGCGATGGCTGATGCGGCGGGGCGGCTGGGTAGCCAGCCCCTTCAGCAGTGATGCTGTCTCTTTACGTCCGTGGGTTTCAACCACGCCGATCAGAATATCGAGCCCCTGCGCCCGAAGCCGCTGGGCTTCCGTCAGCATGGCGAAGGTTTTCCCGACGCCCGCGCAGGCGCCGAAGAAAATTTTCAGTTTGCCGCGATGGGCTTCAGCTGTTTGTTCGAGCAGCCTGTCCGGATCCGGGCGCATGGGCTCGTCGGTCATTTAGTTTTTCCTTAGCGCGTCCAGCGCCAGATTCAGCTCAACAATATTTACCACAGGCATGCCGATGAAGCTGACCAGCGGCTTTTGCGTGTGCTCTGCCACCAACTGGCTCACCTGTTCGACGGTCAGCTGACGGGCAGCGGCAACGCGCGGGATCTGCCATGCCACCGCTGCCGGCGTCAGGCTGTAGTCCAGCCCGCTGGCCGAGGCGGTCACCAGCTCCACGGGCACGTCACGGCTGGCCTGCGGATTCGCGGCGCGCAGGGCTGCTACGCGCTCCGCGACGGCTTTGTCCAGTTCAGGGTTACTGCCCGCCAGGTTGCTGCCGCCGGATGCCATCGGATTATACGGGCTTTCAGCAGTGGCGGAAGGGCGTCCCTGGAAGTAGCGGGCATCCGTAAAGTTCTGACCAATCAGGCGAGAGCCGCGGTTTTCACCGTTTTGCAGTATCAGCGAGCCGTTAGCCTGATCCTTAAACCACCACTGGCCCAGCGCGGTGGTCACCAGCGGGTACAACCCGCCGGTAATGAGAGACAGCAGAATAAACAGAAGTATAGCGGGGCGTAACATGGTCATTTGATTCACCTTTTAAACCAGGCCGAACAGCGTCAACAGCAGGTCGATAACCTTGATACCGACGAAGGGCACCACCAGCCCGCCCAGGCCATAAATCCACAGGTTACGGCGCAGCATGGCGGCCGCCGTGAGCGGCTTGTAGCTCACGCCCTTCAGCGCCAGCGGGATCAGGAAGACAATAATCAGGGCGTTAAAGATGACTGCGCTCAGAATGGCCGAGGCCGGAGAGTGCAGGTGCATCACGTTCAACGCGTTTAATTGCGGATAGGTCGCGGCAAACGCGGCCGGAATGATGGCGAAATACTTCGCCACGTCGTTGGCGATGCTGAACGTGGTCAGCGACCCGCGCGTCATCAGCATCTGCTTGCCGATGTGCACCACCTCAATCAGCTTGGTCGGGTTAGAGTCGAGGTCGACCATATTGCCCGCCTCTTTTGCCGCCTGGGTTCCGGAGTTCATCGCCACCGCCACGTCGGCCTGTGCCAGGGCAGGGGCATCGTTGGTCCCGTCGCCGGTCATCGCCACCAGACGGCCTTCCGCCTGATACTGACGAATCAGTGCCAGCTTGGCTTCCGGGGTGGCTTCGGAAAGGAAATCATCCACGCCCGCTTCGGCGGCAATCGCCGCGGCGGTAAGACGGTTATCCCCGGTGATCATTACCGTTTTGATCCCCATCTTACGCAGTTGGGCAAAACGCTCCTTGATGCCGCCTTTGACGATATCCTTCAGCGCAATCACCCCGAGCACGCGCGCGCCTTCGGCCACCACCAGCGGCGTCGCCCCCTGACGGGCCACGCTTTCGACCAGACTGTCCACTTCCGGCGGGAAGTGACCGTTGTTGGCCTCAATGTGGCGGCGAATCGCGTCAACCGAGCCTTTACGGATCATGCGATCCTGAATGTTGATGCCGCTCATGCGGGTTTGTGCCGTGAAGGGCACGAACGTGGCGTGCAGGCTCTGAACGTCGCGCTGGCGCAGGTTAAAGCGCTGCTTGGCGAGGATCACAATACTGCGGCCTTCCGGGGTTTCATCGGCAAGGGATGAGAGCTGGGCGGCATCCGCCAGCGTTTTTTCATCCACGCCCGGGGCGGGTAAGAAATCCGACGCCTGGCGGTTACCGAGGGTAATGGTGCCGGTTTTATCCAGCAGCAAGACATCCACGTCACCGGCGGCTTCTACGGCACGCCCGCTGGTGGCGATGACGTTGGCACCGAGCATACGGCTCATGCCAGCCACGCCGATGGCCGACAGCAGGCCGCCGATGGTGGTAGGGATCAGACAAACCAGCAGCGCCACCAGCACCGTGACGGTGACTGCGGTACCGCCATAGGCGGAGAACGGCCACAGCGTGGCGGTTGCCAGCAGGAAGACAATGGTCAGGGCCACCAGCAGGATGGTCAGGGCAATCTCATTTGGCGTTTTCCGGCGCTGTGCGCCTTCCACCATGGCGATCATCCGGTCGAGGAAGGTTTCACCCGGGTTAACGCTGCACTGGATCACCAGCCAGTCGGAGAGAATGCGCGTCCCGCCCGTCACGGAGGCGAAATCGCCGCCGGACTCACGGATCACCGGCGCGGATTCACCGGTGATGGCGCTTTCATCCACCGATGCGCCCCCTTCAATGACTTCGCCGTCGCAAGGGATGATGTCACCGGCTTCCACCAGCACCACATCGCCTTTACGCAGTTCATCCGCCGGAACGTGGTCCATCTGGGCACCGTATTTCGGCTCACGTAACTTGCGCGCGAAGGCGGTTTTTTTCACCCCTTTCAGGCTGTTGGCCTGGGCTTTGCTCCGGCCTTCCGCCAGCGCTTCCGCAAAGTTGGCGAACAGCACGGTAAACCACAGCCACAGGCTGATGGCGCCGGTAAACATCGCATTTCCCGGCATATGGCCCGTTCCCATGGCAATCGCCAGGGCGGTGGTCAGGACGCTTCCCGCCCAGACGATAAACATCACCGGGTTGTGCCACTGCACGCGCGGGCTCAGCTTTTTCACCGCATCCATGAGCGCCTGGCGAACTAATGACGGTTCGAACAGGGCCAGTTGTTTACGACTCATGACAATTTCTCCGCAAAATCAGCGTAAAGAGAGGTATTCCGCGACCGGGCCTAACGCGAGGGCGGGGATAAAGGTCAGGGCGCCGACCAGCAACACGGTGCCCGTTAGCAGGCCGATAAACAGCGCGCCGTGGGTCGGTAATGTCCCGGTGGTGGTCGGTTGGATTTTTTTGTTCACCAGCGATCCGGCTATCGCCATAACCGGCACAATGATCCCGAAGCGGCCCACGAACATGCAGAACGCCAGCAGACAGTTCCAGAACGGAGAGTTGGCGCTTAAGCCTGCAAAGGCGCTGCCGTTGTTGTTGGCGGCAGAGGAGACGGCATACAGCACTTCACTAAAACCGTGAATGCCGGGGTTAAAGATGCCGCTGCGTCCGGCCTCGGTCATCAGCGCCAGCGCGGTGCCGAGCAGCACGAGAGCCGGGGTGACCAGGATTGCCAGCGCGGTTAATTTCATCTCGCGGACGTCGATTTTTTTACCCAGATATTCCGGGGTGCGGCCAATCATCAGACCGGCAATAAACACCGCCAGCAGCACGAACAGCAGCATACCGTAAAGACCGGAGCCCACGCCGCCAAACACCACCTCGCCAATCTGCATCAGCCACATCGGGATCATGCCGCCCAGCGCCGTAAAGGAATCATGCATGGCATTGACGGCCCCGCACGACGCTGCCGTGGTGACCACCGCATACAGGCTGCTGGCGAGAATGCCAAAGCGGCTCTCTTTACCTTCCATATTGATTGCACTATCGGCCCCGAGTGAGAGGAAGTGCGGATTACCCTGCCATTCGGCCCACATCACCAGTGCAACACAGACCACAAAGATAAGCGACATGGTCCAGAGCAGGGTACGCCCCTGACGGCGATCGTTAACCACGTCGCCAAAGGCAAAGCAGAGCGCGGCGGGGATCAGGAAAATCGCCAGCATCTGCACAAAATTGGTCAGGGCGGTAGGGTTTTCAAACGGGTGCGAGGAGTTGGCGTTGAAGAAGCCCCCACCGTTCGTCCCGAGCATTTTGATGGCTTCCTGCGACGCCACTGGCCCCATCGGCAGGAGCTGTTTTGCGCCTTCCAGCGAGGTATAAGGTGCGTAAGGCAGCAGGTTTTGCAGGCTGCCTTGCTGAATGAAGAACAGCGCGATCAGCAGCGCAATCGGCAGCAGGATCCACAGCGTAATGCGCGTCAGGTCTACCCATGCGTTACCTAACGTACTCACTTTCTGACGTGCAAACGCACGCGTCAGCGCGAAGATCACCGCAATACCGCTGGCGGCAGAGAGGAAGTTCTGCACGGTTAATCCGACCATCTGGCTGAAGTAGCTGAGCGTGGTTTCACCGGAATAGGACTGCCAGTTGGTGTTGGTGACAAAACTGACTGCCGTGTTCAGCGCAAGATGCCAGGACAGGCCCGGTAATTGTTGCGGATTCAGCGGCAGGATACCCTGAAACATCAGCATGGCGAAAAGCGCAATGAGTCCGACAATGTTCAGCAGCAGAATGGCGATCAGATAGTCACGCCAGTTCATCTCCCGATCGTCTACACCCAGTACGCGCCAGATCCCTTTTTCAACGCTTCCCGTGCCGGGCAGGGGAACGTTATTGATCAGCCGTGCCAGCCCCGAGCCCAGTGGCCTTGCCAGGACGAACAACACCACTAGGAAACTGGCAATAAGCAAAAACGCCTGAGCAGCCATCAGAATGCCTCCGCATTAATCAGGGCATAAACCAGATAACCCAATAACAGGAACACCAGCACGATGCCGGCAATAAGACCTGCACTCACAATCCACCTCCGGGTGACTTTTGTTGTTGTGCTAACGGTAGGATTTATGGCGCAAAGATTTCGCAAAAATGAGAAGGGTGGGTGTAAAAAAAGTATAAAAATGGCAAAGCCCACAATTTAACTATTGATAAGTAAATCGTTAACTTTTTTGTAACTTAATTACGGCGTGAGTGTAAATTTTTGCTAAACGGGCGAAAATAAGTGGTCGGATGAGTAGTAAAATTACAAACAAAGCGATATTATTTTAGCCAGGTCACAGATTTTGAATTTTCCGGATGACGTTTCCGGCCAACTATAGGGGAGAAAAATATGGATCTTTATAAAGAGTTTCCGGCTCATATCGTGTTCATGCGCCGCGCTTTCGCCGTAGTGGCTGGCGTGCTGGCTCTGCCGGTGATGCTGTTCTGGAAAGATCGTGCACGTTTTTATAGCTATCTGCACCGCGTCTGGGCGAAAACCAGCGAGAAGCCGGTATGGATGGATCAGGCCGAGAAAGCGACCTGCGACTTCTATTAAGATTACACACAGCAATAAAAAAACCGCCAACAGCAATGTGGCGGTTTTTTTGTCCCTCCGGATTCGCGGTCCGTTGGGTGGTTTTCAAGCCCTCGTCAGAGGCTTAAAAGAATATCTCGGGTCCTTAAGTAATCAAACTGCAACTCCCTAAATATATTCTTAAAAACCTTTTCGGTGGATTACGTTTTACGCCAGGGCCAACTACTATGCAGCGTCCCTTTCCGCCATCTCGCACATGGGCACCGGTCCCGGGAAAGGCGTGACCACAACCGTAAGTCAGGCTCTCGTCAGAGCTTGTGTCCACCGACTTATCACCGGTGGTGAACGGTGGAGCGGTTAGCAGCAGGGACCGCATAATGAAACGCTATTTTTGCATCGCGTTCATTGTCGCCAGCGTACTCGTTGTCAAAAGTGATGAACCGATCGGGTTTGTTGCATTTACCACGATAGCGCAGGACAAGTAGCGTTAAGGCCGCCTCGGGCGGCCTTTTTTATTTCATCCCGTCTACACTTCATGGCAAAGTAGTTCAATGCATGCTTTTTCCTTTTACGGCATGCCCTTACGGACATAATGGATATTTGCCTGGAGTTTTATGCCCACCCATCTGGTTTGGTTTCGCGCGGACCTGCGCGTACATGACAACATCGCCCTGGCGGCGGCCTGCCGCGCCAAAGACGCTAACGTACTGGCTCTGTTTGTGGCTACGCCCGAGCAGTGGCGGCAGCATGATATGGCGCCACGCCAGGCGGCCTTGCTGCGTGCGTATCTGACCGATCTGCAGCATTCGCTTGCCGGAAAAGGCATACCGCTGATTTATAAAGAGGTAAGTGATTTTGCCGCACAGCTGCAGACGGTGCAGGAGACCTGTAAGCAGCACAACGTCACGCATCTTTTTTACAACTATCAGTACGAATTCAACGAGCAGCAGCGCGACCGTCAGCTGGAGAAGATGCTGGAGGATGTGGTCTGTGAAGGATTTGATGACAGCGTGATGCTGGCGCCGGGCAGCGTGATGACCGGCAACCGTGAGATGTATAAAGTTTTTACTCCGTTTAAAAATGCCTTTATCAAGCGTCTGAAAGAGTCGCTGCCGGAGTGCGTTGCCGCGCCTGCCGCGAGGGGCGAACCCCTGAAGGACCTGTCTGAACTGACGTTTGACTACCCTCAGGAGCCGTTTGACAAAACGCTGTTCCCCGCCGATGAAAAAGCGGCCATCGCGCAGCTCCGCCAGTTCTGCAAACAGGACGCGGCCAACTACGACGCGCGGCGGGATTTTCCGGCCATCGAGGGCACCAGCCGCCTGTCGGCCTGTCTGGCGCTGGGCGCGATCTCTCCTCGCCAGTGTTTACACCGTCTTCTGGCCGAGCAGCCGCAGGCGCTGGATGGAGGCACCGGTTCTGTCTGGCTGAACGAGCTTATCTGGCGTGAGTTCTACCGCCATCTGATGACGTATCATCCCGATCTCTGTAAGCATCGTCCGTTCATTCCCTGGACCGACAACGTAAAATGGCAGCATGATGAGGCACTTTTACAGGCCTGGAAAAAAGGGGAGACGGGCTATCCGATTGTTGATGCCGCGATGCGTCAGCTCAATGAGACGGGGTGGATGCACAACCGCCTGCGAATGATTACCGCGAGCTTTCTGGTGAAGGATCTGCTTATCGACTGGCGTATCGGAGAGCGCTATTTTATTTCTCAGCTGATCGACGGCGATCTCGCCGCGAATAACGGCGGCTGGCAGTGGGCGGCCTCTACGGGCACCGATGCGGCTCCCTATTTCCGGATTTTTAATCCAACCACTCAGGGACAAAAATTTGATGAGAACGGCGAGTTTATCCGCCGCTGGCTCCCTGAACTAAAAGAGATACCGGCTAAAGCGATCCACGAACCGTGGGCATGGGCGGATAAACAGCGTGTAAAACTGAATTTTCCCCGTCCGATCGTCGACCATAAACAGGCGCGTGTCGCCACGCTGGCTGCGTACGAAGCGGCCCGCAAAGCATAAGAGAGTGATGATGAAAAACAGCGAACTGGAACGCCTGATTAACGAAAAACTCAATACCGCCTCCTTTAGCGACTACGGTCCAAATGGCCTGCAGGTAGAAGGGCGCGAAACGGTGCAGAAAATTATCACCGGCGTCACGGCAAGCCAGGCGCTGCTGGACGAGGCTGTCCGTCAGGAAGCCGATGCGGTGATTGTCCATCACGGTTACTTCTGGAAAAACGAATCACCGATTATTCGCGGCATGAAGCGCAACCGCCTGAAAACGTTGCTGGCAAATGACATCAACCTGTACGGTTACCACCTGCCGCTGGACGCGCACCCGGAGCTTGGCAACAACGTTCAGCTTGCCCGACTATTGGGGATTACCGTAATGGGCGAAATCGAGCCGCTGGTGCCGTGGGGCGAGCTGGCGATGCCGGTTCCCGGACTGGAGCTGGCCTCGTGGATTGAAGCGCGCCTGGGGCGTCGTCCGCTGTGGAGCGGCGATACCGGTCCGGATACGGTGAAGCGTGTTGCCTGGTGCACCGGAGGCGGGCAGGGCTTTATCGACAGCGCCGCGCGCTTCGGTGTCGATGCCTTTATCACCGGCGAGGTTTCCGAGCAGACCATCCATTCGGCACGTGAACAGGGGCTGCATTTCTACGCGGCCGGGCATCATGCCACCGAGCGCGGCGGTATTCGTGCCCTCAGCGAGTGGCTGACTGAAAATACCGATCTGGATGTAACCTTTATTGATATCCCTAATCCGGCCTGATGAGAGGTGCCTGAGTGCAGCGAGCGCGTTGTTATCTTCTGGGAGAAACGGCAGTGGTTCTGGAGCTCGAGCCGCCGGTAACCCTTGCCACGCAAAAGCGTATCTGGCGGCTAACCCAGCGTCTGGTCGAACTGCCGGACGTGGTTGAAGCCATTCCGGGGATGAATAACATCACGGTGGTGCTGCGTAGTCCGCATACGCTGGCGCTGGATGCCATTGAACGTTTACAGCGCTGGTGGGAAGAGAGCGAGGCGCTGGAGCCGGAATCGCGTGCCATTGAGATCCCGGTCGTTTATGGCGGTACGGGGGGACCGGATCTTGGTGTGGTCGCAAACCATTGCGGACTCACCGAAAAGCAGGTTGTTGAGCTGCACAGTTCGGTGGATTACGTCGTCTGGTTCCTGGGATTCCAGCCCGGATTCCCGTATCTCGGGGGATTATCTCCCAGGCTGCATACGCCGCGCCGCGCTGAACCGCGCCTGAGCGTACCGGCGGGGACGGTCGCGATTGGTGGCGAGCAGACCGGCGTATATCCGCTGACTTCGCCCGGTGGTTGGCAGCTTATTGGGCATACCGCCACCCCGTTATTTGACCCCGGGCTGGCGTCGCCAATACTCCTGCGCCCGGGCGATACCCTTCGCTTTATCCCGCAGAAGGAGGGGGTATGTTAACGCTTATTCGCGCCGGGCTTTATACCTCCGTACAGGATGCCGGCCGCTTTGGCATGCGCCAGTCGGGCGTGAGCTATTGTGGCGCGCTGGACCGTCCTGCGCTGGAAATCGCTAACGTGCTGGTGGGCAACCCCGGCAGCACGGCGGCACTCGAAATTACGCTCGGCCAGTGTGTCATTGAGTTTGGTCAGGAGACCTGGTTCGCACTCACCGGCGCCGGCTGTGATGCCACGCTGGACGGCAAAGCGGTGTGGACCGGCTGGCGTCTGCGGGCGAAAGCCGGACAGCGTCTGACCTTAAAGCGTCCTTTGCACGGCGTGCGTAGCTATCTCGCGGTGGCTGGCGGCATTGATGTGCCTGAGGTGCTGGGCTCATCCAGTACCGATCAGAAAGCAGGAATTGGCGGTCACGAAGGACGTTTGTTGCGCGATGGCGATCGCCTGGCGATTAAGCCCTCCTCGCGTCACTTCTCGACGGCGCAGGGGGTGAAACAACTTCTCTGGGGAAACCAGATCCGCGCCTTACCGGGGCCGGAATATCATGAGTTCGACGAGGCCTCCAAAGAGTCCTTCTGGCGCTCGCCGTGGAAGCTCAGTCCGCAGAGTAACCGTATGGGCTACCGCCTGCAGGGGCAGCCGCTGATCCGGACGACCGACAGGGAACTGCTTTCCCACGGTTTACTGCCTGGGGTTATTCAGGTGCCGGGCAACGGGCAACCGATCGTGTTAATGAACGACGCGCAGACGACGGGCGGCTATCCGCGAATTGCCTGCATCATTGAAGCCGATCGCTACCATCTGGCGCAAATTCCCCTCGGACAGCCGATTCACTTTGTGCAGTGTTCGCTGGAGGAGGCGCTAAAGGCGCGGCAGGATCAGCAGCGCTATCTCGAACAGCTGGCGTGGAGGCTCGATGGTAAAGATTGATTTGAATGCCGATCTGGGCGAGGGCGGCAGCGCCGATGCGGCGCTGATGACGCTGGTCTCCTCGGTCAATATCGCCTGCGGCTTTCACGCAGGCGATGCGCAAACCATGCTAGAGAGCGTGCGTCATGCCATCAAAAATGGCGTGGCGATTGGCGCCCACCCGAGCTTCCCTGACCGGGAAAACTTTGGCCGCACCGCGATGGACCTGCCGCCTGAGACGGTCTACGCTCAGGTGCTCTACCAGATCGGCGCGCTGGAGGCGATGGTTCGCGCCGGGAAGGGCGTGCTGCGCCACGTGAAGCCGCACGGCATGCTCTATAACCAGGCGGCAAAAGATCCGGCGCTGGCGGAGGCGATTGCCCGCGCGGTACGCGATTGCAACCCGCAGCTGATCCTTGTGGGGCTGGCAGGCAGCGAGCTTATTCGCGCCGGCGAGCGTCTGGGGTTAAGCACGCGGCAGGAGGTCTTTGCCGACCGGGGTTATCAACCCGATGGCAGTCTTGTACCGCGTACGCAAGCTGGAGCGTTGATAACGGACGAAGGTCAAGCGCTGGCGCAGACGCTGGAGATGGTGCGCGCCGGGCGAGTGACCGCCGTGGATGGCACATCGGCGCACGTTCAGGCTGATACGGTATGTTTACATGGTGATGGCGAGCATGCGCTCCAGTTCGCGCGCCGCTTGCGCGCAGCGTTCTCTGAAGAGGGCATTCTTGTCAGCGCAGACTAATCATGAAAGGACAGAAAAATGCCAGAAGGCCCGGAGATCCGCCGCGCGGCGGATAGCCTCGAGGCGGCGATAAAGGGCAAACCCCTGACGGAGGTCTGGTTTGCTTTTCCTCAACTGAAACCGTTTGAATCACAGCTGGTGGGGCAGTCGGTAACGCATATTGAAACGCGCGGCAAAGCGCTGCTCACGCATTTTTCCCATAACCTGACGTTATATAGCCATAACCAGCTTTACGGCGTCTGGCGAGTAGTGGAGGCGGGTGAACAGCCGCAGACTACCCGCGTGCTGCGCGTCAGGCTGCAAACGGCCGATAAAGCGATCCTGCTCTATAGCGCCTCTGATATCGAAATGTTAACGCCGGAGCAACTCCTCACGCACCCGTTTCTACAGCGAGTGGGGCCGGACGTGCTGGATATGCGTCTGACGGCGAGCGATGTGAAGGCCCGACTGCTATCGCCCACATTCCGCAACCGGCAGTTTTCCGGCCTGTTTCTTGACCAGGCGTTTCTGGCCGGGCTTGGCAACTACCTGCGGGTGGAAATCCTCTGGGAAGTCGGGCTGGCGCCGCAGCATAAAGCCTCTCAGCTGAGCGATGAACAGCTGGAGGCGCTGTCCCACGCGCTGCTGGACATCCCGCGGCTGTCGTACAACACGCGCGGCATCGTAGATGAAAACAAGCACCACGGGGCGCTGTTCCGGTTCAAGGTGTTTCATCGGGCGGGGAAAAAGTGCGAGCGGTGCGGCGGCGTGATTGAGAAGGCTACGATCTCTTCCAGACCGTTTTACTGGTGTCCAGGGTGCCAGGTGTAAAAAAGCCGGGTGGCGGCTACGCCTTACCCGGCCTACGTTTCGCATTTAATTGTAGGCCCGGTAAGCGGTAGCGCCACCGGGCTTAACTTTTAGCGCTTCAGGTCAGACTTAAAATCACGCTGCTCGTAGCCGGTATACAGCTGACGAGGACGGGCGATCTTCATGCCTTCGCTGTGCATTTCGTTCCAGTGCGCAATCCAGCCTACGGTACGGGCCATCGCGAAGATGACGGTGAACATGGAAGACGGAATGCCCATCGCTTTCAGAATAATGCCAGAGTAGAAATCGACGTTCGGGTAGAGTTTCTTCTCGATGAAGTACGGGTCGTTCAGCGCGATGTGTTCCAGCTCCATCGCCACTTCCAGCAGGTCATCTTTGGTACCCAGCTCTTTCAGCACTTCGTGGCAGGTCTCACGCATCACGGTGGCGCGTGGGTCGTAGTTTTTGTAAACACGGTGACCGAAGCCCATCAGGCGGAAGGAGTCATTCTTGTCTTTCGCGCGACGCACGAACTCAGGAATATGCTCAACGGTGCTGATCTCTTCCAGCATCTTCAGCGCCGCTTCGTTCGCGCCGCCGTGCGCCGGTCCCCACAGGGAGGCGATGCCCGCAGCGATACAGGCGAACGGGTTCGCGCCTGAAGAGCCTGCGGTACGGACGGTGGAGGTCGAGGCGTTCTGTTCGTGGTCAGCGTGCAGGATCAGAATACGGTCCATCGCGCGTTCCAGAACCGGGTTCACTTCGTACTCTTCGCACGGCGTGGAGAACATCATGCGCAGGAAGTTGCCCGCGTAGGAGAGGTCGTTGCGCGGATACACAAACGGCTGACCGATGGAGTATTTGTAACACATCGCCGCCATGGTAGGCATTTTGGACAGCAGACGGTAAGCGGCGATTTCACGGTGACGCGGGTTATTCACGTCAAGGGAGTCGTGGTAGAACGCTGCCAGCGCACCGGTAATCCCGCACATCACCGCCATTGGGTGAGAGTCACGACGGAACGCATGGAACAGACGGGTAATCTGCTCATGGATCATGGTGTGACGGGTCACGGTGGTTTTAAATTCATCGAACTGGGCCTGCGTCGGTTTTTCGCCGTTCAGCAGGATGTAGCACACTTCCAGGTAGTTGGATTCGGTGGCTAACTGATCGATAGGGAAGCCGCGATGGAGCAGGATACCTTCGTCACCGTCGATAAAGGTGATTTTGGATTCGCAAGATGCGGTAGAGGTAAATCCAGGGTCAAAGGTAAACATCCCTTTGGAACCCAGCGTACGGATATCAATAACATCCTGACCGAGCGTGCCTTTTAGCACATCCAGTTCAATAGCAGTGTCACCATTTAGGGTGAGCGTTGCCTTTGTATCAGCCATTTACGGTCTCCTTAGCGCCTTATGCTTAAGACTGCGCTTTACCGGATTTGCTTTCAGCTGTTAATCACCGTTACCAGATTGTTATTTGGCTTACCGCTCAGCTCACGAGGACAAACCAGGGTACAGAGCTATGGCGCCTTGCAGGTAAACGAATGAAATATCAGTGAAACAACAGCAAATCAGCGTTTTTGCAGTCCGAATTATTCAAACCTGTATATCACTAATAACTGTCCTGATAACTTCGGTCAATACCATCACACTGTTACATAACTATTTGTCAGGTGAAAGAGAGACCTCATAACTTTTGCGCATTATATGCCTTTTCTGATGACGTTTGTAACAATATTGTTTAACATTTGTCAAATCAGATGATTAAAAATTAAAAAGATGTTGTTATCGTGACCCTGATCACTGTTCCAGAGAAAACCCGACAAACTGTATGTAGGTTAATTGTAATGATTTTGTGAACGGCCTATACTGCCGCCAGGTCTCCGGAACACCCTGCAATCCCGAGCCACCCAGCGTTGTAATGTGTCGTTTAAGCATCTGGAAGCACTGTTTTGCATGACGCGCAGTTATAGAAAAGGAACGCTGTCTGACCCGCATCGCAGTCCGGAGGAAGGAAACAATAAGAACAGCATGTGGGCGTTATTCATGATAAGAAATGTGAAAAAACAAAGACCTGTCAATCTGGATCTCAAAACGATCCGGTTCCCCGTAACAGCAATAGCGTCCATTCTGCACCGTGTTTCTGGTGTGATTACGTTTGTGGCGGTCGGTATTCTGCTGTGGTTACTGGGCACCAGCCTCTCTTCCCCTGAAGGATTCCTCCAGGCCTCAGCCATCATGAACAGCTTCTTCGTGAAATTCATCATGTGGGGCATTCTGACCGCACTGGCGTACCACGTTGTGGTGGGTGTTCGCCATATGCTGATGGACTTTGGCTACCTGGAAGAGACCTTCGAAGTAGGGATTCGCTCCGCTAACATTTCATTTGTGATTACAGTCGTGCTTTCACTTCTCGCAGGAGTTCTCGTATGGTAAGCAACGCCTCCGCATTAGGACGCAACGGCGTACATGACTTCATTCTGGTCCGTGCTACCGCCATCGTTCTCACCCTCTACATCATCTATATGATCGGTTTCTTCGCGACCAGCGGCACGCTGACGTGGGAAATCTGGAGTGGGTTCTTCGGATCCGCCTTCACCAAAGTGTTCACCCTGCTGGCCCTGTTCTCCATCCTTATTCATGCCTGGATTGGCATGTGGCAGGTGTTGACCGATTACGTTAAACCGCTGGCGATTCGCCTCCCACTGCAGTTGGCCATTGTCGTTGCACTGGTGGTTTACGTTATTTATGGATTCGTTGTGGTGTGGGGTGTGTAATGAAACTGCCAGTCAGAGAATTTGATGCTGTTGTGATTGGTGCCGGTGGCGCAGGTATGCGTGCCGCACTGCAAATTTCCCAGAGCGGCCAGAGCTGTGCGCTGCTCTCTAAAGTTTTCCCGACCCGTTCCCACACTGTGTCCGCGCAGGGCGGTATCACCGTTGCGCTGGGTAACTCCCATGAAGATAACTGGGAATGGCACATGTATGACACGGTAAAAGGTTCCGATTACATCGGCGACCAGGATGCCATCGAATATATGTGTAAAACCGGCCCGGAAGCGATTCTGGAGCTGGACCATATGGGTCTGCCGTTCTCCCGTCTGGAAAATGGCACCATCTATCAGCGTCCGTTTGGCGGCCAGTCGAAAAACTTCGGCGGTGAGCAGGCGGCACGCACCGCGGCGGCGGCTGACCGTACCGGTCACGCGCTGCTACACACCCTGTATCAGCAGAACCTGAAAAACCACACCACCATCTTCTCCGAGTGGTATGCGCTGGATCTGGTGAAAAACGCCGATGGCGCCATTGTTGGTTGTACCGCGCTGTGTATCGAAACCGGTGAAGTGGTTTACTTCAAAGCCCGCGCTACCGTGCTCGCGACTGGTGGTGCAGGCCGTATTTACCAGTCCACCACCAACGCCCACATCAACACCGGTGACGGTGTCGGTATGGCTATCCGCGCGGGCGTGCCGGTGCAGGATATGGAGATGTGGCAGTTCCACCCAACCGGTATCGCCGGTGCGGGCGTCCTGGTGACGGAAGGCTGCCGTGGTGAAGGTGGCTACCTGCTTAACAAACACGGCGAGCGCTTCATGGAGCGTTATGCTCCGAATGCGAAAGATCTGGCGGGTCGTGACGTGGTGGCGCGTTCCATCATGATCGAAATCCGTGAAGGCCGCGGCTGCGACGGCCCATGGGGTCCACACGCGAAGCTGAAACTCGACCATCTGGGTAAAGAAGTGCTGGAGTCCCGTCTGCCGGGCATCCTGGAACTGTCCCGCACCTTCGCGCACGTCGATCCGGTGAAAGAGCCGATTCCGGTTATCCCAACCTGCCACTACATGATGGGCGGTATTCCGACCAAAGTGACCGGTCAGGCGCTGACCGTGAACGAGCAGGGCGAAGACGTGGTCATTCCTGGCCTGTTCGCGGTGGGCGAAATTGCCTGCGTATCCGTACACGGCGCAAACCGTCTGGGCGGCAACTCGCTGCTGGATCTGGTGGTGTTTGGTCGTGCGGTGGGTCTGCATCTGCAGGAATCCATTGCCGAGCAGGGCGCGCTGCGTGACGCAACCGACGACGAAATTGATGCCTCTCTTGAGCGCCTCAACCGCTGGAACGGCAACCGTAACGGCGAAGATCCGGTGGAAATCCGCAAAGCGCTGCAGGAGTGCATGCAGCACAACTTCTCGGTATTCCGTGAAGGCGACGCGATGGCCAAAGGTCTTGAGCAGCTGAAAGCGATCCGCGAGCGTCTGAAAAATGCCCGTCTGGACGATACCTCCAGCGAGTTCAACACCCAGCGCGTTGAGTGCCTGGAGCTGGATAACCTGATGGAAACCGCGTTCGCGACCGCGATGTCGGCAAACTTCCGTACCGAAAGCCGTGGCGCGCATAGCCGCTTCGACTTCCCGGAGCGTGATGACGAAAACTGGCTGTGCCATTCCCTGTATCTGCCAGAGTCGGAAACCATGACGCGTCGTAGCGTCAATATGGAACCGAAACTGCGTCCGGCGTTCCCGCCGAAGATTCGTACTTACTAATGCGGAGACAGGATAATGAAACTCGAATTCTCAGTTTATCGTTATAACCCGGATGTAGACGACGCTCCGCGCATGCAGGATTACACGCTGGAAGCGGAAGAAGGTCGTGACATGATGCTGCTGGATGCCTTAATCCAGCTGAAAGAAAAAGATCCAACCCTGTCGTTCCGCCGCTCCTGCCGTGAAGGGGTATGTGGCTCTGACGGTGTGAACATGAACGGCAAAAATGGCCTGGCCTGCATCACGCCAATTTCAGCGTTGCAGCGTCCTGGTCAGAAAATTGTTATCCGTCCTCTGCCAGGCCTGCCGGTCGTGCGTGATTTGGTGGTAGACATGGGGCAATTCTATGCACAATATGAGAAGATTAAGCCTTACTTATTGAATAATGGGCAAAATCCACCGGCTCGTGAGCACTTACAGTCTCCTGAGCAGCGTGAAAAACTCGATGGTCTGTACGAGTGTATTCTCTGCGCATGCTGTTCTACGTCCTGCCCGTCGTTCTGGTGGAACCCGGACAAGTTTATCGGCCCGGCCGGTCTGCTGGCTGCCTATCGCTTCCTGATCGATAGCCGTGACACCGAAACCGACAGCCGTCTGGAAGGACTGAGTGACGCTTTCAGCGTATTCCGCTGCCATAGCATCATGAACTGCGTCAGTGTGTGTCCGAAGGGGCTGAACCCGACGCGCGCCATCGGCCATATTAAGTCGATGCTGCTGCAGCGCAGTGCGTAAGTAAATTTGCCGGATGGCGCTCGCTTATCCGGCCTACGAAACTGTAGGCCCGGTAAGCGTAGCGCCACCGGGCAAAATGCAGAAACCTTTAAAAACTGCCCTGAAGTCTAGACAGTTTCTAAAGGTTCCTTCGCGGGCCACAAAGAGCTCGCAGGTGAACCCCGGCACGTACACGTGGTGTGCGTGGTAGTTTCTACGGCGAAAGTAAGCATAAAAATGCTTAAGGGATCACGATGCAGAACGGCGCAATGAAAGCCTGGCTGGACTCTTCTTACCTCTCTGGTGCCAACCAGAGCTGGATAGAACAGCTCTATGAAGACTTCTTAACCGATCCTGACTCAGTGGACGCAAACTGGCGTTCCATGTTCCAGCAGTTGCCTGGTACAGGGGTCAAACCGGATCAATTCCATTCCAAAACACGTGATTATTTCCGTCGTCTGGCGAAGGATGCCTCACGTTACTCTTCTGCGATTTCCGACCCTGACACCAATGCGAAGCAGGTTAAAGTCCTGCAGCTTATCAACGCTTATCGCTTCCGTGGTCACCAGCATGCGAATCTCGATCCGCTGGGACTGTGGAAACAAGACCGTGTGGCCGATCTCGATCCGGCGTATCACGATCTGACCGAGGCCGATTTCCAGGAAAGCTTTAACGTAGGTTCCTTTGCCATCGGCAAAGACACGATGAAGCTGGGCGATCTGATTGACGCGCTCAAGCAAACCTACTGCGGCTCCATCGGCGCGGAATACATGCACATTACCTCTACCGAAGAGAAGCGCTGGATCCAACAGCGCATCGAATCCGTAGCGGGCCACGCGACCTTCTCGGCTGACGAGAAAAAACGCTTCCTCAGCGAACTGACCGCAGCGGAAGGCCTTGAGCGCTATCTGGGCGCGAAGTTCCCGGGCGCAAAACGCTTCTCGCTGGAAGGTGGTGACGCCCTGGTGCCGATGCTGAAAGAGCTGATTCGTCACGCAGGCAAGAGCGGCACCCGTGAAGTGGTGCTGGGCATGGCACACCGTGGTCGTCTGAACGTACTGGTCAACGTGCTGGGTAAAAAACCGCAGGACCTGTTCGACGAATTCGCGGGCAAACATAAAGAACACCTCGGCACCGGCGACGTGAAGTACCACATGGGCTTCTCGTCTGATATCGAAACCGAAGGCGGTCTGGTTCACCTGGCGCTGGCGTTTAACCCGTCACACCTGGAAATCGTCAGCCCGGTGGTTATCGGTTCCGTGCGCGCGCGTCTGGATCGTCTGGACGAGCCGAGCAGCAACAAAGTTCTGCCAATCACCATCCACGGTGATGCGGCGGTCACAGGGCAGGGCGTGGTGCAGGAAACCCTGAACATGTCGAAAGCGCGTGGTTATGAAGTGGGCGGTACCGTTCGCATCGTAATCAACAACCAGGTGGGCTTCACCACCTCTAACCCGCTGGATGCGCGTTCTACCCCGTACTGCACCGACATCGGTAAGATGGTGCAGGCGCCGATCTTCCACGTTAACGCGGATGACCCGGAAGCCGTGGCTTTCGTTACCCGTCTGGCGCTGGACTTCCGTAACACCTTCAAACGCGATGTGTTCATTGATCTCTTCTGCTACCGCCGTCACGGCCACAACGAAGCGGATGAGCCAAGTGCAACCCAGCCGCTGATGTACCAGAAAATCAAAAAACACCCGACCCCGCGCAAAATCTATGCTGACAAGCTGGAGAGCGACAAAGTGGCGACGCTGGAAGATGCGACCGAAATGGTCAACCTCTACCGCGACGCGCTGGATGCGGGTGAGTGCGTAGTGAAAGAGCTGCGCCCGATGAACATGCACTCCTTTACCTGGTCGCCGTACCTCAACCACGAGTGGGATGAGAGCTACCCGAACAAGGTGGAGATGAAGCGCCTGCAGGAGCTGGCTAAACGCATCAGCACCGTGCCGGACGCTATCGAGATGCAGTCTCGCGTAGCAAAAATTTATGCTGACCGTCAGGCCATGGCGGCAGGCGAGAAGCTGTTCGACTGGGGCGGCGCGGAAACGCTGGCTTACGCGACGCTGGTTGACGAAGGCATTCCTGTGCGTCTGTCCGGTGAAGATGCGGGCCGTGGAACCTTCTTCCACCGTCACGCGGTCGTTCACAACCAGTCTAACGGTTCAACCTACACCCCGCTGCAGCACGTGCACAACGGTCAGGGCCAGTTCAAGGTCTGGGACTCCGTGCTGTCTGAAGAAGCGGTACTGGCTTTCGAGTACGGTTACGCCACGGCAGAACCGCGCACCCTGACCATCTGGGAAGCGCAGTTCGGCGACTTCGCCAACGGTGCGCAGGTGGTTATCGACCAGTTCATCTCCTCCGGCGAGCAGAAGTGGGGCCGTATGTGTGGCCTGGTGATGCTGCTGCCGCACGGCTATGAAGGCCAGGGTCCGGAGCACTCCTCCGCGCGTCTGGAACGTTATCTGCAGCTCTGCGCCGAGCAGAACATGCAGGTTTGCGTGCCGTCGACCCCGGCGCAGGTTTACCACATGCTGCGTCGTCAGGCGCTGCGCGGTATGCGTCGTCCGCTGGTGGTCATGTCGCCGAAATCCCTGCTGCGTCACCCGCTGGCGGTGTCCAGCCTGGAAGAGCTGGCGAACGGTACCTTCCTGCCAGCCATCGGTGAAATTGACGAGCTGGATCCGCAGGCCGTGAAGCGTGTGGTGATGTGTTCTGGTAAGGTTTATTACGACCTGCTGGAACAGCGCCGTAAGAACGATCAGAAAGATGTCGCCATCGTGCGTATCGAACAGCTTTATCCGTTCCCGCACCAGGCGGTGCAGGAAGCGCTGAAACCGTACGCTCACGTTCATGATTTTGTCTGGTGCCAGGAAGAGCCGCTCAACCAGGGCGCATGGTACTGCAGCCAGCATCATTTCCGTGAAGTGATTCCATTTGGGTCAGCCCTGCGCTATGCAGGTCGCCCGGCCTCCGCCTCTCCGGCGGTAGGGTATATGTCCGTTCACCAGAAGCAGCAACAAGATCTGGTCAATGACGCGCTGAACGTCGATTAATTAAAGGATACATAATGAGTAGCGTAGATATTCTTGTTCCCGACCTGCCTGAATCTGTAGCAGATGCGACCGTCGCTACCTGGCACAAAAAACCAGGCGATGCCGTTAAGCGCGATGAAGTGCTGGTAGAAATCGAAACTGACAAAGTGGTACTGGAAGTACCGGCTTCGGCGGATGGCGTTCTGGACGCGGTGCTGGAAGATGAAGGTACCACCGTGACTTCTCGTCAGATCCTGGGTCGCCTGCGTGAAGGCAACAGCGCGGGCAAAGAGTCCAGCGCGAAATCTGAAGAGAAAGCGTCTACGCCAGCGCAGCGCCAGCAGGCCTCTCTGGAAGAGCAGTCCAACGACGCCCTCAGCCCGGCGATCCGTCGCCTGCTGGCGGAACACAGCCTTGACCCGGCAGCCATTAAAGGCACCGGTGTGGGCGGTCGTCTGACCCGCGAAGACATCGACAAGCATCTGGCGAAAGCGCCTGCTCAGGCAGAAGCGAAAGCCCCTGCGGCAGCACCGGCAGCACAGCCTGCGCTGGGCGCACGCAGCGAAAAACGCGTGCCAATGACCCGCCTGCGTAAGCGCGTGGCCGAGCGTCTGCTGGAAGCGAAAAACTCTACCGCGATGCTGACCACCTTCAACGAAGTAAACATGAAGCCAATCATGGACCTGCGTAAGCAGTACGGTGACGCGTTTGAAAAACGTCACGGTATCCGTCTGGGCTTTATGTCCTTCTACGTGAAGGCGGTGGTTGAAGCGCTGAAACGCTACCCGGAAGTGAACGCGTCCATCGATGGCGATGACGTGGTTTACCACAACTACTTCGACGTCAGCATGGCGGTTTCCACCCCACGTGGCCTGGTGACCCCGGTTCTGCGTGATGTGGATACCCTGGGTATGGCTGACATCGAGAAAAACATTAAAGAGCTGGCTGTGAAAGGCCGCGACGGCAAGCTGACCGTAGACGACCTGACCGGCGGTAACTTCACCATTACCAACGGCGGCGTATTCGGCTCGCTGATGTCTACCCCGATCATTAACCCGCCGCAGAGCGCGATCCTGGGTATGCATGCCATTAAAGATCGTCCTATGGCGGTAGACGGTAAAGTTGAGATCCTGCCGATGATGTACCTGGCGCTCTCTTACGACCACCGTCTGATCGACGGCCGCGAGTCCGTGGGCTTCCTGGTTGCCATTAAAGAGCTGCTGGAAGATCCAACGCGTCTGCTGCTGGACGTCTAGTCACGATTTAGCATCACCTGCCCCGTGGACCGGCACACGCTGCGCCGGTCTACAGGTTTGAAGATAACGATTACCCTGAAGGATGGATAGAACACATGAACTTACATGAATATCAGGCCAAACAGCTGTTTGCCCGGTATGGCTTACCGGCTCCGGTGGGTTATGCCTGTACTACCCCGCGTGAAGCAGAAGAAGCCGCATCTAAAATCGGTTCCGGCCCGTGGGTAGTTAAGTGTCAGGTTCACGCTGGTGGCCGTGGTAAAGCGGGCGGTGTGAAGGTTGTTAAGAGCAAAGAAGAGATTCGTGCGTTTGCTGAACATTGGCTCGGCAAGCGTCTGGTAACGTACCAGACAGATGCGAACGGCCAGCCGGTTAACCAGATCCTGGTTGAAGCGGCGACCGATATCGCGAAAGAACTTTATCTGGGCGCGGTGGTTGACCGTAGCTCCCGTCGCGTGGTGTTCATGGCGTCTACCGAAGGCGGCGTGGAAATCGAAAAAGTGGCGGAAGAAACCCCACACCTGATCCACAAAGTGGCTATCGATCCGCTGGCAGGCCCAATGCCTTACCAGGGTCGCGAGCTGGCGTTCAAGCTGGGTCTGGAAGGTAAACTGGTTCAGCAGTTCACCAAGATCTTCATGGGTCTGGCGACCATCTTCCTGGAGCGCGATCTGGCGCTGATCGAGATCAACCCGCTGGTGATCACGACCCAGGGCGATCTGATCTGCCTCGACGGCAAGCTGGGCGCTGACGGCAACGCGCTGTTCCGCCAGCCGGATCTGCGCGAAATGCGCGACCAGTCTCAGGAAGACCCGCGTGAAGCGCAGGCGGCACAGTGGGAACTGAACTATGTGGCGCTGGACGGTAACATCGGCTGCATGGTTAACGGTGCGGGCCTGGCAATGGGCACCATGGACATCGTTAAGCTGCACGGCGGTGAGCCAGCAAACTTCCTCGACGTGGGCGGTGGCGCAACCAAAGAGCGCGTAACCGAAGCGTTCAAAATCATTCTCTCCGACGACAACGTGAAGGCCGTTCTGGTTAACATCTTCGGCGGTATCGTCCGTTGTGACCTGATCGCCGACGGTATCATCGGCGCGGTAGAAGAAGTAGGTGTTAACGTTCCGGTGGTTGTGCGTCTGGAAGGTAACAACGCTGAACTCGGCGCGAAAAAACTGGCTGACAGCGGCCTGAATATTATTGCAGCGAAAAGTCTGACGGATGCAGCTCAGCAGGTTGTTGCCGCAGTGGAGGGGAAATAATGTCAGTTTTAATTAATAAAGATACCAAGGTTATCTGCCAGGGCTTCACCGGTAGCCAGGGGACTTTCCACTCCGAACAGGCGATTGCCTACGGCACGCAGATGGTTGGCGGCGTAACGCCAGGTAAAGGCGGCACCACGCATCTGGGCCTGCCGGTGTTCAACACCGTGCGTGAAGCCGTAGAAGCGACGGGCGCAACCGCGACCGTGATCTACGTTCCGGCGCCGTTCTGCAAAGACTCTATTCTGGAAGCGATCGACGCAGGCATCAAACTGATCATCACCATCACTGAAGGCATCCCGACGCTGGATATGCTGACCGTGAAGGTGAAGCTGGATGAAGCTGGCGTACGTATGATCGGCCCGAACTGCCCAGGCGTTATCACCCCGGGCGAATGCAAAATCGGCATCATGCCGGGCCACATTCACAAGCCGGGTAAAGTGGGCATCGTGTCCCGTTCCGGTACCCTGACCTATGAAGCGGTTAAGCAGACCACCGACTACGGTTTCGGCCAGTCCACCTGCGTGGGCATCGGCGGTGACCCAATCCCGGGTTCTAACTTCATCGACATCCTGAAGCTGTTCCAGGAAGATCCACAGACCGAGGCGATCGTGATGATCGGTGAGATCGGTGGTAGCGCGGAAGAAGAAGCGGCTGCTTACATCAAAGAACACGTGACCAAGCCAGTTGTGGGCTACATCGCGGGTGTGACCGCGCCGAAAGGCAAGCGTATGGGTCACGCAGGTGCGATCATTGCCGGTGGTAAAGGTACGGCTGATGAGAAATTCGCAGCGCTGGAAGCCGCAGGCGTGAAGACCGTTCGCAGCCTGGCGGACATCGGCGAAGCACTGAAATCCATCATTAAGTAAGTCCTCTCTGCTCCCCGAAAGGGGGGCGTTGCAGTATAAAAATGTCCGTTTCGACATGGTTGGCCGCTGTAAAGCGGCCTTTTTTATTGCCTGCCGGGTGTCATGCAATAGTCACAAAGTGGTGTTAATTACAGAGGATGCAAAAGTAAAATAATTGTTATTTATTTGCCTTTAAGAGGGCAGATGGAAAAAAATGAAAAACGCACTAAAATTTATGTCCTGAATAAATCAGTCATTAAGCGCTACTGAGTTAATAAAAATCACTTCTGTTTATATTCATCATTCGATTCGATAACCTTACTTGTATTTCATATACATATCTTTAACATGGTTTTTACCATGTTCACCACATCAAAACACAATTAACATAACGGATTGTTTTTGATTTAAATCAATGTTTAATCCTTGGAAAAAGGTGCTGAAAAGCGCTAAATTGTCCCCGATCAAAATGGCCGAAAAGTGGTAATTTTGCTATAAATTGATCACCGTCGAAAAACGTAAATGTGACTCTATAAAAACCTGTTTATTGTAAGGGTTTTGCAGCGTATTATATTTGCGGGATCAATTTGAGTTTTTTATTAACGTATTTGTAACCTCACGTCATCGTTTTTATCCTCCTTCAGGGTAATAACGACGACAAGGATGCGAATAATTTGTATTGGGGCATGCGTGTGGATCGCTTTGATGGGGTTCACTCTCGGAGTCTTCATGCGATGAGCAAGGAGTCATAATGTTAGATATAGTCGAACTGTCGCGCTTACAGTTTGCCTTGACCGCGATGTACCACTTCCTGTTTGTGCCACTGACGCTCGGTATGGCGTTCCTGCTGGCCATCATGGAAACGGTATACGTTCTCTCCGGCAAACAGATTTATAAAGATATGACCAAGTTCTGGGGCAAGTTGTTTGGTATCAACTTCGCACTGGGCGTGGCAACCGGTCTGACCATGGAGTTCCAGTTCGGGACTAACTGGTCTTACTATTCCCACTATGTCGGGGATATCTTCGGTGCGCCGCTGGCCATTGAAGGTCTGATGGCATTCTTCCTCGAATCCACCTTTGTAGGTCTGTTCTTCTTCGGTTGGGACCGTCTGGGTAAAGTCCAGCATATGGCGGTGACCTGGCTGGTGGCATTAGGTTCGAACCTGTCCGCGCTGTGGATCCTGGTCGCGAACGGCTGGATGCAGAACCCTATCGCGTCTGATTTTAACTTCGAAACCATGCGTATGGAGATGGTCAGCTTTGCCGAGCTGGTCCTGAACCCGGTTGCTCAGGTTAAATTCGTTCACACCGTCGCTTCTGGCTATGTGTGCGGCGCGATGTTTGTACTGGGCATCAGTTCTTACTATATGCTGCGCGGTCGTGACTTCGCGTTTGCTAAGCGCTCCTTTGCTATCGCTGCAAGCTTCGGTATGGCTGCCATCCTCTCCGTTATCGTTCTGGGTGATGAATCCGGTTACGAAATGGGTGACGTGCAGAAAACCAAACTGGCCGCCATCGAAGCCGAATGGGAAACCCAGCCGGCGCCTGCTGCCTTTACGCTGTTCGGTATTCCCGATCAGGACGCGCAGGAAAACCGCTTCGCCATTCAAATCCCTTACGCGCTGGGTATCATTGCCACCCGTTCTGTTGATAAGCAGGTGACGGGTCTGAAAGAGCTGATGGTGCAGCACGAAGAGCGTATCCGTAACGGTATGAAAGCCTACTCGCTGCTGGAACAGCTGCGTGCCGGTTCTACCGACCAGGCCGTTCGCGACCAGTTCAACGATGTGAAGAAAGATCTGGGTTACGGTCTGCTGCTCAAGCGTTATACCCCGAACGTGTCTGATGCGACGGAAGCGCAGATCCAGATGGCAACCAAAGACTCGATTCCTCGCGTTGCGCCACTGTACTTCGCATTCCGTATCATGGTGGGCTGCGGCATCATCATGCTGCTGATCATTGCGGCGTCCTTCTGGTCCGTGATTCGCAACCGTATCGGCGAGAAAAAATGGCTGCTGCGCACTGCGCTGTACGGTATTCCACTGCCGTGGATCGCAATTGAATCCGGCTGGTTTGTGGCGGAGTATGGCCGTCAGCCATGGGCGATCGGTGAGGTGCTGCCAACGGCGGTAGCGAACTCGTCCCTGACCGCAGGTGACCTGATCTTCTCCATGCTGCTGATTTGTGGTCTGTACACCCTGTTCCTGGTGGCTGAACTGTTCCTGATGTTCAAGTTCGCGCGCCTTGGCCCAAGCAGCCTGAAAACCGGTCGCTATCACTACGAGCAGTCCACTGCGACTACTCAGCCGGCACGCTAAGACAGGAGTCATCAAATGATCGATTATGAAGTATTGCGTTTTATCTGGTGGCTGCTGGTTGGCGTTCTGCTGATCGGTTTCGCCGTCACGGATGGTTTCGACATGGGGGTGGGGATGCTCACCCGTTTCCTCGGTCGTAATGACACCGAGCGTCGAATCATGATCAACTCCATCGCCCCACACTGGGACGGTAACCAGGTGTGGCTGATCACCGCAGGCGGCGCGCTGTTCGCTGCCTGGCCGATGGTCTACGCGGCTGCGTTCTCCGGTTTCTATGTGGCGATGATTCTGGTGCTGGCCTCTTTATTCTTCCGTCCGGTCGGTTTCGACTACCGTTCCAAGATTGAAGATACCCGCTGGCGCAACATGTGGGACTGGGGCATCTTCATCGGTAGCTTCGTTCCACCGCTGGTGATTGGCGTGGCGTTCGGTAACCTGCTGCAGGGTGTGCCGTTCCACCTGGACGAATACATGCGTCTTTATTACACCGGAAACTTCTTCCAGCTGCTGAATCCGTTTGGTCTGCTGGCCGGTGTCGTGAGCGTGGCGATGATCATCACTCAGGGTGCAACCTATCTGCAGATGCGTACCGTGGGTGAGCTGCATCTGCGTTCGCGCGCGACGGCTCAGGTTGCTGCGCTGGTTACGCTGGTCTGCTTCGCGCTGGCCGGTGTGTGGGTGGTGTACGGCATTGATGGTTACGTGGTGACGTCAGCGATCAACCACACCGCACCGTCTAACCCGCTGACCAAAGAAGTGGCGCGTCAGGCGGGGGCATGGCTGGTGAACTTCAACAATACCCCTGTGCTGTGGGCGATCCCGGCGCTGGGCGTGTTGCTGCCGCTGCTGACCGTGCTGACGTCTCGTCTGGAAAAAGGCGCGCTGGCGTTCGTGTTCTCTTCACTGACCCTGGCATGCATTATCCTGACGGCGGGTATTGCGATGTTCCCATTCGTTATGCCATCCAGCACCATGCTGAATGCTAGCCTGACCATGTGGGATGCAACGTCCAGCCATATGACGCTGAACCTGATGACGTATGTTGCTTGCGTGTTCGTTCCGATCGTTCTGGCCTACACCATCTGGTGTTACTGGAAAATGTTCGGTCGTATCACGAAAGAACATATCGAAAGCAACACCCACTCTATGTACTAAGTAAGGAGCTGAATATGTGGTATTTCGCATGGATTTTAGGGACGCTTCTTGCCTGTGCATTTGGTGTCATCACTGCCCTGGCGCTTGAGCACGTAGAAGCGACCAAAGCGGGTGAAGAAAAACACTGATGAATATTATCGCGAAACTTTACGCGGTAATGGACAAGCGCCCGTTACGGGCGCTTTCTTTAGTGATGGCATTACTGCTGGCAGGTTGTATCTTCTGGGACCCTTCGCGCTTTGCAGCGAAAACCAGCGAGCTTGAAATCTGGCACGGCTTCCTCATTATGTGGGCGGTGTGCGCAGGTGTGATCCACGGCGTGGGCTTTCGTCCGAAAGCCGTTCACTGGCAGGGAATTTTCTGCCCGCTGATTGCCGATCTGGTGCTTCTCGCCGGTTTGATTTTCTTCTTCTTCTGAATAAGAAATGTCCGTTAACGTTATGGGCTTACCCGAGCCCATAAAAATTTACTCTCCGTTTACTTTCCCCCATTCCAAACCATCTTTCCCGCGCGTATAGTAGCGAAGTTTAAAAGCTCTAACTTTTGTTGCATTACTGGGATGTAAAGTGAATACAACGCTGTTTCGATGGCCGGTTCGTGTCTATTACGAAGATACCGATGCCGGTGGTGTGGTTTACCACGCCAGCTACGTTGCTTTTTATGAACGGGCACGCACAGAGATGCTGCGCCATCATCACTTTAGTCAACAGGTGCTGTTGGCTGAGCGAGTTGCCTTTGTGGTACGCAAGATGACGCTTGAGTATTTTGCGCCTGCCAGACTCGACGATATGCTCGAAGTCCAAACTGAAATTACATCAATGCGCGGAACCTCACTGGTTTTCACGCAGCGGATAGTCAACGCAGAGAACACCGTACTGAACTCAGCTGAAGTACTGATTGTTTGTGTTGATCCAACCATAATGAAGCCTCGTGCGCTTCCTAAGTCTATTGTCGCGGAGTTTAAGCAGTGACTGACATGAATATCCTTGATTTGTTCCTGAAGGCAAGCCTTCTGGTTAAACTTATCATGTTGATTTTGATTGGTTTTTCAATCGCATCCTGGGCCATCATCATCCAGAGAACGCGTATCCTCAATGCCGCTGGCCGTGAAGCAGAAGCGTTCGAAGATAAGTTCTGGTCGGGCATTGAGCTTTCTCGTCTGTATCAGGAGAGCCAGGGACGTCGTGAAAACCTGACCGGCTCCGAGCAAATTTTCTATAGCGGTTTCAAAGAGTTCGCCCGTCTGCATCGTGCAAACAATCATGCGCCGGAAGCGGTGGTGGAAGGTGCCTCGCGTGCGATGCGCATCTCGATGAACCGCGAGCTGGAAAACCTTGAAACGCATATTCCTTTCCTCGGTACTGTCGGTTCCATCAGCCCGTATATTGGTCTGTTTGGGACAGTGTGGGGGATCATGCACGCCTTTATCGCGCTGGGCGCGGTGAAGCAGGCGACGTTGCAGATGGTTGCACCGGGTATCGCTGAAGCACTGATTGCGACCGCTATCGGTCTGTTTGCGGCAATTCCGGCAGTTATGGCCTATAACCGTCTGAACCAGCGCGTGAACAAACTGGAACTGAACTACGACAACTTTATGGAAGAGTTCACTGCGATTCTGCACCGTCAGGCGTTTACCAGCACCGAGAGCAACAAGGGGTAAACCATGGCCAGATCGCGTGGACGAGGTCGTCGCGAGCTCAAGTCCGAAATCAATATCGTTCCACTGCTGGACGTCCTGCTGGTACTGCTGCTGATCTTCATGGCAACAGCGCCAATTATTACCCAGAGCGTGGAAGTGGATCTGCCGGATGCGACAGAATCACAGGCGGTGAGCACCAATGACGATCCTCCGGTTATCATTGAGGTTTCCGGCGTAGGGCAATACAGCGTCGTGGTAGAGAAGGATCGTATGGATCAGCTGCCACCTGAGCAGGTTATTGCCGAAGCGCAGCGTCGCCTGGAGTCAAATCCGAAAACGGTCTTCTTAATCGGTGGCGCGAAAGACGTACCCTACGATGAAATTATTAAAGCGCTGAACTTGCTACATAGTGCGGGTGTTAAGTCAGTTGGCTTAATGACCCAACCTATTTGATCATCCGCGTAGTTTTTGGGAACCGATAGTGTCAAAGGCAACCGAACAGAACGACAAGCTTAAGCGAGCGATAATCGTCTCCGCAGTGCTGCACGTTATTCTTTTTGCAGCGCTGATCTGGAGTTCGTTCGACGAGCATATTGATGCATCAGCCGGCGGCGGTGGAGGGTCTTCCATTGACGCCGTGATGGTGGATCCCGGTGCGGTAGTACAGAACTATAATCGCCAACAACAGCAGAAGGCGAGTGCAAAACGGGCTGAAGAGCAGCGTGAAAAACAGGCGCAACAGCAAGCGGAAGAGCTGCGTGAAAAGCAGGCCGCAGAGCAGGAGCGTCTGAAGCTGCTCGAGAAAGAACGTTTGCAGGCGCAGGAAGCCGCGAAAGCGCAGGCAGAACAGCAGAAACAAGCCGAAGAGGCCGCGAAAAAAGCACAGGAACAGCAAAAGCAGGCGGAAGAGGCGGCAGCAAAAGCCGCAGCGGACGCGAAAGCACAGGCTGATGCCCAGGCGAAATTAGCGGCAGAAGCGGCGAAGAAAGCGGCTGCTGATGCCCAGAAGAAAGCGGAAGCCGAAGCCGCGAAGAAAGCCGCCGCTGATGCTCAGAAGAAAGCGGAAGCCGAAGTCGCTAAGAAAGCCGCAACTGATGCTCAGAAGAAAGCAGAAGCGGAAGCCGCGAAGAAGGCCGCTCAGGAAGCAGAGAAGAAAGCTGCTGCCGAGGCCGCGAAGAAAGCGGCTGCTGCCGAGAAAGCAGCAGCAGAAAAAGCCGCGGCAGAAAAAGCGGCAGCCGCCGAAAAAGCCGCTGCTGACAAAAAAGCTGCAGCTGAGAAGGCCGCTGCCGATAAGAAAGCAGCTGCTGAAAAAGCGGCTGCTAAAAAGGCTGCCGCCGCTGAAAAAGCCGCTGCTGCCGCAGGGGTTGACGATCTGCTGGGCGATTTGAGCTCCGGTAAGAATGCGCCGAAAACGGGCGGTGGGGCGAAAGGAAGTGGTCAGCCGTCTAAAGATAGCGGTACTTCGGGTGCCAACGGCGGTGCTACGGGGGCAGATATCAGCGCTTACGCTAGGCAGATTCAGGTGGCTATTCAGAGTCGCCTGTTTGATGCGAGCCTTTATCAGGGCAAACAGTGCGTGCTGCATATCAACCTTGCGCCAGATGGCCGATTGAAAAATGTGACGTCTGAAGGGGGCGATCCTGCGCTTTGTCAGGCAGCATTGGCCGCAGCAAGATCGGCGAACATTCCTAAACCGCCTAGTGAGGCTGTTTATGAAAAGATAAAAGATGCCAAACTGGACTTTAAGCTGTAATCGACTCTCCTTACGGAAGTATGAAAAACAGTCTATTGTCGTAACCGGGCTTTGTAGTTTTGTCTATTTGAGTTTGTTAACATTCTGCTAAATTATCGTGGGTAAGGTTACCCGGATAAGGGAGATATGATGAAGCAGGCATTACGTGTAGCATTTAGTTTTTTAATGCTGTGGGCAGCAGTACTGCACGCAGAAGTACGTATCGAGATCACCCAGGGGGTGGACTCGGCACGCCCAATCGGTGTTGTTCCGTTCCAGTGGGCCGGTCCTGGCGCTGCACCTGAAGATGCCGGTGGCATCGTGGCGGCTGACCTGCGTAACAGCGGTAAATTTAACCCGTTAGATCGTTCTCGTCTGCCTCAGCAGCCGGGTAGCGCGCAGGAAGTACAGCCTGCAGCATGGTCTGCACTGGGTATTGATGCCGTGGTTGTGGGTCAGGTTACCCCTAATCCAGACGGTTCTTACAACGTGGCCTGGCAACTGGTGGATACCGGCGGTGCACCAGGTACCGTTCTGGCCCAGAACTCTTACAAGGTCACTAAGCAGTACCTGCGCTACGCGGCACACGCTGCCAGCGATGCGGTATTTGAAAAACTGACCGGCATTAAAGGTGCGTTCCGTACCCGTATCGCATACGTGGTGCAGACCAACGGCGGTCAATTCCCGTATGAGCTGCGCGTATCTGATTACGATGGCTACAACCAGTTCCTGGTGAAACGCTCTTCGCAGCCACTGATGTCTCCAGCCTGGTCTCCGGACGGTTCTAAGCTGGCGTATGTCACCTTCGAAAGCGGCCGTTCTGCGCTGGTTATCCAGACGCTGGCAAACGGTGCGGTTCGTCAGGTCGCATCTTTCCCACGTCACAACGGTGCGCCTTCGTTCTCTCCAGATGGCTCTAAACTGGCGTTTGCGTTGTCTAAAACCGGTAGCCTGAACCTGTACGTGATGGACATTGGCTCTGGCCAGATCCGTCAGGTGACCGATGGTCGTAGCAACAACACCGAACCTTCATGGTTCCCGGACAGTCAAAACCTGGCGTTTACCTCTGACCAGGCCGGCCGTCCACAAATCTATAAAGTCAACATCAACGGCGGTGCTCCGCAGCGTATTACCTGGGAAGGTTCACAGAACCAGAACTCAGACGTGAGCAGCGACGGTAAATTTATGGTAATGGTCAGCTCTAACGGTGGGCAGCAGCACATTGCCAAACAAGATCTGGTAGCGGGTGGCGTTCAAGTTCTGTCGTCAACGTTCCTGGATGAAACGCCAAGTCTGGCACCTAACGGCACGATGGTAATCTACAGCTCTTCTCAGGGGATGGGATCTGTGCTGAATCTGGTTTCTACAGATGGGCGTTTCAAAGCGCGTATTCCGGCTACTGATGGACAGGTAAAATCACCTGCCTGGTCGCCGTATCTGTAAATAATAATTAATTGATTACTAAAGGAATCATAGAAATGCAACTGAACAAAGTGCTGAAGGGGCTGATGATCGCTCTGCCTGTAATGGCAATCGCAGCGTGTTCTTCTAACAAGAACGCCAGCAATGACCAGAGCGGCGAAGGCATGATGGGTGCCGGCACCGGTATGGACGCGAACGGCAATGGCAACATGTCTTCTGAAGAGCAGGCGCGTCTTCAGATGCAGCAGCTGCAGCAGAACAACATCGTTTACTTCGATCTGGATAAATACGACATCCGTTCTGACTTCGCTGCGATGCTGGATGCGCACGCTAACTTCCTGCGTAGCAACCCATCTTACAAAGTCACCGTAGAAGGTCACGCGGACGAACGTGGTACTCCAGAGTACAACATCTCCCTGGGTGAACGTCGTGCTAACGCTGTTAAAATGTACCTGCAGGGTAAAGGCGTTTCTGCTGACCAGATCTCCATCGTTTCTTACGGTAAAGAAAAACCTGCAGTACTGGGTCACGACGAAGCGGCTTACTCCAAAAACCGTCGTGCCGTACTGGTTTACTAAGAGAATTGCATGAGCAGTAACTTCAGACATCATCTGTTGAGTCTGTCGTTACTGGTTGGAATAGCGGCCCCCTGGGCCGCTTTTGCTCAGGCACCAATCAGTAGTGTCGGCTCAGGCTCGGTAGAAGACCGGGTCACTCAACTCGAGCGTATTTCTAACGCTCACAGCCAGCTTTTAACCCAACTCCAGCAACAACTTTCCGATAACCAGAATGATATTGACTCTCTCCGCGGTCAGATTCAGGAAAGCCAGTATCAGCTTAACCAGGTTGTGGAACGTCAGAAGCAAATCTTGTTGCAGATCGATAGCCTGAGCAGTGGTGGTGCAGCAGCACAGCCAGCCGCAGGCGATCAGAGCGGTGCGGCGACGTCTACGCCAGCGCCATCTGCTGATACGTCAGCCTCAACAGGCGCGCCTGTACAGAGCGGTGACGCGAATACGGACTACAATGCGGCCATTGCCCTGGTGCAGGATCAATCTCGTCAGGATGACGCGATTGCTGCGTTTCAGAGCTTTGTTAAGAAATACCCTGATTCCACTTATCAGCCAAATGCCAATTACTGGCTCGGTCAGTTGAATTACAACAAGGGTAAAAAGGACGATGCGGCGTTTTATTTTGCCTCCGTGGTGAAAAATTACCCAAAATCGCCGAAAGCGCCAGATGCGATGTATAAGGTTGGCGTGATCATGCAGGACAAAGGCGACACCGCGAAAGCCAAAGCGGTTTATCAGCAGGTGGTTGCAAAATTCCCGGGTACCGAAGGTGCTAAGCAGGCGCAAAAACGTCTGAATTCGATGGGATGATTATCGCATGACCAGAAATCGCGTTATTTCTGGTCGTGCAGCATGATTACTAAGCAGTTAAGTGATCTTCATCGAAATTTTTGTTGCGCAGAATTCTTAAATCAGTAATATATGCCGCCGTTGCCACGGGATATCAAACAACGTGAAAGCAGCATAAAAGTGGGTCGTTAGCTCAGTTGGTAGAGCAGTTGACTTTTAATCAATTGGTCGCAGGTTCGAATCCTGCACGACCCACCACTAAGTCAGGTGGAAGTAGTAGTAAAACGTGAAGGATAACGTTGCGTCAGCAACGGCCCGTAGGGCGAGGCGAAGCCGAGTCATCCTGCACGACCCACCACTTAACGCAGTTCCGGCAGTACAGAGTGGGTGATTAGCTCAGTTGGTAGAGCATCTCCTTTACACGGAGGGGGTCGGCGGTTCGAGCCCGTCATCACCCACCACTCGGGTCGTTAGCTCAGTTGGTAGAGCAGTTGACTTTTAATCAATTGGTCGCAGGTTCGAATCCTGCACGACCCACCACTTTAAAGTGGTACCGAGTAAAAATCTTCGAAGTCAGCACCCGAATGGGTCGTTAGCTCAGTTGGTAGAGCAGTTGACTTTTAATCAATTGGTCGCAGGTTCGAATCCTGCACGACCCACCACTTCGAAGAAAAAATCCCGCAAGGGGTCGTTAGCTCAGTTGGTAGAGCAGTTGACTTTTAATCAATTGGTCGCAGGTTCGAATCCTGCACGACCCACCAGTGTAGAAAGGCGCCCTAAAGGCGCCTTTTTGCTATCTGCGGTACAACAAATGCTCCGCCCATCTATTCCCGGTGACTTTTCACGCCAGATTCGCTATCTTGTTTAGTATACAAAACACAATTGCCACGCGTTTTGCTATGTCAGGCAAATGAAAGGCAATATTGTTAAGCCCGTAAAACGAGAAGCCATAATGAGTGTGATGTTTGATCCTGAAGCCGCAATCTATCCGTTTCCGCCAAAGCCTGTCCCGTTGAGCCAGGACGAAAAGCAATTCTACCGCGAGAAGATCAAACGTCTTCTTAAAGCGCGCGATGCGGTAATGGTGGCCCATTACTACACCGACCCGGAAATCCAGCAGCTGGCGGAAGAGACCGGCGGCTGCATTTCTGACTCACTGGAGATGGCGCGCTTCGGTGCACGGCATCCCGCTTCCACGCTGCTGGTTGCCGGCGTGCGTTTTATGGGCGAGACGGCAAAGATTCTGAGCCCGGAAAAAACCATTCTGATGCCCACGCTTAACGCGGAGTGTTCCCTGGATCTCGGCTGTCCGATTGACGAATTCACGGCCTTCTGTGACGCTCACCCTGACCGGACCGTGGTGGTCTACGCTAACACCTCTGCGGCGGTAAAAGCGCGGGCTGACTGGGTGGTTACGTCGAGCATCGCCGTTGAGCTGATTGAACATCTGGACAGCCTGGGGGAGAAAATTATCTGGGCGCCTGATCGTCATCTCGGCAATTATGTTCAGAAGCAGACGGGGGCTGACGTTCTTTGCTGGCAGGGTGCCTGCATTGTGCATGATGAATTCAAAACTCAGGCGCTGGCGCGAATGAAGGCGCTTTATCCTGACGCCGCCATTCTTGTTCACCCCGAGTCACCGCAGTCAATTGTCGACATGGCGGATGCCGTGGGCTCAACCAGCCAGCTTATTAACGCGGCCAGGACGTTGCCTCACAAGCAGCTCATTGTCGCGACCGATCGCGGTATCTTCTATAAGATGCAGCAGGCCGTGCCGGAGAAAGAGCTTCTTGAAGCACCAACGGCGGGCGAGGGCGCAACGTGCCGCAGCTGCGCGCATTGTCCCTGGATGGCGATGAACGGCCTGAAAGCGATTGCTGAAGGGTTAGAAACCGGTGGTGCGGCGCATGAAATCCACGTGGATGCCGCCCTGCGTGAAGGCGCGTTAATTCCGCTTAACCGCATGCTGGATTTTGCGGCTACACTACGTACTTAATTCAACTCGCCCCGGGGAAAAGATGGATTTTTTTAGCACACATAACATTCTGGTTCATATACCGATTGGTGCAGGTGGCTATGACCTGTCATGGATTGAGGCCGTAGGTACGCTGGCGGGCTTATTGTGTATCTGGCTGGCAAGCCTGGAGAAGATCAGTAACTACGCGTTCGGGCTGATTAACGTCACGCTGTTTGCGATTATCTTCTTCCAGATCCAGCTGTACGCCAGCCTGCTTTTGCAGCTGTTCTTCTTTGCCGCCAATATTTACGGCTGGTATGCCTGGTCGCGTCAGAACAGCCAGCAGGAGGCCGAGTTGCAGATCCGCTGGCTGCCCCTGCCGAAAGCCATCGCCTGGTTCGTCGCCTGCGTGGTGGCCATTGGCTTAATGACCGTTTACATCAACCCGGTGTTTGCCTTCCTGACCCGCGTTGCTGTTTCGGTCATGTCCGGCATCGGCCTGAACGTAACGATGCCAGAACTCCAGCCGGATGCTTTCCCGTTCTGGGATTCCTGCATGATGGTGCTGTCGATTGCGGCAATGATTCTGATGACCCGTAAATACGTTGAGAACTGGCTGCTGTGGGTCATTATCAACGTGATCAGCGTGGCGATCTTCGCCCTGCAGGGCGTCTATGCCATGTCGCTGGAATATCTGCTGCTGACCTTCATCGCGCTGAACGGCAGCCGAATGTGGATTAACAGCGCGCGTGAGCGAGGCTCTCGCGCGCTTTCCAGCTAGTGGTCATGATGATGTGAATGACCGGACTGCGCCTCGTTAAGGTGGCAGTCCGGTCCGCTACAGGGCTGATACTCCATCTGAACGGTAGCGTGGCTAATGTCGTAGTGGTGCTCCAGGAAGTGCTGGATGCGATCGAGCAGCGCATCGTGGTCGTGAGGTGGGATCACCTGGACATGTAGCGTCATGACCGGTTTCTCTCCCACCAGCCAGACGTGCACGTGATGGACATTACGGACTTCCGGGACAGTACGGCGCAGGTTGCGCTTCAGCTCATCGATGTCCATGGATGCTGGCGCCCCTTCAAGCAGTTCGTTCACGCTCTCCTTCAGCAGTCGCCAGGCGCTGCGCAAGACCAGACACGACACCAGCACGGACAGAATCGGATCGACAGGCGTCCAGCCGGTATAGAGGATCACCAGCGCGGCGACAATCGCCCCGACTGAACCGAGCAAATCCCCCAGCACATGCAGTGCCGCCGCGCGCACGTTGAGGTTCTTTTCCCCGCTCCCGCGGTGCAGGATCCAGAAGGCCAGAATATTCGCCAGCAACCCTGCCACGGCAATGACCATCATTGTCGCCCCAGCGATCGGCTGTGGATGCCGAAAGCGCTGTATGGCTTCCCAGACGATAAGCACAGTAATGACCACCAGCGCAATGGCGTTAACAAACGCGGCCAGGGTGGTCAGCCTCAGCCAGCCGAAGGTGTGGCGCGCATTCGGTGGGCGGCGCGCAAACTGCACGGCCAGCAGGGCGAAGAGCAGGGCGGCGGCATCGGTCAGCATATGTCCGGCATCGGCCAAAAGCGCCAGAGAGCCGGAAACCAGGCCGCCAATGACCTCGATAATCATAAACGTTGCCGTGACGCCAAAGGCCAGCATCAGTCGTTTAGCGTTGTCGTTTCCGGGTGCATGCGAGTGGGAATGGGAGTGCGCCATGTCTGCTTTCCTGAAGTGTTATTGTTTTTAGTGTAGCGTTTTTAATAGGTTACTCCAAAAAGAAAGGAGAGCCTGGGCTCTCCTTTTTCTGACGGTACATACAAATTACTGGGTGGTACCATCCGTTTTGGTATTGGCGTCGTCACCCACTTTGTCGTTAGGGTCCGGGCATTTGCCGTCCTTACACATGGAGTTCTTGTGGACCTCGTCTGAACTCATATTGTCATGGTTCATGGTGCCGGAACCGCTACCGTCTGGATGCAGCATGGTGCCGCCCGTGTTGGTATTACCGGTATTGATCTGGCCGTTGTCGACGTTATTCGGGGCAATATTCTGTTTTGCATCAGGCGCAGGCTGACCTGCCGCCGCAGCCGCATTCGCGTCACCGTTGCTCTCTGAGGTGCCCGTTTCGGCGGCCAGGACGCTGCCGCTGGCAAGGGTAAGGGTGGCGGTCAGGAAGAGGGTTGCCAGTTTTGTCATTTTCATCATGGTGCTCCTGTTCTTGTCGTTACGCTGGATAACATTCTCCAACAGTGCATCTTTTTTGAGGCGAAAGATTCCGCCATACGGACTTACGTCAGTAGGGAATCGCGTTTAAGCGTTTAAAATTGTTTGTTACAGTTAAAAAGCTTAGGTTAGATCTCATTTTTCGCTATTTTGTGGCGATTTTTAGGCGAATTCCAGGAATTATCTGCGTGAAGTGTAAAACCGTGTTTACACTTCCTGGTCGACAAGATAGATTGAAAGGATTGCTTTCATTACTAAAGATATGGCAGAGCTGGAAAGAAAATGAATTATCAGAACGACGATTTACGCATTAAAGAGATCAATGAGTTATTACCTCCTGTAGCACTCCTTGAGAAATTCCCCGCCACTGAAAATGCCGCAAACACGGTTTCTCATGCTCGTAAAGCGATCCATAAGATCCTGAAAGGTAATGACGATCGTCTTCTGGTGGTGATTGGCCCGTGCTCGATTCACGATCCTGCTGCCGCGAAAGAATACGCTGCCCGTTTGCTCACCCTGCGTGAAGAGCTGAAGGATGAGCTGGAAATCGTCATGCGCGTCTACTTTGAAAAACCGCGCACCACCGTGGGCTGGAAAGGACTGATTAACGATCCGCACATGGATAACAGCTTCCAGATCAACGACGGTCTGCGCATTGCGCGCAAGCTGCTGCTGGAGATCAACGACAGCGGCCTGCCTGCGGCCGGTGAATTCCTGGACATGATTACGCCGCAATACCTTGCAGACCTGATGAGCTGGGGGGCAATTGGTGCCCGCACTACTGAATCTCAGGTTCACCGCGAGCTGGCGTCCGGTCTCTCTTGTCCGGTGGGCTTCAAAAACGGCACTGACGGCACCATTAAGGTGGCTATCGACGCCATCAACGCAGCGGGCGCACCGCACTGCTTCCTGTCCGTGACCAAGTGGGGTCACTCTGCCATCGTTAACACCAGCGGTAACGGTGACTGCCATATCATTCTGCGCGGCGGCAAAGAGCCTAACTACAGCGCAAAACATGTGGCCGAAGTCAAAGTCGGGCTGGAAAAAGCCGGGCTGCCACCGCAGGTGATGATCGATTTCAGCCACGCCAACTCCAGCAAGCAGTTTAAAAAGCAGATGGAAGTGGGCGCAGACGTCTGTCAGCAGATTGCCGGCGGTGAGAAGGCGGTGATTGGGGTGATGATCGAAAGCCATCTGGTTGAAGGTAACCAGAACCTGGAAGGCAGCGAGCCGCTGGTGTATGGCAAGAGCGTGACCGATGCCTGCATCGGCTGGGACGATACCGACGCCATCCTGCGCCAGCTGGCTAACGCAGTGAAAGCGCGTCGCGGTTAATTCTGACGGCTCAAATAAAAAAGCGCGGACGGTTCCGCGCTTTTTTTATGGTCAGCGAAATTACTTCGCTTTACCCTGGTTCGCAACGGCCGCCGCTTTCGCTGCGATTTCGTCCGCGTTACCCAGGTAGTAGTGTTTGATTGGCTTGAAGTTTTCGTCGAACTCATACACCAGCGGTACGCCAGTTGGGATGTTCAGTTCGAGGATCTCGTCTTCACCCATGTTGTCCAGGTATTTCACCAGCGCACGCAGGGAGTTACCATGAGCCGCGATAATCACGCGCTCGCCGCTTTTCAGACGTGGCAGAATGGTTTCGTTCCAGTAAGGCACAACGCGGTCGATGGTCAGCGCCAGGCTCTCGGTGGTTGGCAGCTCAGCGTCGGTCAGTTTCGCGTAACGCGGGTCGTGGCCCGGGTAGCGCTCGTCATCTTTGGTCAGCTCTGGTGGGGTGACCGCGAAGCCGCGACGCCACTGTTTAACCTGCTCGTCACCGTATTTCTCAGCGGTTTCCGCTTTGTTCAGGCCCTGCAGCGCACCGTAGTGACGCTCGTTCAGTTTCCAGGATTTCTCAACCGGCAGCCAGGCCTGGTCCAGTTCGTCCAGCACGTTCCACAGGGTGTGGATGGCACGTTTAAGCACAGAGGTGTAAGCAAAATCAAAGCTGAAGCCTTCTTCCTTCAGCAGTTTACCTGCTGCTTTTGCTTCGCTTACGCCTTTCTCAGACAGATCAACGTCGTACCAACCGGTAAAGCGGTTTTCGTTGTTCCACTGGCTTTCGCCGTGACGCACCAGAACCAGCTTAGTAATAGCCATCTCTTACTCCTCAAGCATTTTTAGAATGATAACAATTCTCATTATATTGCTGTGGCCGTGCCAGCAGCAACGCTTAACCCTAACCATAGCGAAAATAGTCTCTGAGTGTAAGATGCTTGTGAATCCAGGGTTATGATTTTGTCTGCGATCGGCGCTATTTTCAGCAAGGCGCGCAGAAAAAAGCCCTCCAGAGGGAGGGCTGAAGATTAATGTGGAATAAAATGATATTCCGTCACGCTAACGTACTCTTCACCCGGGCGCAGCACGCAGTCCGGCTGCGGCCATTCCGGATGATTCGGGCTGTCCGGCAGGAACTCGCTCTCCAGCGCCAGGCCTTGCCAGTCGCTATACTCTTCGTGTTCGCGCGCCGTTATGCCGCCGAGATAGTTACCTGAGTAAAACTGCAGGGCAGGAGCGGTGGTATAAACCGTCATCTGCAGCTTCTCATCCGCAGACCAGACCTGTGCGGCAGGTTGTTTCACATCACCTTTAGCTTGCAGCAGGAACGCGTGGTCGTAACCTTTCACCTTGCGCTGATCGTCATCGCTCAGGAAATCCTGGGTGATCGTTTTCGCGCGGCGGAAATCAAAGCTGGTCCCGCTCACGTCTTTGAGCCCCTGATACGGAATGCCCATTTCGTCAACCGGCAGATACGCATCCGCCAGGATCTGCAGCTTGTGCTCACGCACGTCGCACTGGTTGCCGTCCAGATTGAAGTACGCGTGATTGGTCAGGTTGACCGGACACGGCTTGTCGACCGTCGCACGGTATTCAATGGCGATACGGTTATCGTCCGTCAATGTAAAGCGCGCGGAGGCGATAAGGTTACCCGGGAAGCCCTGATCGCCGTCCTGCGAATCCAGCGAGAACAGCACTTCGCCGTCGTTTTGACGAACAATTTTCCAGCGACGTTTATCAAAGCCTTCCGGGCCGCCGTGCAGCTGGTTTTCACCCTGGCTTGGAAGCAGGGTGTACTGCACGCCGTCGAGCTCAAAGCGGCTCTTCGCGATGCGGTTAGCATAGCGTCCTACGGATGCGCCCAGATAGGCGGACTGATTAACATACTGCTCGGGCGATGCGCAGCCGAGCAGGGTTTCGCGCACGCTGCCGTCCGGCATCGGTACGCGGGCTGAAAGCAGAGTTGCACCCCAGTCCATAAGCGTAACCACCATCCCCGCGCGGTTGCGCAGGGTTAACAGGCGATACGGCAGACCATCCGGTGCGAGGGTAGGTGTTTCGTTTAGCACTGTCCGGCTCCTTGTGATGCTTTGCAAACATAGAAGGTTTCTTTAATACCTGTTTTCGCTTCGTACTGCTTCGCCACGGCGTCCTGTACGGCAGGGACCAGCTCTTCCGGAACCAGCGCAACGATGCAGCCGCCAAAACCGCCGCCCGTCATGCGTACGCCGCCTTTGTCGCCAATGACCGCTTTGACGATCTCCACCAGGGTGTCGATTTGCGGAACGGTGATCTCAAAATCATCACGCATGGAGGCGTGAGATTCTGCCATCAGCTCACCCATGCGTTTCAGGTCACCTTTCGCCAGTGCGGAGGCGGCTTCAACGGTACGGGCATTTTCCGTCAGCACGTGACGAACACGTTTGGCGACAATCGGATCCAGCTCGTGCGCCACTTTGTTAAATTCATTGAGCGTCACGTCGCGCAGGGCGGGCTGCTGGAAGAAGCGGGCGCCGGTTTCGCACTGCTCGCGGCGGGTGTTGTACTCGCTGCCCACCAGCGTGCGCTTAAAGTTGCTGTTGATGATCACGACAGCCGCGCCTTTTGGCAGGGGAACGGCTTTGGTGCCAAGCGAGCGGCAGTCGATCAGCAGCGCGTGTTCTTTTTTGCCCAGCGCGGAGATCAGCTGGTCCATGATGCCGCAGTTGCAGCCCACGAACTGGTTTTCCGCTTCCTGACCGTTCAGGGCGATTTGTGCGCCATCCAGCGGTAAATGATAGAGCTGCTGGAACACGGTGCCCACGGCGACCTCCAGAGACGCAGAGGAGCTTAAGCCCGCCCCCTGCGGCACGTTGCCGCTGATGACCAAATCGGCGCCGCCGAAGTTTTTATTACGCTTCTGCAGATGCTTCACCACGCCGCGCACGTAGTTAGACCACTGCTGGCTGTCGTGCGTCACAATCGGGGCATCGAGGGAAAACGCGTCCGTCTCATTACCGTAATCCGCCGCAATCACGCGAACCTGGCGGTCGTCGCGCTTCGCGCAGCTGATGACCGTCTGGTAATCGATGGCGCACGGCAGCACAAAACCGTCGTTGTAGTCAGTGTGTTCACCGATCAGGTTAACGCGACCAGGTGCCTGAATAATGTGGGTGGCAGGGTAACCAAATTTCTCAGCAAACAGGGATTGTGTTTTATCTTTCAGACTCATTTTTTAGACTCCTGATTCGCGATAGTGGACGTCGCTAACGGCACGCAGACGTTCTGCCGCCTGTTCCGCCGTCAGATCACGCTGGGTTTCCGCCAGCATTTCGTAGCCCACCATAAATTTACGTACCGTCGCAGAGCGCAGCAGCGGCGGATAGAAATGGGCATGCAGCTGCCAGTGCGGATTCTCTTCCCCGTTAAACGGTGCGCCGTGCCAGCCCATGGAGTACGGGAAGGAGCACTGGAACAGGTTGTCGTAACGGCTGGTCAGTTTTTTCAGCGCCAGGGCAAGGTCGTCGCGCTGCGCGTCGCTGAGTTCGGTGATGCGCAGCACGTGTGCTTTCGGCAGCAGCAGCGTCTCAAACGGCCAGGCGGCCCAGTAAGGGACGACGGCCAGCCAGTGTTCGGTTTCCACCACGGTACGGCTGCCGTCTGCCTGCTCACGCTGTGCGTAATCCACCAGCATCGGCGAGCCGTTTTCCGCGTAATACGCTTTTTGCAGACGGTCTTCACGCTCGGCTTCGTTAGGCAGGAAGCTGTTCGCCCAGACCTGGCCATGCGGATGCGGGTTGGAGCAGCCCATTGCCGCACCTTTATTTTCAAACACCTGCACCCATGGGTAAGTTTGACCCAGCTCGGCAGTTTGCGCCTGCCAGGTGCTGACCACCTCTTTCAGTGCCTCAACGCTCAGCTCCGGCAGCGTTTTGCTGTGATCGGGAGAGAAGCAGATCACGCGGCTGGTACCGCGCGCGCTTTCACAGCGCATCAGCGGATCGTGGCTTTCCGGCGCGTCCGGCGTGTCGGTCATCAGGGCGGCAAAATCGTTGGTAAACACGAAGGTGCCTTTGTAGTCCGGGTTTTTATCCCCGGTCACGCGAGTGTTGCCCGGACAGAGGAAGCAGTCCGGGTCGTGCTGCGGCAGGGTCTGTTTTGCAGGCGTCTCCTGCGCCCCCTGCCAGGGGCGCTTGGCGCGATGCGGAGAAACTAAAATCCATTGCCCGCTTAACGGGTTAAAGCGACGATGCGGATGATCGACGGGATTAAATTGCGTCATGACGGATCCTTAGTCCGGATAGCCTTGCGGGTGGCGTGACTGCCAGTGCCAGGTATCCTGTGCCATTTCATCAAGCGTGCGCGTAACACGCCAGTTAAGCTCTTTGTCGGCTTTGGTGGCGTCGGCCCAGTAAGCAGGCAGATCGCCCTCACGACGCGGTGCGAAGTGGTAGTTCACCGGCTTGCCGCAGGCTTTGCTGAAAGCATTGACCACGTCCAGCACGCTGCTGCCGACCCCGGCGCCGAGGTTGTAAATATGCACGCCAGGTTTATCCGCCAGCTGCTGCATGGCGGCAACGTGGCCATCTGCCAGATCCATCACGTGGATATAGTCGCGCACGCCAGTGCCATCTTCGGTGGGGTAGTCATTGCCAAAAATCGCCAGCGAATCGCGACGACCGACGGCAACCTGCGCGATATACGGCATCAGGTTGTTCGGAATGCCCTGCGGATCTTCACCCATATCGCCAGACGGATGGGCACCGACCGGATTGAAGTAGCGCAGCAGCGCGATGCTCCACTCCGGCTGGGCTTTTTGCAGGTCGGTCAGGATCTGCTCCACCATCAGCTTGCTTTTGCCGTACGGGCTCTGCGGCGTCCCGGTCGGGAAGCTTTCAACGTAAGGAATTTTGGGCTGATCGCCATAGACGGTGGCGGAAGAACTAAAGATGAAGTTTTTGACGTTAGCCGCACGCATGGCGGAGATGAGACGCTGGGTACCGTTGACGTTGTTGTCATAATACTCGAGCGGTTTTGCAACGGACTCCCCGACGGCTTTCAGACCCGCGAAGTGGATCACCGCTTCAATAGCGTGGTCGTGAAGGATCTCGGTCATCAACGCTTCGTTGCGGATGTCGCCTTCCACGAAAGTCGGTTGTTTACCGCCAAGACGTTCAATCACAGGCAGCACGCTGCGCTTACTGTTGCACAGGTTGTCGAGAATGATGACGTCATGGCCGTTTTGCAGCAGCTGCACGCAGGTATGACTACCGATGTAACCGCTACCACCTGTTACCAGAACTCGCATATTTCGCTCCATTGGGCTTATGGTATGTAATAACCATAGCATAACAGAGACGCAAAAAGTGTGACATGGGATAAAATAGTGGAATCGTTTACACTGTTTTTAAAATCCGATTTTCAGCTGCTATGAGGCATTGTAGATCAACGGGATAGCAATGTATTAGTGCAGGTTATCTGAAAAACGGAGGGCGGTACCCTCCGGAGGTCAATCGATTTTGCTTTGCAGATAACGATAGTGCTCACCATCCGGAACAAACTCCAGGCGATGCGTGATGCAGGAGGGGGCATCTTCGGCATGATGTGAAACAAACAGCAGCTGCGTTTCACCTTCGCTAATCAGCACGTCCACAAAGCGGCGAATAAGCTGTCGGTTTAGCGGGTCGAGTCCCTGCAGGGGTTCGTCGAGGATCAGCAGCGTAGGGTGTTTCACCAGCGCGCGAACGATCAGTGCCAGACGCTGTTGCCCCCACGACAGGCTATGAAACGGCGCGTCAGCGACCCGGTTGTCCATGCCCAGGATATCCAGCCACTGCTGGGCCAGCTCGTGCTGTTTGTCCGACACCGCCTGATAAATGCCGATCGAGTCAAAATACCCGGAGAGGATCACGTTGCGTACCGTGGTACTGACCCGATAATCCAGATGCAGGCTGCTGCTGACATAGCCGATATGTTTTTTAATATCCCAGATGGTTTCGCCGCTGCCGCGACGCCGACCGAACAGCGTCAGATCGTTGCTATAGCCCTGCGGGTGATCGCCGGTGATCAGGCTCAGCAGCGTGGATTTCCCCGCGCCGTTGGGGCCGACAATCTGCCAGTGCTCGCCCGGATTGACCGTCCAGCTGAGGCGGTTAAGGATCGGGCGATCGTCATAAGAGACCACCCCGTCACGCAGCACGATGCGCGGCTGGTGGGGGTCAAGCGCATGGCGGGCCGAAGGGGCGTCAGGTTCCGGCAGGGTAATACCGTCGAGCTGTTCGCTGTGGGCGAGCTGGGCAATCAGCGCCTGCTTAAGCAGCGCGGTTTTTTCGCCGGTCTCTGTCAGGTTACAGTCGGCCAGGACGCCCGCGTGCTGGATAAAGTCCGGAATTTCATCGAAGCGGTTAAGCACAAGCACGAGGGTATATCCCTGCTGATTAAGCGACGCCAGCAGACACGCCAGCTGCGCCCGGGACTGCACGTCAAGACCGTCGAACGGTTCGTCCAGAATAAGCAGTTCAGGTTGGCTCATCAGCGCCTGACAAAGCAGCGTTTTTCGCGTCTCGCCGGTCGAAAGGTATTTAAAGCGCCGGTTCAGCAGAGGGGTGATACCGAACTGTTCTGCCAGGCGCTCACAGCGGGCGGGGTCTTTCACCTCATCCTGTATAATTTCTGCGGTCGTACGACCGGTATCGTCTTCGCCAGGGCTGAGCAAATCGGTGTTGTTGCGCTGCCACTCGTCGCTGACCAGCTTTTGCAGTTGTTCAAACGACAGGCGCGTCAGGCGCGTAAAGTCGCTCTGGTATTCGCCCTTGAGGAGGTTGAGCTCTCCCGCCAGCGCACGGGCCAGCGCAGATTTACCGCTGCCGTTGGTGCCGACAAACGCCCAGCTTTCACCCGCGCGTAGTGTCAAATCAGCAATCGTCAGCGTTCGGGTATCGCTAAGACGAAACGTGCCTTGCGAAATATGCAATGATGACATGATTTATCCCTGTTTTTGCAGCAATAGATATCAGGGATACGCACTGTCGGTACGATTGTCAATGCGCTCAGCACAAAGTGGCGATAATCACCCGGTCCGCGTTGAAATACGCGGTGACGACAGCACCTTCTTCTAAGTCGTCCGACTCGCTGAGCGGTAGGGTCGCGCAAAGCGGTTGCCCGTCTGCCAGGGTCATGAGCACTTCGCACTGCGCCTGGCCGCGTTCGATGTGGCTGATTGTGCCCTGCAGCTGGTTATCTGCTGCCTTTGCCGCATCGGGATCGCGCGTGATAGTGACCCACGGCGCCTTCAGCAGCACCAGCACCTCTTTACCTTCATCCAGTTCAAGACGTTCCGCGCTTTGCGCCGTTATGGCGGCTTTCAGGCGGGTGGTGCCATCGGCAAGCAGGATCTCAATATGCTGCTGTATCTGCAGATTATCGCGCGCCGTCACCGTTCCAAACCACTGGTTGCGGGCGCTGGTTTGTAGCGAGAAGCGGGAAATGGCGGCCAGCAGACTGTCCAGTGGCACGTTATCGTCATCGCTTAACACATCGAACGCTTTTTGCTGAATCTGGGCCAGCAGATCGTAAAGCTGAATAAGGCGCTGTCCATAACGCGTCACGATCGCACCGCCGCCACCTTTGCCGCCCGTGGCTCTGTCCACCAGCGGCTGTTCGCTCAGGGTGTTCATTTCGTTGATGGCGTCCCAGGCGCTTTTATAGCTGATGCCCGCGTTTTTCGCCCCCTGGCTAATCGAGCCTGTTTGTTCTATTTGTTTAAGCAGGGCGATACGTCGCGGATCGGCGAAAAGCTTTTGCTGAAGTCGGAGTGTGAGGAGAATTTCGGCCTGCATAACAGTGTCCTGGCAAAAAGAGTATTGTGACCCAAATGGTGCAGGGCGCAAAGGGTACCGCACAAAAGGGGATGTTTTTCTCAGTTGAAAGGGTAGAATACGCTATTCACAATATCTGGAGAAAACCATGTTAGAGTTGTTGAAAAGTCTGGTATTCGCCGTGATCATGGTACCAGTAGTGATGGCCATCATCCTCGGTGCCATCTACGGCCTGGGTGAAGTGTTCAACGTCTTTTCGAACATTGGTCACAGAGACCAGGCTAAAAAGCAGCATTGATTCCCCCCAAAACGCCCGGCTTGCCCGGGCGTTTTGCTCTCAAGATTTTCCCGTTTTCGCCGATAATATTTAACGTATCACACCGGTTTACCTCTTCAGCGGTACGATTTAACGCTGGGATCTCCCTGACGTTACCGTTATATTAATGTGTATATAACGCTACTCACAGGAGTTAAAAATGGCACGTACCTGGGTACGCCTTTTCGCAGGGGCAACGCTGACGCTTTCACTTACCGGCCACGCGCTGGCGGACGAGGGTAAAATCACGGTCTTTGCGGCGGCGTCGCTGACCAACGCGCTGCAGGATATCGCGGCGGCGTATAAACAAGAGAAAAACGTCGAGGTGGTCTCCTCGTTTGCCTCTTCCTCGACGCTGGCGCGCCAGATAGAAGCGGGCGCACCGGCGGATCTGTTCATCTCGGCTGATCAGAAGTGGATGGATTACGCGGTGGAGAAGAAAGCGATTGATGCGGCAACCCGCGAAACGCTGCTTGGGAATAGCCTGGTTGTCGTGGCGCCAAAAGCCAGCACCCAGGCTGACTTCACCATCAACAAAGAGACCCACTGGATAAGTCTGCTGAACGGCGGGCGTCTGGCAGTGGGCGATCCGGAGCACGTTCCGGCCGGGATCTACGCCAAAGAAGCGCTGCAAAAGCTGAGCGCGTGGGAGACATTGTCGCCGAAGCTGGCTCCGGCGGAAGATGTCCGCGGCGCGCTGGCGCTGGTGGAACGCAACGAAGCCCCGCTGGGCATTGTGTATGGCTCTGATGCCGTCGCCAGTAAGGGTGTGAAAGTGGTGGCAACGTTCCCGGAAGACTCCCACAAGAAAGTGGAATATCCTGTTGCGATTGTTGATGGACATAAAAATGCGACCGTGACGGCTTTCCGCGATTATCTGAAGGGGCCGGAAGCGTCCGCAATCTTTAAACGTTACGGATTTACGACTCACTGATGATATTGACCGATCCTGAATGGCAGGCTGTTCTGCTGAGCCTTAAAGTCTCTTCCCTGGCGGTTGCGCTGAGTTTGCCCTTTGGGATCTTCTTTGCCTGGTTACTGGTTCGCTGTCAGTTTCCCGGTAAAGCGCTGCTCGACAGCGTGCTTCATCTTCCGCTCGTGTTGCCGCCCGTGGTGGTCGGCTATCTGCTGCTGGTTTCGATGGGGCGGCGCGGTTTTATCGGCGAGAAGCTCTACGACTGGTTTGGGCTGACGTTCGCTTTTAGCTGGCGCGGTGCGGTACTGGCGGCAGCGGTAATGTCATTCCCGCTGATGGTGAGGGCGATCCGCCTCGCGCTGGAAGGCGTGGACATGAAGCTTGAACAGGCGGCGCGTACGCTGGGTGCCGGGCGCTGGTGCGTCTTTTTCACCATCACGCTTCCCCTGACGTTACCCGGCATTATTGTCGGGACGGTACTGGCCTTCGCCCGCTCGCTGGGCGAGTTTGGCGCGACAATCACCTTTGTCTCGAACATTCCCGGCGAGACGCGAACCATTCCATCGGCCATGTATACCCTGATTCAAACGCCGGGCGGAGAGGGCGCGGCGGCGCGGCTGTGTATCATCTCAATCGTATTAGCCCTGGTATCGCTGCTGGTGTCGGAATGGCTGGCGCGGCTCAGCCGTGAGCGGATGGGGAAATAAGCATGCTGGAACTGAATTTCTCCCAGACGCTGGGAAACCATACCCTGACGCTTAACGAGACGCTGCCGGCAAGCGGTATCACCGCCATTTTCGGCGTGTCGGGGGCGGGAAAAACGTCGCTGATAAATGCCATCAGCGGCCTGACGCGCCCGCAGTCAGGACGGATTGTATTGAATAACCGCGTTCTGAATGACGTGGAAAACAAGGTGTATCTGTCGCCGGATAAACGCCGCATTGGCTATGTTTTCCAGGACGCGCGCTTATTCCCGCACTACAGCGTGCGCGGCAACCTGCGTTACGGCATGGCGAAAAGCATGGCCGGACAGTTTGATAAGCTGGTGACGCTTTTAGGCATTGAGCCACTGCTCGACAGGCTGCCATCCTCGCTTTCCGGCGGAGAAAAACAGCGCGTGGCCATTGGCCGCGCGTTGCTGACCGCGCCCGAACTGCTGCTGCTCGACGAACCGCTGGCCTCGCTGGATATTCCGCGCAAACGTGAGCTCCTGCCCTACCTGCAGCGCCTGACGCGGGAAATTAATATTCCAATGCTCTACGTCAGCCATTCGCTGGATGAGATCCTGCATCTGGCCGACAAAGTGCTGGTGCTGGAAGAGGGCAGCGTCAAGGCCTTCGGCAACCTTGAAGAGGTCTGGGGCAGCAGCGTGATGCACCCGTGGTTACCCCGGGAACAGCAGAGCAGCATTCTGAAGGTGAGCGTGCTGGAACACCACCCGCACTACGCGATGACGGCGCTGGCGCTGGGCGATCAGCATCTGTGGGTCAATAAGATCGACAAGCCATTACAGTCCGCGCTGCGTATCCGTATTCAGGCTTCTGACGTTTCGCTGGTGCTGCAGCCGCCGCTGCAAACCAGTATTCGAAATATCCTGCGCGCCAAAGTCGCGGAGTGTTTTGATGATAACGGCCAGGTGGAAGTGAAGCTCGAGGTGGGAAGCAGAACGCTCTGGGCACGCATCAGCCCGTGGGCCAGGGATGAGTTAGGGATCAAACCTGGCCTGTGGCTCTACGCGCAAATCAAGAGCGTCTCGATCACCGCCTGATTACAGCAGGTGGGTATAAATGTACTGCGCGATGCTGTCGGTGGTGTTGTCGCCAATCACCACGTTAGCGCGCGCTTTTACCGCGTCGTCGGCATTGCCCATCGCCACGCCCGTACCGACGGCTTCCAGCATGCTGATGTCGTTGTAGTTGTCACCGAAGGCGATCGCGTCCTGCATTGACCAGCCCTGCGATTCCACATACTGCGTCAGACGCTTGCCTTTGCTATTGCCTTTGCGGGCAATATCCACCTGATCGTGCCAGGACCACTCGCACTCCAGACCCAGCGTCTGTTCCACGTGTTTCGCGAAGGCATTCAGTTTGGTGGTGTCTTCATCCGTCAGGGCGAATTTCCAGATAGCCTCAACGTCCTGGGCTGCCTGACGCAGGGAAGATACCTGAGTAAAGACCGGACGCTGCGCTTCAGGCAGGGACAACGCCCAGTTGCTGGTGCGCACCACATGGCCGGTTGGGCGCTCGTACACCATCGCGTTATCCACGTACATCAGGCCGTGAATGGCATGCTCATCCAGCAGATCAATCAGTTGCAGCGCCTGGGGAACCGGCAGCGGGTCGGAGGCTAAAACCTTTTTTGCCTGATAATCATACAAATAAGTGCCATTACAACAAATTGCAGGTGTATCTAACGCCAGTGCCTGATAAAAAGGGTGAATGGCAACGTGATGTCGACCCGTTACGATAAGGAGTTGATATCCCGCTTCCTGTGCGCGTTTAAGCGCTTCCAGAGAAGAGGGGAGAAGGGTTTTTTGCGGCGTCAGTAAGGTACCGTCTAAATCCAGAGCAATCACACGCGAGGTCATTTGTTTTTCCAGGTTAATATTGAATTTACGTTTTGATGGGATGGTACACCGAGAGGCGAACGCTTCAAAACTCCTGTCGACAATTCAGCATTCACCGTCAAAAGTTAACTACTTTCATGCGCAGTGAGGAGTGAATATTCATGAAACAAACCGTTTATACCGCCAGTCCTGAAAGCCAGCAGATTCACGTCTGGCGTTTAAATACCGAGGGGACACTCACGCTGGTTCAGGTTGTTGATGTACCAGGTCAGGTGCAACCGATGGTTATCAGCCCGGATAAACGTTTCTTGTACGTGGGTGTGCGCCCGGAGTTCCGCGTGCTGGCCTATCGCATCTCTCCGGACGACGGCGCGCTGACTTACACTGCCGAAGCCCCGTTGCCGGGCAGCCCAACCCATATCTCAACCGATCGTAAAGGCAACTTTGTCTTCAGCGGCTCTTATAACGCGGGCTGCGTCAGCGTAACCCGTCTTGAAGATGGCATTCCGGTCGAAACCGTGGATGTGGTGGAAGGGCTTGAAGGCTGCCACTCGGCGAATATCTCTCCGGATAACCGCACGCTGTGGGTGCCTGCGCTGAAGCAGGATCGTATCTGCCTGTTCACCCTGAGCGACGATGGTCACCTGGTGGCGCAGAATCCAGCTGAAGTCACGACGGTAGAAGGCGCAGGTCCGCGTCATATGGTCTTCCATCCGAACCAGCAGTACGCCTACGTGGTCAACGAACTGAACAGTTCTGTGGACGTATGGGAACTGAAAGATCCAAACGGTCAGATTGAGTGCGTGCAGACGCTGGACATGATGCCGTCTGATTTCTCCGACACCCGCTGGGCGGCAGATATCCACATTACGCCAGATGGCCGTCATCTGTACGCCTGTGACCGTACCTCCAGCCTGATTACCGTGTTTAGCGTTTCCGAAGACGGCAGCGTGCTGGCGGTTGAAGGCTTCCAGCCGACGGAAACCCAGCCGCGCGGCTTTAATATCGATCACAGCGGCAAATACCTGATTGCAGCGGGGCAGAAATCCCACCATATCGCGCTGTATGAAATTAAAGGCGAGCAGGGTCTGCTCGAAGAGAAAGGGCGCTACGCCGTAGGCCAGGGGCCGATGTGGGTGGTGGTTAACGCTCACTAAGCGGCTTAAAACAAAAAACCTCGCGAATGCGAGGTTTTTTTATGCCCGGTGGTAGCCGGGTGAGCACATCAAAACGTAACCAACATGGTCATCATAATGTCGACTCAACGTGAAGTAAATTCATCGTCAACGAAGGACAAAGAACATAGAATGACTAGCGGTTGTTATTTTTAGAATAATCAGTTGGTTAGATGCATTTTCTTTATAAATTCCTAAACTGATTTTATCTGTTTTTATGTACAGTAGTGATTTGATATCATTCTGTCCGTTGGCTTGATGTGTTGCAGTTCCGCAATTCAGGATCCGTATTCAGTCCTGGCTGTCGGGTGGTGCCGACAGTGCCTAAACTGCGGAGCACATCAAAACATAACCAACACACCTCTGATGACAGGCAGCGGAAAGGTAAATCAGGGGAGAAGTGCTCTATACCAAAGGAGTGGCGTATGAGCGGTGTGGAATGGGCAATTCTGTTCCTGCAACTCATGGTTGCGATTATGCAACTATTGGATGCGTATCTTAAGTTTGGAGCCTGACGCATTCAGTCGCAGTAAAAAGGGGGATTAAACTCCCCCTTTTACTCTCATCTTATTACTGCTTCGGCTCAGCAACCACTTTGCTACCCAGACCGCGGTTGTTGTACTCCCACATGCGGTTGAAGTTAGCGTCGTTCAGGTTACGCTGCACGTTCCCTTTATCGTCCACCGCACCGGTATTGCCGGAGAACGGACGTTTGGAGATCGCCGCATCCGCCCACGGCTTCGCCATGTTGAAGCCTTCGTTGATCACGCTGTCGCGGATCACAACCTGACCGTTGGTCGCAGCGTCCACGTCCAGGGAGCGTCCCAGTTGCGCCACGCCGTCACCGGCAGCGTTAAAGCGGCTGTTCACGGCCAGGAAGCCGAAGAAGAGGTTCGACTGGGTTGCCGGAGCAAACACGTAACCTTCCTGCTGAGTGCGTGAGTTCACCACGCGGAAATCGGTGTTATCAAAGACCACCGCGCCGCGGCCGGACACCAGATCCACATCACCTTCAACGTAGCTGTTGGTCACCAGCGTACGGGTCAGACGGTTATTCTGCAGCGTGTTCTGTACACCGCTGTTGGTCACGAAGAAGGTGTTCTGACGACCCAGAATGTTGACGTTGTTAATCTGCACCTTATCGCCATCGCTGCGCAGCGCGACAGCCTGGTGGTTACCGGCGTCAACGCTGTCACCCAGGGTATTCTGGATGGTCAGGTTCTGCAGCTGCAGACCGTTATTCTGGGACCAGAACACCGCAGAGCACATCACGCCAATGGTGGCGGCACGCTTGCTCTGGCAGTTATCGAACATGTACCACGCCGGTTTACCCGGCATATATTTACCGGCCGGGTTCACCAGGTGACGCCAGGTGTTGCTGTCGATTTCGGAATCAATCGCCAGGCCAATTTTTACGTCGATCGCTTTTTCGCCCAGACCGTAAAGCGTAATGCTGCCCGGTGCCGCCGGAACATAGACGGTGCCTTCATATTCACCTGGCAGGATCGCGATGTACTGGCGAGACGCGCTGTGTTTCGTGATGGCAGCATCTACCGCAGCCTGAATCGAGGTATGCGTTACGCCCTGCGCACCCGCCGGGCCAACCACGAAGTCAGGCTGTTTCGGCAGGTTAATCGAAGACGGGGTCCACGGCGCAGCGTTAGGATCCATCGACGAGAAGTAGTGCGCACGGTCAAAGTTCTTCGCTTCATCAGCAGACAAAATCGGGCGGGAGGCCGTACCGGGCGCGACCTGCTCAGAAGGCCGCTGATCCGGTGGGGTTGAACTGCATGCGGATAATGTCACGCCAAAGGCGAGTGCTAACGCCAGACGGGAAATCCTGGAAATGTTCAAGGTGAAGCTCCTGGGTATGCAAGTCTTTACGGGATAGACGAAATAGCCTGCTTTTTTATACTAAGTTGAGCGAAACGGGAAGATAAAAAGGGTAAAAGTTGCATTTTTAGCCCAGGGGCGGCGGGTAAGTGATCACAAATAAATAACATTTTCCGCAAAGTCGGTTGACAGCAGACAACAGATGAAAATAAATGTCTATACAACCTATGACAAGTGGAATGCCCATGCAGCAGATTCATCCCGACGATGTGATATGGCGAAATGCGCGACTGGCTACGATGGCACCGGACGTCTGTGCGCCCTATGGACTTAAAGAGCAACACGCCCTGGTCGTACGCGGCCACACCCTTCTGGCCGTGATCCCTGAATCTGACATTCCGGCCGGGCACCGTCACTGTGTCGATCTTCAGGGACGTCTGGTCACGCCGGGCCTGATTGACTGCCATACCCACCTGGTGTTTGGCGGCGATCGCGCGGCGGAGTGGGAGCAGCGTCTGAACGGTGTCTCTTATCAAACCATCAGCGCTCAGGGGGGCGGGATTAACGCTACCGTGACGGCGACGCGCAGCAGCTCACCCGAAACCCTGCTTAAGCTGGCGCAGCAGCGGCTTCAGCGTCTGATGAATGAAGGTGTCACCACGGTTGAAATCAAATCCGGATACGGTCTCAACGCCGAGGCCGAAGAGAAGATGCTGCAGGTTGCGCGCCAGCTGAGCCTCAATAATCCGGTTGATATCAGCCCAACGCTGCTGGCGGCTCATGCGGTTCCGCCGGAATACCGACAGGATCCGGATGCGTACCTCACGCTGGTCTGTGAGCAGATATTGCCCACGCTGTGGCAAAAAGAGTTATACGAATCAGTAGACGTGTTCTGCGAAAACGTCGGCTTTACCCCGTCGCAAACCGAGCGCCTCTTTAAGGCGGCAACCGCGCTCGGTATCCCGGTGAAAGGGCATGTCGAGCAGCTGTCGAATCAGGGCGGTGCGGCGCTGGTCAGCCGGTATAAGGGACTCTCCGCCGATCATATCGAATATCTTGACGACGCAGGCGTTCAGGCGATGGCGCAAAGCGGCACTGTTGCGGTCCTGTTGCCGGGCGCGTTCTATTTTCTGCAGGAGCGCCAGCGTCCGCCGGTTGAACAGCTCAGAAAACAGGGCGTGCCGATGGCGGTCGCCACCGACTATAACCCCGGTACCAGCCCGTTTGCGAGCCTGCATCTGGCGATGAACATGGCCTGCGTCCAGTTTGGCCTGACGCCTGAAGAGGCCTGGGCTGGCGTCACGCGGCATGCCGCGCAGGCGCTGGGCCGCGGCGCAACCCACGGACAGCTCAGGGCCGGGTTTGTCGCTGATTTCATCGTCTGGGATGCATACCATCCGGTAGAGATGGTCTACGAGCCGGGACGCAATCCGCTGTATCAACGTGTTTTCCGTGGGGAGGCAGTATGAGGTTATGGCGGCCCGTAGCCGAAACGGTCTGGCAGGGGCGCGACGACAGCGCTGAGGCCAGCAACGCAACGCGCATTTTCCAGACGATACGGCAGCAGGGAGCGTTCACGCCGCTATCATCCGGCATTGCGCTGATAGGTTTTGAATGTGATGCAGGGGTAAAACGCAATCAGGGCAGGCCCGGCGCCGTGCAGGCGCCTGATATGCTGCGAAAGGCGCTGGCGAATATGGCAAGCCATCAGGGACACGATCGGCTGGCGGATATGGGGTCGGTCTACGTTGAAGGTGACGAGCTTGAGGCGGCGCAGCAGACGTTAAGCGATGCCGTGACAGCCTGCCAGCGCTCCGGGATGCGCACGCTGGTCTTTGGCGGCGGACACGAAACCGCGTGGGCGCACGGTCGCGGCGTGCTGGACGCCTTCCCGAACGAGCGGGTTGTCATCATCAACCTTGATGCCCATCTCGATCTGCGCAAGGCCGAGCGGGCGACGTCCGGCACGCCGTTTCGCCAGCTGGCGCACTACTGCGATGAGCGCGGGCGGGCATTTCAGTACGCCTGCTTTGGCGTGAGCCGGGCGGCAAACACGCAGGCGCTGTGGGATGAGGCTGAACGCCTGAACGTCACGCTGGTGGAAGATCTCCATTTCAGGCGCGATGCACTGTCTGCGCTGGAAAGTGTGCTGGCGCAGGCCGATCGCGTTTACCTGACGATCGATCTGGACGTGCTGCCCGCCAGCGAGATGCCTGCCGTTTCCGCTCCGGCTGCGTTAGGCATTCCGGCACTGGATCTCCTCCCCGTCATCGAACATATCTGCCGTAGCGGTAAGCTCCAGGCCGCCGATCTGGTAGAGTTTAATCCGCAGTACGATCGGGACGGGCAGGGCGCTAAGCTCGCCGCCCGCCTGGCCTGGCAAATTGCTCACTGGTGGGCATAACACTATTCAAGGAGTCACGATGTTTTCACGCTCACCCCTGCCGCAGTCGAGCTCTCCCGCACCTTTCTACGAAAAGGTGAAGCAGGCGATCAGCGAAAAAATCGCCACCGGCGTCTGGCGGCCGCACGACCGCATTCCCTCGGAGGCCGAACTGGTGGCACAGTTTGGTTTTAGCCGGATGACCGTCAACCGGGCGCTGCGCGAGCTGACCGACGAAGGGCTTCTGGTGCGCCTGCAGGGCGTCGGGACGTTTGTGGCGGAACCGAAAGGGCAATCCGCCCTGTTTGAAATCCGCAGTATTGCGGACGAAATTGCCGCGCGTAATCATCAGCACCGCTGTGAGGTGCTGGTGCTCGAAGAGACCCAGGCCAGCGCCGAGCAGGCGGTAGAGCTGAATGTCAAAGAGGGAAGCCGCATCTTCCACTCCGTGATGGTGCATTTCGAAAACGACATTCCGGTGCAGATTGAAGATCGCTGCGTTAACGCCGAACGGATACCGGACTATCTGAACCAGGATTACACCCACACCACGCCGCATGCCTATCTGTCGCTTGTCGCACCGCTGACGGAAGGGGAGCACATTGTGGAAGCCGTGCGCGCCACGCCGCAGGAGTGCGAGCGGCTGCGCATTAAAGAGCACGACCCGTGCCTGCTGATCCGCCGTCGAACCTGGTCCTCGTCGCACATTGTGTCGCATGCCCGGCTGCTTTTCCCGGGTAACCGTTACCGGCTGCAGGGCCACTTTATGTCATAAGTTTTATAAGCGTGATCGCTAACGCAATATAATAAAATTGTATCTTTTTTGTTAAATCCGACCTTGTGTGTGCTTGTCTATACAAGTATATCTAAATGCATCATCTGTCCCGTATAGGAGCACACAATGTCGTCAGGTAAATACCGCCAGCAGGACGTCCGCGCCGCGCGCGGCACCACCCTTACCGCCAAAAGCTGGCTCACCGAAGCCCCGCTGCGCATGTTGATGAACAACCTTGATCCTGAGGTAGCGGAGAACCCCCACGAGCTGGTGGTTTACGGCGGCATAGGCCGCGCCGCGCGCAACTGGGAATGCTATGACGCAATTGTAAAATCCCTGACCGAACTCGAACACGACGAAACCCTGCTGGTGCAGTCCGGCAAGCCGGTGGGCGTGTTTAAAACGCACAAAAACGCCCCGCGCGTGCTGATTGCCAACTCTAACCTCGTGCCGCACTGGGCAACGTGGGAACACTTCAACGAACTGGACGCGAAAGGGCTGGCGATGTATGGCCAGATGACCGCCGGGAGCTGGATCTACATCGGCAGCCAGGGGATCGTGCAGGGCACCTACGAAACCTTCGTGGAAGCCGGTCGCCAGCACTACAACGGCTCGCTGAAAGGCCGCTGGGTATTGACCGCCGGTCTGGGCGGCATGGGCGGCGCGCAACCGCTGGCCGCCACGCTGGCCGGCGCGTGCTCTTTGAACATTGAGTGCCAGCAGAGCCGCATTGATTTCCGTCTGCGCACCCGTTACGTCGATGAGCAGGCTACCAGCCTGGACGATGCGCTGGCGCGCATCAAAAAATACACGTCCGAAGGCAAAGCTGTGTCGATTGCTCTGTGCGGCAACGCGGCAGATATTCTTCCTGAACTCGTCGCCCGCGGCGTGCGTCCGGATCTGGTCACCGACCAGACCAGCGCCCATGACCCGTTGCACGGTTACCTGCCAAAAGGCTGGACGTGGGAAGCCTACCAGCAAAAAGCGGAAACCGATCCGGAAGGCACGGTGCTTGCCGCGAAACGCTCCATGGCGGAACACGTCTCCGCCATGCTGGCCTTCAGCCAGATGGGTATTCCGACCTTTGATTACGGCAACAACATTCGCCAGATGGCGAAAGAGATGGGCGTGAATAACGCCTTCGACTTCCCCGGCTTCGTCCCGGCCTATATCCGCCCGCTGTTCTGCCGCGGCATCGGGCCGTTCCGCTGGGTTGCCCTGTCCGGTGACCCGGAGGACATCTACAAAACCGACGCTAAAGTGAAGGAGATCGTCGCCGATGACGAACACCTGCACCACTGGCTGGACATGGCCCGCGAGCGCATTAACTTCCAGGGGCTGCCAGCGCGTATCTGCTGGGTAGGGCTGGAGTGGCGTCAAAAACTCGGCCTCGCCTTTAACGAAATGGTGCGCAGCGGTGAAGTTTCCGCACCGATTGTGATTGGCCGCGACCACCTGGACTCCGGCTCCGTTGCCAGCCCGAACCGTGAAACGGAAGCCATGCGCGACGGCTCGGATGCGGTGTCCGACTGGCCATTGCTGAACGCCCTGCTGAATACCGCCAGCGGCGCGACCTGGGTGTCGCTGCACCACGGCGGTGGCGTGGGGATGGGCTTCTCCCAGCATTCCGGGATGGTTATTGTCTGTGACGGAACGGATGAAGCCGCCGCGCGTATCGCTCGCGTGCTCCATAACGACCCGGCCACCGGCGTGATGCGTCACGCGGATGCGGGTTACGAGATTGCCATTGACTGTGCCAAAGAGCAGGGCCTTAACCTGCCGATGATCCCTGCCACACAAGGAAAGCATGAATGAACGCATTAACCCTCACTCCCGGCTCACTGACGCTCAAACAGCTGCGTAACGTCTGGCGTCAGCCGGTCACCCTTTCGCTGGATGAAAGCGCCCACGCCGCCATTAACGACAGCGTGGCCTGCGTTGAAGCCATCGTTGCCGAAGGGCGCACGGCTTACGGGATTAATACCGGCTTTGGGCTGCTGGCGCAGACCCGCATCGCGACGCACGATCTGGAAAACCTGCAGCGTTCGCTGGTGCTGTCGCATGCGGCGGGCGTCGGCCAGCCGCTTGACGATGAGATTGTCCGTCTGATGATGGTGCTCAAAATCAACAGCCTGGCGCGCGGTTTCTCCGGCATCCGCCTGAGCGTGATCCAGGCGCTGATGGCGCTGGTTAATGCGGAGGTCTATCCGTGGATCCCGGCGAAGGGTTCCGTCGGGGCCTCCGGCGATCTCGCACCGCTGGCGCACATGTCGCTGCTGCTGCTGGATGAAGGCAAAGCGCGCTGGCAGGGGGAGTGGCTTCCGGCGAAAGAGGCGCTGAAAAAGGCTGGCTTAACGCCGATCACGCTGGCGGCGAAAGAGGGGCTGGCGCTGCTGAACGGCACCCAGGCGTCGACCGCCTTCGCGCTGCGCGGCCTGTTTGAAGCGGAAGATCTGTTTGCCTCGGCGGTGGTGTGCGGTGCGCTGACCACCGAAGCGGTGCTGGGCTCGCGTCGCCCGTTCGATGCCCGCATCCACGCGGTGCGCGGTCAGCGTGGGCAGATTGATGCTGCCGCGATGTACCGTCACGTGCTTACCGACACCAGCGAGATCGCGGATTCACACCACAACTGTGAAAAGGTGCAGGATCCGTATTCCCTGCGCTGCCAGCCGCAGGTGATGGGCGCGTGCCTGACGCAGCTGCGCCAGGCGGCGGAGGTGCTGCTGGTGGAGGCCAACGCGGTGTCCGATAACCCGCTGGTGTTCGCTCAGGAAAACGAGGTGGTCTCCGGCGGTAACTTCCACGCCGAGCCTGTGGCAATGGCGGCGGATAATATCGCGCTGGCGATTGCCGAAGTCGGCGCGTTGTCCGAGCGCCGCATCGCGCTGATGATGGATAAACACATGTCCCAGCTGCCACCGTTCCTGGTGCGTAACGGCGGCGTCAACTCGGGCTTTATGATTGCTCAGGTGACGGCCGCAGCGCTGGCAAGCGAGAACAAGGCGCTGTCGCATCCGCACAGCGTGGACAGCCTGCCAACCTCGGCGAATCAGGAAGATCACGTTTCGATGGCACCGGCTGCCGGGCGTCGTCTCTGGGAAATGGCCTCCAACACCCGCGGCGTGCTGGCGGTGGAATGGCTGGCGGCAAGTCAGGGTATCGATCTGCGTGAGGGGCTCAAATCCAGCCCGCTGCTGGAGCAGGCGCGTCAGGTGCTGCGCGAGCACGTCACGCATTACGATGACGACCGCTTCTTTGCCCCGGATATTGATAAGGCGATGCAGCTTCTGGAAGAAGGGCGGCTGTTAGGACTGCTACCTTCAGTGCTGTGATTTTTGCCCGGTGGCGCTGCGCTTACCGGGCCTACGAATGCGAAATCCAGGCCGGGTAAGGCGTTGCCGCCCCCCGGCTTTTTTCAGGAATACATCGCTGTAATCGATGCGCTCCCAAGGGAATGGAAATGCACGTTAAACCCGACCATTGCGCCGCTCGCGCCTTCATCGACCTCAATCTTCTCCACATCCAGCGCGTGCACCGTGAAGATATAGCGGTGGGTTTCCCCTTTTGGCGGCGCCGCGCCGCCGTAGCCCGCTTTACCAAAGTCAGTGCGCGTCTGAATGGCACCTTCAGGCAGGGCAACCAGGTCTGAACCGGAACCCTGCGGTAGTACGCGCGTGTCGGCAGGCAGGTTCGCCACAATCCAGTGCCACCAGCCGGAGCCAGTTGGCGCATCCGGGTCGTAGCAGGTCACGACAAAGCTTTTGGTGCCTGCCGGAACCTCATCCCACGCCAGGTGCGGGGAGATATTGTCTCCCTGATAACCCATGCCGTTAAAAACGTGACGTTCCGGCAGTTTTTCACCGTCGCGCAGATCTTTACTGATGATTTTCATACGGTTTACCCTCGTTGATCGCTCGTTCAGCAAGTGTAATGCATAGGGTTAAATCGTGAAATGCGCGGGAATGTTAACGGCTGTTACGACCGCATCAGTTAATTTACGCAGCTGCTCCGGCGTAATGCTGTACGGCGGCATCAGGTAGATAAGCTTGCCGAAAGGCCGTACCCACACGCCCTGATCCACGAAGAAACGCTGCAGCGCCGCCATATTCACCGGATGAGTGGTTTCAATCACCCCGATGGCGCCCAGCACGCGCACGTCCGCCACGAAATTCGCGCCCGAGGCGGCGCTCAGTTCCGCTTTCAGCTGCGCCTCAATCGCCGCAACCTGCGTCTGCCACTCGCCGCTCGCCAGAATCGCAAGGCTTTCACTCGCCACGGCGCAGGCCAGCGGGTTACCCATAAACGTCGGGCCGTGCATAAAGCAGCCTGCTTCGCTGTCGCTGATGGTGTCGGCGACCTGGCGGGTCGTGAGCGTGGCGGAGAGCGTCATGGTGCCGCCGGTCAGCGCTTTGCCGAGGCACAGAATATCCGGGGCGATACCCGCATGTTCGCAGGCAAACAGCTTGCCGGTGCGGCCAAAGCCGGTGGCGATCTCATCGGCAATCAGCAGAATGCCCTCGCGGTCGCACATCCTGCGAATACGCCTCAGCCATTCCGGATGGTACATCCGCATTCCGCCCGCGCCCTGCACGATCGGTTCAAGAATGACGGCAGCAATTTCGTGACGATGTGCCGCCATCAGCCGCGCGAAGCCGACCATGTCCATCTCGTTCCACTCGCCGTCGAAGCGGCTCTGCGGCGCAGGGGCGAACAGGTTTTCCGGCAGATACCCCTTCCACAGGCTGTGCATGGAGTTATCCGGATCGCACACCGACATCGCCCCGAAGGTATCCCCGTGATAGCCGTTGCGGAAGGTGAGGAAACGCTGGCGCGCTTCGCCCTTCGCGTGCCAGTACTGCAGCGCCATTTTCATCGCCACTTCCACCGCCACGGAGCCGGAATCCGCCAGGAATACGCACTCCAGCGAGTCAGGCGTCATCGCTACCAGACGTCGGCATAAATCCACCGCGGGCTGATGGGTGATCCCGCCAAACATCACGTGCGACATCTGGTCAATCTGGGCCTTCATCGCCGCATTCAGGCGCGGGTGGTTGTACCCGTGAATCGCCGCCCACCAGGAGGACATCCCGTCAACGAGCCGCTCGCCGCTGGCGAGGTGCAGCTCGCAGCCGTGGGCGGAGGCCACCGGATAGACGGGAAGGGGGCGGGTCGTGGAGGTGTAAGGGTGCCAGATATGCTGCTTGTCGAAGGCGAGATCGTCCTGGGTCATAATCGACTTGTAAACCATTTTGAAAAGTTTTAGGTTTACGAGTATAAACCGAACCGAAAATTAACAAAACCCTTTGGAGAAGCCCGATGGCTCACCACGCACGCTGGACGATGTCGCAAGTTACTGAATTATTTAACAAACCTTTCCTTGAGCTGATGTTCGAAGCCCAACAGGTGCATCGTCAGCACTTCGATCCCCGCCATGTTCAGGTCAGCACGCTGCTGTCGATCAAGACCGGCGCCTGCCCCGAAGACTGCAAATATTGCCCGCAGAGCGCGCGCTACAAAACCGGTCTGGAGTCAGAGCGCCTGATGGAAGTGGAGCAGGTCCTTGACTCCGCGCGCAAGGCGAAAAACGCTGGATCAACCCGCTTCTGCATGGGCGCGGCGTGGAAGAACCCGCACGATCGCGACATGCCGTACCTGGAGCAGATGGTGAAGGGCGTGAAGGAGATGGGCCTCGAAGCCTGTATGACCCTCGGTACGCTCAACGAAGAGCAGGCGCAGCGCCTCTCGGCCGCGGGGCTGGATTACTACAACCACAACCTCGACACCTCGCCGGAATTTTACGGCAATATCATCACCACGCGTACCTACCAGGAGCGTCTGGATACGCTGGATAAAGTGCGTGACGCGGGGATCAAGGTCTGTTCCGGCGGCATCGTGGGCTTAGGCGAAACGGTGAAAGACCGCGCGGGCCTGCTGCTGCAGCTGGCGAACCTGCCGACTCCGCCGGAAAGCGTGCCGATCAACATGCTGGTGAAGGTCAAGGGCACGCCGCTGGCGGATAACGAGGACGTGGATGCGTTTGATTTTATCCGCACCATCGCGGTGGCGCGCATCATGATGCCAACGTCTTACGTTCGCCTCTCGGCGGGCCGCGAGCAGATGAACGAGCAGACCCAGGCGATGTGCTTTATGGCCGGGGCCAACTCCATCTTCTACGGCTGCAAGCTGCTGACCACGCCTAACCCGGAAGAGGACAAAGACGTTCAGCTGTTCCGTAAGCTGGGGCTGAACCCGCATCAAACCGAAGTGCTGACGGGCGATAACGAGCAACAGCAGCAGCTGGAGCAGCAGATTTTCAATGCCGACACCGACCAGTTCTACAACGCGGCAGCCGTATGACCTGGCAGGCACGTATCAACTCTGCGCTCGACGACCGTCGGGCGGCAGAGGCATTTCGCGTTCGCAGGGTGGTGGAAAACGGCGCGGGTCGTTTTCTTACCCGTGAAGACCAGCGGTTCTGCAATTTCTCCAGCAACGACTATCTCGGGCTGAGCCAGCATCCGGCCATTATCCGCGCCTGGCAGCAGGGCGCGGAGCGGTTTGGCGTGGGCAGCGGCGGATCGGGACACGTCAGCGGATACACCACGGCGCATCAGGCGCTGGAAGAGGAACTGGCTGACTGGCTCGGCTACCCGCGCGCGCTGCTGTTTATCTCCGGCTTTGCCGCCAACCAGGCGGTCATCACGGCCCTGATGGGGAAGGCGGACCGCATTGTCGCCGATCGCCTGAGCCACGCCTCCCTGCTGGAGGCGGCAAATTTAAGCCCGGCGCAGCTGCGGCGTTTTGCCCATAACGATGCGGGACAGCTTGCTGCGCTGCTGGATAAACCCTGCGAAGGACAACAGCTGGCGGTCACGGAAGGGGTGTTCAGCATGGACGGCGACAGCGCGCCGCTTGCCGCGCTGCACGAGGCCGCGAAGCGGCAGCATGCCTGGCTGCTGGTCGACGATGCCCACGGCACTGGCGTGATGGGCGACGAAGGGCGCGGGAGCGCGTATCAGCAAAACGTGAAGCCGGAACTGCTGATTGTCACCTTCGGCAAAGGCTTTGGCGTTAGCGGTGCCGCCGTGCTGTGCAGTGAATCCGTCGCCGACTACCTGCTGCAGTTTGCCCGCCACCTGATTTACAGCACCAGCATGCCTCCGGCGCAGGCCGTGGCGCTATCAGCGTCGCTGGCGGTGATACGCAGCGCGGAAGGGGATGAGCGTCGCCAGCGGCTGGCAGAGCATATCTCCCGCTTCCGTCAGGGACTCGCGACGCTGCCCTTCCGCAGCACCGATTCGCAGAGCGCTATCCAGCCGGTGATTGTCGGTGAAAATGCCCGCGCGCTGGCCCTGGCACAGGCGCTGCGCCAGCGCGGCATGTGGGTGACCGCCATCCGCCCGCCCACCGTCCCACCAGGCACGGCGCGGCTGCGCTTAACCCTGACGGCGGCGCATGAACGACAGGATATTGAGACGTTGCTGGAGGCGCTCCATGATGCCGGTGAATAAGCAGGCCATCGCGGCCGCATTTGGCCGCGCCGCGCAGAGCTATTCGCAGCATGATGAGCTGCAGCGTCTGAGCGCGCAGGGGCTTCTGGCCGCGCTTGGCGAGAACCGTTTTCCCCAGGTGCTGGACGCCGGCTGTGGTCCCGGCAGCAACAGCCTCTACTGGCGCGGGGCGGGAAGCCAGGTGACGGCTATCGATCTCTCAGCACAGATGCTGGAAGAGGCGCGCCAGCGGCAGGCTGCAGATCGTTATCTGCTGGCCGATATCGAGGCGATCCCGCTGGCGGACGCGCAGTTTGATCTGGTCTGGAGCCATCTGGCGGTTCAGTGGTGCAGCAGCCTGCCGCAGGCCCTGCGCGAGCTTTATCGCGTGGCGCGACCGGGCGGGAAGGTGGCGTTTACCACCTTGCTGGAAAGTTCGCTGCCGGAGCTGAATCAGGCCTGGAAAGCGGTGGATGAACAGCCGCACGCTAACCGGTTTTTATCGCATGAGCAGGTGATGCAGGCGCTAGCAGGCTGGCGCGCTTGCAGCGTGGTGCAGACCATCACGCTCAATTTTAGCGATGCGTTCAGCGCCATGCGTTCGCTGAAGGGCATAGGCGCCACGCACCTGCATACCGGACGCGAGAAAAAACCGCTCACCCGCGGTCAGCTGCAGCGCCTTGAGCTGGCCTGGCCGCAGCAGCGGGGTCAATTCCCGCTCTCCTATCAACTTTTTCATGGGATTATCGAACGTGACTGAACGTTATTTTGTCACCGGCACGGACACAGAAGTGGGTAAAACGGTGGCCAGCTCGGCGCTGCTGCAGGCGGCACGGCTGCTCGGGAAAAACACTGCCGGGTATAAGCCCGTGGCGTCCGGCAGCGAGATGACGGCGGAAGGGTTACGCAACACCGACGCGCTGGCGCTCCAGCGTAACAGCACGCGTGAACTCGCCTATTCCGCGGTGAATCCGTACACCTTTGCCGAGCCGACCTCGCCGCACATTATCAGCGCCGATGAAGGTCGTCCGATTGATTTCGCTGTGTTGTCTGCCGGACTGCGGACGCTGGAAAATCAGGCCGACTGGGTGCTGGTAGAAGGGGCTGGCGGCTGGTTTACGCCGCTTTCTGACACGCAGACGTTTGCTGACTGGGTGCAGGCCGAGCAGCTTCCGGTCATTCTTGTCGTCGGCGTCAAGCTGGGCTGCATCAATCACGCCATGTTGACCGCGCAGGCCATACAGCAGGCCGGACTGCGTCTGGCGGGCTGGATAGCCAACGACGTGGTTGCGCCGGGTAAACGACACCTGGAGTATCTGGCGACGCTCAGGCGCGTCCTGCCCGCCCCGTGCCTCGGGGAGATCCCCTGGCTTGCTGACGGCGCGGAAAATGCCGAAACCGGACGTTATCTCGATCTCAGCGTTTTGCTTCCCGCGACATCCAGTGAGCGATAAGCTCGTCATCCAGTTCGTTAACGTGGCCCTGCGCCACGTTACGCCCGCGATAGAGCATACAGAAACGGTCCGCCACCCGACGGATAAACGACAGCTGCTGCTCCGCTAACAGCACCGTCATACCCAGCTCCCGGTTTAATCGCCCCAGCAGTTGCACCAGCTTCTGGGCAACGCTGTGCCCCGCGCCGTGCAGAGGTTCATCCAGGATCAGCAGGTGAGGGCGGTTTACCAGCGCATTAGCCAGCGCCAGCTGATACTGGTCGTCCGGAGAGAGCGTGTTGGCGCGGGTTTGCCGCACCCCATAGAGCGTCGGAAACAGGTCGTAAACGTCATTTTTCGCCTCCGGATTAGGTTTCCCCGTCGCCCGCATGGCGATATGCAGGTTCTCCTCAATCGTTAGCTGAGAGAAGATCCGCCTGTCCTGCGAGACATAGCCAATCCCCGGCACGGAGCGCTGTTCTGACGGCGGGTGGAGCAAATCACGCGGCGGCGCGCCCGCCTCATACCAGATGATGCTGCCGCTTTCGACAGGCACTTTCCCGGCGATGCAATTCATGAGGGTGGTTTTCCCCATGCCCGGCAGACCAACGACGCCTGTACACATCCCTTGCGGAAAATCTAAATCCACATTCCATAGCGTATGTTGACTTCCGTAAAACTGATTCACTGCACGCAGACTCAACATCTTTCTCTCCTTAAAAATGTGTGTAGGTGTGGCTCGTGGATGAATCTGCAAAACCCCTGCCATAAAGCGGAAAGTGGTTAAAAAAGCGACTTTTTTAGGAATAAGTCACAGAAGCGCGGCGGATAAAAACCGGGCTTGCACATCGACGGTGCTGGCGGTGGTGAGTTGTGGTGCAGAGCCCGAAAGGGTGAAAATGTGAGCAAGATCGCATCGGTTGGTTATGAATGACGCAACTGTTAATCAGCAAAAAATAGCTATAAAAATTTTTTGCCGCCGTCTCGTGGGAAAATCCGGGAATTTGCGGAGCGCCAGTCTGTATGGGCTGGAAGCAGTTATCCACTATTCCTGTGGATAACCATGTGCATTAGAGTTAGAAAACACGCGATAAGCGAGAGAAGACGCGGCTTACGCCCAAATTGACGCGAAACGCGGCTTTAGAAAATATCGTTTAGTTTTTAATTGCTTAGATAAAAGCAATTCCCGTCATGAAAGTGTCACCGGTTGCCACAAAACTATCATTACCTGGCTTGACAAATGTTAAAAAAGAAAAAGTTCTGGGGATAACCTGACCTGACTGGTGTTTTATGTTGTCACAGTCCAAATTTTGGTCGCTATCGCGCTAATCATTCAGGCGCTACTCTAAATATCCTGACATGCTACTGGTTTTTCATCCAGTGTTTTTTACTGGCATTCCTGGCAACAAGGAGTAAAATTACTCACCTGCCGCTTATAATGTCATCAGGTTGTCGCCCATGAGTAAACCGTTCAAATTGAATTCTGCTTTCCGTCCATCTGGCGATCAGCCTGAGGCGATCCGTCGTCTGGAAGAAGGACTGGAGGATGGGCTGGCGCACCAGACGCTGCTGGGGGTCACCGGCTCGGGTAAAACATTTACCATTGCCAACGTGATTGCGGATCTCCAGCGCCCAACGATGGTGCTGGCGCCCAATAAAACCCTGGCGGCGCAGCTTTACGGCGAGATGAAAGAGTTCTTCCCGGAAAACGCGGTAGAGTATTTCGTCTCCTACTACGATTACTACCAGCCTGAAGCCTATGTGCCGAGCTCTGACACCTTCATTGAGAAAGATGCCTCGGTGAACGAACACATCGAGCAGATGCGACTGTCGGCCACGAAGGCGCTTCTGGAGCGTCGTGATGTGATCGTCGTGGCCTCGGTTTCCGCGATCTACGGTCTGGGCGATCCGGATCTCTATCTCAAGATGATGCTGCACCTGACGCAGGGGATGATCATTGACCAGCGCGCGATTTTGCGTCGCCTGGCGGAGCTGCAGTACACCCGCAACGACCAGGCCTTCCAGCGCGGCACCTTCCGCGTGCGCGGTGAAGTGATCGACATCTTCCCGGCAGAATCGGACGATATGGCGCTGCGCGTCGAGCTGTTTGACGAAGAGGTTGAACGCCTGTCGCTCTTCGACCCGCTGACCGGACACGTTGAGTCGGTGATCCAGCGCTTCACCATCTACCCGAAAACGCACTACGTGACGCCGCGCGAGCGTATCGTGCAGGCGATGGAAGAGATCAAAGTGGAGCTGGCCGAGCGCCGTAAGGTGCTGCTGGCGAACAATAAGCTGCTGGAAGAGCAGCGCCTGAGTCAGCGTACCCAGTTCGACCTGGAGATGATGAACGAGCTGGGCTACTGCTCCGGCATCGAAAACTACTCCCGCTTCCTCTCCGGGCGCGGGCCGGGCGAGCCACCGCCGACGCTGTTTGATTACCTTCCGGCCGACGGTTTGCTGGTGATCGATGAATCCCACGTCACGATCCCGCAGATCGGCGGGATGTACCGTGGCGACCGGGCGCGTAAGGAGACGCTGGTGGAGTATGGTTTCCGCCTGCCGTCAGCGCTGGATAACCGTCCGATGAAGTTTGAAGAGTTTGAGGCGCTGGCACCGCAAACCATCTACGTCTCGGCCACGCCGGGCAACTATGAGCTGGAAAAATCGGGCGATGAGGTGGTTGACCAGGTGGTACGTCCGACCGGGCTGCTGGATCCGGTTATCGAGGTGCGTCCGGTGGCCACGCAGGTGGACGACCTGCTCTCTGAGATCCGCGCCCGTTCCGCCATCAACGAGCGCGTGCTGGTGACCACGCTCACCAAGCGCATGGCGGAAGACCTGACCGAGTATCTCGAAGAGCACGGCGAGAAGGTGCGTTATCTGCACTCGGATATCGATACCGTGGAGCGCATGGAGATTATCCGCGACCTGCGTCTCGGTGAGTTTGACGTGCTGGTAGGGATTAACCTGCTGCGAGAAGGTCTTGATATGCCTGAGGTCTCGCTGGTGGCGATTCTGGATGCGGACAAAGAGGGCTTCCTGCGTTCCGAGCGTTCGCTGATTCAGACCATTGGCCGCGCCGCGCGTAACGTCAACGGTAAAGCGATTCTGTACGGTGACAAAATTACCCCGTCGATGGCGAAAGCGATTGGTGAGACGGAGCGCCGCCGTGAGAAACAGCAGCGCTACAATGAAGAACACGGCATTACCCCGCAGGGGCTGAACAAGAAGGTGGTGGATATTCTGGCGCTGGGTCAGAACATCGCCAAAACCAAAGCGAAAGGCCGCGGCAAGGCGCGTTCAGTGGTGGAAGAAGATACCGTCGTGCTGACGCCAAAAGCGCTGCAGCAGAAAATTCACGAGCTGGAAGGACAGATGATGCAGCACGCGCAGAACCTGGAGTTCGAAGAGGCGGCGCAGATCCGCGACCAGCTTCATCAGCTGCGGGATCTGTTTATCGCGGCGTCGTGAGTAAAGCGTTGTTTTCTCCCTCTCCCCGTGGGTTGAGGAATCCCCACAAATTATTGCGAGCACTGAACAATCCCCTCGCCCCTTTGGGGAGAGGGTTAGGGTGAGGGGAACATACGGCAGCGGTGGTCATTCCGTTCACTTTATGTTCCTTGCTACTCTGTAACCCCATAACCTGTGAACGTGCCAGGGTGGCTCAGTCGCCACCACCC
>NZ_JBLKCH010000012.1:0-26519 GCF_047531125.1 Enterobacter sp. HK-058-C-ECC
CCACCTGACCCCATGCCGAACTCAGAAGTGAAACGCCGTAGCGCCGATGGTAGTGTGGGGTCTCCCCATGTGAGAGTAGGGAACTGCCAGGCATCAAATAAGAAGAACCCCGTACCGTAAGGTGCGGGGTTTTTTGCTTTTGTTTTCTCCCTCTCCCTGTGGGAGAGGGATGGGGTGAGGGCATCAAACCGCACCATCCTCTCCTTGAAACTTTCTCACCTTCTGCTTGCAGACTCGACATTCAAACCATTTCTGGGTATCGTTAGCTGTCTGGATGTCTAAACGTTTATACGTATGCTGTGAGGATACAAAGCTATGCCGATTCGGGTGCAGGACGAGCTACCAGCCGTCAATTTCTTGCGTGAAGAAAATGTCTTTGTGATGACGACTTCACGTGCGACAGGTCAGGAAATTCGCCCGCTGAAGGTGCTTATTCTCAATCTGATGCCCAAAAAGATCGAAACAGAAAACCAGTTCCTGCGTCTGCTGTCGAACTCCCCGCTGCAGGTCGATATTCAACTGCTGCGAATCGACGCCCGTGAGTCACGCAATACGCCTTCTGAGCATCTGAACAACTTCTACTGCAACTTTGATGACATTCAGGGTGAAAACTTCGACGGTCTGATTGTGACCGGCGCGCCGCTGGGCCTGGTGGAATTTAACGATGTCGCTTACTGGCCGCAGATCAAACAGGTTCTGGAGTGGGCAAAAGATCACGTCACGTCCACGCTGTTTGTCTGTTGGGCGGTACAAGCCGCACTGAATATTCTCTATGGCATCCCCAAGCAAACCCGCACTGAAAAGCTCTCCGGCGTATACGAACACCATATTCTCCATCCCCATGCGTTGCTGACGCGAGGGTTTGATGATTCTTTCCTGGCTCCGCATTCTCGCTACGCTGACTTCCCGGCCCAGCTGATTCGTGATTACACCGATCTGGAGATTCTGGCCGAAACGGAAGATGGGGACGCTTACCTGTTTGCCAGTAAAGATAAGCGCATTGCCTTTGTGACCGGACATCCTGAGTACGATCCGCACACCCTTGCGTCAGAATATTTCCGTGATGTCGAAGCGGGTCTGAACCCGGATGTCCCGTACAACTATTTCCCGAAAGACGATCCGCAAAACAAACCGAGAGCGACCTGGCGCAGCCACGGGAATTTGCTTTTTACTAACTGGCTCAACTATTACGTCTACCAGATAACACCATACGATCTGCGTCACATGAATCCAACGCTGGAGTAATTGTCTGCACTAAACGATCCTAAAGCGTTTCAGCTATTCAAATCAGGCACCTTCGGGTGCCTTTTTTATTTCCGAAATGTCACTCATCATTCTTTAAAACTTTAATTTCAATAAAATCAATCAATTAATTGCAATTTATAATTAAAATGGAAATTGTTTTTGATTTTAGAAAAAATAGAGATAGTCTTAATTCTGCTGAGCGAAAACTACCCAACGATCTTTCGTTCGCATCGGGAGCGTGATTTTGGATCTTTGATGAGGAGCAGAGTAATGACTCAACAGGCAACGACGGTCGATGAACTGGCCTTTACCCAGCCGTATGGCGAGCAAGAACAGCAAGTTTTGACGGCAGAAGCGGTAGAATTTCTGACTGAACTGGTGACCCGCTTTACGCCGCAGCGCAATAAACTGCTGGCGGCACGTATTCATCAGCAGCAGGAAATTGATAACGGCAAGTTGCCTGGTTTCATTTCGGAAACCGCTTCCATTCGTCGTGGCGAGTGGAAAATCCGCGGCATCCCTGAAGATTTACAGGATCGCCGCGTCGAGATCACCGGTCCGGTAGAGCGCAAAATGGTGATCAACGCCATGAACGCCAACGTTAAGGTCTTTATGGCCGATTTTGAAGACTCGCTGGCACCGGACTGGCGTAAGGTCATCGACGGACAGATCAACCTGCGTGACGCCGTAAACGGCACCATCAGCTATACCAACGAAGCCGGCAAAATATACCAGCTTAAACCGAACCCGGCGGTACTGATCTGTCGCGTGCGCGGGCTGCACCTGCCGGAAAAACATGTCACCTGGCGTGGTGAAGCCATTCCGGGAAGCCTGTTTGATTTTGCGCTCTATTTCTTCCACAACTACAAAGCTCTGCTGGCGAAGGGCAGCGGCCCATATTTCTATCTGCCTAAAACGCAGGCCTGGCAGGAAGCGGCCTGGTGGAGCGAAGTCTTCAGCTATGCGGAAGATCGTTTCAACCTGCCACGCGGCACTATCAAAGCCACCCTGTTGATTGAAACGCTGCCTGCCGTGTTCCAGATGAATGAAATTCTGCACGCTCTGCGTGACCACATTGTCGGCCTGAACTGCGGACGCTGGGACTATATTTTCAGCTACATCAAAACGCTGAAAAACTATCCCGATCGCGTACTGCCGGATCGCCAGGTCGTGACCATGGATAAACCGTTCCTGAGCGCCTACTCGCGTCTGCTGATCAAAACCTGCCACAAGCGCGGTGCCTTCGCGATGGGCGGCATGGCGGCCTTTATCCCGAGCAAAGATGCTGAGCGCAACAATCAGGTGCTCAACAAGGTGAAAGCCGACAAAGAGCTTGAAGCACGTAACGGCCATGACGGGACGTGGATCGCGCATCCGGGTCTGGCCGATACGGCGATGGACGTCTTCAACCGCGTGCTTGGCGACAATAAAAACCAGCTGTTTGTCACGCGTGAAGACGATGCCCCAACGGCTGAAGAACAGCTGCTGGCCCCGTGCGCGGGCGAACGGACGGAAGAGGGGATGCGGGCCAATATCCGCGTTGCGGTGCAGTACATCGAAGCGTGGATCTCCGGCAACGGCTGCGTGCCGATCTACGGCCTGATGGAAGATGCTGCGACGGCGGAGATCTCACGTACCTCTATCTGGCAGTGGATCCACCATCAAAAAACGCTCAGCAACGGCAAGCCGGTGACCAAGTCCCTGTTCCGCCAGATGCTGGCCGAAGAGATGCGGGTGATCCAGGACGAGCTGGGCGAACACCGCTTCAGCAGCGGACGCTTTGACGACGCTGCGCGCCTGATGGAGCAAATCACCACATCAGATGACTTAATCGACTTCCTGACCCTGCCGGGCTACCGCTTCCTGGCGTAACTCACCACATAACAATATGGAGCATCTGCACATGAAAACCCGTACCCAACAAATCGAAGAATTAAAGAAAGAGTGGACACAACCTCGCTGGGAAGGCATCCGCCGTCCGTACAGCGCGGAGGACGTGGTGAAATTACGCGGCTCGGTCAATCCGGAATGCACGCTGGCGCAAAATGGCGCGGCTAAAATGTGGAAGCTGCTGCACGGTGGTTCCAAAAAAGGCTACATCAACAGCCTCGGTGCGCTGACCGGCGGTCAGGCCCTGCAGCAGGCGAAGGCCGGTATTGAGGCTATCTACCTCTCCGGCTGGCAGGTGGCGGCGGACGCCAACCTGGCCTCCAGCATGTACCCGGATCAGTCACTCTATCCGGCTAACTCCGTGCCGTCGGTCGTGGATCGGATCAACAACACCTTCCGTCGAGCGGATCAGATCCAGTGGGCGGCGGGCATCGAACCTAACGATCCGCGCTTTATTGACTATTTCCTGCCGATCGTTGCAGATGCGGAAGCGGGCTTCGGCGGCGTGCTAAACGCCTTTGAACTGATGAAATCGATGATTGAAGCCGGTGCAGCGGCCGTTCACTTCGAAGATCAGCTGGCGTCAGTGAAGAAGTGCGGACATATGGGCGGTAAGGTGCTGGTTCCCACACAGGAAGCGGTTCAGAAGCTGGTTGCCGCGCGTCTGGCTGCTGACGTGCTCGGCGTGCCGACGCTGGTCATTGCCCGTACCGATGCCGACGCGGCTGACCTGATCACCTCTGACTGCGATCCGTACGACAGCGAGTTCATCACCGGCGAGCGTACCAGTGAAGGTTTCTATCGTACCCACGCGGGTATCGAGCAGGCGATCAGCCGCGGTCTGGCGTACGCGCCGTACGCGGATCTGGTCTGGTGTGAAACGTCCACGCCGGATCTGGCGCTGGCAAAACGCTTTGCTGATGCCATTCATGCGAAGTACCCGGGCAAACTGCTGGCCTACAACTGCTCGCCGTCCTTCAACTGGCAGAAAAAGCTGGATGACAAAACGATCGCCAGCTTCCAGCAGCAGCTGTCCGACATGGGCTACAAATACCAGTTCATTACTCTGGCAGGCATCCACAGCATGTGGTTCAACATGTTCGACCTGGCGCACGCCTATGCGCAGGGTGAGGGCATGAAACACTACGTTGAGAAGGTACAGCAGCCGGAATTTGCGGCGGGCAAAGATGGTTATACCTTTGTCTCTCACCAGCAGGAAGTGGGCACCGGCTACTTTGATAATGTGACCACGATTATTCAGGGCGGCACCTCCTCCGTCACCGCCTTGACGGGTTCAACGGAAGAAGCACAGTTCTAATCTTTTCCCCCTCTCCCCCCTGGGGAGAGGGTTGGTGGTGAGGGGGAATATATGTCGCGTGGTCTGGAATTACTGATTGCCCAAACTATTTTGCAGGGCTTCGATGCCCAGTATGGTCGTTTTCTTGAAGTGACCTCCGGCGCGCAGCAGCGCTTCGAACACGCAGACTGGCATGCGGTTCAGCAGGCCATGAAGCAGCGTATCCATCTTTATGACCACCACGTGGGTCTGGTGGTGGAGCAGTTGCGCTGTATTACCGACGGTAAAAGTCCGGACGCGGAATTTTTACTGCGCGTAAAAGAGCATTACACCCATTTGTTACCCGACTACCCGCGCTTCGAGATTGCGGAGAGCTTTTTCAACTCCGTCTATTGCCGGTTATTTGACCACCGCTCATTATCTCCTGAGCGGTTATTTATCTTCAGCTCCCAGCCCGAGCGACGCTTTCGTACCATTCCGCGTCCGCTGGCGAAAGATTTCTTCCCCGATCGCGGATGGGAAAAGCTCCTGCACCGCGTGCTGACGGATCTGCCGCTGCGCCTGCCCTGGGAGAATAAAACCCGGGATATCGGGTATATCCACGCCCATCTCAAGGAAGCCTTCGGCGCGGAGGAGCTCAGCCACAGCCATTTGCAGGTGGCCAACGAGCTTTTCTACCGCAATAAAGCCGCCTGGCTGGTGGGCAAACTGGTTACGCCGACGGCCATTGTGCCGTTTCTGCTGCCCATTCACCGCACCGACGGCGGGGAACTGTTTGTCGATACCTGCCTGACCACCAGCGCCGAGGCCAGCATCGTGTTTGGCTTCGCCCGCTCCTACTTTATGGTCTATGCCCCGTTACCTGCCGCGCTGGTGGAGTGGCTGCGCGAGATCCTGCCGGGCAAAACCACCGCCGAGCTGTATATGGCTATTGGCTGCCAGAAGCACGCTAAAACGGAAAGCTACCGGGAATACCTGCGTTATGTCACTACCGCTGATGAGCAGTTTATCGAAGCGCCCGGCATTCGCGGCATGGTGATGCTGGTGTTTACGCTGCCGGGCTTTGACCGGGTCTTTAAGGTGATTAAGGACAGATTCGCGCCGCAGAAAGAGATGACCGCCGCGCACGTTCGCGCCTGCTACCAGCTGGTTAAGGAGCACGACCGCGTCGGGCGCATGGCGGATACTCAGGAATTCGAAAACTTTGTGCTGGATAAGCAGCAGGTCGATCCGGCACTCATGGCGCTTTTACTGCAGGAAGCACCTGCCAAAATCACCGATCTTGGCGACAAGATCGTCATTAGCCATCTCTACATTGAAAGACGTATGGTGCCGCTGAATATCTGGCTGGAGCAGTCCGATGGTCAGGCTTTAAGAGATGCGATTGAAGAGTACGGCAACGCGATTCGCCAGCTTGCCGCCGCCAATATCTTCCCGGGCGATATGCTGTTTAAAAACTTCGGCGTCACCCGTCACGGTCGGGTGGTGTTCTACGATTACGACGAAATTTGCTACATGACCGAGGTGAACTTCCGCGATATCCCACCGCCCCGCTACCCGGAAGATGAGCTTTCCAGCGAGCCGTGGTACAGCGTTTCGCCGGGCGATGTGTTTCCCGAAGAGTTTCGCCACTGGCTGTGCGCCGATCCGCGTATCGGGCCGCTATTCGAAGAGATGCATGCCGATCTGTTTCGCGCCAGCTACTGGCGCGGACTGCAAACGCGGATCAAAAATGGGCATGTCGAAGATGTGTATGCATACCGCCGCAAGCAGCGGTTTTGCATCCGCTTTTCTCCCTCTCCCTGTGGGAGAGGGCCGGGGTGAGGGCATCAGGCCGCACTCAATTTTAACGAATCCCACCGTACGCCAGCGTCACTTCTTTCGCCGCCTTAATCACCAGCGCACCCAGCTCAGTGACCCGATCGTCGGTCATACGCGAAATCGGCCCGGAGATAGAGATGGCGGCAAACGGCTCGCGGTGCTCGTCAAAAATACAGGCTGCGATACAGCGCAGGCCGAGGGCGTGCTCCTCGTCGTCAAACGAATAGCCGCGCTTGCGGGTCAGGGCCAGATCTTCTTTCAGATGCACGGGCGACACCAGGGTAGCGTGAGTATAGGCGTGCAGCCCTTTACGGTGCAGCAGCCCCGTCACCTGCTCCTCGCTCAGCTGCGAGAGAAATGCTTTCCCCGCCCCGGAGGCATGCATCGGCAGCTTACCGCCAATCGGCGCGGACATGCGCATCAGCTGCGTGCACTGTACCTGGTCGATGATAATCGCCTGGTGATCGCTCTGGTCCAGCACCGCCAGGTTTACGGTCTCTCCGGACTCCTCCATCAGCTTGCGCAGAATCGGGTGCACAATCGCCAGCAGGTTGCGGCTCTGCAGGAAGCTGCTGCCCACGATAAACGCATGCGCGCCCACCGCCCAGTGTCCCAGCTCGCCCACCTGGCGGACAAAACCCAGCTGCTGCATGGTGGTCAGCAGGCGGTGTGTTGTGGAGTTCGGCAGGCCAGCCTGCTGGGCCAGCTCCGTCAGGGCCACGCTGCTGTGCGACTCGGCTATCCACTCCAGCAGCTTCAGACCGCGCGTGAGCGATTGAACCTGTCCGCCCTGTTGTGCAGCGGTGGTGGCAGCAGGTTTTCTGCCGCGTTTAGCGGGAACGGTCGCGACCATGACGATCTCCTTTTTCTGTATCGTGGAAATCATTTTCGTTTTATTTGGCGAATTTGCAACCGTTATCCTGACTGATCGGAGGAGTGATGGTGAACATGTCTCATGTTCCCGCTGAGCGGCTTTTCCACCCTGCGAGATTGTGCCAGTATGGAACGCAGCCTTTTGGCCTTGTTGAGCGTTGTCGGGAGCAAGTGTGAGCAGCAAAGTAGAGCAACTGCGTGCGCAGTTAAATGAACGAATTCTGGTGCTGGACGGCGGCATGGGCACCATGATCCAGGGCTATCGCCTGAGTGAAGACGATTTCCGCGGCGAACGCTTTGCCGACTGGCCCTGCGACCTGAAAGGGAACAACGACCTGCTGGTGCTCAGTAAGCCGTCCGTGATTAAAGATATCCACAACGCCTACTTCGAAGCGGGTGCGGATATCGTTGAAACCAACACCTTTAACTCGACAACCATCGCCATGGCGGATTACCAGATGGAATCCCTGTCGGCGGAAATCAACTTTGAAGCCGCGAAGCTGGCGCGCGCCTGCGCCGACGAGTGGACGGCCCGCACGCCGGATAAGCCGCGCTACGTTGCCGGGGTGCTTGGCCCGACGAACCGCACCGCGTCGATTTCACCGGACGTCAACGACCCGGCGTTTCGTAATATCACCTTTGACCAGCTGGTTGCGGCCTACCGGGAATCGACCAAAGCGCTGGTGGAAGGCGGTTCCGATTTGATCCTGATTGAAACCGTCTTCGACACCCTCAACGCCAAGGCCGCGATTTACGCGGTGAAAGAGGAGTTCGAGGCGCTGGGCGTTGACCTGCCGATCATGATTTCCGGCACCATCACCGACGCCTCCGGCCGTACCCTGTCCGGCCAGACCACCGAAGCGTTTTATAACTCCCTGCGCCACGCCGACGCGCTCTCCTTCGGCCTGAACTGCGCGCTGGGTCCGGATGAACTGCGCCAGTACGTACAGGAGCTGTCGCGCATCGCGGAATGCTACGTCACCGCGCACCCGAACGCCGGTCTGCCAAACGCCTTCGGTGAATACGATCTGGATGCCGACACCATGGCGGCACAAATCCGCGAGTGGGCCGAGTCTGGATTTCTGAACATCGTCGGCGGCTGCTGCGGCACCACGCCGGAGCACATCGCGGCCATGAGCAACGCCGTCGCCGGGCTGCCGCCGCGCAAGCTGCCCGAGCTGCCGGTTGCCTGTCGCCTCTCCGGCCTTGAGCCGTTGACCATTGGTGAAGACAGCCTGTTTGTGAACGTAGGTGAGCGTACGAACGTCACCGGTTCCGCGAAGTTTAAACGCCTGATCAAAGAAGAGAAGTACAGCGAAGCGCTGGACGTTGCCCGCCAGCAGGTGGAAAGCGGCGCGCAGATAATCGATATCAACATGGATGAGGGGATGCTCGACGCCGAAGCGGCGATGGTGCGTTTCCTCAACCTGATTGCCGGTGAGCCGGACATCGCCCGCGTGCCGATCATGATCGACTCCTCCAAATGGGACGTGATCGAGAAGGGGCTGAAGTGCATTCAGGGTAAAGGCATCGTCAACTCCATCTCCATGAAAGAGGGCGTTGATGTCTTCATCCACCACGCGAAGAGGGTCCGCCGCTACGGTGCCGCCGTGGTGGTCATGGCCTTTGACGAAGTGGGCCAGGCCGATACCCGCGCGCGTAAAATTGAGATTTGCCGCCGCGCGTACAAAATACTGACCGAAGAGGTGGGCTTCCCGCCGGAAGACATCATCTTTGACCCGAACATCTTCGCCGTGGCGACCGGTATCGAAGAGCACAATAACTACGCCCAGGACTTTATCGGCGCGTGCGAGGACATTAAGCGCGAGCTGCCGCATGCCCTCATCTCCGGCGGCGTGTCGAACGTCTCGTTCTCGTTCCGCGGTAACGACCCGGTGCGTGAAGCGATCCACGCCGTGTTCCTCTACTACGCCATCCGCAACGGGATGGACATGGGGATCGTTAACGCCGGCCAGCTGGCGATTTACGACGGCCTGCCTGCCGAGCTGCGCGACGCGGTGGAAGACGTGATCCTCAACCGCCGCGACGATGCCACCGAACAGCTGCTGGATTTGGCAGAAAAATACCGCGGCAGCAAGTCGGATGACGCAGCCAACGTTCAGCAGGCCGAGTGGCGTGCCTGGGACGTGAAAAAGCGTCTGGAATATTCGCTGGTAAAAGGCATCACCGAGTTTATCGAGCAGGACACCGAAGAGGCGCGTCAGCAGTCAGCCCGCCCGATTGAAGTGATCGAAGGGCCGCTGATGGACGGCATGAACGTGGTAGGCGATCTGTTCGGTGAAGGCAAAATGTTCCTGCCACAGGTGGTGAAATCCGCCCGCGTGATGAAGCAGGCCGTGGCGTACCTGGAGCCGTTTATCGAGGCCAGCAAAGAGAAAGGCTCCAGCAACGGCAAGATGGTCATCGCTACCGTCAAGGGCGACGTGCACGACATCGGCAAGAATATCGTCGGCGTGGTGCTGCAATGTAATAACTACGAGATTATCGACCTCGGCGTGATGGTCCCGGCGGATAAAATCCTCAAGACCGCGCGCGAAGTGAATGCCGATTTGATTGGCCTCTCCGGGCTGATCACCCCGTCGCTGGACGAGATGGTTAACGTGGCGAAGGAGATGGAGCGTCAGGGCTTCACCATTCCGCTGCTGATTGGCGGCGCGACCACTTCTAAAGCGCACACGGCGGTGAAAATCGAGCAGAACTACAGCGGGCCGACGGTGTACGTGCAGAACGCCTCGCGTACGGTGGGCGTGGTCTCCGCGCTGCTCTCTGACACCCAGCGCGACGAGTTTGTTGAGCGCACCCGCAAAGAGTACGAAACCGTTCGCATCCAGCACGGGCGCAAGAAACCGCGCACCCCGCCAGTTTCACTCCAGGCGGCGCGTGATAACGATCTGGCGTTTGACTGGTCGAGCTATACGCCACCGGTCGCGCATCGCCTGGGCGTTCAGGAAGTCAGCGCCAGCATCGAAACGCTGCGCAACTACATCGACTGGACGCCGTTCTTTATGACCTGGTCGCTGGCGGGCAAATATCCGCGCATCCTGGAAGATGAGGTGGTAGGTGAGGAGGCGAAACGCCTGTTTAAAGATGCCAACGACATGCTCGACAGACTGAGTGCTGAGAAAACCCTTAACCCGCGCGGCGTCGTGGGGCTGTTCCCGGCCAACCGCGTGGGCGACGACATCGAAATTTACCGCGATGAAACCCGCACTCACGTACTGGCGGTCAGCCGCCATCTGCGTCAGCAAACCGAGAAAGTGGGCTTTGCCAACTACTGCCTGGCCGATTTTGTCGCGCCGAAGCTGAGCGGTAAAGCCGACTATATTGGCGCCTTTGCCGTGACCGGCGGTCTGGAAGAAGATGCCCTGGCGGACGCGTTCGAAGCGCAGCACGACGATTACAATAAAATCATGGTGAAAGCGATAGCCGACCGCCTGGCGGAAGCCTTCGCCGAGTACCTGCACGAGCGCGTGCGTAAGGTGCACTGGGGCTACGCGGCGAATGAAAACCTCAGCAACGAGGAGCTGATCCGCGAAAACTACCAGGGGATTCGTCCGGCACCGGGCTATCCGGCCTGCCCGGAGCACACCGAAAAGGGCACGATCTGGCAACTGTTGGACGTCGAAGCCCATACCGGGATGAAGCTCACCGAGTCGTTCGCCATGTGGCCGGGTGCGTCAGTTTCAGGCTGGTACTTCAGTCATCCGGACAGCAAGTACTTTGCCGTGGCGCAGCTGCAGCGCGATCAGATTGAAGATTACGCCCTGCGCAAAGGGATGAGCGTATCAGAAGTCGAGCGCTGGCTGGCCCCGAACTTAGGCTACGACGCCGACTAACGTCACTTTTCCTTACAACAAACAAGGCACCTCAAGGGTGCCTTGTCTCTTTCTTACGCTTAACCCCTTATACTAAACCTATGGAAAACGAATAATGATAAGGAGGAAGACCTTCCGTGCTGACCCTGTTACATCTGCTCTCTGCAGTTGCACTGCTCGTATGGGGCACCCATATCGTCCGTACCGGCGTGATGCGCGTTTTTGGCGCCCGTTTACGTACCGTTCTCAGCAGTAGCGTTGAGAAGAAGCCGCTCGCCTTCTGCGCGGGCATTGGCGTAACGGCACTGGTTCAGAGCAGCAACGCCACAACCCTGCTTGTCACCTCCTTTGTGGCGCAGGATCTGGTGGCGCTGGCCCCGGCGCTGGTCATTGTGCTGGGGGCTGATGTGGGTACCGCGCTGATGGCGCGTATCCTGACGTTTGACCTCTCCTGGCTGTCGCCGCTGCTGATTTTTGTCGGCGTCATCTTCTTCCTCGGCCGCAAACAGACGCGGGCCGGCCAGCTTGGACGCGTGGGCATTGGCCTGGGGCTGATTCTGCTGGCGTTGGAGCTGATTGTGCAGGCGGTCACCCCGATTACCGAGGCCAACGGCGTTCAGGTCATCTTCGCTTCCCTGACCGGGGACATCATGCTCGACGCGCTGATTGGCGCGGTGTTTGCCATCGTCAGCTACTCCAGCCTGGCCGCCGTGCTGCTGACGGCCACGCTCACCGCCGCCGGGGCGATCTCCTTCCCGGTCGCGCTGTGTCTGGTGATCGGTGCCAACCTCGGCTCTGGCCTGCTGGCGATGCTCAATAACAGCGCCGCCAACGCTGCCGCCCGCCGCGTGGCACTCGGTAGCCTGCTGTTTAAGCTGGTGGGCAGCCTGATTATCCTGCCCTTTATCCATCCGCTGGCGAACCTGATGGACAACCTCCCGCTGCCGAAGGCGGAGCTGGTGATCTATTTCCACGTGTTCTACAACCTGGTGCGCTGCCTGGCGATGATCCCTTTTGCCGGGTCGATGGCCCGCTTCTGCGAACGACTCATTCAGGACGAACCGGAGCTGGATGCGCGCCTGAAGCCGAAGCATCTGGATACCTCCGCGCTGGACACCCCGGCGCTGGCGCTGGCGAATGCCGCACGTGAGACGCTGCGCATGGGCGACGCGATGGAAACCATGCTCGAAGGCCTGCAAAAGGTAATGCACGGCGAGCCGCGGGAGGAGAAAGAGCTGCGCAGACTGGCGGACGATATCAACGTGCTCTATACCGCCATTAAGCTCTACCTGGCGCGCATGCCGCAGGACGAGCTGGCGGAGGAGGAGTCCCGCCGCTGGGCGGAAATCATTGAGATGTCGCTCAACCTTGAGCAGGCCTCCGATATCGTTGAGCGCATGGGCAGCGAGATCGCCGATAAGTCGCTGGCCGCACGCCGGGCGTTCTCCGTTGAAGGCCTGAAGGAGCTGGAAGCGCTGCACGAGCAGCTGGTCAGTAATTTGAAGCTGGCGATGCTGGTCTTCTTTTCCAGCGACGTCCCGAGCGCGCGCCGCCTGCGCCGCAACAAGCATCGATTCCGCATTCTTAACCGCCGCTACTCGCACGCCCACGTTGAGCGTCTGCATCAGCAAAACGTGCAAAGTATCGAGACCAGCTCACTCCACCTCGGACTGCTGGGCGATATGAAGCGCCTTAACTCGTTGTTCTGTGCGGTGGCCTACAGCGTGATGGAACAGCCGGATGAAGATGACCAGCGGGATGAGTATTAATCCCCGGCGTGTTTGAGTGTTAGCCCAAAACCCAATGCTTTCATGACCGCGAGCGTGGTTTTGAGCGTTGGGTTTCCTTTATCACTGAATGACCGATAAAGCTGCTCACGTGATAAACCGGTTTGCTGTGAAATGTTCGACATGCCTTTGGCTCGCGCGACAACACCAAGGGCTTTAGCGATATATGTCGAGTCGCCTGTTTCTAGTGCATCAGCGATAAACACGGCGATTTCCTCGTCATCCACCAACGCGTTGGCGGGATCGTAAGGTGTTAATTTATGCATGCTCATTCACTCCTGCCATTGGGATACATTGCTCAGCATTTTTGCCATCAGTATGTCTCTGGCCTGGCTGCTTTTGTCACCACCACATAACAGCACGATGATGTAATTGCCCTGGTCTTTAAAATAGATTCTGTAGCCCGGACCAAAGTGGATCCTTAGCTCACTTATACCTTCTCCCACGGGTTTAACGTCGCCCGCTAAGCCATTTGCCAACCGAAAGAGGCGGGAAGCGATAATGGTCTTCGCTCGTCGATCTTTTAAGTTTTGCTCCCAGCGTCGGAAGGATTCTGTCTGAACAATCTCCTTCATATTACTCCCCGTAATTTATAAACTACAAACACTTCTCCATGGAGAGTGAAACTAAAAGGCTTGAACACATGGGTAAATGACAGGACGCAAAATCCTGAAAGCGTCTCGCAAACTTAAAAACCCGTCTCAGTTACCGTCGGCTAATCTTTTTTTCCAGTCCATACCTAAGGTATATTTCGCCCTTAACAGGAGAAACTATGCTGCCAACTCAATCAACCCGATTAAACAAATACATCAGCGAGAGCGGGATCTGCTCACGTCGCGAGGCGGACCGTTACATTGAACAAGGTAATGTGTTCCTCAACGGCAAACGCGCCACGATTGGTGACCAGGTGATGCCTGGCGACGTGGTTAAAGTGAATGGTCAGCTCATCGAACCGCGTGATGCCGAAGACCTGGTGTTTATCGCGTTGAACAAACCGGTTGGGATTGTCAGCACCACGGAAGATGGCGAGCGGGACAACATCGTTGATTTCGTGAACCACAGCAGCCGTATCTTCCCGATTGGCCGTCTGGATAAAGACTCTCAGGGGCTGATTTTCCTCACCAACCACGGCGATCTGGTCAACAAGATCCTGCGTGCCGGTAACGATCACGAGAAAGAGTACATTGTGACGGTGAATAAGCCGGTCACGGACGACTTTATTCGCGGTATGGGCGCCGGTGTGCCGATCCTAGGTACCGTTACGAAAAAGTGTAAGGTGAAGAAAGAAGCGCCGTTTGCGTTCCGTATTACCCTTGTGCAGGGCTTAAACCGCCAGATCCGCCGCATGTGCGAATACTTCGGTTATGAAGTGACGAAGCTGGAGCGCACGCGCATCATGAACGTCAGCCTGTCCGGCATTCCGCTGGGCGAATGGCGCGACTTAACGGACGACGAACTGATCGAGCTGTTCAAGCTTATCGAGAACTCCTCGTCCGAAGCGAAGCCGAAGGCCAAAGCAAAACCGAAAACCCAGGCGATTAAACGTCCGGTCGTGAAGGCACCGCAGGCGGAAGAGAAAGGACGCGGCAAACCGGGCAATGGGAAGCGATTTACCCAGCCTGGCCGTAAAAAGAAAGGGCGCTAGCTAGCGCCTTCCACGGGTAGAGGTATTGGCCGACCAGGAAAAGGTCGTTTCGGTATCCGGCTTGTAAGCCTGCTGCTTTTTCAGTTTGCGGGCTTTTTTCGCCTCGGCGTCACGCTGCGCCATCAGTTTGTCGATGTACTCTTTTTTCACCTGATTGGTTTCGGCGTTGGTCAGCGTACGGCCATGCGCGATGCGGGCGCGGTCGAGAAGCGTTTTCAGTTCGCGCTGCTCGGCTTCCGTCATGTCTTTCTGGGTCAAACGTGGTGTCGCCATTGCTGAAGCCTCCTGAGAGAGAGGCTTCAGTGTAAAGCAAGCAGAGTCAATTAACCCTGCTTCACCGCATCTTTTTTCGTTTGTTCCTCAATCGGTTTGCCGGACCAGTATCCCGCCAGCAGCGAGCCGGAGAGGTTATGCCAGACGGAGAACAGCGCACCCGGCAGGGCCGCCAGCGGCGAGAAGTAGATTTTACCGAGCGCCGCCGCCAGGCCGGAGTTCTGCATCCCTACCTCGATTGCCAGCGTGCGGCAGGTCGATTCGTCGAAGCCAAACAGTTTCCCGCCCCAGTAGCCGCCCAGCAGGCCAATGGTGTTATGCAGCACCACCGCGACGATCACCACAAAGCCTACGGAAGCAATGTGCGAGGCGGAGCCCGCCACCACGGCGCTGATGATGGCCAGAATACAGACCATCGAAAATGCGGGTAGGTATGGCTCAACGGCCTTCACCACGCGCGGGAAAAGATGGTGAATGACCAGCCCCAGCGCAATCGGGATCACCACGATTTGCAGAATGCTCAGCAGCATGCCCATCACGTCCACCTGAATATGCGCATCTACGTACAGGCGGGTTAACAGCGGCGTGGCAATCACGCCCACCAGCGTGGAGACGGACGAGATAGTGACGGAGAGCGCCACGTCGCCTTTCGCCAGATAGATCATGACGTTGGACGCCGTGCCGCTGGCCACGCTGCCCACCAGCACCATCCCGGCGGAAAGGTCGGGCGGCATCTTAAAGGCCATCGCCAGTAGCCACGCCGCGAGCGGCATCACCAGGTAGTGCAGAAATATTCCTGCCGCGACGGGCGCAGGGCGAGACAGCACGCGTTTGAAGTCGTCGACTTTCAGATGCACACCCATACCGAACATGATCAACATCAGCAGCGTGGTGACCCATGGACCAATACCGGTGAACGTGGTGGGCGTGTAATACGCGAGTACGGAGAGCAGCAGCGCCCATAACGGGAACAGCCGCGTAATAGCGGATAACATAATGGATTCCTTGCAGTATTGTCGTGTTGTTTAGTTATAAAAAAGCCGGGTCTGTGCCCGGCTTATAGGTATTATTTATCGTGCTAACGAATTTTATTCAAACAAATTCTGATGAAGCTTCTGCACGACCTGCTCGGCCTGATCGGCTGGCACCAGGAAGCAGAGGTTATAGCTGGACGCACCGTAGCAAATCATGCGGATGTTGAACGGGTCGAGCACGCCAAACACCTCTTTGCCCACGCCGCAGGCGCGTGACAGCTTGTTACCGATGATGGCAACCAGCGCCAGGTCTTCTTCGACTTCCACGCGGCACAGTTCAGACAGCTCAATCAGCAGCGACTGCGTCAGCAGGGTATCACCGGTTGAGGTAGAACCGGTGGTGTCCAGCGTCAGCGCAATGCTCACTTCAGAGGTGGTGATCAGATCCACGGAGATGTTGTGGCGCGCCAGAATGCCAAACACTTCCGCCAGGAAACCGCGGGAGTGCAGCATATTGTGGCTGTGCAGCGTCACCAGCGTCTGGCGACGGCGCAGGGCCAGGGCGCGGAACAGCGGCGGGTTTTCCGTTTTCTTACAGACCAGCGTGCCGCCCGCTTTTGGATCTTTACTGGAGCCGACAAAGACCGGAATATCGCTGCGCACAGCAGGCAGCAGCGTTGCCGGGTGCAGCACTTTCGCGCCGAAGGTGGCCATTTCCGCCGCTTCTTCAAACGCGATCACATCAATACGTTTCGCCGCAGAAACGACGCGCGGGTCGGTGGTGTAAATACCCGGAACGTCAGTCCAGATATCCACGCGCGTGGCATGCAGGGCCTCGCCCAGCAGCGCGGCGGTGTAGTCGCTGCCGCCACGGCCAAGCGTGGTGGTGCGGCCCTTCGCTTCACTGCCGATAAAGCCCTGGGTGATCACGATGCCGTCTGCCAGACGCGGGGCCAACTGCTGATTGGTCAGCTCGGCCAGTGCTTCAACGTCCGGCTCGGCGCGGCCAAAGCGGTCGCTGGTGCGCATCACTTTACGCACGTCAAACCACTGCGCCTGAATGTTACGCTCGCGCATGATTTCAACAAACAGCAGGGTGGACATCAGCTCACCGTGGCTGACCAGCTCGTCGGTCAGGGCGGTGGAGGTGGCCAGCGAGGCGGCTTCGGCCAGGGTGGTGATGTTTTCCAGCAGACGTTCCACTTCCTCGCGGATGACGTTCGGGTTCTGCAGACGCTCAAGAATGTCGAACTGAATTTTGCGCAGTGCATCCAGCTTCACGAAACGTTCTGTCGCTTCCAGTCCTTCAGACAGAGAAACCAGCAGGTTCGTCACGCCGGCAGAGGCAGACAGCACCACCAGGCGGGTATTCGGATCGGCCAGCACCACATCGGCGCTGCGGTTCATGGCATCGTAATCGGCCACACTGGTGCCGCCAAATTTGGCGACCACAAAACTCGTCATAACAACCTCGTGTCAGGGAATGAATAAGCGACCTTGGCACAAGAGTGAAACGAAAACAGGTGCAGGCGCAAAATACGGCCCTATAAATAAAATGCGGGGGAGGTCCTGTCAATGCTGGGATTATGCGGATTTTTTATGGGGGGGTACCCCTGAGAAACAGGACTTATAACAGGGCCAGATTTTATGCTCCGTTTTAGGGCATTTTGACCGACATTTCACCGCTCCTGGAAGGCGCTTCAGCAGCTATACTTTTCGGGTCTTTTCACCTGTGTTTGATGCAGGCCAGGGCAATGGCATAAAAACCATCACAATTTTTATTTGCAGGCGCTACAATCGACCGCAGTCACAATTCTCAAATCAGAAGAGTATTGCTAATGAAAAACATCAACCCAACGCAGACCGCTGCCTGGCAGGCACTCCAGAAACATTTTGATGAAATGAAAGACGTCACCATCGCGGATCTGTTCGCGAAAGATGCCGATCGTTTCAACAAGTTCTCCGCGACTTTCGACGACCTGATGCTGGTGGATTTCTCTAAAAACCGCATTACCGAAGAGACGCTGGCAAAACTGCAGGATCTGGCGAAAGAAACCGAGCTGGCGGACGCCATCAAATCCATGTTCTCCGGTGAGAAGATCAACCGCACCGAAGACCGTGCCGTGCTGCACGTCGCTCTGCGTAACCGTAGCAATACGCCAATCATCGTTGACGGCAAAGACGTCATGCCGGAAGTGAACGCGGTGCTGGAAAAGATGAAAACCTTCTCCGAAGCGATCATCTCCGGTAGCTGGAAAGGCTACACCGGCAAAGCTATCACCGACGTGGTAAACATCGGTATCGGCGGTTCTGACCTCGGCCCGTTCATGGTGACCGAAGCGCTGCGTCCGTACAAAAACCACCTCAATATGCACTTTGTGTCTAACGTCGACGGTACCCACATTGCCGAAGTGCTGAAGAACGTGAACCCGGAAACCACCCTGTTCCTGGTTGCGTCTAAAACCTTTACCACCCAGGAAACCATGACCAACGCCCACAGCGCGCGCGACTGGTTCCTGAAAACCGCGGGCGACAACAAGCACGTGGCGAAACACTTCGCGGCGCTGTCTACCAACGGTAAAGCCGTCAGCGAGTTCGGTATCGACACCGCGAACATGTTCGAGTTCTGGGACTGGGTTGGTGGCCGCTACTCTCTGTGGTCTGCAATTGGCCTGTCCATCATCCTGTCCGTGGGCTTCGACAACTTCGTTGAGCTGCTCTCCGGCGCGCACGCGATGGACAAACACTTCTCCACCACCGCACCAGAGAAAAACCTGCCGGTACTGCTGGCGCTGATCGGGATCTGGTACAACAACTTCTTCGGCGCTGAAACCGAAGCGATCCTGCCGTACGACCAGTATATGCACCGCTTTGCTGAGTACTTCCAGCAGGGCAACATGGAATCCAACGGTAAATACGTTGACCGTAATGGCAACGCGGTGGACTACCAGACGGGCCCAATCATCTGGGGCGAGCCGGGTACTAACGGCCAGCATGCTTTCTACCAGCTGATTCACCAGGGCACCAAAATGGTACCGTGCGATTTCATCGCGCCGGCTATCACCCATAACCCGCTGTCCGATCACCATCCGAAGCTGCTGTCCAACTTCTTCGCCCAGACCGAAGCGCTGGCGTTCGGTAAATCCCGCGAGGTGGTAGAGCAGGAATACCGCGACCAGGGTAAAGATCCGGCCACGCTGGACCACGTTGTCCCGTTCAAAGTGTTCGAAGGCAACCGTCCAACCAACTCCATCCTGCTGCGCGAAATCACGCCGTTCAGCCTGGGTGCGCTGATTGCTCTGTACGAGCACAAAATCTTCACGCAGGGCGCGATCCTGAACATCTTCACCTTTGACCAGTGGGGCGTTGAGCTGGGCAAACAGCTGGCAAACCGTATTCTGCCAGAGCTGGGTGATGATAAAGCGATTACCAGCCATGACAGCTCGACCAATGGTTTGATCAACCGTTATAAAGCATGGCGTGCGTAATTAAAACGTCATGAAAACGTGCCGGCTTAATGCCGGCATTTTTTTATCGGATAATTCCTGATGTCTGTTAGTTAACTCAAATTCTGGTTCTGAGTTTAATCCGAAAAAGACGCTTAACCCGTTAATTGCTGCGGTTTATTTTAAGAAAATACGCAGAAGTCAGTTAATATCGCTATATTATAACTTATTGATTTTTATTGGTTATGTATTTTCCTGTTTTTCCTTTCATTTCGATTTTATCCATTAGTCCGAAAACCCTCTCCCTATTTCCCCTTACGGCAAACCCGCGGCAGTAGTTGTGTATACTCGATTCCGCCTGAAATTCTTTTCGGGCAAATCTCCATTCATTCATTGAAGGGAAATTGTTATGAAGAAAGTACTGTATGGCATTTTTGCCATATCTGCGCTTGCGGCGACATCTGTCTATGCAGCTCCGGTTCAGGTCGGGGAAGCGGCAGGGTCGGCTGCGACGTCTGCGTCTGCGGGGAGTTCTACCGCAGCCAGCGCCAGCACCGTAAGTTCAGCCGTGGGTGTCGCGCTGGCGGCAACCGGTGGCGGTGATGGCTCCAACACCGGAACCACGACCACCACGACAACCAGCACCCAGTAATAGCGGGTGTTTTAATCATAACCACACTTCGGTGTGGTTATTTCGCCCCTTCGGAGAAGAGTCGTGAAGCGACCTGCAATCATTCTGATTTGCCTGCTGCTGCAGGCGTGCTCGGCCACCACTAAGGGGCTGGGAAACTCACTGTGGGAAAGCCTGTTCGGCACACCGGGCGTGCATCTGACCGATGACGAACTTCAGAACATGCCCTATGCCAGTCAGTACATGCAGCTTAACGATGGCCCGCAACTGTTTGTGGTGCTCGCTTTCGATGAAAACGGGCAGCAGAAATGGGTGACGCAGGATCAGGCCACCATCGTGACGCAGCATGGCCGTATCGTGAAAACCCTGTTGGGCGGCGATAACCTGCTGGAGGTGAATAATATCGCCGACGACCCGCTGATCAAGCCGAACCAGATCGCCGACGGCGCAGGCTGGACGCGCACGATGGGCTGGACCGAACACAAGCAGGTGCGTTACGCCACGGCACGCTCGACCTTCCGCTGGGACGGCACCGACAGCGTGAAAGTCGGCAGCGACGAAACGCAGGTTCGCGTGCTGGATGAAGAGGTCACCACCGACCAGGCCACCTGGCATAACCGCTTCTGGATCGACGAGGAAGGGCAGATCCGTCAGTCCTTACAGTATCTCGGTGCCGGTTTCTTCCCGGTCAAAACCACCCTGATCAAGGCGGCGAAATCATGAAAACGCTCATTCACGTTGCGCTTATCGCCAGTTTTGCCGCGCCGCTGGCATGGTCCGCCGGGACAGTAAAGGTCTACACGCCGGACAGTGAAAAACCCAAAACCTTAACCCACGCCGAACACCTGCTCGATCTTGTCGGACAGCCAAGGCTCGCCAACAGCTGGTGGCCAGGCGCGGTCATCGCTGAACGGCAGAAGACCGTGGAAGCGGAACAGCAGCACAAGGCGCTTCTTGCCAGGCTAACGGGACTCGCGGAACAGGAAGATGGCGACGACGCGGCGGCCATTAATAGCGTCCGTCAGCAACTGCAGGCGCTGAAGGTGACGGGCCGACAGAACGTCAATCTTGACCCGGATGACGTGCGCGTCACGGAAAACGGCAACCCCACGCTGGAAGGGGACTATACGCTCTGGCTTCCGGCGAAGCCGACGACGGTGACCGTGATGGGGCTTATCAGCAGCCCGGGTAATAAGCCCTTTACCCCCGGTCGTGACGTGGCGAGCTATCTCGACGAGCAGAGTCTGCTGAGCGGCGCGGATAACAGCTACGCCTGGGTGGTTTACCCTGACGGCCACACGCAAAAAGCCCCTGTCGCTTACTGGAATAAGCGTCATATCGAACCCATGCCGGGCAGCATTATTTTTGTCGGTTTTGCCGACCATTTCTGGACGAAGGCGTATGACGGGCTTAACGCCGATATCCTTCACTCCCTGATTCAGCGGATACCGGAATAATGAAAAGAACCTATCTCTACAGCATGCTGGCGCTCTGCGTGAGTGCCGCCTGCCATGCAGAAACGTATCCGGCACCCATTGGCCCGTCTCAGTCAGACTTCGGCGGCGTCGGTTTACTGCAAACGCCCACCGCGCGTATGGCGCGCGAAGGGGAAATTAGCCTTAACTACCGTGATAACGACCAGTATCGCTACTACTCGGCGTCGGTGCAGCTGTTCCCGTGGCTTGAAACCACGCTGCGCTATACCGACGTACGGACGAAACAATACAGCAGCGTCGAGGCGTTCTCAGGCAATCAGACCTACAAAGATAAAGCCTTCGACGTCAAGCTGCGCCTGTGGGAAGAGAGCTACTGGATGCCGCAGGTCTCCGTGGGCGCCAAAGATATCGGCGGTACCGGCCTGTTTGACGCGGAATACATCGTGGCCAGCAAGGCCTGGGGGCCGTTCGACTTCTCGCTCGGTCTGGGATGGGGCTATCTCGGCACCAGCGGCAACGTGAAAAACCCGTTTTGCTCCTACAGCGATAAATACTGCTATCGCGATAACAGCTACCAGAAAGCGGGCTCCATCAACGGTGACCAGATGTTCCACGGTCCGGCGTCACTGTTTGGCGGCGTTGAATATCAGACGCCCTGGCAGCCGTTACGCCTGAAGCTGGAGTACGAGGGGAATGACTACTCGCAGGACTTCGCCGGGAAGATTGAGCAGAAGAGCAAGTTTAACGTCGGCGCCATTTATCGCGTCACCGACTGGGCCGACGTTAACCTCAGCTACGAGCGCGGCAATACGGTGATGTTTGGCTTCACGCTGCGCACCAACTTTAACGACATGCGGCCGCACTACAATGATAACGCGCGGCCTGCATACCAGCCGGAGCCGCAGGATGCGATTCTGCAGCACTCCGTGGTGGCAAACCAGCTGACGCTGCTGAAATACAATGCCGGTCTGGCGGATCCAAAAATTCAGGTGAAAGGCGATACGCTGTACGTCACCGGCGAGCAGGTGAAATACCGCGACTCGCGTGAAGGGATCGAACGCGCCAACCGGATCATTATGAACGATCTCCCGGACGGGATCCGCACGATCCGCGTGACGGAGAATCGTCTCAACCTGCCGCAGGTGACGACGGAAACGGATGTTGCCAGCCTTAAGCGCCACCTGGAGGGTGAACCGCTTGGGCATGAAACCGAGCTGGTACAAAAACGCGTTGAGCCGATCGTGCCGGAGACCACCGAGCAGGGCTGGTATATCGACAAGTCGCGCTTCGATTTCCATATCGATCCGGTGCTGAACCAGTCCGTCGGCGGGCCGGAAAACTTCTACATGTATCAGTTGGGCGTCATGGCGACGGCGGATCTGTGGCTCACCGACCACCTGCTGACCACCGGCAGCCTGTTCGGCAACATCGCCAACAACTACGACAAGTTCAACTACACCAATCCGCCAAAAGACTCGACGCTGCCGCGCGTGCGTACCCGCGTGCGTGAGTACGTGCAGAACGATGCCTACGTGAATAACCTGCAGGCCAACTACTTCCAGTACTTCGGCAACGGCTTCTACGGCCAGGTGTACGGCGGGTATCTGGAAACCATGTACGGCGGCGCGGGGGCAGAAGTGCTTTATCGTCCTGTCGACAGCAACTGGGCGTTCGGGATTGATGCCAACTACGTCAAACAGCGTGACTGGCGCAGCGCCCAGGACATGATGAAGTTCACCGACTACAGCGTCAAAACCGGCCACCTGACCGCCTACTGGACGCCGTCGTTCGCGCCTGACGTGCTGGTGAAAGCCAGCGTCGGCCAGTACCTGGCGGGCGACAAGGGCGGCACGCTGGACATCTCCAAACACTTCGACAGCGGCGTCGTGGTGGGCGGCTACGCCACCATCACCAACGTCTCGCCGGACGAGTACGGGGAAGGGGACTTCACCAAAGGGGTTTACGTGTCGATTCCGCTGGATCTCTTCTCGTCAGGCCCAACCCGCAGCCGCGCGGCCATCGGCTGGACGCCGCTGACGCGCGATGGCGGTCAGCAGCTTGGACGTAAGTTCCAGCTGTACGACATGACCAGCGATAAGAACATTAACTTCCGCTGATGCCCCTCACCCTAACCCTCTCCCCAAAGGGGCGAGGGGATCGATCGGTTTTGTGTTGATCCCCTCGCCCCTTTGGGGAGAGGGCCGGGGTGAGGGGAATCCTCTCCGGTGCGCTAAACATAAACAAAAAATATAGATCTCCGTCACATTTTTGCGTTATACAGAAACCTCGCCCTGGAGAATGAGGTGCTGTATGACATCCCTGACTCGCCCGCGCGTTGAGTTTATCTCAACTATCCTCCAGACCGTGCTGAACCTCGGTCTGTTGAGCCTTGGCCTGATACTGGTCGTCTTTTTGGGTAAGGAGACGGTGCATCTGGCGGATGTGCTGTTTGCCCCTGAACAAACCAGCAAATATGCGCTGGTGGAAGGACTGGTGGTCTACTTTCTCTACTTTGAATTTATCGCCCTAATTGTGAAGTATTTTCAGTCCGGCTTTCACTTCCCGTTGCGTTATTTTGTCTACATCGGGATCACCGCGATTGTGCGGCTGATCATCGTCGATCATAAATCCCCGCTCGACGTGCTGATCTACTCGGCGGCGATCCTGCTGCTGGTGATCACCCTCTGGCTGTGTAACTCGAAGCGGCTGAAACGCGAATAAAAAAATGGCGGCCCGGAGGCCGCCTAACAACAGTCACAAGTTGGGTCAATACAATACGTCTAAAGTTGAGGGTTGCAGTGGCATAACAAAATGAAACTTAACCTTTCACACCGCCCGCCGTCAGGCCGTTGACCAGCCAGCGCTGCGCTAGCAGGAACACCACGGTAATCGGGATGGCAGAGAGTACGGCCGCCGCGGCAAAGTCGCCCCACAGGTAGTTTTGCGGGTTGAGGTATTGCTGCATACCCACGGCCAGGGTGTAGCTGTTCACATCACGCAGTAACAGTGAGGCAACCGGTACTTCGGTGATCGCAGCGATAAACGACAGGATAAACACCACCGCCAGAATCGGCACCGACAGCGGCAGCAGCACCAGGCGGAACGCCTGCCACGGGGTAGCCCCATCCAGCGCGGCCGCTTCTTCCAGCGAACCGTCGATGGTTTCGAAATAGCCTTTAATGGTCCACACATGCAGTGCGATACCGCCAAGGTAGGCGAAGATCACGCCGCCGTGGGTGTTCAGACCGATAAACGGAATGTACTGGCCCAGGCGGTCAAACAGGGCGTACAGCGCCACCAGCGACAGCACCGCCGGGAACATCTGGAAAATCAACATCCCTTTCAGCAGCGTCGCTTTGCCCGGGAAACGCATACGGGCAAAGGCGTAAGCGCAGGTGGTGGACAGCGCTACGATACCGATCGCAGTAATGCCTGCGATTTTCACCGAGTTCCACAGCCACAGCAGCACCGGGAACGGCGGCGGCGTGACGCGACCATCCGCGTGCTCCACGCTGAAGCCCAGCGCGAGCTTCCAGTGCTCCCAGGAGATTTCGTCCGGGATCAGGCTCCCGGTGGCGAAGTTACCCGAACGCAGGGAGATAGCGATAACCATCAGCAGCGGGAACATGATTGCCGCGATAAAAATCAGCAGGCCTAAATGCGTCGCCAGGAGGCGCAGTTTCTGAGATTTGGGTTGTACCATAGCCATGTTCAGTGCCCTCCTTAGTCAAATTTCATACGCGTGGCTTTCAGGTTCACTATCGCCAGTGCGCCTACCAGCAGGAAGATCAGGGTGGCAATCGCCGCCGCCAGACCGAAGTCCTGACCGCCGCCGCCTTCGAAGGCGATACGGTAGGTGTAGCTCACGAGCAGGTCGGTATAGCCTGCCGGCGTGGTGGTGCCCAGGCGGTCCGGGCCGCCGTTGGTCAACAGCTGAATCAGCACGAAGTTGTTAAAGTTAAAGGCGAAGCTGGCAATCATCAGCGGGGTGAGCGGCTTGATGAGCAGCGGCAGCGTAATCTTAAAGAAGTTCTGGAACGGGCCCGCACCGTCCATCGCCGAAGCTTCGTACAGGTCATCCGGGATGGCCTTCAGCAGCCCCATGCACAGGATCATCATGTACGGATAGCCCAGCCAGGTATTGACGATGATGATCATCGAGCGGGCGGTAGTTGGGTCGCTGAACCAGGCCGGTTTGATGCCGAACAGCGCGCTCAGCATCATGTTGATTTCACCGAAGCTCTGGTTAAACAGCCCTTTGAAAATCAGAATCGAGATAAACGACGGCACGGCATACGGCAGAATCAGCAGCACGCGGTAGATCGCTTTGCCCTTCAGGGATTCCCACTGGACAAGACAGGCCAGCACCATGCCCACGGCCACGGTGAGGATCACGGTCAGTACGGAGAAGACCACCGTCCAGACGAAGATGGCGAAGAACGGTTTCTGAATGCCTTCGTCGGTAAACACGCGGGTAAAGTTGTCCCAGCCGATGGTGACGGTGTAGCCCGGGCTGAGTTTGTCATCACCCCATTTGCCGTCGGCAGTAATGGACTGATAGAAACCAATGTCGTTATTCGGACGATATTTCACACCGCTCTGGTTGTTGGTCAGCGTGCCGTCATCCGCCAGGGTATAGAGCGGTTGGGTGCCTGAGAACTGGCGCAGCGAGCTCATGATCACTTTGCTTTCGTCCGGCAGCACGGCGGTGAGCTGGGTCAGCGCCTGACGGTTCTGGGTAATGACGCGCAGGTTGGCACGTTCACCTTCCGGCAGGGCTTGCGCCTCTTTTAAGGCCAGCTTCTGCTCGCCGCCAAATTTGAAGGCGTCAGAGACATAGTATTTCCCGCTTGCTTCATCAGTGAGCGCTAACTTCCACTCGTTGCCTGCAGGATAGAGGCCGAAGTTAAAGGTCTTGCCTGCCTGGTATGAGCGGTCCAGCAGGACCTGCTGCGCGCGTTCCTGCGCAAGCTGGTTGGTGCTGCTGTAGTTGGTAAACGCAATGGCGACGGTACAAATCAACGGGAACAGGACAAACAACCCCATCCCGGCCACGCCAGGGTAGACATAGCGCCAGGCGTAGGCTTTACGGTTGGCGAAAATATACAGGCCAGCAGAGCTTAAAATCAGCGTCATGATGGCGAACAGATATTCCCCTTGTACGTACATTAAAACAACAAGGTAACCCACCAGCAGGCACAGCAGACCGATCGCTGACCACTTCAGCGCGTCGCTTTGCCACCAGCGTTTCTTTTTAATGACATCCATGGGGTTCTTCCTCTACAACGGTGGAATCTTATCGTCAGGTGGCGCGTGCGTTTACCTGACCTACGGATCGTGCCGTAGTCGTAGGGCGGGTAAGCGC
>NZ_JBLKCH010000012.1:26529-52163 GCF_047531125.1 Enterobacter sp. HK-058-C-ECC
CCCCCCCGCTACCCGCCGTTTTTCTGCTTACTTCGTAATACGACCCTGAGCATCTTTCAGCGCGGCATCAACGGTCTGGCGACCGCTTGCAGCGTTGATAACCGCGGTACGGGTGGCGTACCAGAATGCGGCCATCTGTGGGATGTTCGGCATGATTTCGCCTTTCTGGGCGTTATCCATGGTGGCCGCGATACGTGGGTCTTTCGCCAGCTGATCCTGGAAAGATTTCAGCGCGACGGCGCCCAGCGGTTTGTCCTTGTTCACTTCATCCAGACCCTGATCGGTCAGCAGGTAGTTTTCGAGGAACTCTTTCGCCAGCTCTTTGTTCGGGCTGGCAGCGTTGATGCCTGCGCTCAGCACGCCAACGAACGGTTTAGACGGCTTGCCTTTGAAGGTTGGCAGCAGCGTCACGCCGTAGTTGATTTTGCTCTTATCGATGTTGGTCCAGGCCCACGGACCGTTGATGGTCATCGCGGTTTCGCCTTTGTTGAACGCCGCTTCCGCGATGGAGTAATCGGTATCCGCGTTCATGTGTTTGTTCTTGATCAGGTCAACCAGGAAGGTCAGACCCGCTTTCGCACCTGCGCTGTCGACGCCCACGTCTTTCACGTCGTATTTGCCGTTTTCAAACTTGAATGCGTAACCGCCGTCGGCAGCAATCAGCGGCCAGGTGAAGTACGGCTCTTGCAGGTTGAACATCAGAGCAGATTTACCTTTCGCCTTCAGCTCTTTATCCAGTTTCGGGATCTCTTCCCAGGTTTTCGGTGGGTTAGGGACCAGGTCTTTGTTGTAAATCAGAGACAGAGCTTCAACCGCGACAGGGTACGCGATCAGCTTGCCGTTATAGCGAACGGCATCCCAGGTGAACGGGAACAGTTTGTCCTGGAACGCTTTGTCCGGGGTGACTTCAGCCAGCAGGCCAGACTGCGCGTAACCGCCGAAACGGTCATGCGCCCAGAAGATGATGTCCGGGCCGTCGCCGGTTGCCGCAACCTGCGGGAATTTCTCTTCCAGTTTGTCCGGATGCTCTACGGTTACTTTGATGCCGGTGTCTTTCTCGAATTTTTTGCCCACTTCGGCCAGGCCGTTATAGCCTTTGTCGCCGTTAATCCAGATAACCAGTTTGCCTTCTTCAATTTTGGCGAGCGCCGGTGCGGAAATCATCATTGCTGCGAGGGCGGACAATGCGAAAACGCGTGCGCCAGTCTTGATATTCATATCTGCCATCCTTTTTGGTGATGTCTCGTGGTATGACTTCAGTGGTTCAACGTGACTCAGTCTCCTTATTTGACATCCTCTTTCCATCCTCCCAACCCCTACGCCCCACCCCCCGTTTGTGTGATCTCCGTTGCATAAATTTAAGTTATGAGTGCTGGCGCACATAAAAACGCACTGAATTTTGCAAGCGGCTTCACGAATTTTGCCCTGGCCCGCCCGTGCCGGTCGCAGAGCCTGCTCTCTCATCCTCCCGCCTCCTCCCCCATAAAAAAGCCGGGGGGTGGAGGATTCGGGAAAGTAATGGATACCCCATAGTGAACTTATCTTGAATGTTTCTGTCGGTGACAGGTTGTAACGAAGGGAGAAGGGCATGGCGAGCGTACAGCTGCGTAATGTAACGAAAGCCTGGGGTGACGTTGTGGTGTCGAAAGACATCAATCTGGACATCCACGAAGGTGAATTCGTGGTATTTGTCGGCCCATCAGGCTGCGGTAAATCAACTCTGCTGCGTATGATTGCCGGTCTTGAAACCATCACCAGCGGCGACCTGCTGATCGGTGATACCCGAATGAATGACATCCCGCCTGCCGAACGTGGCGTAGGCATGGTGTTCCAGTCTTATGCTCTCTATCCCCATCTTTCCGTCGCCGAGAACATGTCTTTTGGTCTGAAGCTGGCCGGCGCGAAGAAAGAGGTCATTAACCAGCGCGTGACGCAGGTGGCGGAAGTGTTACAGCTGGCGCACCTGCTGGAGCGTAAGCCGAAAGCGCTTTCCGGCGGTCAGCGTCAGCGTGTGGCGATCGGCCGTACGCTGGTTGCCGAGCCGCGCGTCTTCCTGCTCGACGAACCGCTTTCCAACCTGGATGCCGCCCTGCGCGTCCAGATGCGTATCGAAATCTCCCGTCTGCACAAGCGTCTTGGCCGCACGATGATTTACGTCACCCACGATCAGGTCGAAGCGATGACCCTCGCCGACAAAATTGTGGTGCTGGATGCCGGCCGCGTGGCGCAGGTGGGCAAACCGCTGGAGCTGTATCACTACCCGGCAGACCGCTTTGTTGCGGGCTTTATTGGCTCGCCAAAGATGAACTTCCTGCCCGTCAAAGTGACCGCGACCGCGATTGAACAGGTACAGGTGGAGCTGCCAAACCGCCAGCAGGTCTGGCTGCCGGTCGACAGCGCCAACGTACAGGTGGGGGCAAACATGTCCCTCGGTATTCGTCCTGAGCATTTACTGCCGAGCCACATCGCCGATGTGACGCTGGAAGGTGAGGTTCAGGTCGTCGAACAGCTTGGTCACGAAACACAGATTCATATCCAGATCCCCGCCATCCGTCAGAACCTGGTCTACCGCCAGAACGACGTGGTGTTGGTAGAAGAGGGTGCCACATTCGCTATCGGCTTGCCGCCAGAGCGCTGCCATCTGTTCCGTGAGGATGGCACTGCATGTCGTCGGTTGCACAAAGAGCCAGGCGTTTAAGCAATCCCAAAAGAAGACACGAAACCGACAGGTGAAGTGTTCAAAGAAAAGCAATGATCTCAGGAGATAGAATGATGATTACTCTGCGCAAACTTCCTCTGGCAGTTGCCGTCGCAGCGGGCGTAATGTCTGCTCAGGCAATGGCCGTGGATTTCCATGGTTATGCTCGTTCCGGTATCGGCTGGACGGGGAGTGGCGGCGAACAACAGTGCTTCCAGGCAACCGGTGCTCAAAGTAAATACCGTCTGGGTAACGAATGTGAAACCTATGCGGAACTGAAGCTGGGCCAGGAAGTGTGGAAAGAAGGCGACAAGAGCTTCTACTTCGACACCAACGTAGCGTACTCCGTGGCGCAACAGAACGACTGGGAAGCCACTGATCCGGCGTTCCGTGAAGCCAACGTGCAGGGTAAAAACCTGATTGAGTGGCTGCCAGGTTCCACCATCTGGGCCGGTAAGCGCTTCTATCAGCGTCATGACGTCCACATGATCGACTTCTACTACTGGGATATTTCAGGTCCTGGTGCGGGTATCGAAAACGTCGATCTGGGCTTCGGTAAACTGTCTCTGGCCGCGACCCGTTCTCAGGAAGCGGGCGGTTCATACATCTTCACCAGTAACGATATCTATCATAACTTCAAAGACACCGCTAACGACGTCTTCGATGTGCGTTTAGCGCAGATGGAAATCAACCCGGGCGGTACGCTGGAGCTGGGTGTTGACTATGGCCGAGCTAACAAAACTGACGGTTACAGCTTCGCTGACGGCGCATCTAAAGATGGCTGGATGTTCACCGCTGAACATACCCAGAGCATGCTGAAAGGCTACAACAAGTTTGTTGTCCAGTACGCTACCGATGCAATGACCACTCAGGGCAAAGGTATTCCGCAGGGTTCCTTCACCGGCAACAACTATGACAAAGACGCTGAAATTGGTGTTGTAGACAACAAGATCAACAACAACGGCTCTCTGGTTCGTATTCTTGACCACGGTGCGATCTCTCTGGGTGACAGCTGGGATCTGATGTACGTCGGTATGTATCAGGATATCGATCGTGACGACAACAACGGTACGACCTGGTACACCGTGGGTGTGCGCCCAATGTATAAATGGACGCCAATCATGAGCACCTTGCTTGAAGTGGGCTACGACAACGTTAAGTCGCAGAAAACTGACGATACCAACAACCAGTACAAAATTACCCTTGCACAGCAATGGCAGGCCGGTGACAGCATCTGGTCCCGTCCAGCGATCCGTGTCTTCGCAACTTACGCGAAGTGGGATGAGAAATGGGGTTATGACAACGGCATTGCAAAAAGCGATACCAAAGCCACAACCTACAGCCGCGGTGACAACGACGAGTGGTCCTTCGGCGCCCAGATGGAAATCTGGTGGTAATACCGTCTTAACCTGACGTAATGACCAAACTGAGGGGCGCAAGCCCCTCAATCCTTGGGACGGCGCGCTATTGCCTGGCTACCGCTGACCTGTGCATTTTGAGGTGATAACAATGAAAATGAACAAAACTCTCCTTGCCCTTTGTTTATCCGCAGGGCTGCTGGCGAGCGCGCCTGCTGTAACGCTCGCTAATGTGAATTTCGTTCCGCAAAACACAACATCCGCGCCAGCCATACCGGCCGCAGCGTTGCAACAGCTGGTCTGGACGCCTGTCGATCAATCTAAAGCCCAAACGACCCAGCTCTCGACGGGGGGACAACCGCTTAATGTTCCAGGCATCAGTGGCCCGGTGGTCGCATACAGCGTGCCCGCTAATATTGGCGAACTGACGTTAACGCTCTCCAGTGAAGTCAATAAACAGACCAGCGTCTTTGCCCCGAACGTGCTGATTCTTGACCAGAACATGACGCCTTCTGCATTCTTCCCGAGCGAATACTTTACCTATCAGGAACCCGGCGTCATGAGCGCAGACCGCCTGGAAGGAGTAATGCGCCTGACGCCTGCGCTGGGTCAGCAGAAAATTTATGTGCTCGTCTTCACCACGGAAAAAGATTTGCAGCAAACCACCACGCTGCTTGATCCTGCGAAGGCCTATGCCAAAGGCGTAGGTAACGCCGTACCGGATATTCCGGACCCGATTGCCCGCCATACCACTGACGGCCTTGTGAAGCTGAAAGTGTCGACCAGCAGTGCATCCAGCGTCCTGGTCGGCCCGCTGTTTGGCTCCTCCGGTACCGGCCCTGTCACTGTAGGTAATACCGCTGCACCTGCCTATACCGCACCTGCTGCCACGGCAGCCGCACCGGTAGCGACCGCAGCGCCAGCCCCGGCGAAGAAAGCGGAGCCGGTACTGAACGACACCGAAGAATACTTCAACAACGCCATTAAGCAGGCGGTGAAGCGCGGCGATGTCGATAAAGCGCTGAAACTGCTTGATGAAGCCGAACGTTTAGGTTCAACCACTGCCCGTTCCACCTTTATCAGCAGTGTAAAAGGCAAGGGGTAACCGTTTCCCCGCAGTGCTGATTTGTTAGTCGTTTGGTGCGCCTGAGTGGGCGCACTTTTTTTCGTCTCCGCCGGGCTGTTGCACTCTTGTTGCGATCGTGATCGTTAAATAACGTTTGGCCCCCCTCAATCCGTGTTTCTGCGATACAATGCCATTACGTTATGTATCGGAGAGTCTGGCATGTCACACCCTGCGCTAACGCAACTGCGTGCGCTGCGCTATTTCGACCAAATACCTGCGCTTGATCCCCAGCAACTGGACTGGTTGCTGCTGGAAGACTCCATGACGAAACGTTTTGAGCAGCAGGGAAAAACGGTCACGGTGACCCTGATTCAGGAAGGGTTTGTCTCTGGCGATGAGATCGCCAACGAGCTGCCGCTGCTGCCGCACGAGCCACGTTACTGGCTGCGTGAAATTTTACTTTGTGCCGATGGCGAGCCGTGGCTTGCCGGGCGGACGGTGGTGCCCGAGTCCACCCTTTCCGGGCCAGAACTGGCGCTGCAACGTCTGGGGAAAACGCCGCTGGGGCGTTACCTTTTCACCTCGTCTGAGCTTACCCGGGATTTTATTGAGATTGGTCGTGATGCCGAACTGTGGGGGCGTCGTTCCCGCCTTCGCCTGAGCGGTAAGCCGTTAATTCTGACGGAGCTTTTTTTACCGGCATCGCCGTTGTACTAAGAGGAAGAAAAAATGGAGTGGAGCCTGACGCAGAATAAGCTGTTGGCGTATCACCGCTTAATGCGTACCGATAAACCGATTGGCGCGTTACTGCTACTGTGGCCGACCCTATGGGCGCTGTGGCTTGCCACGCCGGGCGTGCCGCCGCTGTGGATCCTTGGCGTGTTCGTGGCTGGCGTCTGGCTGATGCGCGCGGCGGGCTGCGTGGTCAATGATTATGCCGATCGTAAATTCGACGGCCATGTAAAGCGTACAGCCGGTCGTCCGTTACCCAGCGGGCAGGTCACCGGGAAAGAAGCCCGCGTGCTGTTCATCATTCTGGTGCTACTCTCTTTCCTGCTGGTGTTAACCCTCAACACCATGACCATCCTGCTTTCCGTTGCGGCGCTGGCCCTGGCCTGGGTTTATCCGTTTATGAAGCGCTATACCCACCTGCCTCAGGTGGTGCTCGGGGCGGCGTTTGGCTGGTCGATTCCGATGGCGTTTGCGGCGGTTAGTGAGTCCTTACCGCTCAGCTGCTGGTTGATGTTCCTGGCGAACATACTTTGGGCGGTGGCGTACGACACGCAGTACGCGATGGTTGACCGCGATGACGACCTGAAAATTGGCATCAAATCCACCGCCATCCTCTTTGGCCGTCAGGACAAGCTGATTATCGGTATCCTGCAGGTCGCGGTACTGGCGCTGATGGTGGCGATCGGTCGCCTGAACGGGCTGAACTGGGAATTTTACTGGTCCGTGCTGGTGGCGGGGCTGCTGTTTGCCTACCAGCAAAAGCTGATTGCGAAGCGCGAACGCGACGCCTGCTTCAAGGCGTTTATGAACAATAATTACGTCGGTCTGGTGCTGTTTTTAGGGCTGGCGATGAGCTACTTCATATAAAAAAAGCCGGGTGGCGGCTTCGCCTTACCCGGCCTACGATTTAGCAGGATATGTAGGCCCGGTAAGCGTCAGCGCCACCGGGCGTTTTTTTACCGGCGACGCAACAGCCGGAGCGCGTTCGCCGTCACCAGCACCGTCGCGCCGGTATCCGCCAGCACCGCCAGCCACAGCCCGGTCATGCCCAGCAGCGTGGTCACCAGGAAAATCCCCTTCAGCCCCAGCGCGATGCCGATGTTCTGACGGATATTGGCCCGCGTCGCGCGCGCAAGATCGATCATCTGCGCCAGCCCGGTCAGGCGGTTGTGGGTCAGCGCCGCGTCAGCCGTTTCCAGCGCCACGTCCGTCCCGCTGCCCATCGCAATACCGATGGTGGACGCTTTCATCGCCGGGGCATCGTTAATCCCGTCACCGACCATCGCCAGCGGCGCCTGAGCATTCAGTTCCGTCACCGCGCTGACCTTATCCGCCGGCAGCAATCCGGCTTTAAACGCCAGCCCCAGCTCACCGGCAATCGCTGCCGCCGCGCGCGGGTTATCGCCGGTGAGAATCACGCCCTGCACGCCCAGCTGATGGAGCGCTGCCACGGCCTCTTTTGCGTCATCGCGCAGGGTATCGCGCAGCGCCAGCATCCCTTTTGCGGTGCCGTCCTGCATAACGGTCACGACAGTTTGTCCGGTCTGTTCTAACGCCTCCACCTCTGGCGTAGAAGACTTGCCCGCCGCGACAATCAGTACCTTTTTACCGTCAACGGTGGCCTCAATCCCTGTCCCGACCAGCGCCCGCTGGGCAGTTGCCGGAGGGATGTTCAGCCCGCGCGACTGCGCTTCTCGCACAATCGCCTGCGCCAGCGGGTGAGTGGACCCCTGCTCAACGGCGGCGGCCAGGGTCAGCAGTTCATCTTCACTGATGTCCTGCGGATAGACGCCGGTCACCTGCGGCTTGCCCACGGTTAGCGTGCCGGTTTTATCAAAGGCGATATGCTGGACCTGGCTTAGCTGCTCCAGCGCCGCGCCGCCCTTAATCAGAGCCCCGCGACGTGCCGCAGCCGCCAGCCCGGACGTAATGGCCGCCGGGGTGGAAATCACCAGCGCGCACGGACAGCCGATCAGCAATAGCGTCAGCCCTTTATAAATCCACCCCTCCCACGGCGCGCCAAAGAACAGCGGCGGAACGACGGTAACCAGCAGGGCAACCAGCATAATGGCGGGCGTGTAGATCCGGCTGAAGCGGTCGATAAAGCGTTCGACCGGCGCGCGGCGCTCTTCGGCCTCTTCAATCAGCTTCAGGATGCGGTCGATGGCGCTGTCACCCGGCTCGGAAAGCACGGTGAGCTGCACCAGACGGTCGACGCTGGTGGCGCCTGCTGGCACTTTTTCACCCGCCTCACGTTCGACCGGAATGGATTCGCCGGTCAGGGCGCTTTCATCAAAGCTCGCGGTGGCGGTAAGCAGCGCACCGTCTGCAGGCAAGCGTCCGCCTGCCGCGACTTCAATCACGTCGCCCGGACGAAGGGTCGTGATGGCGACCGTTTCTCGCGTGCCGTTTACCACGCGCGTGGCGGTTTCCGGCTTCAGCGCCATCAGCGCGCTGACCCCTTTACGCGCCCGGCTGGCTGCCCAGCCCTCAAGGCGTTCACCGATTAAGAACAGCAGCAGCACCATCGCCGCTTCTGCCGTCGCGCCAATAAACAGCGCGCCGATGGCCGCCACGCTCATCAGCGTTTCGATGGCAAACCAGCTGCCGCTTTTCATCAGGCGTAGCGCCTGACGGGCAATCGGGAACAGACCGACCAGCGTGGTGGCGATAAACGCCAGGTTGCCGAACGGATGGTTAATCTGTTCCAGCCCCCAGCTCAGGGCCATCATGATGATGAGGGTGATGAGCGGCAGGTTTTCCCGCAGGGATGACGTTTTTTCCGCGGGCGCGGCTTCGCTACGCAGGCTGTAACCCGCCTTGCTTACCGCGGCTTCAACCTGTTTGCTGACGTCGTTTTCGGCGCTAACCAGCAGCTTTTCGGTGGCGAACAGCACCTGAACGTGGCTGACGCCCGGCACCTGTTTCACCGCATTTTCTACTTTACGGGCGCAGGCGGCGCAGTCCATGCCGTTAACGACCCAGCTGTAGCGGTTGCCGCTTTCGGGCAGCATTTCCGTTTGCGTTTCGCACGTGCCTTCGCAGCAGCAGCCATCTTGCGGCGGAACCGGACTGAGCTTAAGCGCCGAGAATTGAGGAACTTTTTTGGGTGTTTCTGGAGTCGACATGGCAGTCTCCGGCAATGATAATTTTCTCATTAACCGCAGCATACACTCTGGAGTCGACTCCAGAGTCAAGCGTTATTTAGATATACAGCGAACGCACAATCAGGAAGTGCCCGGCAAAGTAACAGGCGGCGGCAATCGCGTTATCCGCCCGGAAACGGCGGCGATAGTGGCTGCCCAGCCACACGATATTCCCAATCAGCAGCAGCGCGGCGCCGAAGAACGCGGACATTGCCGGAGCGGTCGGACGGAAGAACCACAGTTCACCTGCCAGCCATACCATCACAAGGGTCATGGCGATAAACGTGCAGACCGGCAAACGCATCTCTTCCAGACGCGACCAGATCACCGCGATCAGCAGGGCGCCAATCACCAGCAGGACCAGCGGCAGCGGCCAGAAGAAAGAGAGCGTCATCTGGCTGGCGAAGTAGATGGTATACAGCAGATGCGACAGGAAAAATGCCCCTACGGCATACAGCAGGCGCTGGCGCGGCAGCAGGGTCAGGGCGTCGCCAATCAGAGAGGCGCACAGCCCGGCGAGCACCAGATAGCTGACGGCGTTGAACATCGGCGCTTGCCAGGCCAGCAGCAACAGGAGCAACAGCGTGACGGGTTTAAACAGCCAGCGCTGCCAGGTGGGACCACGGTACGACGCATCGACATAAAGCCATGCGGAAAAACAGACAGCGATAAATGACCAAAGCATATTAACTCCCTGTATCTGTTAAGTCTGAATAATCAGTTTCTGATCCAGTGTAGTGACGCGGGCGGGCGTTTGGCAATGGCGGGAAAGGCAGGGTATCCTGAATTCCGCATAATCTGATGGGATTGTAGAATGAGCAAGATGCCGCTGTTTTTTATTATCGTGGTGGCGATTATCGTCATTGCCGCCTCGTTCCGCTTCGTGCAGCAGCGCCGCGAGAAGGCGGATAACGATGCCGCACCGCTGATGCAAAAGCGCGTGGTGGTGACGAACAAACGCGAAAAACCGCTCAATGACCGCCGCTCGCGCCAGCAGCAGGTGACGCCTGCGGGCACAACAATGCGCTATGAAGCGAGCTTTAAGCCGGAAACGGGCGGCCTCGAGATGACCTTCCGCCTGGAGGCGCAGCAGTACCACCAGTTGACGGTGGGAGAGAAAGGAACGCTGAGCTACAAAGGGTCGCGATTCGAAGGGTTTGCACCGGAGCGGTAACGCCGGGCGGCACTGCGTTTGCCCGGCCTACAGGATTTCGTAGGCCCGGTAAGCGAAGCGCCACCGGGCGATAGCGCGCACCTTACTTCTTCACCTGCGCCTTAAACTTCTTCATCCACACCAGCAGCTCAAACACGCCGAAAATAAACACGCGCAGCTGCTGCCAGCCCGTCATCTGCGGGCCGTCTTTCGGCAGACCGTTTTTCAGCATCACCATCTGCAGGGCGTGCATGAACGAGGTGAAAATCAGCGCGACGTTAACGAAAATATTCATCGGACGCGGGAACGGGTGCACCAGGTTGAGCAGCAAAAACGCCCAGACGCCCAGCATCAGCAAGCGTCCCAGATTAATCAGTACCGGCATCGGATCCTCCTTGTGCCTGACGGTGATACAGACGATAAGCAACCTGACCTGCGACTTTTTCACGGTGCAGATCCCAGTGGGCGGGAACCGGCGGTATACCGTTTTCCACTTCGCTTTCCACGTAAATCAATGCGTCATCCGCCAGCCAGCCGTTTTGCTCCAGCAGGGATAACGTCTCCTCCAGCAGCCCCTTGCGGAACGGCGGGTCGACAAACACCACGGTGTGCGGCGTGCCCTTTTGCGCGAGGAAGCTCAGCGTGTTGGTGTTCACCACTTTCGCATTGCTCGCTTTCAGCGTCGCCAGATTTTGCTGCAGCGTCTGCGCCACGCCGCGCTCCATCTCCAGCAGCGTGGCGCTGGCAGCATAGCGCGACAGCGCTTCCAGCCCGAGCGCGCCGCTACCGGCGAAGCAGTCCAGGCAGCGGGCGTCTACCATTGACGGGGCCAGCCAGTTAAACAGCGTCTCGCGCACGCGGTCGGTAGTAGGGCGTAAACCGGGGCTGTCCGGCACCGGTAATTTCCGGCCTCGCCACTGACCGCCGATAATACGAATTTGACCGGCCGGGGCGCGGTTGGGTTTCTTCATCTCAGGAAAGCTCTGTTAACAATTGGCCTGCGATTGCGGGCGGTGATGTCAATTAAGTAAAGTGTTAGACTATTTCATCATTTTTTTAGCTTCCATGTATATAGCGCCGCGAGGAGTGTAGTCGCAGATGGCAAAACAAAAAAAACGTGGCTTCTTTTCCTGGCTGGGCTTCGGTGAAAAAGAGCAAGAAACAGAACAGAAAACCGAAGATCAACAAGCCGTTGAAGAGCCGTCGCAGCCTGAAACGCCTGTAGAAACCGCCGCGGTTGTCGACGCGGAAGAGACGGCGCACAGCAAAGAAGAGGTTGAAACCTTTGCTGAAGAGGTGGTTGAGGTCACTGAACAGGTTCAGGAAAGCGAGAAGCCAGAGCCGGTTGTCGTAGAAGCCGCTATCGAAGCACCACAGGCTGCTATCGAACACGAAGAGCTTCCGCTGCCGGAAGAGGTCAAAGACGAAGCGGTGTCTGCCGAAGAGTGGCAGGCCGAAGCGGAAACCGTTGAAATCGTTGAGGCGGTGGAAGAAGAGGCGGCGCTTGAGCCAGAGCTGACCGACGAAGAGCTGGAAGCTCAGGCGCTGGCGGCCGAGGCCGCTGAAGAAGCGGTTATCGTTGTGCCGGTAGAAGAGCAGGCCGAAGAAGAGACCGTTCAGGAGCAGGAAAAACCGACCAAAGAGGGTTTCTTCGCGCGCCTGAAGCGCAGCCTGCTTAAAACCAAAGAAAACTTAGGTTCCGGATTTATCAGTCTGTTCCGCGGCAAGAAGATCGACGACGATCTGTTTGAAGAGCTGGAAGAGCAACTGCTGATTGCGGACGTGGGTGTCGAAACCACCCGTAAGATCATCACTAATCTGACCGAAGGGGCGAGCCGCAAACAGCTGCGTGACGCCGAAGCGCTGTACGGCCTGCTGAAAGACGAGATGGGTGAAATTCTCGCAAAAGTTGACGAACCGCTTAATATTGAAGGCAAAACGCCATTTGTTATTCTGATGGTCGGCGTGAACGGCGTGGGTAAAACCACCACCATCGGCAAGCTGGCGCGTCAGTTCGAGCAGCAGGGTAAATCGGTGATGCTGGCGGCGGGCGACACCTTCCGTGCGGCGGCGGTTGAGCAGCTGCAGGTCTGGGGCCAGCGCAACAACATCCCGGTCATTGCTCAGCATACCGGCGCGGATTCCGCGTCCGTGATCTTTGACGCCATCCAGGCAGCGAAGGCGCGCAACGTGGACGTGCTGATTGCCGATACCGCAGGGCGTTTGCAGAATAAATCGCACCTGATGGAAGAGCTGAAGAAAATCGTTCGCGTCATGAAGAAGCTGGACGAAGACGCACCGCATGAAATTATGCTGACCATTGATGCCAGCACCGGACAGAACGCCATCAGCCAGGCAAAACTGTTCCATGAAGCGGTAGGACTGACGGGGATCACGCTGACCAAACTGGACGGCACCGCGAAAGGCGGGGTGATCTTCTCCGTGGCCGACCAGTTCGGCATTCCTATCCGTTACATCGGTGTGGGCGAGCGTATTGAGGATTTACGTCCGTTTAAGGCGGACGACTTTATTGAGGCATTATTTGCCCGAGAGGACTAACAATGATTCGCTTTGAACACGTCAGCAAGGCCTATCTCGGTGGGAGACAAGCGCTGCAGGGGGTCACATTCCACCTGCAGCCGGGCGAGATGGCATTCCTGACCGGCCATTCCGGCGCGGGGAAAAGTACCCTGCTCAAGCTTATCTGTGGGATCGAGCGGCCAAGCGCCGGGAAAATCTTTTTCGGCGGCCATGAGATCAGCCGCCTGAAAAACCGCGAAGTGCCGTTCCTGCGTCGTCAGATCGGCATGATTTTCCAGGATCACCACCTGCTGATGGATCGCACCGTTTTCGATAACGTGGCCATTCCGCTGATTATTGCCGGCGCCAGCTATGATGATATCCGCCGTCGCGTTTCCGCGGCGCTGGATAAGGTCGGGCTGCTGGACAAAGCGAAGAACTTCCCGATCCAGCTCTCCGGCGGTGAACAGCAGCGCGTGGGTATCGCCCGTGCGGTGGTGAACAAGCCTGCGGTGCTGCTGGCGGATGAACCGACCGGTAACCTGGACGATGCCCTGTCAGAAGGGATTTTGCGTCTGTTTGAGGAGTTTAACCGCGTGGGGGTTACCGTATTGATGGCGACGCACGACATCGGGCTGATATCCCGTCGTTCGTACCGCATGCTGACCCTGAGCGACGGTCATTTGCACGGAGGCCACGGTGAATAAGCGTGATGCAATAAACCAGATTCGGCAGTTCGGGAACCGGTTTGACCGTTTCCGTAAGCCGCAGGGCGGGGGTGACGGCAATCGTAATGCGCCGAAGCGCCAGAAGGCCGCGCCAAAGCCAGCCTCCCGTAAAACCAACGTGTTTAACGAGCAGGTGCGCTACGCGTTCCACGGCGCGCTGCAGGACCTGAAAAGCAAACCGCTGGCGACGTTCCTGACGGTGATGGTGATCGCCATCTCCCTCACGCTGCCAAGCGTCTGCTATATGGTCTATAAAAACGTCAACCAGGCGGCGTCGCAGTATTATCCGTCTCCGCAGATCACGGTCTATCTGGATAAAGCGCTCGACGATAACGCGGCGGCGCAGGTGGTTGGGCAAATTCAGGCCGAGCAGGGCGTGGAGAAGGTCAATTATCTCTCACGTGAAGACGCGCTGGGCGAGTTCAGGAACTGGTCTGGCTTTGGCGGCGCGCTGGATATGCTCGAGGAGAACCCGCTGCCCGCCGTGGCGGTGGTGATCCCGAAGCTGGATTTCCAGGGGACCGATTCGCTTAACACCCTGCGCGATCGCATCACGCGCATTAAGGGCATTGATGAAGTGCGCATGGATGACAGCTGGTTTGCGCGTCTCTCTGCTCTGACCGGGCTGGTAGGCCGCGTCGCGGCGATGATTGGCGTGCTGATGGTGGCGGCGGTCTTCCTCGTCATCGGCAACAGCGTTCGCCTGAGCATCTTCGCCCGTCGCGACACCATCAACGTGCAGAAACTGATTGGTGCGACGGATGGCTTCATCCTCCGACCGTTCCTTTACGGTGGCGCACTGCTCGGTTTTTCCGGCGCATTTCTTTCACTGATATTGTCAGAAATTTTGGTGATGCGGCTTTCCTCTGCCGTGACTGAAGTGGCGCAGGTTTTCGGAACCAGGTTTGATATCAGTGGTTTAGGGTTCGATGAGTGCCTGTTGTTGCTGCTGGTGTGTTCGATGATTGGGTGGGTAGCCGCGTGGCTGGCAACCGTTCAACATTTACGTCACTTTACTCCTGACTAATAAAAGCGTGATATAATCTTTCCCTGCACCGAGATGTTCGCTCTGCAGGGAAAGCGTCCCTGTTGTCTCTTCCCCTGTTATCATCTCCATGTCACATTTTGTGCGTAATTTATTCACCGTTGCACCTGGAACTTGTGGATAAAATCACTGTCTGATAAAAGAGTGAATGCTAATCTCGTTGCTCAAACGCTTTGGCATGGTTGTTGCCTGACGGGGACAACCTGGACCAGAAGAAACACTGAGAGGAATGAATGACCAAAGAAATGCAAACTTTAGCTTTAGCCCCTGTTGGTAACCTGGAATCTTACATCCGGGCTGCGAACACCTGGCCGATGTTAACGGCCGAGGAAGAAAAGGAGCTTGCTGAAAAGCTGCATTACCAGGGCGATCTGGAAGCAGCGAAAAAGCTGATCCTGTCTCACCTGCGCTTTGTTGTTCACATTGCTCGTAATTATGCGGGCTATGGCCTGCCGCAGGCGGACTTGATTCAGGAAGGTAACATCGGCCTGATGAAGGCTGTGCGTCGCTTTAACCCGGAAGTGGGTGTGCGACTCGTCTCCTTCGCCGTACACTGGATCAAAGCAGAAATTCATGAATACGTGCTGCGCAACTGGCGTATCGTGAAAGTCGCCACGACAAAAGCGCAACGCAAACTGTTCTTCAACCTGCGTAAAACCAAGCAGCGTCTGGGCTGGTTCAATCAGGATGAAGTGGAAATGGTGGCGCGCGAGCTGGGCGTATCCAGCAAAGACGTGCGTGAGATGGAATCCCGTATGGCCGCGCAGGACATGACCTTCGATATGTCCTCCGACGACGACGCATCCGACAGCCAGCCAATGGCACCGGTTCTGTATCTGCAGGATAAAACCTCTAACTTTGCTGACGGCATCGAAGAGGACAACTGGGAAGATCAGGCCGCGAACAAGCTGAGCTATGCGATGGAAGGCCTCGACGAGCGTAGCCAGGATATTATCCGCGCCCGCTGGCTGGACGAAGACAACAAGTCCACGCTGCAGGAGCTGGCCGACCGCTACGGCGTCTCTGCGGAACGTGTCCGTCAGCTTGAAAAGAACGCCATGAAAAAACTTCGCGCCGCTATCGAAGCGTAATTTCCGCGAAGTACACCGAGAACCCCTGGATGAGAGTCTGGGGGTTTTGTTTTTTTAGCGCCCGCTCTGGCGAATTCCCTCCCCCTGGCAAACACTTACTGATGCGCTAAGCAGGCGACTTTCTCAGGGGGACAGGGTGAAAAACAACGAACTGAACGACCGGCGTTTACAGGCGACGCCTCGCGGCATCGGCGTGATGTGTAACTTCTATGCCGATAAAGCAGAAAACGCCACGGTGTGGGACGTCGAGGGCAATGAGTACATCGACTTCGCCGCCGGTATCGCGGTGCTGAATACCGGCCATCGCCATCCCAAAGTCATTTCCGCCATCGAAAAACAACTCCACGCCTTTACCCACACGGCGTACCAGATCGTGCCGTACGAAGGCTACGTGGCGCTTGCCGAGCGCATCAACGCACGCGTGCCCATTGACGGCCCGGCGAAAACGGCGTTCTTCTCGACGGGCGCAGAAGCGGTGGAAAACGCCGTAAAAATTGCCCGCGCCTTTACCAGACGTCCTGGCCTTATCACCTTTGGCGGCGCGTTCCACGGCCGCACCTTTATGACCATGGCACTGACCGGCAAGGTTGCGCCTTACAAGCTCGGCTTTGGGCCCTTCCCCGGCTCGGTGTATCACGCGCAGTATCCGAATGAACTGCACGGCGTCAGCACCGCTGAGGCGTTGAAAAGCCTGGAACGTATCTTTAAAGCGGATATTGCTCCTGACCAGGTCGCAGCGATCATTCTCGAACCGGTTCAGGGGGAGGGCGGCTTCAACATTGCTCCTGCTGATTTTATGCAGGCGCTGCGCGCCCTGTGCGATACCCACGGCATTTTGCTGATTGCCGACGAGGTGCAAAGCGGCTTCGCCCGCACCGGCAAGCTGTTCTCGATGGAACACCACTGCGTGAAACCGGATCTGATCACCATGGCGAAAAGCCTGGCGGGCGGGATGCCGCTCTCGGCGGTGTCGGGCCGTGCTGAGGTGATGGATGCGCCCGCGCCGGGCGGGCTGGGTGGCACCTACGCAGGTAACCCGCTGGCGATTGCGGCGGCGCATGCCGTACTGGACGTGATTGATGAGGAAAATCTCTGCACGCGCTCGGCGCATCTGGGCCATCACCTGGTGGAAGTGCTGAACAAGGCGAAGGAACACTGCCCGTATATCGCGGATATTCGCGCCCAGGGGTCGATGGTGGCGGTGGAGTTTAACGACCCGCAAACGGGCCAGCCTTCGCCGGAATTTACCCGCCAGATGCAGGAGCGGGCGTTGCAGGAAGGGCTGCTTCTTCTGAGCTGCGGCGTCTACGGCAACGTCATTCGTTTCCTGTATCCGCTGACGATTCCCGAAGTGCAGTTCCGTAAAGCGCTGGACATTATCTCCGCCTCGCTGACACGTTAAAGCCATATGCCCGGCGAAAATCCCTGCCGGGCCTATCATATATTCATTTCAAATTAGCTATTCCAAAATCATAAAAATCGGGTATGTTTTAGCAGAGTATGCTGAAAAAGCGCGAACAGCACACCTATAAATGACATAAAGCGCTGCACAACAACATCACAACAATCGTAATAACCATAATAATGGGGAATCTCAGGATGAACATGAAGGGTAAAGCGTTACTGGCAGGATGTATCGCGTTGGCATTCAGCACCATGGCACAGGCAGACATTAAAGTGGCTGTGGTTGGCGCCATGTCCGGACCGGTAGCGCAGTACGGCGACCAGGAGTTTACTGGCGCAGAACAGGCGGTTGCAGACATTAATGCCAAAGGCGGTATTAAGGGCGAAAAACTGCAGATCGTAAAATATGATGATGCCTGTGACCCGAAACAAGCGGTCGCGGTCGCGAACAAAGTGGTGAACGACGGGATCAAATACGTTATCGGTCACCTGTGCTCTTCTTCTACTCAGCCCGCGTCTGACATCTACGAAGACGAAGGTATCCTGATGATCACCCCGGCTGCGACCGCACCGGAGCTGACCGCGCGCGGCTACAAGCTGACCCTGCGCACCACCGGTCTGGACTCTGACCAGGGCCCAACCGCGGCGAAATACATCGTTGAAAAAGTGAAGCCGAAGCGCATTGCCATCGTTCATGACAAGCAGCAGTACGGTGAAGGTCTGGCGCGTTCAGTGCAGGACAACCTCAAGAAAGCCAATGCCGATGTGGTGTTCTTCGACGGGATCACCGCCGGTGAGAAAGACTTCTCCACCCTGGTGGCGCGTCTGAAGAAAGAGAATATCGACTTCGTATACTACGGCGGCTACCACCCGGAAATGGGCCAGATCCTGCGCCAGGCGCGCGCAGCGGGTCTGAAAACCCAGTTCATGGGCCCGGAAGGGGTGGCGAACGTTTCTCTGTCTAACATCGCAGGTGAATCCGCTGAAGGCCTGCTGGTGACCAAACCGAAGAACTACGACCAGGTCCCTGCGAACAAACCTATCGTAGATGCCATCAAGGCGAAGAAACAGGATCCAAGCGGCGCGTTCGTCTGGACCACCTATGCGGCGCTGCAGTCTCTGCAGGCAGGCCTGAACCAGTCAGCCGATCCGGCTGAGATTGCCACCTGGCTGAAAGCGAACACGGTTGAGACCGTCATGGGGCCTCTTTCCTGGGACGCGAAGGGCGACCTGAAGGGCTTCGAGTTCGGCGTGTTTGACTGGCATGCTAACGGCACGGCGACCGACGCAAAATAAACGCAAATGGCAACCGTAAGGTTGCCATTTTAGTGTTTGCGCCCTCTCCCCGTGGGAGAGGGCCGGGGTGAGGGCATCAGACCGCACAGCACCTCGTAGGCCGGGTAAGGCGCAGCGGCCACCCGGCTTTCTTTTAGCGCTTCTCCCACCCGCTCTCCTGCGCCGTAAAGCCTAACGCCTGCATAAACGCCGCCATCACGTCGCGGTCTTCCACGCCCACGTCGGCCATCCACCAGGAGGTCACGCTCGGGTTTTCGCGGATCACTTCTTCAATTAAATACTGTCCCACGCCGCGACGACGGGTGACGTCACGTACGCGCAGCGAGTCCAGCGCCCCTTCTGTACCGCTCAGGGTGACGCGAACCGCTGCCAGCAGGCGCTCGTTAAAACGCGCGGCATAAATGCGGTGGGTCTCATCCACGCGTAGCGACGAAGGGGAATATTCCGGCCAGATCTTGCCCAGGTCGATATGATCCTGGTCGCTAAAGGTCACCAGACGCACGATAGTCAGTTTCATTAGCTACTTGTCCAAATCAAATTGAGTAGAGGCAGTGTACTCAATTTATTCACTCAGGGGCTTCCTCTTTTTATTCTCATTCGCCAGGTGATTAGTTTTTTGGCAACGCGTTGGGCAGTTTGAAAACACATGGATCGAAAAATACGCAGAATTTTAACCTGATGGGTAGTGATTTATTCGGCGCTTTGTGCCGTTATTTTATGCTGCAAACTGCACTTTTAGTTGTTTATCTCTGCCTGATTTCAGAATATTATCTTTGCTTAATAGCCTGAAAAATAGAGATTTTAGTCTGGTTTTTGACAAAAACCTGCGCTAAACCATTAAAGGCACTGGTAAAAATAGCGTTGTTCATTAAAAGTACAGAATGCTTTTTAACCATAATAAAACAAAATATAAACACGACATCACGAATGGGGATTCAGAGATGAAAAGGAACGCGAAGACGTTAATCGCGGGGATGGTCGCACTGTCGATCTCGCATGCCGCCATGGCGGAGGACATTAAAGTTGCGGTAGTGGGTGCGATGTCCGGCCCTGTTGCCCAGTGGGGTGACATGGAGTTCAACGGTGCGCGCCAGGCCATCAAAGACATCAACGCTAAGGGCGGCATCAAAGGCGACAAGCTGGTGGGCGTAGAATATGACGACGCCTGCGATCCGAAACAGGCCGTCGCGGTCGCTAACAAAATCGTCAACGATGGCATCCAGTATGTGATCGGCCACCTGTGCTCGTCGTCCACCCAGCCCGCGTCTGATATCTACGAAGACGAAGGCATTCTGATGATCACCCCCGGTGCGACTAACCCGGAACTGACCCAGCGCGGCTATCAGCACATCATGCGTACCGCCGGGCTGGACTCCTCTCAGGGGCCAACCGCCGCCAAATACATCCTTGAAACCGTCAAGCCGCAGCGTATCGCCATTATTCATGACAAGCAGCAGTACGGTGAAGGCCTGGCGCGCTCCGTTCAGGACGGCCTGAAAAAAGGCGGCGCAAACATCGTCTTCTTCGACGGGATTACCGCCGGTGAGAAAGACTTCTCCGCGCTGATCGCTCGTCTGCAAAAAGAGAATATCGACTTTGTTTACTACGGCGGCTACTACCCGGAGATGGGGCAGATGCTGCGTCAGGCGCGCGCCACCGGTCTGAAGACCCAGTTTATGGGGCCAGAGGGTGTGGGCAATGCCTCCCTGTCCAACATCGCCGGGGATTCTGCCGAAGGCATGCTGGTGACGATGCCAAAACGCTATGACCAGGATCCGGCCAACAAGGCTATCGTGGACGCGCTCAAGGCGCAGAAGAAAGATCCGAGTGGTCCGTACGTCTGGATCACCTACGCCGCCGTGCAGTCTCTGGCCACCGCGCTGGATCGTACCGGCAGCAAAGAACCGCTGGATCTGGTGAAAGATTTAAAAGCACACGGGGCGAACACCGTGATTGGGCCGCTGAACTGGGATGAGAAAGGCGATCTGAAGGGATTTGAGTTTGGTGTCTTTAAGTGGCACGCCGACGGGTCATCCTCGGCCGCCAAATAATTATCCCACCGCCCGGACTGACGGGCGGGTATAAAAAGGTTTGCATATGTCCGAGCAGTTTCTCTATTTCCTGCAGCAGATGTTTAACGGCGTCACGCTGGGAAGCACCTATGCGCTGATTGCCATCGGCTATACGATGGTTTACGGCATTATCGGCATGATTAACTTCGCCCACGGCGAGGTCTACATGATCGGTAGCTATGTCTCCTTTATGATTATCGCCGCCCTGATGATGATGGGCATCGACAGCAGCTGGCTACTGGTCGCCGCCGGGTTTGTCGGCGCGATTGTGATTGCCAGCGCCTACGGCTGGAGCATCGAGCGCGTGGCCTACCGGCCGGTGCGCAGCTCCAAACGCCTGATTGCGCTGATTTCCGCCATCGGGATGTCGATCTTCCTGCAAAACTACGTCAGCCTGACCGAAGGCTCGCGCGACGTGGCGCTGCCAAGCCTCTTTAACGGCCAGTGGATTGTGGGGGCCAGTGAAAACTTCGCGGCCTCTATCACTACCATGCAGCTGGTTATCTGGGTCGTGACCTTTATTGCAATGCTTGCCCTGACGCTGTTCATCCGCTACTCACGGATGGGACGCGCCTGCCGCGCCTGCGCTGAAGACCTGAAGATGGCGAGCCTGCTCGGCATCAACACCGACCGCGTGATTGCCCTGACCTTCGTGATTGGCGCCGCGATGGCGGCGGTAGCGGGCGTGCTGCTCGGTCAGTTCTACGGCGTGATCAACCCGTACATCGGCTTTATGGCCGGGATGAAAGCCTTTACCGCGGCGGTGCTGGGCGGTATCGGCAGTATTCCGGGCGCGATGATTGGCGGCCTGATCCTGGGCGTGGCGGAAGCGCTCTCCTCGGCGTATCTGAGCACGGAATATAAAGATGTGGTGTCGTTTGCCCTGCTGATTCTGGTTCTGCTGGTCATGCCTACCGGCATTCTGGGCCGTCCGGAGGTAGAGAAAGTATGAAACCGATGCATTTTGCAATGGCGCTGCTCTCTGCCGCCATGTTCTTCGTGCTGGCAGGCGTCTTTATGGGCGTCCAGTTAGGTCTGGACGGGACGAAGCTGGTGGTGGACGCCGCCCCCGACATCCGCTGGCAGTGGGTATTTATCGGCACTGCCGTGGTGTTCCTGTTCCAGCTGTTGCGTCCACTGTTCCAGAAGTCGCTGAAAAACGTCTCCGGGCCGAAATTCGTTCTGCCGGCCATCGACGGGTCTACCGTTAAGCAGAAGCTGTTCCTCGTGGCGCTGCTGGTGGCTGCCGTGGCGTGGCCGTTTGTGGTCTCTCGTGGCACCGTGGATATCGCTACCCTTACCATGATCTACGTGATCCTCGGTCTCGGTCTGAACGTGGTGGTGGGGCTCTCTGGCCTGCTGGTACTGGGCTACGGCGGCTTCTACGCCATCGGCGCCTACACCTTCGCGCTGCTGAACCACTATTACGGGCTCGGCTTCTGGACCTGCCTGCCGCTGGCGGGGCTGGTCTCAGCCGCGGCAGGCTTCCTGCTCGGTTTCCCGGTACTGCGCCTGCGCGGTGACTACCTGGCGATTGTGACCTTAGGCTTTGGTGAAATCGTCCGTATCCTGCTGCTGAACAACACCGAAGTGACCGGCGGCCCGAACGGCATCAGCCAGATCCCGAAACCAACCTTCTTCGGCCTGGAGTTCAGCCGTACCGCCCGCGAAGGCGGCTGGGACACCTTCAGTAACTTCTTCGGCGTGAAGTATGACCCGTCCGACCGTGTCATCTGGCTCTATCTGGTGGCGTTGCTGCTGGTAGTGATCACCCTGTTCGTGATTAACCGCCTGCTGCGCATGCCGCTGGGCCGCGCGTGGGAAGCGCTGCGCGAAGATGAGATTGCCTGCCGTTCCCTGGGCCTGAACCCGACCCGCATCAAGCTGACCGCGTTCACCATCAGCGCCGCGTTTGCCGGTTTCGCCGGGACGCTGTTTGCCGCGCGTCAGGGCTTCGTCAGCCCGGAATCGTTCACCTTTGCCGAATCCGCTTTTGTGCTGGCGATTGTGGTGCTCGGCGGGATGGGCTCGCAGTTTGCCGTTATCCTCGCGGCCATCCTGCTGGTGGTCTCGCGCGAGCTGATGCGCGACTTTAACGAATACAGCATGTTAATGCTGGGTGGTTTGATGGTGCTGATGATGATCTGGCGTCCGCAGGGCTTGCTGCCGATGACCCGTCCACAGCTGAAGCTGAAGAACGGGCAAGCGAAAGGAGAGCAGGCATGAGTCAGCCATTATTATCCGTTAACGGTCTGATGATGCGTTTTGGCGGCCTGCTGGCGGTCAACAATGTGTCACTGGATCTGCACAAGAAAGAGATTGTCTCCCTGATTGGCCCGAACGGCGCGGGGAAAACCACCGTCTTTAACTGCCTGACCGGTTTTTACAAGCCGACGGGCGGCACCATCATGCTGCGCGACAAGCATCTTGAAGGGCTGCCGGGCCAGCAGATTGCCCGCATGGGCGTGGTGCGTACCTTCCAGCACGTGCGTCTGTTCCGCGAGATGACGGTGATTGAGAACCTGTTGGTCGCGCAGCATCAGCAGCTGAAAACTGGGCTGTTCTCCGGCCTGCTGAAAACCCCGGCCTTCCGCCGTGCCCAGGATGAAGCGCTCGATCGCGCCGCCACCTGGCTCGACCGCATTGGCCTGCTGCAGCACGCCAACCGTCAGGCGAGCAACCTGGCCTACGGCGACCAACGTCGTCTGGAGATTGTGCGCTGCATGGTGACCCAGCCGGAGATCCTGATGCTCGACGAACCGGCGGCGGGCCTCAACCCGAAAGAGACCAAAGAGCTGGACGAGCTGATTGCCGAGCTGCGCGATCACCACGACACCACCATTCTGCTGATTGAGCACGACATGAAGCTGGTGATGGGCATTTCGGACCGTATCTACGTGGTTAACCAGGGTACGCCGCTGGCAAACGGCACGCCGGAAGAGATCCGCAACAACCCGGACGTGATCCGCGCATACCTGGGTGAGGCATAAGATGGAAAAAGCGATGTTAACGTTCGACAAGGTCAACGCACACTACGGCAAGATCCAGGCGCTGCACGATGTCAGCCTGCATATCAATCAGGGTGAAATCGTGACCCTGATTGGCGCCAACGGCGCGGGCAAAACCACGCTGCTCGGCACCCTGTGCGGCGACCCGCGCGCCACCAGCGGGCGGATTGTGTTCGATGGTAAAGACATTACCGACTGGCAGACGGCCAGAATCATGCGTGAGGCGGTGGCGATTGTCCCGGAAGGGCGTCGCGTCTTCTCGCGTATGACGGTGGAAGAGAACCTGGCGATGGGCGGTTTCTTCACCCATCGCGATGAATACCAGACCCGCATCAAGTGGGTGTACGAACTCTTCCCGCGCCTGTGGGAGCGTCGCATTCAGCGTGCGGGCACCATGTCCGGCGGTGAACAGCAGATGCTGGCAATTGGCCGCGCGCTGATGAGCCAGCCGCGTCTCCTGCTGCTGGACGAGCCGTCGCTCGGTCTTGCGCCGATCATCATCCAGCAGATATTCGACACCATCGAGCAGTTGCGTAAAGAGGGGATGACCATCTTCCTCGTCGAGCAGAACGCCAACCAGGCGCTGAAGCTGGCTGACCGTGGCTACGTGCTGGAGAACGGCCGCGTGGTGCTGGAAGACACCGGCGATGCGCTGCTGGCGAACGAAGCGGTGCGGAGCGCGTATCTGGGCGGCTGAGTCGTCTGTATCGCCCGGTGGCGCTTACGCTTACCGGGCCTACAGGGATCGAGTAGGCCGGGTAAGGCGTAGCCGCCACCCGGCTTTTTTAACCGCTACACCCCTTCACACAACCATCATCCCCCTGACCCTTTACTGTCACTTATCTGTAAACAAACAGTTATTTTTCTGTCATTCGAGCATGTCATGTTACCTCGCGAGCATAAAACGCGTGATATCGCGCATCCGGCACAATAAGAGAGATGACAATGACATCGTTACGACACACAGCTTTGGGTCTGGCACTGGGTCTGGCTTTTGCGACGAACGCAATGGCTGTGACGACCATTCCGTTCTGGCATTCCATGGAAGGGGAGTTGGGTAAAGAGGTTGACTCCCTGGCGCAGCGTTTCAACGACACCCATCCGGATTACAAAATTGTGCCGGTGTACAAAGGTAACTACGAGCAGAGCCTGAGCGCGGGCATCGCCGCCTTCCGTACCGGCAACGCGCCTGCACTGTTACAGGTTTATGAAGTGGGCACCGCCACCATGATGGCCTCCAAAGCTATCAAGCCGGTGTATGAAGTGTTCAAAGAGGCGGGTATCAACTTTGATGAATCCCAGTTTGTGCCGACCGTAGCGGGTTACTACACCGATTCCAAAACCGGACATCTGCTGTCTCAGCCGTTTAACAGCTCCACGCCGGTGCTGTACTACAACAAAGACGCCTTCAGGAAAGCCGGTTTAGACCCGGAGCAGCCGCCAAAAACCTGGCAGGACCTGGCCGAATACACCGCGAAGCTGAAAGCGGCGGGGATGAAGTGCGGCTACGCCAGCGGCTGGCAGGGCTGGATCCAGATTGAAAACTTCAGCGCCTGGCACGGCCTGCCGGTGGCGACCAAAAACAACGGCTTCGACGGCACCGATGCGGTACTGGAGTTCAACAAGCCGGAGCAGGTGAAGCACATTGCGCTGCTGGAAGAACTCAACAAGAAGGGCGACTTCAGCTACTTCGGGCGTAAAGACGAATCCACCGAGAAGTTCTACAACGGCGACTGCGCCATTACCACCGCCTCGTCCGGCTCTCTGGCGGATATCCGTCACTACGCCAAATTCAACTACGGCGTGGGCATGATGCCGTATGACGCTGACGTGAAGGGCGCACCGCAGAACGCCATCATCGGCGGGGCAAGCCTGTGGGTGATGCAGGGTAAAGACAAGGGCACCTATAAAGGCGTGGCCGAATTCCTCGACTTCCTGGCGAAGCCGGAAAACGCCGCCGAATGGCACCAGAAGACCGGCTACCTGCCGATCACCAAAGCCGCGTATGACCTGACCCGCGAGCAGGGCTTCTACAGCAAGAACCCGGGCGCGGATATCGCGACGCGTCAGATGCTGAACAAGCCGCCGTTGCCGTTCACCAAAGGCCTGCGCCTGGGCAACATGCCGCAGATCCGCACCATCGTGGATGAAGAGCTGGAAAGCGTGTGGACTGGGAAGAAAACGCCACAGCAGGCGCTGGATTCCGCAGTAGAGCGCGGGAATCAGCTGCTGCGCCGCTTTGAGCAGTCGACGAAATCGTAATTCAAACCTGCCCCTCACCCCGGCCCTCTCCCCAAAGGGGCGAGGGAGAAAACCG
>NZ_JBLKCH010000012.1:52173-107972 GCF_047531125.1 Enterobacter sp. HK-058-C-ECC
TCCCTCTCCCCTCTGGGGAGAGGGTTAGGGTGAGGGGTGAATACCTACAGAGCTAACCTATGTCATCATCCCGTCCGGTGTTCCGTTCCCGCTGGCTGCCGTACCTGTTGGTCGCGCCTCAGCTGGTCATCACCGTTATCTTCTTTATCTGGCCTGCGGGCGAAGCGCTGTGGTACTCGGTACAAAGCGTCGATCCGTTTGGGCTCTCCAGCCAGTTTGTCGGGCTGGACAACTTTACCGCGCTGTTCCATGACAGCTACTACCTGGACGCCTTCTGGACGACGATGAAGTTCAGCGCGCTGGTCACCGTCAGCGGCCTTGTCGCCTCGCTGTTTTTCGCCGCGCTGGTGGACTACGTGGTGCGCGGCAGTCGTATTTATCAGACCCTGATGCTGCTGCCGTACGCCGTGGCACCCGCCGTCGCCGCCGTACTGTGGATTTTCCTGTTTAACCCGGGGCGAGGGTTGATTACCCATTTCCTGGCAGAGTTCGGCTACGACTGGAACCACGCCCAGAACAGCGGTCAGGCCATGTTCCTGGTGGTGTTTGCCTCAGTGTGGAAGCAGATCAGCTATAACTTCCTGTTCTTCTTTGCCGCGCTGCAGTCCATTCCCCGTTCGCTGGTGGAAGCCGCCGCGATTGATGGCGCAGGGCCGATTCGTCGCTTCTTCAGACTGTCGCTGCCGCTGATCGCCCCGGTGAGCTTCTTCCTGCTGGTGGTTAACCTCGTGTACGCCTTCTTCGACACCTTCCCGGTAATCGATGCGGCGACCGCAGGCGGCCCGGTGCAGGCGACAACGACGCTTATCTACAAGATCTACCGCGAAGGTTTCGCCGGGCTGGATCTCTCCGCCTCCGCCGCGCAGTCGGTGGTGCTGATGTTCCTCGTCATCATCCTCACGGTGGTGCAGTTCCGTTATGTCGAAAGTAAGGTGCGCTACCAATGATTGAGAACCGTCGCGGGCTGACGATTTTCAGCCATACCATGCTGATTCTGGGGATTATCGTCATCCTCTTCCCGCTGTACGTGGCCTTTGTCGCCGCCACGCTGGACACCAAAGCGGTGTTCGACACGCCGATGACGCTGATCCCAGGCACACATTTGTTCGAGAATATGAAGACCATCTGGACCCTGGGCGTGGGCGCCAACAGCGCGCCGTTCTGGCTGATGATGCTCAACAGCTTCATCATGGCGTTCGGCATTACGGTCGGCAAAATTACGGTGTCGATGCTCTCGGCCTTCGCCATCGTCTGGTTCCGTTTTCCGCTGCGCAACCTGTTTTTCTGGATGATTTTTATCACCCTGATGTTGCCGGTGGAGGTGCGTATCTTCCCTACGGTGGAAGTGATCGCCAACCTGAAGATGCTCGACAGCTACGCGGGCTTGACCCTGCCGCTGATGGCCTCGGCGACCGCCACATTCCTGTTTCGCCAGTTCTTTATGACCCTGCCGGACGAGCTGATTGAAGCGGCGCGCATTGATGGCGCATCGCCGATGCGTTTCTTCCGCGACATCGTGCTGCCGCTGTCGAAAACCAACCTTGCGGCGCTGTTTGTGATCACCTTTATCTACGGCTGGAACCAGTACCTGTGGCCGCTGCTGATTATTCAGGACGTCAATCTCGGCACCGCCGTGGCGGGCATTAAAGGCATGATTGCCACCGGCGAAGGCACCACCCTCTGGAACCAGGTGATGGCGGCGATGCTGCTTACCCTTATCCCACCCGTAGTCATTGTTTTAGCCATGCAGCGCGCGTTTGTCCGCGGCCTGGTCGATAGCGAGAAATAAGATGGCAAGTTTAAAACTTCAGGCAGTAACCAAAAGCTGGGACAGCAAAACCCAGGTGATTCAGCCGCTCACGCTCGACGTGGCGGACGGGGAGTTTATCGTGATGGTCGGCCCGTCCGGCTGTGGCAAATCCACCCTGCTGCGCATGGTGGCGGGGCTGGAGCGCGTGACCTCCGGGGATATCTGGATTGACCGCCAGCGCGTCACCGAGATGGAGCCGAAAGACAGAGGCATCGCGATGGTCTTCCAGAACTACGCTCTCTATCCGCACATGAGCGTGGAAGAGAACATGGCCTGGGGGCTGAAAATCCGCGGCATGGGCAAAGGCCATATTGAGGAGCGCGTGAAAGAAGCCGCCCGTATTCTGGAACTGGACGGCCTGCTCAAGCGCCGCCCGCGCGAGCTCTCCGGTGGCCAGCGCCAGCGCGTAGCGATGGGGCGCGCCATCGTGCGCGACCCGGCGGTATTCCTGTTCGACGAGCCGCTGTCTAACCTCGACGCCAAGCTGCGCGTGCAGATGCGTCTTGAGCTGCAGCAATTGCACCGTCGTCTGAAAACCACATCGCTGTACGTTACCCACGATCAGGTCGAAGCCATGACCCTCGCCCAGCGCGTGATGGTGATGAACAAAGGCGTTGCCGAGCAGATTGGTACCCCGGTGGAAGTCTACGAGAAACCGGCCACCCGTTTCGTGGCGAGCTTTATCGGCAGCCCGGCGATGAACCTGCTGGAAGGGCGCATCAGCAGCGCGGGCTCGCACTTTGAGCTGGAAAGCGGGATGGCATTGCCGATCAACTGGTACTATCGTGGCTACGCCGGGCGTAAGATGACGCTCGGTATCCGCCCGGAACATATCGGTTTAACCACTCAGGCGGAAGGCGGCGTGCCGCTGGTGATGGACACGCTGGAGATGTTGGGTGCAGATAACCTGGCGCACGGGCGCTGGGGCGAACAAAAAATGGTGGTGCGGCTGGCACATCAGGAGCGCCCTAAAGCAGGCAGTACGCTGTGGCTACACCTGCCGGAAAATCATCTGCACCTGTTTGACGGTGAAACAGGACAACGAGTATGAGCAACTGGCCTTATCCCCATGTCGTCGCCCACCGGGGCGGCGGTAAGCTGGCGCCGGAGAATACCCTGGCGGCGATCGACGTTGGCGCGCGCTACGGCCACACGATGATCGAGTTCGACGCCAAGCTGTCGAAAGACGGCGAGATTTTCCTGCTGCATGACGATAACCTCGAACGCACCAGCAACGGCTGGGGCGTCGCGGGCGAGCTGCCGTGGCGCGATCTGCTGAAAGTCGACGCCGGAAGCTGGTACAGCGGCGAATTCAAAGGCGAACCGCTGCCGCTGCTGGCGGAAGTGGCCGATCGCTGTCGCCAGCATGGCATGATGGCCAATATTGAAATTAAACCGACCACTGGCACCGGGCCGCTGACGGGCAAAGTCATTGCCCTTGCCGCGCGCGAGTTGTGGGAGGGGATGACCGCGCCGCTGCTGTCATCATTTGAAATCGATGCGCTGGAGGCCGCGCAGGCCGCAGCGCCGGAACTGCCGCTCGGGCTGCTGCTGGACGAGTGGCGCGAGGACTGGCGCGAGCTAACGACGCGCTTAGCGTGTGTCTCTATTCATCTTAATCACAAGCTGCTGGATGAGGCGCGGGTGAAGATGCTAAAAGACGCGGGTCTGCGTATTCTGGTTTACACCGTCAATAAACCCCAGCGTGCGGCCGAACTGCTGCGCTGGGGCGTGGACAGCATCTGTACCGATGCGATTGACCTGATCGGCCCGGACTTTAGTTCTGCGGATTAAGCATACTGCCATTCGACTGCGGCGGCAGCATATGCTGCTGTCCGCTGCCTGACGAGGTCATCCCACCTAACATTCCACCGTTTTTATTCGGCAGCGGCTGCTCGCGCACCTGCCCCTGCTGCACGCGCTGGGTGTTGGCGTTCATCTGATTTTGCAGGCTTTGCTGCTGCATCTGGGTCTGTGTTCTCAGTTGCTGATTCAGCATCCCTTTTTGCTGCTGTTGCTGGCTCATCATCTCGGTCTGCATACGCTGCTGGCTCGGGATGACATACCCCTGCTGGTTCGGGTTATTCATGGTGTTGAGTGGCTGTGCGAGCGCGGCAAAGGGGATCAGCGCCGTAAGAATCAATAAGCGTTTCATTGTCATTTCCTCCTGTTGAGGTCTCTCTTAAGTTTACCCTGATTTCACCATGACGATGATTTTTTAGGAGTTGTGAACCAGGCTTAAGCGGGGAATATGGATCCCTTCACCTGGAGAACAATAATGATGAAACCAACGTTTTTGCGCTGGGTCGCCCTCGCCGCGCTGATGGCAGGCGGTACATTTAGCGTGGCGGCCAACCCGCCCGCGGCGCCTCCGGTCTCTTACGGCGTGGAGGAAGATGTTTTTCATCCCGTGCGGGCAACCCACGGCATGGTGGCATCCGTGGATGCGCTGGCGACCCGCGTGGGCGTCGATATTCTCAGGCAGGGCGGTAACGCGGTGGATGCGGCGGTCGCCGTCGGCTACGCGCTGGCGGTGACGCACCCGCAGGCGGGGAACCTGGGCGGCGGTGGCTTTATGATGCTGCGTACCAAAGACGGGAAAACCACCGCCATCGACTTCCGTGAAATGGCACCTTCTCAGGCGTCACGGGACATGTTCCTCGATGACCAGGGCAACCCGGACAGTAAAAAATCCCTGACCTCGCATCTCGCGTCCGGCACGCCGGGCACCGTTGCGGGCTTCTCGCTGGCGCTGGAAAAATACGGCACGATGCCGCTGAACAAGGTGGTGCAGCCTGCTATCAAGCTGGCGCGGGAGGGCTTTGTGGTGAATGACGCGCTGGCAGACGACCTCAAAACCTACGGCAGCGAAGTGATTCCGAATCACGAAAACAGCAAGGCCATCTTCTGGAAAGACGGTGAACCGCTGAAGAAGGGCGATAAGCTGGTGCAGAAGAACCTCGCTAAAAGCCTGGAGCTGATTGCCGAGCACGGTCCTGACGCCTTCTACAAAGGGGCGATTGCCGACCAGATTGCGCAAGAGATGCAGAAGAACGGCGGTCTTATCACCAAAGCGGATCTGGCGGACTACAAGGCGGTGGAACGCGAGCCGATTAGCGGCACCTACCGCGGCTACGAGGTCTTCTCCATGCCGCCACCGTCTTCCGGGGGCATTCACATCGTGCAGATCCTCAACATTCTTGAAAACTTCGATATGCACAAGTTCGGCTTCGGCAGTGCGGATGCCATGCAGGTGATGGCGGAAGCGGAAAAACGCGCCTACGCCGACCGCTCGGAATATCTCGGCGATCCGGACTTCGTGAAGGTACCGTGGCAGGCGCTGACCAACAAGGCGTATGCCAAATCTATTTCCGATCAGATCGACATCAACAAGGCTAAGCCGTCGAGCGAGATCCGCCCCGGCAAGCTGGCGCCGTATGAAAGCAACCAGACCACCCACTTCTCGGTGGTGGATAAAGACGGTAACGCGGTGGCGGTGACCTATACGCTCAACACGACCTTCGGCACCGGGATTGTGGCGGGTAACAGCGGCATTCTGCTGAATAACGAGATGGATGACTTCTCTGCCAAGCCGGGCGTGCCGAACGTCTACGGGCTGGTCGGCGGCGATGCGAACGCGGTAGGGCCGAAGAAACGCCCGCTGTCGTCCATGTCGCCCACCATCGTGGTGAAAGAGGGCAAAACCTGGCTGGTAACCGGTAGCCCGGGCGGCAGCCGGATTATCACCACCGTATTGCAGATGGTGGTGAACAGCATCGACTTTGGGATGAACGTCGCCGAAGCCACCAACGCCCCGCGATTCCACCACCAGTGGTTGCCGGACGAGCTGCGCGTCGAGAAGGGCTTTAGCCCGGACACCATTAAACTGCTTGAGCAGCGTGGGCAGAAGGTGGTGGTGAAAGAGGCGATGGGTAGCACCCAGAGCATTATGGTGGGGCCGGACGGAGCGCTGTTTGGCGCATCAGATCCGCGTTCGGTGGATGATTTGACGGCGGGGTATTGATGTATTGCCCGGTGGCGCTGCGCTTACCGGGCCTACAACTGCACGAACGTAGGCCGGGTAAGGCGAAGCCGCCACCCGGCAAATCACTACTTCTTCATTCTCGCCATAAAATACGCGTCCACATATTCGCCGTTGCGCAGGGCATAGCGCTTGCCGGTGCCTTCAATTTCGAACCCGTATTTTTTGTACACCGCAATCGCCGGCTCGTTATCGACAAACACCGTCAGCTCAATGCGGTCAACGCGCAGCCAGTTATCGCACATATCAATCATGGTGCGCATCAGCGCGCTGGCAACGCCCCGGTTTTGCCACTGCGCGCCGACACAAATCCCAAAATCAGCCACATGGCTGCGGCGTGGGCGTTGCGCGACGGCGATGCACAGATGCCCGGCGACATTACCGTCTATACAGGCGACCAGTTGCTTAATGCCGGGCTGGTCGGTGAGTCGTTCTTGCCACATTTGCTCAGACGGATGAGGAACCTGTAGTGTGTTGTGGTACACCTCCGGTTGGGCGTGGATCTGACGAATGGCGTCATAATCTTTCGGTTCCGCATGGCGTATCACTATCTCACTCATTCCTTGTTCCTCAGTCAGTTAAACGTCCCTTCCAACATCAATGACTTTAAAATTTGAGTCAACCGCTATTTTTTGCAAAAAGTATTGGACAAGTGCGAATGAGAATGATTATTATTGCTTTGCATTCAGGAAGACCCCTACGGGAACCTGAAAGCACGACATTGCTCACATTGCTTCCAGTATTACTTTAGCCAGCTTTTAGCTGGCTTTTTTTTGTTATGGTTAGACTCAGTAACCTTCCAAAAGGACTGAGCTATGACACTACATTGCGCATTTATTGGATTTGGTAAAAGTACGACCCGCTATCACCTGCCGTATGTCCTTAACCGCAAAGACAGCTGGCATGTGGCCCATATCTACCGCCGCCGCGCGAAGCCGGAAGAGCAATCTCCGCAGTATTCCCACATCCACTTCACCAGCGATCTCGATGAGGTGCTTAACGACCCGCAGGTGAAGCTGGTGGTTGTCTGCACCCATGCCGACAGCCATTTTGACTATGCCAAACGCGCGCTCAATGCGGGTAAAAACGTGCTGGTAGAAAAGCCGTTCACCCCGACTATTGCCGAAGCGAAAGAGCTGTTCGCGCTGGCGAAAAGCAAAGGCCTGACCGTCACGCCGTATCAGAACCGTCGCTTTGACAGCTGCTTCCTGACGGCGAAAAAAGCGATTGAAAGCGGCAAGCTCGGCAACATCGTGGAAATCGAAAGTCACTTCGATTACTACCGTCCGGTGGCGGAAACGCAACCCGGACTGCCGCAGGATGGTTCGTTCTATGGTCTGGGCGTGCACACCATGGACCAGATCATCTCCCTGTTTGGCCGCCCGGACCACGTGGCGTATGACATTCGCAGCCTGCGCAATAAAGCCAACCCGGACGATACCTTCGAAGCCCAGCTGTTCTACGGCGACCTGAAGGCCATCGTCAAAACCAGCCATCTGGTGAAAATCGACTACCCGAAATTTATCGTTCACGGCACTAAAGGTTCGTTTATCAAATACGGCATTGACCAGCAGGAGACCAGCCTGAAGGCCAATATCATGCCGGGTGAGCCAGGCTTTGCCGCGGACGATTCCGTGGGCGTGCTGGAGTATGTGAACGACGAGGGCGTGACGGTCAAAGAAACGCTGAAGCCGGAAACCGGCGACTATGGCCGCGTCTATGATGCGCTGTTTGAGACCCTCACAAACGGCACGGCGAATTACGTCAAGGAATCTGACGTTCTGACCAACCTTGAAATCCTTGAACGGGCCTTCGAACAGGCTTCTCCTGCCACGATAACCCTCGCAAAATAAGCAAAAACGGCTCCTCTGCACTTGTTCACAATTTTTGAACAGAGGAGTCAATTTTCACCCTCTATGATCCCAGGCCGTTTGCGTCCACACTTACTCCATCGAAACGAACTGAGGGTGAAAACAATGATCTACTTACGCAAAGCAAACGAACGTGGTCACGCGAATCATGGCTGGCTGGACTCATGGCATTCATTCTCGTTTGCCGACTACTACGACCCGAACTTCATGGGCTTCTCCGCACTGCGCGTGATTAACGACGACGTGATTGATGCAGGCCAGGGCTTTGGTACCCACCCGCACAAAGACATGGAAATCCTGACCTATGTGCTGGAAGGCGCGGTTGAGCACCAGGACAGCATGGGCAACAAAGAGCAGGTTCCGGCGGGCGAGTTCCAGATTATGAGCGCGGGTACCGGGGTGCGTCACTCTGAGTACAACCCAAGCAAAACGGAAAAACTGCACCTGTATCAAATCTGGATCATTCCAGAAGAGACCGGCATCACGCCGCGCTACGAGCAGCGCCGCTTCGACGCCAAACAGGGTAAACAACTGGTGCTCTCCCCGGATGCGCGTGAAGGCTCCCTGAAAGTGCATCAGGATATGGAGCTGTACCGCTGGGCGCTGGCGAAAGATGAACAGTCCGTGCATCAGATTGCCGCTAACCGCCGCGTCTGGATCCAGGTGGTGAAAGGCGACGTGTCCATCAACGGGACCAAAGCGACAACCGCCGATGGTCTGGCCATCTGGGACGAGCAGGCGATCTCCGTGCACGCCGACAGCGAAAGCGAAATTCTGCTGTTTGACCTGCCGCCGGTGTAATAAAACATAAATAAATCCCCATCCTTCCCTTTGACAGGGGAAGGATGGGCTTTGTCCGTGGTAAACTGAGCAAATCTCTCACTTCAAGATTTCTCAGGACGATGAAAAAGAAACGCCCCGTACTTCAGGATGTCGCCGATCGCGTCGGTGTGACCAAAATGACGGTCAGCCGTTTTTTACGTAACCCGGAACAGGTTTCCGTGGCGTTACGTGGCAAGATTGCCGCTGCCCTTGATGAACTGGGTTATATCCCCAACCGCGCGCCCGATATTCTCTCCAATGCGACCAGCCGCGCGGTGGGCGTTCTGCTTCCTTCTTTGACCAACCAGGTTTTCGCCGAAGTACTACGTGGAATCGAAAGCGTTACCGATGCGTTTGGCTACCAGACCATGCTCGCCCACTACGGGTACAAGCCGGAACTCGAAGAGGAACGTCTTGAATCGATGCTTTCCTGGAACATTGACGGCCTGATTTTAACCGAACGAACCCACACTGCCCGCACGCTCAAAATGATTGAAGTGGCCGGTATCCCAGTCGTGGAGCTGATGGACAGCCAGTCGCCGTGCCTCGACATCGCCGTGGGGTTTGATAACTTCGAAGCGGCGCGTCAGATGACGGCGGCCATTATCGCCCGCGGGCATCGTCATATCGCCTATCTGGGTGCGCGTCTTGATGAACGTACTATCATCAAACAGAAGGGATACGAACAGGCGATGCTCGACGCGAACTTAACCCCGTACAGCGTGATGGTGGAGCAGTCCTCTTCCTATACGTCGGGTATTGAGCTGATGCGTCAGGCACGACGCGAGTATCCGCAACTGGACGGTATTTTCTGTACCAACGATGACCTTGCGGTCGGCGCAGCATTTGAGTGTCAGCGTCTGGGGCTGAAGATCCCTGATGATATGGCGATCGCCGGTTTCCACGGCCACGATATTGGCCAGGTGATGGAGCCGCGTCTGGCGAGCGTCCTGACGCCGCGTGAACGTATGGGCCGTATTGGCGCAGAACGCCTGCTGGCGCGCATTCGTGGCGAGACGGTGACCCCGAAAATGTTAGATTTAGGTTTCACCTTGTCACCGGGTGGATCTATTTGAACTGACAAATTTGAAGTAGCTCACACTTATTCACTTCGCGCACGTTTGGATATTGCTTCTCTTTTGCCCCAGCAGGACAATGTTACCGATAACTGTTACCCGTAACAATTGACTGAGGGACACCCTTTGAGCACGACTAATCACGATCACCACGTCTACGTCCTGATGGGCGTTTCCGGTAGCGGGAAATCAGCCGTGGCCAGCGAAGTGGCGCATCAACTCCAGGCTGCGTTTCTTGATGGCGACTTCCTCCATCCGCGCAGCAACATCATGAAAATGGCCTCCGGCGAGCCGCTGAACGATGACGACCGCAAACCGTGGTTGCAGGCGCTGAATGACGCCGCGTTCGCGATGCAGCGCACCAACAAAGTCTCCCTGATCGTCTGCTCCGCGCTGAAAAAAACCTATCGCGACCTGCTGCGCGACGGCAACCCAAACCTCTCTTTCATCTACCTGAAAGGGGATTTCGAGGTGATTGAAAGCCGCCTGAAGGCGCGCAAAGGTCACTTCTTCAAAACCCAGATGCTGGTAACGCAGTTCGAAGCGCTGCAGGAACCGGGTGAAGACGAGAAAGACGTCTTAGTGGTTGATATCGATCAGTCACTGGAGGGTGTTGTTGCCAGCACCATCGAGGTCATTAATAAAAGGCAGTAAGTTTTGAGTACATTAACGCTAGTTTTGACAGCAGTGGGTTCGGTATTGCTGCTGCTGTTTTTAGTGATGAAGGCGCGTATGCACGCCTTTGTTGCTTTGATGGTGGTTTCTATTGGTGCTGGTCTCTTTTCCGGTATGCCGCTCGACAAGATCGCCGCGACGATGGAAAAAGGGATGGGCGGTACGCTGGGCTTCCTGGCGATTGTGGTCGCGCTGGGCGCGATGTTTGGCAAGATTTTGCACGAGACGGGTGCGGTCGACCAGATTGCCGTCAAGATGCTGAAATCCTTTGGCCACAGCCGTGCGCATTACGCGATTGGTCTGGCCGGTCTGATTTGCGCGCTGCCGCTGTTCTTCGAAGTGGCCGTTGTGCTGCTGATAAGCGTCGCATTCTCCATGGCGCGCCATACCGGTACTAACCTCGTGAAGCTGGTCATTCCGCTGTTTGCGGGCGTGGCGGCGGCTGCGGCGTTTCTGCTCCCGGGACCCGCCCCGATGCTGCTGGCATCCCAGATGCACGCCGACTTTGGCTGGATGATTCTGATTGGCCTGTGCGCGGCAATCCCGGGGATGATCATCGCCGGCCCGCTGTGGGGCAACTTCATCAGCCGTTACGTTGAGCTGCATATTCCGGATGACATCACCGAGCCGCACCTGGGCGAGGGCAAAATGCCATCCTTCGGCTTCAGCCTGTCGCTGATCCTGCTGCCGCTGGTGCTGGTGGGTCTGAAAACCATCGCTGCGCGCTTTGTGCCGGTGGGGTCCACTGCCTACGAGTGGTTTGAGTTCATCGGTCACCCGTTTACGGCGATTCTGGTGGCGTGCCTGGTGGCGATTTACGGCCTGGCGATGCGTCAGGGGATGCCAAAAGACCGGGTGATGGAGATTTGCGGTGCTGCGCTGCAGCCTGCGGGGATTATCCTGCTGGTGATCGGTGCAGGCGGCGTGTTCAAGCAGGTGCTGGTGGATTCCGGCGTGGGCCCGGCTCTGGGTGAAGCGCTGACCGGGATGGGCCTGCCGATTGCGGTGACCTGCTTTGTGCTGGCTGCGGCGGTACGTATCATCCAGGGTTCTGCTACCGTGGCGTGTTTAACCGCCGTGGGTCTGGTGATGCCGGTGATTGAACAGCTGAACTACTCCGGTGCCCAGATGGCCGCGCTTTCTATTTGTATCGCGGGTGGTTCGATTGTGGTCTCTCACGTTAACGACGCCGGCTTCTGGCTGTTCGGTAAGTTTACCGGCGCCACCGAAGCGCAAACCCTGAAAACCTGGACGCTGATGGAAACCATTCTCGGCACGACGGGTGCAATTGTCGGGATGATTGCCTTTACGCTGCTCAGCTAAATGCGGTGATTTAACAAGGCTAAAAATAAGGCCCGGTAGCGTCAGCGCTTACCGGGCCTTTTTATTATCCAGGGCGTCAGGCCGGGCCATAACCCGGCATTGTGTTACTCGCCCTGCGTGGCGCTCTCAATCGTCAAGCGCACGTCCGAGGTAATCAGCTCTGCCAGCATCTGGTACACCTTCAGCGTCTCTTCCGGCTCGGCATCACCCGTATCACTGATGAAGCCTTCATCGCGCAGCGTCAGCACCAGGGAACTGAAGACCGCTTTGTCGAAGAATTCAGGGGCGTTAATGCCGTGCAGAACGGACAGGCGCTGGGCCAGCGTCCGGCTCTCTTTCTCCAGCGTACCGCGGTTGATAGACGGATTCGCGCTCAGCAGCCAGAACGTAATGGCGTAGCGCTGCAGCGTTTCGCGCGCACCGGCCGCCAGCAGCTGCAGGGTGCGGGAGCGTGACGGATTGATGTGCAGCTCGTCGTTGTTCAGGGTAATCAGCCCCTGGCGACGCATCTCTTCCGTCATCTTATCCAGTTCTGTCGCCAGCTCATCCTTACTCCAGCGCAGGAACAGCTCCGCTTTCAGCATCGGATAGATGGTCTCAAGATGGCGCAATAGCTCCTGACGGGAGATATGACGATGCTGGGTAATAATGGCGGCCATGAGCGACGGCAGCATCAGCATATGCGTGATGTTGTTGCGGTAGTAGGTCATCAGTACTGCCTGCTCGCGCGGCAGAATGATGATGTCGCCGATCGTGTCCTTTTCGACCTCAAACTTGTTCATCTGCAACGCGTGATCGATAAGTTCACTGGCGGTTGCAGAAGGCACGGTCGAATCAACCGAGTACGGCACGTTACGCATCATATCCAGATAGCAATCCAGCTGCTCCGTGAGCTGTTCACGGGTCAGCGAGCGCTGACGTGAAGCCAGAAGTGCCGTACAGCACAGGTTCATGGCGTTAGCCGCACCGGCGTTGTTAATGCGCACCATCAGCTCGGATGCGATGCCGTTAACCGTTGGCGTCAGCCAGGCCGGACGCACCGCTTCGATAGGATCGATGGACTCGCGCCACTCCGGAACGTGATGGTTCAGGTACGTCATCAGCGGCATCGGCTCACCGAAGTTCACGTAGCCCTGACCGAGATTGCGCAGCTTGCTCAAGCCGCGCAGCATCTGCGGCAGGCTCTCTTTCTCTTTGGTCGCACCACGCAGCTCTTTCGCGTACGTGCCCACTTCCATCACGTGCTCGTAGCCGATGTAGATAGGCACCAGCGTGATCGGACGGGTACCTCCGCGCAGCATCGCCTGGATGGTCATCGACAGCGTGCCGGTCTTCGGATCGAGCAGACGTCCTGTACGGGAACGACCGCCCTCCACGAAGTATTCCACCGAATAGCCGCGGCTGAACAGCTCGCCCAGATACTCGCGGAACACGGTGGAGTAGAGCTTGTTGCCCTTGAAGGTACGACGAATAAAGAACGCGCCCAGGCGGCGGAAAATCGGACCTGCTGGCCAGAAGTTCAGGTTGATACCGGCTGCGATGTGCGGTGGTACTAGCCCCTGATGATAGAGCACGTAGGAAAGGAGCAGGTAGTCCATGTGGCTGCGGTGGCAGGGGACATAGACAATCTCATGGCCATCATGCGCCAGCTGACGCACGCGCTCGGCGTTATGGACGTTGATGCCCTGATAGAGGCGGTTCCACGTAAAGCCGAGAATACGATCGGACAGGCGAATCATCTCGTAAGAGAAGTTCGCTGCAATCTCTTCCATCAGCGCAATGGCGTTCTGCTGGGCTTTCTCATGCGAAATTTTCTTGCTGCGCGCTTCATCTTCAACGGCGCGGGCAATCGCTTTGGAGGCCAACAGCTTGTTGAACAGATCCTGACGCGCCGGGAGGCGTGGCCCTACGGCAGCCAGGCGCTGACGGGCGAAGTGCATACGCGCCACGCGCGCCAGTTTTTGCGCGATGATCTTGTCGGTGCCGTGCTCGTCCGCCATGCGACGCAGCGAAACGGAAGGGGAGAAACGCACAAAGCTGTCGCGTCCCAGCCAGGAGACCGCGAAGAACTTCTGGATGCCGTTAAGCATGCGCAGCGGCGGATTCTCTTCGCCTTTTTCACGGCCCGGACGACGACCAAACATCACCGATACCGGCACCATCTGCACATCCAGGTCGGGATTGCTGCGGTGCAGGTCGAGATAGTCATGGAACAGCTTGATGGACTCTTCTTTTGGCGTGTAATAGGTAAACACGCGCGGTCCACCGTGAATGAACACGTAGCGCGGCAGCAGCGTACCGTCAACTTCCAGCGGTTCAAGCGGGTCAGGTAAGTCATGCGCCAGACACTGGGCGCGAAGCGTCAGTAAGTCAGCCTTCGAGTTATAAGGCAAAACGTACATAATGGGGCGTGACGTATCGAGCCCCAATTCCAGCGCGGGTTCTGCTGGGATAGACTTGCTTTTTACCAGGATGCTTAATGGTAAATTAAGTAATTTGTAGTAAATTCGTGGCCAGCCGGACATAAACGATGTAAAGCCTCTGGTTAATAATGCAATTGCGGCGCAAGGATAACAGAAAGCGCGCAAAATTTCTGTTGTTACCCGTCATACTTCAGGCTGTAGCGAAACGTGCTACGGCTCCTGTTACTGACGCTCTTTTTTAAAAAAGGTTCTTTTAATGGCCAATAATACCACTGGGTTAACACGTATCATCAAAGCCGCCGGCTATTCATGGAAAGGTTTCCGTGCCGCATGGGTCAACGAAGCCGCCTTTCGCCAGGAGGGCGTCGCCGCTATCATCGCGGTGATCGTCGCCTGTTTCCTTGATGTTGATGCGATTACCCGCGTACTGCTTATCGGTTCCGTTCTTCTGGTGATGATAGTGGAAATTCTTAATAGCGCTATTGAGGCCGTTGTGGATCGCATTGGTTCCGATTTCCATGAGCTTTCTGGCCGTGCAAAAGACATGGGCTCTGCTGCCGTGTTGCTGGCGATTATCACTGCCGTTATCACCTGGGTCACGCTGCTTTGGTCACATTTCCGATGAGCCTCGAGGAATAATTAAGTCCCTGGTTTTTTGTGCAGTTTTTGGTTCCAAAATCGCCTTTGACTGTATATACTCACAGCATAACTGTATATACACCCAGGGGGCGGAATGAAAGCGTTAACGACCAGGCAGCAAGAGGTGTTTGATCTCATCCGGGATCATATCGGCCAGACGGGTATGCCACCCACGCGTGCGGAAATCGCGCAGCGTCTGGGTTTCCGTTCTCCAAATGCTGCCGAAGAACACCTGAAAGCGCTGGCGCGTAAGGGCGTGATTGAGATTGTCTCGGGCGCGTCAAGGGGTATTCGCCTGCTGGTGGAAGAAGAGACGGGCATTCCGCTGATAGGGCGTGTTGCTGCCGGTGAGCCTTTACTGGCTCAGCAGCATATTGAAGGTCACTACCAGGTCGATCCTGGCATGTTCAAACCGAGCGCTGACTTCCTGCTGCGCGTCAGCGGCATGTCGATGAAAGACATCGGTATTCTTGATGGCGATCTGCTTGCGGTGCATAAAACACAGGATGTGCGAAACGGCCAGGTGGTGGTGGCGCGCATTGATGACGAAGTGACCGTTAAACGTCTGAAAAAACAGGGTAACAGCGTACAGTTGCTGCCTGAAAACAGCGAGTTTTCACCCATTGTGGTCGATCTCCGCGAACAGAACTTCTCTATCGAAGGACTGGCGGTCGGGGTGATTCGCAACGGTGAATGGCTGTAACCTCTTCCTCACAGGCTATGGCACAGCTGTAGCCTGATTCATTCCCCACTCCCGGTATCTTTCATGTCACTGCTGACGGCATCCGATAAGGCATTGTGGCGTCTTGCTCTGCCGATGATTTTCTCCAATATTACCGTGCCCTTGCTGGGACTGGTCGATACTGCCGTTATAGGCCATCTTGATTCACCGGTTTATCTTGGCGGCGTGGCGATTGGCGCGACGGCAACCAGCTTCCTGTTTATGCTGCTGCTCTTTTTGCGCATGAGCACTACCGGTCTTACCGCACAGGCTTATGGCGCGAAAGATCCGCTGCGTCTGGCGCGCGCGCTGGTGCAGCCGCTGATCCTCTCGCTTGGCGCGGGTGCGTTCATCGTTTTATTGCGGGCACCCCTGATCGATCTTGCGCTTCATATTGTTGGCGGCAGCGAGGCGGTATTAGAGCAGGCGCGACGTTTCCTTGAAATCCGCTGGCTCAGCGCGCCCGCATCGCTGGCTAACCTGGTTCTGCTGGGGTGGCTACTGGGCGTGCAGTACGCCCGTGCGCCCGTGATTTTGCTGGTGGTGGGTAACCTGCTCAATATCGTTTTGGATGTCTGGCTGGTCATGGGTCTGCATATGAACGTGCGGGGTGCGGCGCTGGCGACGGCGATTGCCGAATACGGGACCTTTATCATTGGCTTGTGGATGGTCTGGCGTGTACTGGCCATGCGCGGGATCTCCCTGGCGCTGCTCAAAACCGCATGGCGCGGCAATATCCGTAAGCTGCTGGCCCTCAACCGTGACATCATGCTGCGCTCGCTTCTTCTCCAGCTTTGCTTCGGGGCACTGACGGTTTTCGGAGCTCGACTGGGGCCAGAAATCGTCGCGGTCAACGCAGTATTGATGACGTTGCTGACGTTTACCGCCTACGCGCTGGACGGTTTTGCCTATGCGGTTGAAGCGCATTCCGGGCAGGCGTACGGTGCGCGTGAAAGCGGGCAGCTACGAGATGTCTGGCGGGCAGCCTGCCGTCAGTCGGGACTGGTGGCGCTGGCCTTTGGCCTGGTTTACGCCTGCTTCGGTGAGCAGATCGTTGCATTGCTTACCTCTCTCCCTGCACTACGCGAGCTGGCGAGCCACTATCTCATCTGGCAAGTCGTCTTACCGGTGGTTGGCGTCTGGTGTTATCTGCTGGACGGCATGTTTATTGGTGCGACACGCGGGGCCGAAATGCGCAACAGCATGGCCGTCGCGGCGGCAGGGTTTGGTCTGACGCTGCTGACGCTCCCCTGGCTGGGTAATCATGGTTTGTGGCTGGCCCTGGCCGTCTTCCTCTCACTGCGCGGGTTATCGCTGGCGTTTATCTGGCATCGACACTGGCAAAACAATACCTGGTTTCCCCCGCGCCACGATATATCGTGACGGTTAAAGATTCCGAATATGAAATTAACCACGGAATCCTTAACTACAATAATTATCACGTCCAGCAGAAAAGAACGTAACGGACGTTACGACCCGACGCTTAACGAAGAGGACACGATGATGAATAAAGACGAAATCGGCGGCAACTGGAAGCAGTTCAAAGGTAAAGCGAAAGAACAGTGGGGTAAGCTGACGGATGACGACATGACCGTCATCGAAGGTAAACGCGATCAGCTTGTCGGTAAAATTCAGGAACGTTACGGCTACGCAAAAGACCAGGCGGAAAAAGAAGTGGGCGACTGGGAAAAACGCAACGACTACCGCTGGTAACGCTGAATAACCCACAGGGCGGCTCTAAGCCGCCTTTTCTTTTGCCGTTAACGCGGCTTTTTCTTCACCAGAATAGAGTGGTCGTGCTGACACGCGTCCTGATGACGACAGGCTTCCACCTCCACGCACGCAGAACAGAGCCCGTGCGCCTCAATCACGTTATGACGCAGGGCAAAACCCATTTTCGCTGCCAGCGTATGCATAATATCTTCCACGCCTTCCGCAGCCTCTTCTTTCACCACGCCGCAGCGGTCACAGATAAACATCGCCGATGTGTGGGTGGGCTGATCGAACAGATGGCACAGCACATAGCTGTTAGTGGATTCCACCTTGTGCACAAACCCTTGTTCAAGCAGGAAATCCAGTGCGCGATAGACCGTCGGCGGCTTTGCCTGCGGTTCGCTTTCGCGCAGCAGATCCAGCAGATCGTAGGCGCTGATGGCACCCTGCTGCAGGCTCATCAGGCGTAAGACTTCAAGGCGCTGCGGAGTCAGGCGCACATTGCGTTGCGCACACAGCTTTTCGGCCTGCGCTAACAGCTCTTTTGTGGACTTATCCATGTAGCACCCCGGATCTTATAGGACGGAAAACCCCCACTTTATCATGTTCTGCTAAAAACACCGAGATCCGCCAGTCTGTGCTATACCTGACCCATCGCAAACCGGGAGATGCATAATGAAAAGACCTGACTGTATTCGGCACTGGCGCGACGTGGAAGGCGCGGATGACTCGACCTACCCCGACAGCGATGAGCTGTTCTCTATCGGCGCACCGCTGGCTCGCAAGCTTGGGCTCGGGCGTATTGGCATCCATCATGAGCGCCTGCCGCCGGGGCGCAGAACGTCCTATCCGCATGCGGAGAGCGACGAAGAAGAGTTTATTTATGTGCTCGAAGGTTACCCTGAAGCCTGGATTAACGGCTATTTGTGGAAGCTGGAGCCTGGCGACAGTGTAGGTTTTCCCGCCGGAACCGGCATCTGTCATACCTTTATCAACAACACGGACGACGAGGTTCGGTTACTGGTCGTTGGCGAGGCCAACAAAAAGCACAACCGTATCTACTATCCGCTCAACCCTGAGTATGCCGCCACGCGGGAAGATCGCTGGGTAGACCATCCCCCACAGTTTTTTGGGCCGCATGATGGAAAACCTGGGAAAAAATAATTTCCTCTTCTATAAATATTGAGGGCCGTCACAAAATATAACAGGCCGTAAGGGAGTTTTACTTAGGGAAAGAAATAGCGGGTCTTTTACTACTTATTCACAGCAATAGTTCGTTCCTGTTTGGGTGATAACAGACAGGGGTTATTTCATAACAGACTATAACGGGCATACTGTGAAAAAAAATTTTAAATTTTCGGTGGTTAGCATTGCTGTCTCCTTGTTTATGGCAAATCAGGCGGGAGCAGCCAATACCTGGACAGAATCACGCAGCGACGCCATGGGTGGCACCGGCGTGGCTTCGGGAAGCTATGGCAGTGGGGCGTTAATCAACCCGGCGCTGCTGGCAAAGGCAAAACCGGACGATGATGTGACGGTCATCTTGCCAGCCGTTGGGGTGCAGGTGACGGATGAAGACAATCTTCAGGACGAGATTGATAACATCAACGACAAAATCAATCACTACAAGGATGTGGTTGATAATCTCACGCCACGAGAAATTATTACCAATCCCTTAGGTTCCATTAATCAATTCCAGGGTGCGGCCAAAGATCTGGCCGATGAGCTGGACTATCTCAAAGGCAAAACCGCACGCGCAACGGCTGGTGCAGGGCTTGCGGTGAGTATCCCTAACGATGTCCTTTCCGTCGCCTTCATGGCGAAAGGCTATGCACATGGCCGGGTCAGCTCGTCTATCGATCAGCAAGACATTGATTATCTGCGTGGTATTCAACGAAGTAATGTGGTGGCGGCCGGTGTTGCGCTGGATGCTGCGCTGAACGGTACGGATCAGATCACCAAGAACCTCAACTCAACGGCGTCCGGCCGGGCGGCGATTGTCTCCGACTACGGTGTTGCCGTTGCCCGTCAGTTTGATCTCGGCGGCGTCCCGGTTTCCGTGGGCGTAACACCAAAACTGCAAAAAACCTGGGTCTATAACTACACCACGTCAATCTACGATTACGACAGTAACAAGTGGAACGACAGCCGCTACCGTACTGACGATACGGGCTTCAACGTGGATGCCGGTATTGCGGCCGATTTCGGCGAACACTGGACCGTCGGCGTGAGCGGACAAAACCTGATGTCGCGTGATATCGACACCAAAGATATCCGTATCCGCAATGGCCGTACGGGAGAAGTGGTGAGCTATAAAGATACCTATCAGATCCGTCCGCTGGTGACCGCCGGTGCTGCCTGGCACAACGACCTGGTGACGCTGACCGCCGATGGCGATCTGACGGAAACCAAAGGCTTCAAGAGCGAAGATACGTCGCAGTACGTGGGTGTCGGTGCCGAGGTGACGCCGCTGAGCTGGCTGGCGGTGCGTGCGGGTTATCGTGCCGATGTGAAGGGTAACGACAGTAATGTCTTTACCGGCGGTGTCGGTTTCGCGCCGTTTAGCACCGTGCATGTTGACCTGATGGGCCTGTACGGTGAAGACGAAACCTGGGGCGCAGGGGCTCAGCTGAGCATGACGTTCTAAAGTCAACCGGAGGCGCTGCGCCTCCGGCTTTTCTTTGTGCTATAGTAGCGCCCCTTTTCCACCAGATGCTTAAAACTTCGCCATGTCGTCAGAATTACAGACCGCTTTCCCTGCACACCGTTTTTCCATTGCGCCGATGCTCGACTGGACGGACAGACACTGCCGCTATTTCCTGCGCCAGCTCTCCCGCCATACGTTGCTGTACACCGAAATGGTGACCACGGGCGCAATCATCCACGGGAAGGGCGACTATCTGGCCTATAGCGAAGAAGAACATCCGGTTGCCCTGCAGCTGGGCGGCAGCGATCCGGCCGCGCTGGCGCAGTGTGCGAAGCTGGCAGAAGCGCGCGGCTACGACGAGATCAACCTGAACGTTGGCTGTCCGTCCGACCGTGTGCAAAACGGTATGTTCGGTGCCTGCCTGATGGGGAATGCCCAGTTGGTGGCGGACTGTATCAAGGCGATGCGTGATGTCGTTTCCATTCCGGTGACGGTCAAAACCCGTATCGGGATTGACGACCAGGACAGCTACGAATTCCTGTGCGATTTCATCAATACGGTCTCCGGAAAGGGTGAATGCGAGATGTTCATCATCCATGCGCGAAAAGCCTGGCTCTCCGGCCTGAGCCCGAAAGAGAACCGTGAAATCCCGCCGCTGGACTACCCGCGCGTGTATCAGCTGAAGCGTGACTTCCCGCACCTGACCATGTCCATTAACGGCGGCATCAAGTCGCTGGAAGAGGCCAAAGCGCACCTTGAACATATGGATGGGGTGATGGTTGGGCGCGAGGCGTATCAGAATCCGGGCATTCTGGCGACGGTCGATCGCGAAATCTTTGGCATCGAAGGTGCAGACACCGATCCGGTTGCCGTCGTGCGGGCGATGTATCCTTACATTGAGCGCGAGCTGAGCAACGGGACGTATCTCGGCCATATCACCCGCCATATGCTTGGGCTGTTCCAGGGCATTCCGGGCGCGCGTCAGTGGCGTCGCTACCTGAGCGAAAACGCACATAAAGCCGGTGCCGATATCGAGGTGCTGGAACATGCGCTGCGACTGGTGGCAGACAAGCGATAACTTTCGCTAAAAGTTCGTCAAATTCACCACGCCCTGCGAATTCTCGCGGGGCGTTTTGCTTTAAGAACAACACGTTATGTCTGGCATGATTCTTGTAATGTTTGCAGCATCATTCGGGAACTCGTGGGAGAGCACCATGCTGGAACTACTTTTTGTGATTGGCTTTTTTGTCATGCTGTTAGCAACGGGCATTTCGCTGCTCGGCATTCTGGCGGCTATCGTGGTGGCGACGGTCGTCATGTTTATTGGCGGATTGTTTGCGCTGACGATCAAACTGCTGCCGTGGCTACTGCTGGCCGTGGCGGTGGTGTGGGTGATACGGGCGATTAAATCGCCAAAAGTGCCCAGTTATCAGCGCAATAACCGCTTCCGTTACTAAGGTATTGAGGGGTTCGTCACAGAGTTGTAACTTTTCCGGCAGCATGGCTTAGAACAGAATAGGATTTACTTATCGAATCTGTCACTATGACTGCCGTTAAAGAATTCATCGCGCTGTACCCTACATACAGCCGAACTAAAAAAAGAAAGGGCTTCCCACGGGAAGCCCAATTTCTTTTTGGGGCTCAGGGAATCAACAAACTCGACCCCTGCGTTGCCCGGCTCTCCAGCACCTCATGCGCACGCTGCGCATCGGCTAGCGGGTATTTCTGCGCTTCTGCTACATCCACCTTAATGACGCCGCTGGCGATCAGCGAGAATAGCTCGTTGCTGGCTTCCTCAAGTTCTTCCCGGTTGGTGATGTAACCCTGCAGGGAAGGGCGCGTGACGTACAGCGAGCCTTTCTGGTTCAGGATGCCGAGATTCACGCCGGTGACAGCACCTGAGGCGTTTCCGAAGCTCACCATCAGCCCACGACGCTGCAGGCAGTCCAGCGATGCTTCCCAGGTGTCTTTCCCAACCGAGTCATATACGACGCGCACCTTTTTGCCGCTGGTGATCTCCTTCAGCCGTTCGACGATGCTCTCTTCACGGTAGTTAATCACCTGCCAGGCGCCCGCCTGCAGTGCGCGCTGCGCTTTTTGGGCATTGCCCACGGTGCCGATCAGTTTTGCGCCCAGCGCTTTTGCCCACTGACAGGCGATGAGCCCGACACCACCCGCCGCGGCATGAAACAGGAACTGCTCATCGGGTTTAATTTCATAGGTTTTACGCAGCAGGTAGTAAACGGTTAACCCTTTCAGGAAGGAGGCTGCCGCCTGCTCAAAGGAGATGGCGTTAGGCAGCAGGGCGGCTTTATCCGCCGGGACGTTGTGGACGGAGCTGTAAGCGCCCAGCGCAGATTGCGCATACACCACGCGGTCGCCCTCTTTAAGATGCTTAACCGCGCTGCCCACTTTGATGACGACACCGGCTGCCTCGGTGCCCAGTCCGCTTGGCATCGACGGAGGCGGGTAGAGCCCGCCGCGAATATAGGTGTCAATGTAGTTTATGCCGATGGCTTTGTTTTCAACCTGCACTTCGTTTTCGCCAGGCGCGGTGGGAGTGAACTCCACCGCGTTGAGTACGTCAGGGCCACCATGCTTGTGAAATTCAATACGTGTTGCCATGCTTCCTCCAGAATGTGGTAATCTTTCGACCCACTCTTTATCTCGGTAACTCCATTCACTATGGCAGGAAACAAACCCTTCAACAAACAGACTGAGCCTCGCGAGCGTGATTTCCAGGTCGCAGGGTTAAAAGTCCCGCCGCACTCGATTGAAGCGGAACAGTCGGTGTTGGGCGGTTTAATGCTGGATAACGAACGCTGGGACGACGTTGCCGAGCGCGTGGTGTCTGAGGATTTCTACACCCGTCCGCACCGTCATATCTTTACCGAAATGGCGCGCCTGCAGGAGTCGGGTAGCCCAATTGACCTGATCACGCTCGCGGAATCGCTGGAGCGTCAGGGACAGCTGGACAGCGTCGGCGGGTTTGCCTATCTGGCAGAACTGTCTAAAAACACGCCAAGTGCGGCAAACATCAGCGCTTATGCCGACATCGTGCGTGAACGTGCCGTTGTCCGCGAGATGATCTCGGTGGCGAATGAGATCGCCGAAGCCGGTTTTGATCCGCAGGGGCGCACCAGCGAAGACCTGCTCGATCTTGCCGAGTCCCGCGTCTTCAAAATCGCCGAAAGCCGCGCCAACAAAGACGAAGGCCCCAAAAACATCGCCGATGTCCTCGACGCCACCGTCGCCCGTATCGAACAGCTGTTCCAGCAGCCGCACGACGGTGTGACCGGGGTGAACACCGGCTATGACGATCTCAACAAGAAAACCGCCGGTCTGCAGCCGTCGGATTTGATTATCGTTGCCGCGCGTCCGTCGATGGGTAAAACGACATTTGCGATGAACCTCGTCGAAAATGCGGCGATGTTGCAGGATAAGCCGGTACTGATTTTCAGCCTTGAGATGCCCTCTGAGCAGATCATGATGCGTTCTCTGGCATCGCTGTCGCGCGTGGACCAGACCCGCATCCGTACCGGCCAGCTCGACGATGAGGACTGGGCGCGCATCTCCGGCACCATGGGCATTCTGCTGGAAAAACGTAACATCTATATTGATGACTCTTCCGGCCTGACGCCGACGGAAGTCCGTTCCCGCGCGCGTCGTATCGCCCGTGAACACGGCGGTATCGGCCTTATCATGATCGACTACCTTCAGCTGATGCGCGTCCCGTCGCTCTCCGACAACCGTACGCTGGAGATCGCCGAAATTTCCCGCTCGCTCAAGGCATTAGCCAAAGAGCTGCACGTGCCGGTGGTGGCACTGTCGCAGCTTAACCGTTCTCTGGAACAACGTGCTGACAAGCGCCCGGTCAACTCCGACCTGCGTGAATCCGGCTCCATCGAGCAGGATGCCGACTTAATCATGTTTATCTACCGTGATGAGGTTTATCACGAGAACAGCGACCTGAAAGGGATCGCCGAAATTATTATTGGTAAACAACGTAACGGCCCGATCGGGACGGTACGTCTGACCTTTAACGGACAGTGGTCGCGTTTCGACAACTATGCCGGTCCTCAATATGATGATGAGTAATTTCTAAGGAATTCAAATGCAAGCGGCAACTGTTGTAATTAACCGCCGCGCTCTGCGACACAACCTGCAACGTCTGCGTGAACTGGCACCCGCCAGCAAGCTCGTTGCAGTCGTGAAAGCGAACGCTTACGGACACGGTCTTCTTGAGACCGCGCGAACGCTCCCCGATGCCGACGCCTTTGGCGTCGCCCGTCTTGAAGAAGCCCTCCGCCTGCGCGCGGGGGGGATTACCCAACCGATTCTGCTCCTCGAAGGCTTTTTCGAAGCCACCGATCTGCCAACCATCGCAGATCAGCATCTGCACACGGCGGTACACAACGAAGAACAGCTGGCCGCACTGGAAACCGCCGAGCTGAGCGAGCCGGTGACCGTGTGGATGAAGCTTGATACGGGCATGCACCGTCTGGGCGTGCGTCCGGAAAGTGCGGATGCGTTTTATCAGCGTTTATGCCGGTGTAAAAACGTGCGCCAGCCGGTGAATATTGTGAGCCACTTCGCCCGTGCCGATGAGCCCGAGTGCGGTGCGACCGAGCGGCAGCTGGATATCTTTAATACCTTCTGCGAAGGCAAGCCGGGGATGCGCTCGATCGCCGCATCCGGCGGGATCCTGCTGTGGCCGCAGTCGCATTTCGACTGGGCGAGACCGGGCATCATTCTTTACGGCGTGTCGCCGCTGGAGAATAAACCCTGGGGGCCGGACATGGGTTTTCAGCCAGTCATGTCTCTGGTGTCTACTCTGATTGCCGTACGCGAACACAAAGCCGGTGAGCCGGTGGGCTACGGCGGCACCTGGATCAGCGAGCGTGATACCCGCCTCGGCGTCGTGGCGATGGGCTATGGCGACGGATATCCGCGCGCTGCACCCACGGGTACGCCGGTGCTGGTCAACGGTCGCGAAGTGAAGATCGTTGGCCGCGTGGCGATGGACATGATTTGTGTCGATCTGGGTCCTGAAGCCCAGGATAAACCCGGCGACGATGTGGTGATGTGGGGGGAAGGTTTACCCGTTGAACGTATTGCTGAAATCACGAAAGTGAGTGCTTACGAACTTATTACCCGCCTGACGTCTCGGGTGGCGATGAAGTACGTCGACTGAAACGTGTACATAACAGTCCAACGGCATACGCTGCCGTTGGACAAGTAACGCTTATTTCAACACGTTATAAATCGCCTGATTCGTTAAATAATCTGACGCCAGCCCTGACTCTGGACTGAAGCGCGCGCCCTGGATGGATGAGAAGCGTTTTCCTGTGCTGCCCAGTGAGACATAGCGTTCTCCCCCATCGTTTTCCGAAATGGTGTACACCGTTTTCTGCATTTCGGCGAACAGCGGAGCGTTACGCTGAATGGCCTGATGCAATTCCAGCAGTTGCACACCATCAAGATTGAGCTTTTTATCCAGCGTGACCCCCCATCTTTGCAGGCAAACTTCGGCAAAATGACGCACGATCGTGCCGGGTTCATGCACCACTTTTTCCCCGCTATTCCCATTAGCCGACGCATTTCCCACCAGCGTAGCGTGACGACCAGACATAGGATAAATATGTACCTTTGTCGTGCTATCGGTCTGTGGAATGACGCACGAGAAACCTTTTGAACGCTCGTGTCGGGCATAGAAAGCCACATACTCCTTCACGTTGCTGCCCAGAGTGACTTTTTCCGCCTGGAAATTACCCATGCCCGGAACCGGATCAACAGCAAAAATATTCACCGGAATTGTCGTCAAAAGGGGATCGGCCAGCATCGCATTCGCAAGCATATGGCAGCTAATTCCGCCCCGGCTCCATCCCACAAGGTTCACCTGAGTGGGCAGAATCTGGCCCTGACGGAAGGTTTTAATGATTTGCTGCTGCAGCGCCTGCTGGGTAACTTTACGGTCACCATAATCATACTTGCGCCACCAAAACGATCCGGTAACCTCAACGTCCTGAATCGGCACGCCCGCCTTTTTGAGCTGCTCATAGTTCTCTTTTGTGAGCTTTTCTCGCTGCCAGTCAACGTGCCCTTTAATAATATTGATCGCGTGCTGAACATTCTCATTCCAGCCGCTGCCCAGAAGCTGGGCCCGAAGCTGAGAATATTCTCCGCTTTTGACCCAAAGTTCATCGCTTTGAAGATTACCGCTTCCCGGGCCATCAAGAATGACCCATTCGGCGAACTCTTTACCCTTGTTATTGGCGGCCAGAGAAGAAATGAGCTCGCCGTTCCAGTAATTAGCATGAGACTCATCAAACTTATTAGAACCAGTACCACAGAAATACACTGTTAGTATTGTCATAAATGACCTCATTGAAATATTAATATGTAGGTGGATGGCACGCGTGCAGTTAAATAATACGTGTCGGCAATATTTCGAGGAATATGCTATTAAGCCCAGGGTATTTTTGATAGCGATAAGTTCGTTCTTAATTAAATATGGCTATGTTTAATGTGTAGCACTGCTTAACTTTTTGCTTAGGCATATGACATTTGCCTTATGCCGAATGCTGTTTTTACAGTTCTGCAATAGCACGCATACTTAATTTCGGAATAAGTTAGTTGAATAATCTAAGAAAATAGATTTCACACGGGGTTATGCTACAATGAACATATTAATGATCGATGAATTACCGATCTTCATTCACGGTATGAAAACAGAGCTGGAACGCGTAATGCCGGAATGCACTGTTTTTTCAGCGAACAACTTTGAAGATGCACACGCAATTTTAACCTCTATGCCAGTCAGCATTATTTTGCTGGATGGTGAAATGAAATGCCGTGATTTTATCACAAATTTGATGTCAAACTGGCCTGAGCTACCGATCGTGGTAATGTTACGAAAAACGACGGATAAGATATTCAACTTCTACATTCGTCAAAGCATTAAGGGCATTTTTACTAAGGATCTTCCCGCCGAGAAAATCAGCCAGATACTTAGCATGGTTTCCTCGGGAGTGGTCTGCTTTCCGGAGCAGGCCGTGATTCAGCGAGAGCAACCCACTGGCGGTTTACCGATTCATACTCTGAGTCGTCGGCAGAAGGAAGTGCTCAAGCTGCTGGCGAATGGAGGAACAAATAAGCAGATCAGCAGACAACTGAATATCAGTGCTGGTACGGTCAAAGTACATCTGGAATCCATTTTTCACCGATTGCAGGTCAACAATCGAACACAGGCTGCAATGCTCTATTTTAAATATATGGGCAATTAGGCCGTTTTTGTAAGACGCAGGATTGGTATCAAACTATGTTTAGTGAAAAGCGCGACAGGCTGAATACTGTCGCGCTTTTTTTAATGATACTGAGATTTGAAATAGTATATCACGACCACCAGCGTTCCAAAGTCCTGCAATAGCCAGAAGGGAAAACTGTCACTCAGTATATCAGCCCCAGTAAGGATAAATTTCATGTTTAAACTGCTCTCACCAAAAAAGCCAAAGGCGAGGGCAGCTAAGCCGACTTTACACATTACCGGCAGAGCATGGACTCTTCGACTATAGGCTGCAAACAAAATGAGCAGTGAGGTGACAAGGTCGACGAGGATAATAAAGGGAAGAACCCAGCCATTCATTATGTTAAGCATTTACTCTCCATCGGGTTTGTTATGGGTTAAATCAGGCGGAGAAAGTGACTCGTGCCTGACTTTGCTTTTGATGACGCTGGCGACATCAAAAATATCGCGCTGCTCGTGCCGGCGGAAAAAGTTTGCCAGCCAGACGATCAGACCATTACTCATTGCCCCGAGGATATAACCTAAACCAAGCGTGATATCGGCCTGGTTAAGGTCTATCTTTAACCAGCGGGCTGATAAGCCACCCAATGCGACGGCCGCACCCATGCTGATTCCGCCAAAAATAATGCCTGCCATAAATCGGCTGTGCTGATGCAGCCGCTGCGGTTGCCAGAAAAACGAGATACTGACGCCGCCAAATAAGCCTGAAAATGCCAGCAAGGCTTCGCTGATGAGGGTCGGGAGATAGATGTCAGACATACATTCATCCTCTGCAAGGATAAACCCCCTCGAAAAAGGGGATTTATTATCGTAACGGGCGCTTATTATTGGCAGGGATCCAGCTCAACAATATGCTGATACTTATCGGTAGTGATAAAGCGCTGTTGCCCTGACAGGCTGTAAATCAAACGTTCAGGAGAGCGATACCCCTTTACGACATCCACATCCGCGCTAAGCCAGGGCTGACCGGCAGGAAGAGCGCTATGGCTGTATTTGTCGCCTCCGATCCATTTTTGATGAGTGAGTTTCAGCCCCCAAAGTGATTCGCTTTCACTCCCCGACCAGCCGAGGCGTTTGGCTTCTTCCGACGTGATATAGCGGTCGGGCAGGCGGCCAAAATTTTTGATATGACGAAGGGTTGTCGCCAGCTCGGTCACATTATTGACGGGCGGTACACCCTGAGAAGATAAAAAGGCGTTAGCTTCCTTTATTTCATCTTCGCAGGTTGGCATGGCGGCAGTAGCCTGTAAAACGGCGAATAAGGAAGCAGAAAGAACGGCCATTTTCACTTTGAATAATGATTTCATTGTGTTTTTCCTGTCGAGTTAACTGAGAAATAACTTCATTTCCGCCTCGCGGCGACGCGTCAGACCGGCCAATACCTTCCCGCCTGCCTTATTCCAGCTTTTGAACTGCAGTGCGGCACCCTGAACATCGCCCGCGTTGAATTTTTTGAGCAGCGTTGATTTCTTTAAATTGCCAACGCCGAGGTTGAAGGCGAAGGAAACCAGCGCGTCGAATTGCGCCTGCGTTGCTGGCTGGTTCAGCAGCTTTTTCACGCCGTCCTCGGTGCGTTTCAGATCTTTGCGCAGCAGATCTTTGGCTTCACCGGTAGTAATTTTGGTGAGCTTTTCCATCTCCTCTTTGAGGATCAAATGGCCATAGCCGATGGTCAATAAACCTACGGCATCGCGATATCGCTCCAGCTTCAGCCCTTCAAACTGGCAAATCAGCTGAATACCCTTGTCACCTGTACGTTCTGGTTGTTTGTGCATTACGGAGTCTCCTCTGCTTTCGGACGGGGAATCACCTTGTTGGTGTATTCGTCAATCAAGCGCATAACGCTTTCCGGTGGCTCAAGCGCGGTAAACTGCATTTCCACATCGACGTGGCGGCTGTCACGCCCGCCTTTGTTATCGCTGGAAGGCGAAAGGCTGACGTGAAAGCGACCAAATTCGTTTTCACCGGACTGGCGGGAAGGTGCCTGCATGCCTTCCGTGCGGATCGTCAGGTTGACCTTCATTTTCTCCAGCATCAGCCCGCGCGGCGTTGAGAGCGCGACCAAGGGCAGGTCAAAGTAGTGCTTTTCATCCAGTGCCAGCTGTACCGTGCGTGGAACCAACGAACCGTCTTCAGCAGGTTCGAAAAAGGGATCCAGCGCTTTCATATACTGCTGAGCAATCAGTTCGTTGGCCGCCGTGGCCGCGTACTGCATCCCGCGCGTGATATCTTCAAGCGAGATCGGCACGCCGGGAATATCGGCTGTCGGCGTAGGGGGCGTGTTTTCCTGTACCGGCGGCGTGCCTTCATCCCCTTTGCCCGTCCTGTTTTCCGGCTCTTCATCCTTGCCGCCGCGCAGCCATTTTTTAAAAGACATATTTCGCTCCTGGAAAAGGGGCTACCCGGGTAGCCCCTGCGTTACGGAATCGCACGTATGTCGCGGCGTGGAAGATTATTGCGCGGCGACAGGCTTGGTTTTGGCGTTGGTCAGGTAGTCAATTACGCGCTGCAGAGCTTCTGGTGGCTCCTGGCGTTTGATCTGGGTATGAATGGAGTATTTCGCGCGTGTATCGGTCGAACGGGTCTGCTCCGATTTATGGGAGACCTTGCCGGTCATTTTGGCTTTAAAGACGCCCCAGCCGACGGACGCTTCCACGGAGGCCTCCGCTTCGGTACTGCTGGAACTGGCTTCGCTCTGGCTCACTTCCAGCTCAAAGTCGATGGTGCCGTCTTCGATACAGATGATAGGGTGCGTGATCGCCGCCAGCAGCGGAATGCTCATCTTGCGGGTCACGCTGCCTTTGTTCACGCCTTGTTCGTCTACCACGGTTTCGTCGTAGTCGAACTCGATCGCGACGGCTTTGCCGTCTTTAATGCAGACAGAGAGCAGGAAGTCGGTATAGGACTTGCTCGCCTGAACCTGTGCTTTGATCATCGCCTGCAGCGGACCGCCGATCATATGCTCCAGCGGCAGGGCGTTAATAACTGAACCAATAAATTGTGAATCCATGATGTGAACTCCTTGAATCAGTGAATGCGCGGTTGCGCAGGAGTCACATTACGGAAAGCGAGAAGGGGAAAATATTGGGTAAATGTCATGGCTAAAGGACGCAAAAAACCTATGCCGATCGCAGGATAATCTTAAGGGGTGGTGTTGCGTGATATTCCGGTTTATTGTTGAAATCCCTGCCTCATCGAATTCCGGAGAACCATCGCGTGTTTCAGAAAGTTGACGCCTATGCCGGCGACCCTATCCTCTCCTTAATGGAGCGTTTCAAAGAAGATCCTCGCAGCGACAAAGTGAACCTCAGCATCGGTCTGTATTACAACGAGGATGGCATTATTCCTCAATTAAAAGCCGTAGCTGAAGCCGAAGCGCGTCTGAACGCTGTTCCACACGGCGCTTCTCTGTATCTGCCGATGGAAGGGCTAAACGCTTATCGCAACACCATCGCGCCGCTGCTGTTCGGCGCCGATCACGCGGTGCTCGCGCAAAAACGCGTGGCGACCATCCAGACGCTGGGCGGCTCGGGTGCGCTGAAAGTGGGCGCAGACTTCCTGAAAAAATATTTCCCGGATTCAGGCGTGTGGGTCAGCGACCCGACGTGGGAAAACCACGTAGCGATCTTCGAGGGCGCGGGCTTTAAGGTGGCGACCTATCCGTGGTTCGACAGCGAAACGAACGGCGTGTGCGTTGACGCGCTGCTGGAAAAACTGAACACCCTGCCGGAGCGCAGTATTGTGCTGCTGCATCCGTGCTGCCATAACCCGACCGGTGCCGATCTCACCAATGCCCAGTGGGATACGGTGATCGAGGTGCTGAAGGCCCGTAACCTGATCCCATTCCTCGATATTGCCTATCAGGGCTTTGGCGCGGGTATGGAAGAAGACGCCTATGCCATTCGCGCCGCTGCCAGCGCCGGGCTGCCTGTTCTGGTGAGTAACTCCTTCTCTAAAATCTTCTCCCTGTACGGTGAACGCGTTGGTGGTCTTTCCGTGGTATGTGAAGACGCCGAAGCAGCCAGCCGCGTGCTGGGTCAGCTGAAAGCGACGGTGCGCCGTATCTACTCCAGCCCGCCAAACTTTGGTGCGCAGGTGGTGGCAACGGTTCTCGGTGACGAAACGCTGAAAGCGTCCTGGCTTGGCGAAGTGGAGGCGATGCGTAAGCGCATCCTGTCGATGCGTCAGGAGCTGGTTAATGTCCTGAAAGAGGCCGTGCCCGGGCATAACTTTGATTATCTGCTCAAGCAGCGCGGGATGTTCAGCTATACCGGACTGAGCGCGGCGCAGGTCGATCGCCTGCGCGAAGAGTTCGGCGTCTACCTGATCGCCAGCGGCCGTATGTGCGTGGCGGGCCTGAATGCCGGCAACGTTCACCGCGTGGCGCAGGCGTTTGCAGCTGTGATGTAAGTACTCACTACTTATTATCTCCCTCTCCCTGTGGGAGAGGGCTGGGGTGAGGGCATCAGGCCGCAGAAAATCTTGCCCGGTGGCGGCTGCGCCTTACCGGGCCTACATCACTCATCCACTCTTTGTGATCGTCTTCTTTTTATTCCGCTTCATAAGCAAAAACTCCTTCCCTTCACCTCCCGCTGGGGTTATGGTCGGATAGTTTTTTGACCATTCACTCAAAATAAAACGATAACAAGCTGAATATTCAGGGGAAAATATGCGCAAGATCACACTGGCGCTCAGCGCCGCCTGCTTATTGTTCTCACTTAACAGCGCCGTCGTCGCGCGAGCTTCCGCCCCGACGCCGCTTTACACCGGCACTACCGCCGCCATTCTCGCCGAGCAGGCGCCCATTCACTGGGTTTCCGTGGCCCAAATCGAAAACAGCCTGATGGGGCGCCCACCAATGGCCGTGGGCTTCGATATTGACGATACCGTGTTGTTCTCAAGCCCGGGATTCTGGCGCGGCAAAAAAATGTATTCTCCCGACAGCGAAGCGTATCTGAAGAACCCGGAGTTCTGGGAAAAGATGAATAACGGCTGGGACGAGTACAGCATTCCGAAAGAGGTCGCCCGGGCGGTAATTGCTATGCATGTTAAGCGTGGCGACAGTATTTATTTCGTCACCGGTCGTAGCCAGACCAAAACGGAAACCGTCTCCAGAACACTGCAGGACGATTTCCAGATCCCGGCAGCCAACATGAACCCGGTCATTTTTGCCGGTGACAAAGAGGGGCAAAACACCAAAACCCAGTGGCTGGAAAAGAAAAACATCAAAGTGTTTTATGGCGATTCGGATAACGACATTACCGCCGCGCAGGATGCAGGAGCCAGAGGGATCAGGGTGTTACGCGCGTCTAACTCTACCTATCGACCGCTGCCGATGGCCGGAAAGTTTGGCGAAGAGGTGATCGTCAACTCGGAGTACTGAGTCCCTGGCAGCGAGTTTGACTCTTTTTTAATCAAATCTCGCTGCTGCGGGTTTTACCTTTCGTCTTCTTGCTGCACACTTAGAAAGATTCATCTTTCATCATGGAGCAGCCTATGTGGTACCAACAGACCCTGACCTTAAGCGCGAAGCCACGCGGATTTCACCTGGTGACGGATGAAGTCATCGGGCAACTCCGCGACCTGTCGCGCGTCAGAACGGGTTTGCTGCATCTGCTGCTTCAGCATACGTCTGCCTCTCTGACGCTGAATGAAAATTGCGATCCCACCGTCCGGTCTGACATGGAGCGGCATTTTCTGAAGAGCGTCCCGGACAACGCCCCTTACGAGCATGACTATGAGGGGGCAGACGATATGCCTTCGCATATTAAGTCCTCTTTGCTGGGCGTATCGTTGATGCTGCCGGTCCACAACGGGCGGCTGCTGCTGGGCACGTGGCAGGGGATCTGGCTGGGAGAGCATCGCATTCACGGTGGTTCGCGTAAAATTATCGCCACGCTACAAGGGGAATAAAGATGACAATTTCGGAGATACTTCAGTACTGCATGAGCAAGCCCGGCGCGGAGCAGAGCGTCCACAGCGACTGGAAGGCCACGCAGGTTAAAGTGGGGGATGTGCTGTTTGCGATGGTGAAAGAGGTGGACGGCCGTCCGGCGGCGTCGCTGAAAACCAGCCCTGAACTGGCCGATTTACTCCGTCAGCAGCATGATGACGTGAGGCCGAGCCAGCACCTCAATAAGGCGCACTGGAGCACCGTCTATCTGGATGGATCGATTCCAGGCTCACAAATTTACTACCTGGTGGACGCATCCTATCAGCAGGCGGTTGAGCTGCTGCCGGAAACGACCCGACAGCAGCTCTCCGTGTGACAATTACAGCAACGGTTTAAGGAAGCGCGCGGTGTGCGAGGCTTCGCACTCTGCAACGGTCTCTGGCGTACCGGAGACGAGGATTTCACCGCCTCCGCTGCCGCCTTCCGGGCCGAGATCGACAATCCAGTCCGCGGTTTTAATCACGTCCAGGTTATGTTCGATGACCACGATAGTGTTGCCCTGATCGCGCAGTTGATGCAGCACGTCCAGCAGCTGCTGGATGTCGGCAAAGTGCAGACCGGTGGTCGGCTCATCCAGGATATACAGCGTCTGGCCAGTACCGCGTTTTGACAGCTCGCGCGCCAGCTTCACGCGCTGCGCTTCACCGCCGGACAGCGTCGTTGCGGACTGACCCAGACGAATGTAGGTCAGGCCGACGTCCATCAGCGTCTGCAGCTTACGCGCCAGCGCCGGAACGGCGTCAAAGAACTCGCGCGCCTCTTCGATAGTCATGTCCAGCACTTCGTGGATGGTCTTGCCCTTGTACTTAATCTCCAGCGTTTCGCGGTTATAGCGTTTGCCTTTGCACTGGTCGCACGGCACGTAGATATCCGGCAGGAAGTGCATCTCAACCTTGATCACGCCATCGCCCTGGCACGCTTCGCAGCGGCCGCCGCGTACGTTAAAGCTGAAACGTCCTGGCGTATACCCGCGTGAGCGCGCCTCCGGCACACCGGCAAACAGTTCACGTACGGGCGTGAAAACGCCGGTATAGGTTGCCGGGTTAGAGCGCGGCGTACGGCCAATCGGGCTCTGGTCGATATCGATAACTTTATCGAAATGCTCCAGCCCCTGAATGTCGCGGTACGGTGCCGGCTCTGCCAGCGTCGCACCGTTAAGCGCGGTCTGTGCAATCGGGAACAGCGTATCGTTGATCAGCGTCGATTTACCGGAGCCGGACACGCCGGTGACACAGGTAAACAGCCCGACGGGCAGGGTCAGGGTGACGTCTTTCAGGTTATTGCCGCGCGCGCCGGTCAGCTTCAGCACTTTTTCCGGATCCGCTGCTACGCGCTGTTTGGGGACGTCAATCTTGCGCTTGCCGCTCATGTACTGGCCGGTCAGCGACTCGGGCACCGCCATAATGTCTTTCAGCGTCCCTTCCGCCACCACCTGACCGCCGTGTACGCCAGCGCCCGGGCCGATGTCGATCACGTGGTCAGCGGCGCGGATCGCGTCTTCGTCGTGCTCGACCACAATCACCGTGTTACCGAGATTACGCAGGTGGATCAGGGTGCCGAGCAGACGTTCGTTATCGCGCTGGTGCAGGCCGATGGACGGCTCGTCCAGCACGTACATCACGCCCACCAGGCCCGCACCAATCTGGCTCGCCAGACGAATACGTTGAGCTTCACCGCCGGAGAGCGTTTCTGCCGAGCGGGAAAGCGTCAGGTAGTTCAGGCCGACGTTCACCAGGAACTTCAGGCGATCGCCAATCTCTTTCAGGACTTTTTCGGCGATTTTCGCGCGCTGGCCAGAGAGCTTCAGGTTATTGAAGAAGTCCATCGCGTGGCCGATGCTCATGTCTGAGATGGTCGGCAGCGCCGTATTTTCCACAAACACGTGGCGCGCTTCGCGACGCAGGCGCGTGCCCTCGCAGGTGGCGCAGGAGCGGTTGCTGATGAACTTCGCCAGCTCTTCGCGCACCGCGCTGGATTCGGTCTCTTTGTAGCGGCGCTCCATGTTGTGCAGCACCCCTTCGAACGGGTGGCGACGCACGGAGGTATCACCGCGATCGTTCATGTATTTGAACTCGATGTTCTCTTTGCCAGAGCCGAACAGGATCACTTTGTGTACGTTCGGGCTCAGGCTGGCCCACGGCGCTTCCACGTCGAACTTGTAGTGCTCCGCCAGCGACTTCAGCATCTGGAAGTAATAGAAGTTACGCTTGTCCCAGCCGCGAATGGCGCCGCCCGCCAGGGACAGCTCCGGATTCTGGATCACGCGGTCCGGATCGAAATACTGCTGCACGCCCAGGCCGTCACACGTCGGGCAGGCGCCCGCCGGGTTGTTGAACGAGAACAGGCGCGGTTCCAGCTCGCGCATGCTGTAACCGCAAATCGGGCAGGCAAAGTTGGCGGAGAAGAGCAGCTCTTCCGCTTTCGGGTCGTCCATGTCGGAGACCACGGCCGTGCCGCCGGAGAGTTCCAGCGCCGTTTCAAACGATTCTGCGAGACGCGTGGCGAGATCGTCACGCACCTTAAAGCGATCAATCACCACCTCGATGGTGTGCTTCTTCTGCAGTTCCAGCTTGGGCGGATCGGACAGGTCACACACTTCGCCGTCAATACGGGCGCGGATATAGCCCTGGCTTGCCAGGTTTTCCAGCGTTTTGGTGTGCTCACCCTTACGCTCTTTGATGATCGGCGCCAGTAGCATCAGGCGCTTGCCTTCCGGCTGCGACAGGACGTTGTCCACCATCTGGCTCACGGTCTGTGCCGCCAGCGGGACGTCGTGGTCCGGGCAGCGCGGCTCACCCACGCGGGCATACAGCAGACGCAGGTAGTCATGGATTTCGGTAATGGTACCGACCGTTGAACGCGGGTTATGCGAGGTGGATTTCTGCTCAATAGAGATAGCAGGGGACAACCCTTCAATGTGGTCGACATCCGGTTTTTCCATCAGCGACAGGAACTGACGCGCGTACGCAGAGAGTGATTCAACGTAACGACGCTGTCCTTCGGCATACAGGGTGTCGAAAGCCAGTGAGGATTTGCCAGACCCCGACAGCCCGGTCACGACAATCAGCTTGTCGCGAGGGATTATCAGGTTGATATTCTTGAGATTGTGGGTGCGGGCGCCCCGAACTTCGATCTTATCCATTCACCTTTCCCGGTTGGAACACGGATTGCCTGGTTTGTTTGAAGGACAAACGGCTGTCAGAAACGGCTAATTATGACACAATTTGACCTGTTTGAATATACAGTATTGGAATGCATTTTCTGATTCGCTGTGTAACAATGTCGAGTTGCGGGAGAACTCTGGAACGTGCTACGCAACTATCAAAGTGCAGCATGGAAATGGTACACTCGCGCGTTTACACTATTAAGAAACGTATTCAGGAGACACGAACATGGCCAGCAGAGGCGTAAACAAGGTGATTCTCGTCGGTAATCTGGGCCAGGACCCGGAAGTACGCTACATGCCGAGTGGTGGCGCAGTTGCCAACATTACGCTGGCTACTTCCGAATCCTGGCGTGATAAAGCGACCGGTGAGATGAAAGAGCAGACCGAATGGCACCGCGTTGTGCTGTTTGGCAAACTGGCCGAAGTGGCCGGTGAGTATCTGCGTAAAGGTTCTCAGGTCTATATCGAAGGCCAGCTGCGCACCCGCAAATGGACCGATCAGTCCGGTGCTGAGAAGTACACGACGGAAGTGGTGGTTAACGTCGGCGGCACCATGCAGATGCTGGGTGGCCGTCAGGGCGGTGGCGCACCAGCAGGTGGCGGCCAGCAGCAGGGCGGTTGGGGTCAGCCTCAGCAACCGCAGGGTGGCAACCAGTTCAGCGGCGGCGCGCAGTCTCGCCCGCAGCAGCAGTCTGCTCCTGCACCGTCTAACGAACCGCCAATGGATTTCGACGACGACATTCCGTTCTAGGATTTACCTAAGAACATTTAGTCATGAATTTTCTATCAAGCCTCTGTTAATACAGGGGCTTTTTTGTATTCGACATATCAAAACCGTCAATTTTTTATTGACCCTCTCTTAGGATATTATGGACCTTGCAATTGTGTAAAATTTATGAGGTGTAGGTGCATGAAGAATCACTACGGGCTTAAAACATTTGTTATGGACAGTGGCGAGCGCTACTGCATAGTGATGAATCGCTCTTCTGGCCTTCCCGTGTATTACCCTACTCTTTATTTAACAACACAACTCCGCAATAGGGGGGATGCTTTTTCAACGATGTCAGCGGCGGCTAGCAACCTAATTGTTTTGCTCCGCTTTTTAGATATTCGTGGAATTGACCTTGAACAGCGTTTTTTGACCAAAAATTTCTTAAAACCACATGAGCTGGACGACCTGCGAGATTTTGCTCAGCGTAAGCAAGCAAAGAAGTCGTTAAATACATCCTCTACCCTTTGGCTTGATGAGCCGGAGTCCGATATTGTTGATAACGGAACACAGCATTCTAGGCTGACAACGTGTGCCAACTATTTACACTGGTATGCGATGCATATTTTAAAGACGGCAGAACTGGAAGTGGTCCAACAGATCGACGCTATGGCGCAACAGATAAAGAAGCGCAGGCCTTCTAAACAGCGCAGAAGCAGTGAGCTACAAGATAGGTCACTGAGTGATATTCAATTGGATTCACTATTTGAAGTTATCCTTCCTGGATCCAAATTAAATCCTTTTTCAATTGAAGTGCAGCGCCGAAATCGGCTGATGATCTTGCTTCTGTTTTATCTTGGTATTCGGGGTGGTGAATTATTGAATATCAGAATACAGGATGTTGATTTTAGTACTAACAGGATCCGTATTGTTAGGCGAGCAGATGAGCGGGCTGACTCTAGAACCAATGAGCCTAATGCCAAAACCAGAGAACGACTCTTACCGTTGTCTGAATCTTTAGTTCTAGAACTGCATAGTTATATCATTCATGATCGGCGTAAAATCCGAAATGCTAAGAAAAATGATTACTTGTTTGTGACATACAAGTCTGGACCAACTGTGGGTAATCCTATTTCGAAGGCGGGATATCACAAAATTTTTTCCGTGGTCAGGACTGTCTCGCCGCAATTGTATGCAGCGACCGGGCATTCGCTCCGTCATACCTGGAATCGCAAGTTTTCAGAAAGAATGGATGCAATGGATGAGAAAGTCAGCGAGGAACGCCAAGAACAGCTTCGTTCGTATTTAATGGGCTGGAGGGATGGCTCAGGAACCGCAGCTATTTACAACAAACGTTTCATTCGGCAAAAGGGTTTTGAGGCCGCTCTGGTATTGCAAGAAGGCAGCGGTACCCGTTTACCAGAGGACATGAAGAATGATGACGAATAGAGCTGTACCTGGAGCATCATCAGATCAAATCCGTGCCAAGGCCAATGGCTACTTCTTTCAGTTGTATGATCCATCGTGGGTTTTGGATAAAAATACAACTGTTACTCTTGCAGATATTCACCAACACTTGTCAGGCGAGGTACTTGATGGCTGCCTGCGTACACTAGCATTTTATGCTTCTAGTCTTTCCGCTTCTCATACTATGAACATTACTATGCGGTTTCAGCACATGCTGCGTGAGACTGAAGCGGAAGCAATCACTGATACGACATTGGTTAATTATCGTTCAATGTTGACGCCTGCAACAGAATGGTATCTGGCAACTATACGTGGCTTTCTTCGAACTTGGCACCAGCTTGGTTATCCCGGTATCAGCAAAGATGTGATCCGTTTGCTGTATGGCTGGAGGCTAAAGGGTAATCGTAAGGGGGATGCGGTTAAGCGTCAGGATCCTCATGAAGGGCCACTGACAGATAATGAGCTGACAGCGTTTAACGAGGGGGCTGTTCGGGCTTATGAAAAGAGCTTAATTACCATAGCTGAGTTGGCGATGGCACTTAGCATCAGTCATACAGGACGACGGCCCATTCAGATCTCGATGCTTCATGCGGTCGATGTGCTTTGCGGTGAAAATGAAAAAGGTGAGCCATTCTATGTTTTGAATGTGCCGCGAGCCAAGCAGTGCAACAGCTCTTTTCGTAAAAATTTCAAACCTTTTGCGATATCACTGGAACTATGGGCAATTCTGAGCGCTCAGGCAAGAAATGCGATTTCACTGATTGAGAATCATCTAAGGTTTGAATTGCAGGAAGGTGACCGACAGCAAATCCCTCTGTTTCCAGATCTTGATGTGTTAGATGTCGTCCAATCTCTTTATGAATTCCGCCAGCTACTTGCTACTGACAAACTCCACATTCCCGCAGCAAAGATAACCAACACACTTCAGTACATCATAGAAAAATCGGATATCCGGTCGGAACGCACCGGTGAGCTATTACATATCAATGCTCGTCGTTTTCGCTATACCACGGGCACACGAGCAGCTAGGGAAGGCTTTGGCGAGTTGGTTATTGCGGAACTGCTTGACCATACGGATACCCAAAACGCCGGAGTTTACATCAAAAACATTCCCGAGCATGTGAAAAGGCTTGATGAGGCGGTTGGTTTCCAATTGGCACCATACGCCCAGGCTTTTGTCGGGGTACTTGTCGATTCCGAGAGGGGCGCGTATCGAGGTAACGACCCTGCCAGTCGTATTAGGACCGATATGGGCCATAGTGTTGGTAATTGTGGGGAGTATGGCTTTTGTGGTGCCAATGTTCCTATTCCTTGCTACACCTGCATGCATTTCCAGCCTTGGCTGGATGGCCCCCATGACGATGTCTATCAGTGGCTGCTCAACGAACGTGAACGGGTGAAAGAGATAACCGGCGACATCCAGATTGCTGCCGTACTTGATCGCAGCATTATCGCGGTGGCAGATGTGATCATGCGTTGTGCAAAACGTCGTGAAGAGCTTCGTCCACAGGGAGCAATCGCCAATGGCTGAGATTTTCCAGTTTAAGCCAAAGGCTACGCTGACAGCAGCTGAAAACCTTCGAGTATTCATATCCAAGTGCCGAGATCAATTGACTGTATTCGGCTCCGATTTAAATTGGGGGGCACCTGTTTGGCCAAACATAATTGTATTTGCCAAGTTAGGCATGACTACGCGAAAACCTATACAGGGAGAGGTACAAGACCCTGCTTTCATTGATTTTGCCAAAGCTTATTTCCGTTACCAGCAGGGGCATCATCCCACGGGAGCAAAGAATGAAAGTAAGGCTTTCCGTACAGTCGAGGCGGCTTTACTTCAAGTCAATGGGAATGCAAATATTAATGGCCTTTCGATTTCAGTACTGGATGAAGCAGCCGAGTTGGCAAGGCAGCACTACTCCGATGGCTCAGCATATCATTGTGGTCGAGAGATTGAGCGGCTGGCTAAGTTTGTCGTCGAAAACCAGCTTGTATCATGTGCTGTGCAAAATTGGGTCAACCCCATTAAGCGTGCAGACGACAAGAACAAAACAGGTAGAGAGGCGAATAAAAATAGGGAAGAGAAACTACCGAGTGATATCGCTCTCAATGCGCTTGCGGAAATTTTTGCCAATGATCCAATAGACGGAAGAGACATATTTACAACATCGGTATTTGCCATGCTGATGTCAGCTCCTTCACGCATTTCTGAGGTGTTAGCACTTCCTGCGGATTGTGAGGTGTTCGAAACGGACCGCGATGGTATAGAACGCTATGGTTGGCGTTTCTTTGCCGGTAAAGGCTATGAGGGAGACATCAAATGGATACCCACAGTAATGGTCAGCGTCGCTAAAATAGCCGTAGCCAGAATTAAAATGTTAACTGAGAATGCTCGGCAACTAGCTAAGTGGATTGAGTCACATCCGAATAGATTTTACCGCCATGCTAACTGCCCTGATGTCGCCGATGATGAGCCTTTGACGATAGAGCAGTCATGTATGGCTCTCGGTCTTGTCTCTGAATCCAAAAAACAATGCCGTTCTTCTCTTTATAATCGAGGGTTGGCCCATAAAGATGGTGTTCATACACTAAAAAGCTTGTGGGAGCATACGTTGGCGCGTTTGCCTGATGACTTCCCGTGGTTTGATAAAGACAAGGGAATTAAGTACAGCAATGCCTTGTTTGCGCTGAATGCAAATCAGTTCCACGGTAACAGAGGATGCCTACCAGTAGAATTGCATAAGCCAACCAATAATTTCTTCAACAGCGATCTAACTCCTCGTCTTGTTTTGAAAGGAAAACACACCAGTATCTTTGATCGCCATTGTTACCATGCTGTAAACGGAGAACCGGTAAAACTGACCTCCCACCAGGCTCGACATCTACTCAATACCATTGCCCAGCGCGGCGGTCTGTCAAACCTGGAAATTGCCAAGTGGTCGGGGCGGGCAGATGTGAAACAAAATCGAACTTACAACCACATGACTGAATATGAGCTGGTTGGCATGGCTGAACGCCTCGATTCCTCAAAAGCTCTATTTGGGCCGGCAGGCGAGGTGGCGAAGCACTTTCCTATGACTATGCTGGAGTTCAGTACCTTAGAGCATGCCGCAGTCCATGTGACGGAGTATGGCTACTGCGTACATGATTACACCATCGGTCCTTGCGAGAAGTTCCGAGATTGCATCAATTGTACCGAGCAGGTTTGTATCAAAGGCGAGGATACAGAAATATTGGATCGAATTAAGAAACGTTTGGTGACGTTAGAACAAATGCTTTGTATTGCTGATGCAGCGGTAGAAAGCTGCGAGATGGGGGCTGATCGCTGGTATCAATACCACAAGAAAACTGTCACCCGGCTTCGTGAGCTAGTCGCTATTTTAGAGAATCCAGGCATTGAAAATGGTGCCCAGATTAAGCTCCGGGGCAATGATTTCAGCCAGCTTCGACGTGTTGTCGCAAAGACGTCTATTGAGGCCATCGAGCAAAAAGGCAAAGAAAGCGAAGAAGCTGTGATGTTAGATGATTTGACAACTTTGTTAGGAGGTGGCCTTGGCTAAGCATCTGGACAATAGAGACATTAACGCCATCGTGAATCTAATTCGAGGATGGCAGGAACCAAAACTGTCCTGGTCAGCAATCTGTGAGGCGGCAGAACCATTGGTCGGAAAGTTGCCGTCGAGACAGTCCCTTAATGCACATGAGGCAATAGTGACTGCCTATCAAACAAAGAAAGGGGCGCTTAAAGGCCGTGGCCCCAAAAATCCGCGTCCAGCTAGTTTGAACATTGCAGCCGCTAGGATTGTGAATCTTGAAAGCGAAATCGAAGAGCTTAAGGAAGAGAACCGGAGGTACAAACAACAGTTTGTGATCTGGCAATACAATGCATACAAACATGGAATGACAGAACATCAACTTAATACGCAGCTGACAAAAATTGACCGTGAGCGCTCTGATGGAGAAAGAAGATAGTTGCTGAGTACGATATCGAGGGTGCATTTCTCTGTATAGGGGCAGTTATTTACAAAAAACTAGGAGAATAATTAAATGGTCAAACCAAACTGGGATAATTTTAAAGCTAAATTTAATGAGAATCCTCAAGATAATTTTGAGTGGTTTTGCTACTTGTTGTTCTGTCAAGAGTTCAAAATACCCGCAGGTATATTTAGATATAAGAATCAATCTGGTATCGAAACTAATCCGATAACCAAAGATAATGAGCTTATCGGTTGGCAAGCTAAATTCTATGACACAAAATTGTCGGATAACAAAGCTGATCTTATAGAAATGATTGGGAAAAGCAAAAAGGCTTATCCAGGATTAAGTAAGATCATTTTCTATACCAATCAAGAGTGGGGGCAGGGGAGAAAGTCCCATGAACCTGAAGACGAGAAGAGTGCTGATAATTATCTGGAAAATATCGGAAATAGTAACGATCCAAAAATAAAAATTGAAGTTGATCAGAAAGCATATGAGTCGGGTATCGAAATAGTATGGAGAGTTGCTAGTTTTTTTGAATCACCGTTTGTAATAGTTGAGAATGAAAAGATTGCAAAACATTTTTTCTCCCTCAATGAAAGCATCTTTGATTTATTAGAAGAAAAGCGCAAGCACACAGAAAATGTTTTATATGAAATTCAAACCAATATAGATTTCAAAGACAGAAGTATTGAAATTGACAGACGACATTGCATAGAAATTCTATATGAGAATCTAGTTCAGAAAAAAATTGTCATCGTCAGCGGAGAGGGTGGAGTTGGAAAAACAGCAGTTATCAAAAAAATTTATGAAGCAGAAAAACAATGCACTCCTTTCTATGTCTTTAAGGCTAGCGAATTTAAAAAGGACAGCATTAATGAGCTATTCGGTGCGCATGGCTTAGACGATTTCTCTAATGCTCATCAAGACGAATTACGTAAAGTCATAGTCGTAGATTCTGCTGAAAAGCTTTTAGAACTGACCAATATCGATCCTTTTAAAGAATTCCTAACTGTTTTAATAAAGGATAAATGGCAGATTGTTTTCACAACCCGTAACAACTACTTGTCAGATCTGAACTATGCTTTCATAGATATTTATAAGATAACTCCTGAGAACTTAGTAATAAAGAACCTTGAACGCAGCGAGCTAATAGAGTTATCTGATAATAATGGATTTAGCCTTCCTCAAGATGTTCGATTATTAGAGCTAATCAAAAATCCATTTTATCTAAGTGAATATCTGAGGTTCTATACCGATGAAAGTATCGATTATGTGAGCTTCAAAGAAAAGCTTTGGAATAAGATTATTGTTAAAAATAAACCTTCTCGAGAGCAGTGTTTCTTAGCGACTGCTTTTCAGCGGGCTAGCGAGGGCCAATTTTTTGTCTCCCCGGCATGTGATACAAAAATTTTAGATGCGTTAGTTAAAGACGGAGTTATCGGCTATGAAGCTGCTGGTTACTTCATTACACATGATATATACGAGGAATGGGCATTAGAAAAGAAAATTTCCGTCGATTATATCCGTAAAGCGAACAATAATGAATTCTTCGAAAAAATAGGAGAATCACTTCCTGTTCGCCGTAGTTTCCGGAATTGGATATCTGAACGATTGCTTTTAGATGACCAGACATTAAAGCCTTTTATCGCCGAAATAGTCTGTGGGGAAGGAATATCAAAATTTTGGAAAGATGAGTTATGGATAGCTGTCCTTCTTTCCGACAACTCAGATATGTTTTTTAATTTCTTTAAACGATATTTACTTGGTAATGACCAGAATCTTTTAAAAAGACTAACTTTCTTACTTAGGCTTGCTTGCAAGGATGTTGATTACGATCTCCTGAGACAGTTAGGGGTTAGTAATTCTGATCTGCTTTCCATTAAATATGTTCTTACCAAGCCAAAGGGAACTGGTTGGCATAGTTTGATCAAATTAATCCATGAAAATTTAGATGAAATCGGCGTCAGAAATATTAATTTTATACTTCCGGTGATTCAAGAGTGGAATCAAAAGAACAAAGTGGGTGAAACGACTCGATTATCTAGTTTGATAGCCCTAAAATATTATCAATGGACTGTAGAGGAGGATGTCTATTTATCCGGAAGGGGTAATGAGAAAAATATTTTGCATGCGATTCTTCATGGGGCGGCCATGATTAAACCTGAAATAGAAGAGGTTTTAGTTAAGGTTCTTAAAAATAGGTGGAACGAGCACGGTACCCCATATTTCGATCTTATGACTTTAATCCTTACAGACTTAGATTCACATCCGGTTTGGGCATCTCTCCCGGAATATGTTCTACAATTGGCAGATCTGTTCTGGTATCGGCCACTTAAAGAAAAAGGCGAACGTTATCACCATATGGATATTGAAGATGAGTTCGGTCTATTTAGGTCTCATCATGACTATTATCCAGAAAGTCCATATCAGACTCCTATATATTGGTTGCTACAATTACAGTTCAAAAAAACAATAGATTTCATTCTTGATTTTACGAACAAGACAACGGTATGTTTTGCACACTCCCGCTTTGCTAAAAACGAAGTTGAAGAAGTTGAAGTTTTTATCGAAGACGGGAAGTTAATAAAGCAATATATATGCAATCGTCTATGGTGTTCATATCGAGGCACACAGGTCTCTGCCTACTTACTCTCATCAATTCATATGGCTTTGGAGAAGTTTTTCCTTGAGAAATTTAAAAATGCAGACTCAAAAGTACTGGAAAGCTGGCTTCTCTATTTGCTGAGAAATTCCAAGTCAGCTTCTATCTCCGCGGTAGTTACGAGTATTGTACTTGCATTTCCTGAGAAGTCATTCAATGTAGCTAAAGTGCTATTCCAAACAAAGGCTTTCTTCCATTTTGATATGAATCGAATGATTCTAGACAAAACACATAAAAGTTCATTAATCTCACTGAGGAATAGCTTTGGCGGTGCAAATTACAAAAACACTTTACACGAAGAAGATAGGATTAAGGCTTGTGATGATGTCCACAGAAATAATTATCTCGAAAATCTAGCTTTGCATTATCAAATATTCAGAAGTGAAAATATAACGGAGGAAGTTGTTAAGGAAAGACAACAAGTACTTTGGGATATTTTCGATAAATACTATAGTCAGTTTCCTGATGAATCACAAGAAACAGAAGTCGATAAAACGTGGAGGCTTTGCTTAGCGAGAATGGATCGGCGGAAGATGAAGATAACTACTAAGGAGAAAGATGAAGGGATTGAGATATTATTCAATCCTGAGATCGACCCTAAGCTAAAACAGTATAGTGATGAAGCAATCAAGAAAAATTCCGAACATATGAAGTATATGACGCTGAAGCTTTGGGTAAGCTATAAAAGAGATAAGGATGAACGTCACAAGCTGTATGAAATGTATGAGAATAAACCGCAGGTTGTTTTACAAGAGACTAAGGAAATAATGTGTAAGCTTAATGAAAACAGTGATGACGATTTCCGCCTTTTAAATAGTAATATACCAGCGGATGTTTGTTCTATATTGCTATTAGAGCATTTTAACGAGCTAGCATATGAAGAAAGAGAATACTGTAAAGATATTGTTTTAGCGTATTCAAAGTTGCCTTTGTCGGACGGTTATAATTATCAGGCTCTTGATGGGACAACCTCTGCAATTTCAGCTTTATCTGTAGTTTATCATAATTACCCAATGGAAAGGGATACTATCAAAATAATATTACTATTAACGTTGTTTAATGATTATCCTACTGGAATGTTAGGGGGACGTTACTCCGTATTTCCTAGTATGGTGATTCATAAATTATGGAAAGACTATTTTGATGACATGCAGTCTTTATTGTTTGGTTTTTTGATTTTAAAGCCAAAGCATGTGGCTCTCGGACGGGAAATTATTCATGAGAGGTATCGACAGGGCGACTATGATATCAAAAAAACGAATCTCAATGAGAGGTTCTTAAATGATTATGGACAATGCATATCAAATGTCATTGGTAATAAAATTTCTATAGATCATTTAGGAGATATGGAAAAGGTTGAACTACATATTTTGAATACTGCTTTTCATTTGATCCCAATTAATACTGTTAATATTGAGCATAAGCAATTGGTATCATTGATTGTTAAACATTTTTCTACAAGCCTATTATCGAGTGATCGGGAGGATAGAGTAGATTACGCTGTACGGCACTCATTCTTAGAAAGATTTGCCTATTTTACACTTCATACATCTGCGAGTGAACTCCCTGATTATTTAAAACCCTTTCTTGATGGTTTCAATGGTTCTGAACCTATTGCAGAATTATTTAAAGAATTTATTCTTGCCGAAGATCAATTAAATACTTATGCCAAATTTTGGCAGGTTTGGGATTTGTTTTTTGATAAGGTGGTTACTTTGTGCAAAGATGGAGATAGGTATTGGTATGTTGATAAAATTCTAAAAAGTTATCTTTTTGCTGAAACTTCTTGGAAAGAAAATTCTAATGGTTGGCACACATTTAAAGATAGCAACAGTCAATTCTTTTCCGATGTTTCTAAAACTATGGGTCATTGCCCTTCAACTTTATACTCTCTTGCTAAATCTTTGAATAATATTGCTGGTTGCTATCTTAATCAAGGTATAACCTGGCTTTCAGGGATATTGTCGGCTAATAAAGAGTTATGTGAAAAGAAATTGGAGAATGATACAGTTTATTATTTAGAATGTTTGGTTAGACGGTATATTAACACTGAGCGTGAGCGAATTAGACGAACAAAACAGTTGAAGGAAGAGGTTTTAGTAATATTAGAGTTTTTGGTGGAAAAAGGATCTGTTGTTGGTTATATGTCACGGGAAAATATTCTTTGATGTAGTAAAAGATAATGTTTTTAATTAGCTCTTTAGCAATTTAGGCTCCTGAGGTTGGAGCCTTTTTTATTATCTAATAGATTAATTTTTTATAAGTCAATCAGTGAAACGCAGCAAGGCTCGTAGCTCTTGAATGTTCAATCCGTGATGAGTTCTTTGATTACCACATAAATAACAAGAACAAGCACAAGGAGTGCAGTAAATTTTCCCTACAACTTTTGCTGTTTTAGCCACCGCAGTTCGATATGTTTTTCTCTTAAATTTTAATCGAGATATATGATGACGACGCCATGCCCGATTTCTAACCATTTCCATTCACTCCAATTTTCTAACGCGGCGTCATACCGCGCCCTTATCAATCTCTGGAGTTCGATATCAACCTGATTTTTCACGTATACCTCGGTATATATCAATAGGATGGAATATTATATCACTATCTAGCAGATAAAAGTGTGTATTGTCATAAATTCTGTCATCTAGACTCCATGTCGTCAGCTGTGGTGCAAGTCAATCTATGGATTGATAGCCCCCAATTTTCTCCTAGCTCTAGGAGGAATTATCTTGTAGCGTTTTAATAAAATTTGTAGTGGTTCAATGAATCTAGAAACGGAGTGCTTTAAAGTTCTAATTGGGGCAATGACTATCTCGTTGCATGGTCATTGTAATACATTATAGAAATATTGGGGACTTACATAGCCCAATCCTAACTTGAGATTGTTACATGAGCCTAGACTTTGACAAGCTGAACGCTGGTATCGGTGCAAAACAAACTGACCCGAGAAAAATCTTTACGACGCTTAAGCGAGACGCTCGTTTCAAGCGGCCATTGGATGAACAGGCGGACGTACTTGACGTTTGGTATGCACGGAGGCAGGCCAAAGATTTGACGCTGAAGATGAATACCGGCGGTGGTAAGACTGTGGTGGGCCTGCTGTGCTTGCAGAGCTCCCTCAACGAAAACGTCAAGCCCGCAGTATACATTACGCCCGATAGTTTCCTTGTCAATCAGGTACTAGATGAGGCTAAGGCGCTCGGCATTCCCGCAACAGACGATGAGAAGGATCCAGATTTCCTTGCTGGACGTGCCATCCTTGTTGCTAATGTGTGGAAGCTATTCAATGCAAGATCGGTTTTTGGGGTCGGACAGAAAAAGATCCCGATAGGCTGTGTTGTTGTCGATGATGCACATGCATGTCTTAGCGTGGTCCACGACCAGTTCTCGATAAAGGCAGATGTTGGCACACCGGTGTACGACGACCTTCTGAACCTTTTTGAGAACGACTTGGATAAACAGTCCCCTACTGGGCTGCTCGACGTGCAGGCTCTAGATCCTAGCATTGTAATGGAAGTGCCATACTGGGCTTGGCAGTCTAAACAAAAGGAAGTAATCGCGTTGCTTCATGCACAACGGAATTCTGCAGAGTTGGAATGGAGTTGGCCCTTGTTGCGCGATTGTATCCCGCTCTGCACCTGCCTTTTCGGCGGCGGTAAACTAGAAATCGCGCCGCATTTCATTCCGATCGACCGCATTCCATCCTTCGCAACTGCTCAGCGAAGAATCTATATGACGGCCACCTTAGCTGACGACACGATCCTCGTGAGTCACTTTGGGGCATTGGCGGACGAGGTAGTTAAGCCGATCCGACCTAAAGGGGGCGGAGATATTGGAGACCGAATGATTCTTGCCCCACAGGAGATCAATCCGGACTTCAAAATGGAGGAGATCCGCGAACTTGTGTCAGATATCGCAAAGGATCTGAACGTAGTAGTTATCGTACCCTCTAAAGAACGCGCGAAATTCTGGAAAGATTCTGCTCATCAGATACTTAACAAAGATAACATTCAGGCTGGAATACAGCGTCTCAAGGACGGTTTTGTAGGCCTAACCGTACTAATTAATAAATACGACGGTATCGATTTGCCAGGAAAGGCTTGTGAGTTGCTCGTCATTGATGGCTTGCCGGAGGTTTACGGACTCGGTGAAAGGCGTGAAATGTTGCTGCTAGACGGAACCAAACGCCAACTTGTGCGCCAAGTTCAGAGAATTGAACAGGGAATGGGTCGTGGTGTACGTTCAAGTGACGATCATTGTGTCGTACTATTGCTTGGTGGCAGGTTGACGCAACGACTCCATCAACCCGAAGCTGAAACGATGTTTTCTTCAGCCACTCGTGCTCAGATTGAGCTCGGTAAAAGTGTGGCGGAGCAGTTGCGTGGACAATCGCTTGAGAAGCTGCAGGGTATTATGGGCCTATGCCTGACCCAAGATGACAACTGGGTACAGGCTGGCCGTAATGCGGTTGTGAATGCGCCACCTGTCGAAGGGGGACGGATTGACGATAATCAGGTCCTGTTGCGGGAGGCCTTCGATGCGGCCCGTGTGTCGCGATATGACATTGCTAAGAATAAGGCTCAGACAGCGGTGAATGCAGCAAGCGAGCGTCAGATCAAAGGCTATCTGAAGCAGCAGTTAGCGGCGTATACGAATTTCACTGACCCTTCACAGGCGCAGGAACTGCAACTGGCCGCGCTCAGCGATAACTATCGACTTCTTAAACCCTTGGCAGGAACGACTTATCACCGTCTCAGCGCACCCGCTAGCGGACAAGCGGCCGCAGCCGTTCAGTTCATGACGCGTTTTCTCGAAGGAAACGATCTCATCATATGGGTCAACGGGTTGTTAGACGATCTACAATGGGGAGAGGAAGGGTCGAAGCGGTTTGAGGCTGCCATTAAGGAATTAGGCATTTTTCTCGGTTTCGGATCCGAGAGGCCAGAAGACCTAGTGGGCAGAGGACCAGATAATCTTTGGGCTCTTGGCAACTCGAGGTATTTCGTGATTGAGTGCAAGAGCGGAGCTGTTCTGGCAGAAAGAATCTCCAAACATGACACGAACCAGTTAAATGGGTCCATCGTCTGGTTTGATGAAAAGTACGGTCACACTTGTACAAGGACTCCCATCTTGGTGCATCCTAAAACCATATTTGAACACGCGGCATCGCCCCATTCCGACATCCGAATAGTTAACGAACAAGGACTCAATAGGATGCGCAATGCGATACAAGCATATTCAATCTCGTTGGCGAGTAATGGTGGGTATGCCGACTCGCAAATCGTTCATAAGCAACTTAAACATCATAAACTTTCTGCTGAAGATATTGAGGCTTTGTGTACGGTAGCACAAGGTGCAAAGTGACGTAACTCACTTTACTTTGGCCCGCATTTGTTGCTTGGTGACATACGATTAAATTTAGCTTGCTAGCCGTCGTCAACTAGCCTTAACTGGTAAGTTGCATGCAAGTAGTTCTTGCATTCGGGCAGAATTGGCGAAGGTAGTTAAACTGTAAAGTTTGACAAGTATATGAAATTAATACCTTACAAAATTCATTACAGTTGAGCCTAGAAAAGTTCGCGGTTTAGGAAACAAGTGTTCAGTTTCTAACCTATCTAAGCGTTTGCTAAGGCCCAACTGTCTATTGAGTGTTAATAGACAAGGTATTAGGTAAACTTAACCGTTCTGATTTCCGCGTACCCCAAACAAAAAACCCAGACATCGTCTGGGTTTTTTTATTCCATAAGGGATCAGGTAATCACCATCGGCCAGTCTGGTGGCGTGTGACTCATCGCCTCAACCATCACCACTTTGATATTTTCCCAGACGGCGGCCATATCCAGCAGGGTAATGCCAAGCAGACCCGTTGCAAACCAGCAGGCAGCCCCCAGCCCCAACAGCGTGCTGATGACAGCGAGACCCGCGTAGTCAGATTTACGAAACTGAATGTTCAGCGTGCTGGCCAAAAACATCAGTACCGCACTCAACAAAGGCCAGCGCAGGAGTACCATGCTGGTAGTAATGGTTGCCATAAAACCCATCCTCTATAAAACAGACGAACTGAATGAAACAGAGTGTTTTCGTTACATAAGTTGTGTGAACTATATCACGTTTGCTGTTTTATTCGCCAGTCCCGGGATGATGAAAAACGAGCGATTCATAGTTGCCGAGAATCAGTGGGTGCCTGAGTGAAAATATATCTTTGCTGGCTAAGTTCCCCAGTTCCCGCACTCTTTATAATGAATTCATTAAGATAGCAAAACTGATGCAAAAGGACGCACTCTGTACAATGTTTACAGCAATAACCCTATGGCTTATGCTTGAGTGGACAATTAATTTTACTCGCAGCTAACCTTTCAGGTTTTTGAATTTCATTATTTTTTTATTTATTTGTACGTTTTTAATTACACACAACGTTGTTTTTAATTCGCTACGCTGAGATTCAGCCTGCGCATTGGTTTGTCGATTTTTCGAATCTGAAGAAAGTTGCGTCCGGTTTATCGCCTGATAATCAGCGAAAAAAATGAAAGAAAACCGACGTGAGATTGTTAATGACAGCATGCAGGCATTGCATGCGCTGGCTAAGCTAATGCCCCAGCTTCATGCTCAATGTTCTCTGGCCGACATGCTGGCGACCATCAGTCGCGCGCTGGGCGCAAGCCTTGCCTGGGTCAGCGTAAACGGTGATGACGGGCTGAAGCGCGTGGTATCCGCCGGGGAGATGACCTGCCATCCCCTCGACGTGGCCGATTTCCTGGCGAACACGCTGCTTCAGCGACATCATCGATCGTGGCGGGTGGTCTATTGGAAAGAGAATATTGGCCGCACGTTATTTCCTCCTCAGCACCCGGGCTATGCGCAACTGCAAAGCGGTGTGCTGTGCAAGCTTTCCACCCAAAATTGGCACTGCAGCGGCTATTTCTTTTTAGCGTTCGAAGAAAGGCTTTCTTCTTTGCCGATCCTGAAAAATATCGTCGTGGTGCTGGTCGAAAAATTAAAAGACTATTTTGCGGAAATTATTGCCCGAGAAAAAACGGCGCAGGAAATGCAGCGCGTCGTGACGCAATATAAGACGCTCTTTGAACGCGCCCCGGTTTTAATGAACTCTTTCGACAAATTTAACCGCTGCGTGCTGTGGAATGCCGAATGTGAAAAAGTATTCGGCTGGACGATGGCGGAGATCGCGGAACATGCCGATCCGCTTTCGCTGTTTTATCCCGATCCTGAAGAGCGGCGGCGGGTAAGAGAGTCGGTCAATGTCTCGCCGCTGAAGGATATGTATGAATGGCATCCGCTACGCAAAGACGGCACCCCGCTGACGGTGCTGTGGTCAAACATTCTGTTGCCGGACAACTCTATCCTGAATATTGGGCTGGATATCACCGAGCGGAAAAAAGCCGAACAGCAACTCGAAGTTAAAGCCACCACTGACGATCTCACCGGCTGCTTTAACCGGTCGGCGATTTTGCAGCAGCTGGAGCTTGCGCTGGCCGCCAGTGCCAGGCAGGAGGCTAACAGCCATTTTTGCGTTCTGATGTTTGACCTGGATTTTTTCAAACAGATCAACGACGAGTGGGGACACCCGGTGGGCGATGCGGCGCTTCTTCACTTCTGTAATGCTATCCGTGAGTTGGCCCCTTCGGGCTCCGCATTAGGGCGCGTGGGAGGGGAGGAATTTTTGCTCCTGCTGGCGCAAACTGACGGCAATGGCGCTGCGCAACTGTCCGCCAGGTTGCGCACCGTTCTGCAAACTCATCCGCTGATTGTGGGCGAGAGAACGCTGTCGCTGTCGTTTAGCGCAGGGGTCGTGGAAGTCCGCGGGGGACAGCGGGATACTTCAGCCTTGCTAAGGCGTGCTGATAAAGCGTTATATGAAGCTAAGCATTTGGGGCGAGGAAAAACGGTGGTGGCGGCTGATTATTTATAAATCAGTGAACACAATACACCCGATCAAATAGCATAAAACGTCATGATGACGGTGTGCTTTTTTCATGCTGCCAGAAGTTTGGCTTAATCAACAATCGTCTGTTGTGTTATCTTCCCACCGCCCTTACGGGCTGGATAATTATTTTCCTTAATTGAAACGGAACGAATACTTACAGTTTCACTTACGGGAAAATATTATCGTCATAACGAAATTTAAGATTTTTAATACGAAAAGTCAGTTGCTAACTTCGCATGATTCATGCAACGTAATCACCTGTTTAACACAGCATCCGGCCTTCATTACTACAGGCGTACAACATGCAGGGATATAGGGCGGGAAATGAATCGTAGCGCGCAGCGCAAGATGCTCAGGGTGGTAGGGATCATCATGGTAGTTATGCTGCCGGTGATGCTTGCGCTATGGTTTGCCCAGCTAAGAGCCGTGTCTGAAACAAGCGCCCAGCTACGGACATTTGCTGAACTGGCTTTAGACAAAACAGAGCTGGTTATACAGCAGGTTGATCTGGCCCGGGACGAGGCGGAAAAATATCGGGGCGAGCTTTGCACCCCGGGGCACCGTCAATATATGTTGAACGTTGTTCGTGGCCGCCTGTTTGTTGCCGATTTAATTTATGCTGAAGGTCAGAATTTTCTTTGTTCGACCGTTTTTACACCGGATCGTCCCTACGCCATTCCCGTCGCTAATTACACGCGTAAACCTGACGTCGCTATCTATTATTATCGCGATACCCCATTTTATACTGGTTATAAAATGACATATATGCAGCGTGGAAATTATGTGGTGGTCGTTAATCCACTTTCATACAGCGAAGTCATGTCTGCGGATCATTCTCTCTCGTGGGGGGTATACGACACGGTAACCAATGCTTTCTTTTCCGTCAGTCAGAAAGCCAATGTTTCTTTATTAAATTCGATGATTCGGGATAAGGAATCGGTATTTCAAAAAGATAACCGCTTTTATACGATCGTCACGTCCCCCAAAAGACCGATTGCAGCCATCGTGTCGACATCGAATAAACGCTTTTATGAAACGCTTTACCATCAGGCGACATTAACGCTGCCGCTGGGAATGATTTGCAGCATTATTATTTTGCTGGTCTGGTCCCGCACCTATCGTGAGCTCAATTCGCCGGGGCGTTTACTGCACAGGGCGCTGAACAAACGCCAGCTTTGCGTGCACTATCAGCCGATTATTGATATCAAGAACAACCGGTGTGTCGGCGCGGAGGCGTTATTACGCTGGCCTGGTTTTAACGGGCAGGTGATGAGCCCGGCTGAGTTTATTCCGCTGGCTGAAAATGAGGGGATGAGCGAGCGGATTACGGATTATGTCGTTGAGGAAGTGTTCAGCGATTTGGGCCATTTCCTTGCCGAACATCCGCATCTCTATATTTCGATTAACCTGTCGGCGACGGATTTCCACTCCTCGCGGCTGATCGCCATGATTTCTGAGAAGGCCCGCCACTATGCCGTCCGCGCGCAGCAAATCAAAATTGAAGTGACGGAACGCGGTTTTATCGACGTGCCTAAAACCACGCCGGTGATTCAGGCTTTTCGTCAGGCGGGGTATGAAGTGGCGATCGATGATTTCGGTACCGGCTACTCGAACCTGCACAATCTGTACTCGCTGAACGTCGATATTCTGAAAATCGACAAATCGTTTATCGATACCTTAACGACCAACAGCACCAGCCACCTGATCGCCGAGCATATTATCGAGATGGCGCAAAGCCTGCGACTGAAAACCATTGCGGAAGGGGTTGAGACGGCAGAGCAGGTGAGCTGGCTGTTGAAGCGCGGCGTCCAGTTTTGTCAGGGATGGCACTTCGCGAAAGCGATGCCGCCCCAGGAATTTATGACCTGGCAGCAGCAACCTTTGCACTGAGCGTGATTAATTCAACTGGTGGCGATAGTCGCTCGGCGTGCGGTCAAACTCGCGGCGAAACACGCGGGAAAAGGTTTGTTGCGACACATAGCCAAGATCCATCGCGATATCAAAAATCGGCCGCTGCGTTGAGCGTAGCGCCTGCGCCGCCAGCAGCAGTCTGCGCTGACGAATGTACTCACCCAGCGTTTGATGCATGACCGTACGGAACATTCTCTGTAAATACCATTTCGAATAGCCCGACTTTTTCGCGACCACATCAATGTTCAACGGTTGGTCGATATGGTCATCAATCCATTCAATAAGCGTCTGAATAATCTGCTGATGCGACATAAGGTTGCCCCTCTGTAGATACAACTATCTCGGTTAATTCGTCGTTTTCTCTGCGGGGGAGTATAATTCCTCAAGTTAACTTGAGGTAAAGAGGTTTTATGGAAAAGAGATTGCCGCGCATTAAAGCGCTGTTAACCCCCGGCGAAGTGGCAAAGCGAAGCGGCGTGGCGGTATCGGCGCTCCACTTCTATGAAAGCAAAGGGTTAATCAAGAGCATCCGCAACGGGGGCAACCAGCGTCGCTATACCCGCGACGTGCTCCGCTACGTGGCGATTATCAAAATTGCGCAACGAATCGGAATTCCCCTGGCCACGATCGGCGAGGCATTTGGCGTGCTGCCGGAAGGGCACACGCTGAGCCCGAAAGAGTGGAAAGAGCTGTCGTCCCAGTGGCGTGAAGAGCTGGACAGGCGTATTCATACGCTGGTCGCGCTGCGTGACGAACTGGATGGCTGTATTGGCTGCGGCTGCCTGTCGCGCAGCGACTGCCCGCTGCGTAACCCCGGCGACAAACTGGGCGAGCAGGGGACGGGAGCGCGGTTGCTGGAAGAGGATTGAGATCGGTTTGCCGGGTGGCGCTTCGCTTACCCGGCCTACCAAACCCGCAAATGTAGGCCGGGTAAGGCGTAGCC
>NZ_JBLKCH010000013.1:0-100565 GCF_047531125.1 Enterobacter sp. HK-058-C-ECC
AAGACATTAAGAATCCATGTCACTTTGAGTGCCCACACAGATTGTCTGATAAATTGTTAAAGAGCAGTGCAACGCGGCTTTCGCTCACCGTTGCGAGGTCCCGTATATTACGTTTTCCTCATACAGAGTCAAGTGATTATTTTCGCTTTTCTCTGTTGGCGTTCATCTCTGAACCCCGCTAACCCGGCGGCCTGTAAGCCGTTGTTCCGTGTCAGTGGAGGCGCATTATAGGGAGTTCTCAGACGTTGACAACCCCTCTTTTAAAAAAAACTTTCAACCGTCTCTTTTTTGCTCAAAACCGTGCTATAGCGCCAGTTTTTCGAGCGTTTCAAAGCCATAACGGCGTAAAACGGGTAAAAGTTGTTCAGTTTCTTTTGTTAACGCCATACAAAACGCGATATTCGCATCGGTAGATTTCGCATCCGGGGCTTCATGCTCCAGCAACCATGCCGTACGACGGGCAATAGCCGCTCCGGAATCCACCAGGCGCGTCCCCTCCGGCAGTACCTCTAATAGCTCTTCCTGGAGTAGCGGGAAGTGGGTACAGCCCAGCACAACGGTATCCGGGGGTTCGGGCATCCTAAGCCACGGACGAAGAATACGACGCAGCTCGTCGAGTGATACCGACTTGCCATGCAGCTTCGCTTCCGCCATCTCCACCAGCTCAGCCGAACCGAGCATCGCAATCTGGCATTCATTAGCGAAACGGTCGATCAGCTCGCGGGTATAAGGACGCTTTACCGTGCCTCGCGTGGCCAGCAAGCCCACAATGCCGTTCGCTGTCAGACGCGCGGCAGGCTTTATTGCAGGGACGACGCCCACAACCGGGAACTGGAATTTTTCACGCAGGGCGGGAAGAGAAACAGTGCTCGCCGTGTTACACGCGATGACGGCCAGCGCAAGGGGATAGCGCTTTTGTACCGCAGTGACGATTTCCACCACGCGCTCGACAATAAAATCTTCGCTCTTTTCCCCGTACGGGAAAGCGACGTTATCGAAGGCGTAGATGTAATGGAGATCCGGCAGGAGATGCCGAATCTCATCATAGACCGAAAGCCCACCGACGCCGGAATCAAACACCAGCACGGTGGGACGCGGATTAGAAGGTGTAGCTGCCAGACAAAGTGTATTCCCGTCCTGCAGTTTGGTAGCCATAAACTGTCTCGTAATCTTTATCGAACAGGTTGGCTATTTTACCACGAACTGTAAGGTGTGAGGTGACAGGATACGAAACTGCGACATCCCACAGGCTTACACCGCCCATTTTTACTTTCTCAGACGGGTAAGTACCAAAGTCAGTGTCGTAACGCGTACCAAGATAGTGATAAGTCAGGCTCCAGTCGAAATCATAGATCTGCGTGTCGAGCTGATATTTCACCTGCTGCTTAGCACGGCGGTCCAGAAGTTCGTTGGTTGCAGCATTGCGGGCATCCACGTAGTCGTAGCCTACAGTATGCGTCAACGGCCCCGTGTCAAACGATGCTGTCGCTTCCACACCTTTAATGCGTGCTTTACCGACGTTGTAATATTGCTGGAGGTTATTATCGAAGTCGATGAGATTATCAACGTCATTACGGTAGCCGGATACGCGCCAGCTCACGCCTGCCGTCAGGCCTTCAAACGCACCTTCCCACTGTTTGCTCTCTTCTGGATCAAGATGGTCATTGCCATAGAAACCATAGAGTTGACCCAGATTCGGTGCTTTATAGGCCGTACCATAAGAAGCAACGAAACGGTAACCCTCCACGAACTCCCAGGCCGCACTGCTTTGCCAGGTGCCATGACGACCGAACTGAGAGTTGTCATCGCTGCGAACCGCTCCTTCCAGGGTGAAGTCACCAAACTGCTGCAGCCCGGTCAGGTAGACGCCGGTGTTACGCAGGTCGTAGCCGTTGGTCACGTAGTTTGTACCTGGCTCGGTGCTCTGCTTCTGCCAGTCAACGCCCGCGCCAATGTTCCCATGGCCAACATCAACGGAGTTGAGCCACTGGACATTGTACTGCTTGATTTCATCCAGCGTGGCTGTCGAATCGTAGCGGCCTAAATTCGGGTCGTAGTTATAGTCCTTGCTGTGGCTATAGCTGGTGAGCAGCTGTGAATGGAAGATGTCATCATTGAAGCGCAATCCTGCATCCCAGGTCTGACTATAAAGCTGGCGGGTATCGACCAGTACGTCAGGGGTAAATGAGCTGTAGTAACCGTCGTAGGCAGTACGGTTGCTGTAGCCAAAGCCGCGAACAAAACCGCTCCACTGCTCCGAGAATGCGTGATCCAGTGCGCCGTAGAGCGTTTTATTCATAAAGCCGTCGCGATCGGTCTGGGCAAGGCCACCATTGTTGCCGTCCGCAACCACATCAAACCCTTTGGTATAGGTGTAATCACCCGCAAGCGTGACGCGTGTGCTGTCGCCCAGTGTTTGCTGAGTACTGCCACCATAATTCTGGTAGCCATGCGAGCCTACGCCAGCATTCAGCGTGGTACCGTCCTTCGCGCGAGTGGTAATAATGTTTACGACGCCACCGATCGCGTCTGAGCCGTATACCGCCGAACGCGGTCCACGAACATATTCGATTCGCTGTACCAGGGAGATTGGGAACTGGCTGAGATCGGACGACCCCGTGACGCCCGCCTGGTTAAGGCGGATCCCATCAACAAGGATCAGGACGTGGCTGGAGTTGGTGCCACGGATAAAGAGAGAAGAGAGTTGCCCCATCCCGCCATTTTGCGCCGTATCCACGCCGGGCAGGCGACGCATAACATCCAGGAGCGAGGTTGACTGCCAACGGTCAATATCGGCACGCGTAACAACCGTGTTTGCAGCCAGAATAGTTTTTTCAGGTTGTTCAAAACGATTTGCCGTCACCACCAACGAGTCTGCGCTATCCTGCGCCCAGCCCGAAAATGCCGTGACGGACAACGCCGTCAACAGCGATACTTTTTTAATCATTGTTAAAGCATCCACAATATAAGAAGGATGCCGCAGGCCTCATCGATAGCACGCGATGATGAAACCAAATGCGACGTGATCCCGGCAGGTCTTCGGGCTAGGTGGCTATATAAGGATGAAGACTTCCCATTTTCACAGTGTCTACAACGCTCATCCCGCCAGTCTTTACCGCTGCGCGTCAGCTCCAGATTTACACTGGATTCCCTTTTCACTCTCAGGAGACCGGAAACAGAATGCTACAATTAGACACGTATGGATGTCCAGACAGCTATTGGCCATTAAATCTGGACATCCCCTGAACAATCCCTACAATCGCCGCGTAATTCTTTATCACTCAGGACGCATCATGACCCCAGAACACCTCCCGACAGAACAGTACGACGCGCAGCTGGCAGAGAAAGTTGTCCGCCTGCAAAGTATGATGACGCCTTTCAACGCGCCCGTTCCCGAGGTGTTCCGCTCTCCTGTCAGCCACTACCGCATGCGTGCCGAGTTCCGCATCTGGCACGACGGTGACGACCTGTACCACATCATTTTCGATCAGCAGACGAAGTCCCGTATCCGCGTGGACAGCTTCCCGGCGGCGAGTGAGCTTATCAACCAGCTGATGACGCTGATAATGGACGCCGTGCGTAACAATCCGGTACTGCGTAACAAGCTTTTCCAGATTGACTACCTGACCACGCAAAGCAATCAGGCGATTGTCTCCCTGCTGTACCACAAAGCCCTGAACGACGAGTGGCGCGAGCAGGCAGAAGCACTGCGCGATGCGCTGCGTGCGCAGAACATCAACGTTCACCTGATTGGCCGCGCGACAAAAACCAAAATCATGCTGGATCAGGACTACATCGACGAGCGTCTGCCGGTGGCGGGTAAAGAGATGGTGTATCGTCAGGTCGAGAACAGCTTCACCCAGCCGAACGCTGCAATGAACGTGCAGATGCTGGAGTGGGCACTGAAGGCGACGGAAGGATCAACGGGCGATCTGCTTGAACTCTACTGCGGTAACGGCAACTTCTCGCTGGCGCTGGCGCGTAACTTCGATCGCGTCCTGGCAACGGAAATCGCCAAACCGTCGGTTGCCGCCGCGCAGTACAACATTGCCGCCAACCATATCGACAACGTGCAGATCATTCGTATGGCCGCAGAAGAGTTCACGCAGGCGATGAACGGCGTTCGCCAGTTTAACCGTCTGGAAGGCATCGATCTGAAGAGCTACCAGTGTGAGACAATTTTTGTCGACCCGCCGCGCAGTGGCCTGGACAGCGAAACCGAGAAGATGGTGCAGGCGTACCCGCGTATTTTGTACATATCCTGTAATCCGGAGACGCTGTGCAAGAACCTGGAAACGTTAGGCCAGACGCACAAGGTTGAACGTCTGGCGCTGTTCGATCAGTTCCCGTATACGCACCATATGGAGTGCGGTGTACTGCTCACGGCGAAGTAATGTGGCCTCGTAGGGCAGGTAAGCGAAGCGCCACCTGCCAAAAAAGCCGGATGCCGCTTCGCTTATCCGGCCTACAATGACAAAAACCTTTACTCCGGTAACTGGCTTTTACGGCTACGCATGCGCGAGCCAATCCAGAACACCAGCGCCACAGACAGTACCGCAGGGAAGAAGTTAGAGCCGATATCCGGATACTCCGCGCGCACCACCGTGCTGTACAGCAATACGCCCAGAATAAAGCAGGCGGCGGCAAGCCCCGGTAACCCCACCGGCATGGTGCGGTTCAGGTAGCGTTGATGCAGGCAGTACACCGTCAGCACCAGCGCAATCAGCGGGAAAATCGAAAACGGCACGATGGAGCTAAAAATAGCGGCGAACGTACCATTAATGGATAAGCCAGCGATCAATGCCAGCAACAGCGTCCCTTTATCCTGACCTGACTGTTTCATTACTCACCTTCACTCTTCGGTTTGATGTGCCAGTTTCTCTTGTTCACGGCGATACCAGTAGTACGCGCCTTTGGAGATCATCCTGAGCTGCAATACCAGTCGCTCTTCAAGCTGCTTGCGTTGTTCAATGCTGACATCCAGCGCTTCGGCACCTGCGCTGAAAACAATCGTCACCATCGCCTCGGCCTGTGCTTCGGTAAACGCACGCGGCATATGGTTTTCGAGTTCAAGATAGTCGGCAAGTTCCGCGATGAAGTGCTGAATTTCGCGCGCGACGGCGGCACGAAACGCCGCCGACGTGCCCGAACGCTCGCGCAGAAGCAGACGAAACGCGTTGGGGTTATTGCCGATAAATTCCATAAAGGTCGACACGGAGGTACGGATCACGCTGCCCCCTTTGGCGATACGCTGACGCGCCTGGCGCATCAGCTGGCGCAGCATCAAACCGCTCTCGTCGACCATGGTCAGGCCCAGTTCATCCACATCACGGAAGTGACGATAGAAGGACGTTGGCGCAATCCCGGCCTCACGTGCGACTTCGCGCAGGCTCAAACTGGCAAAACTTCGCTCAGCACTCAGTTGACTGAATGCGGCTTCCACCAGCGAACGCCGGGTTTTCTCTTTTTGTTGTGCTCTTACGCCCATCACGATAGTTGAATCCTTCCAAAGGCCTGATGGCACTATACCAGAGAATAAAATTAATCTGTTTGCCTGGCTTTGTGAATGATTGTTTACGTGCGGTTTGTGCTCCACTGCCGGAAAAAAGCACAACGATAATTGGGTTACTCTGGCAATGATGTTATGATTCTGTTGCTTTTATGTATAAGAACAGGTAAGCCTTGCCATGCCACATTCCTACGATTACGACGCAATAGTTATTGGTTCCGGCCCCGGCGGCGAAGGCGCTGCTATGGGTCTGGTGAAACAGGGAGCCAGAGTAGCGGTCATTGAGCGCTACCATAATGTCGGCGGCGGTTGCACCCACTGGGGCACCATCCCTTCGAAAGCCCTCCGCCACGCCGTTAGCCGCATTATCGAATTTAACCAGAACCCTCTTTACAGCGACCACTCCCGACTTCTTCGTTCCTCCTTTGCCGACATCCTGAACCACGCGGATACCGTCATTAACCAGCAGACGCGCATGCGTCAGGGGTTTTATGAGCGTAACCACTGTGAAATTTTGCAGGGCAACGCGCATTTTGTGGATGAACACACTCTGGCACTCGAATGCCACGACGGGTCGGTTGAAACCATCACCGCTGAAAAATTTGTGATTGCCTGCGGTTCACGCCCATACCATCCGGCCGACGTGGACTTCTCGCACCCGCGCGTCTACGACAGCGACTCGATTCTGAGCCTGCACCATGAACCCCGCCACGTCATTATCTATGGCGCAGGGGTCATCGGTTGCGAATATGCGTCGATCTTCCGCGGAATGGACGTCAAAGTTGACCTGATCAACACTCGCGACCGCCTGCTGGCCTTCCTCGATCAGGAGATGTCGGACTCCCTCTCATACCACTTCTGGAACAGCGGCGTGGTCATTCGCCACAACGAAGAGTACGAGAAGATCGAAGGCTGCGACGACGGGGTGATCATGCACCTCAAGTCCGGCAAGAAGCTGAAAGCGGACTGCCTCCTGTACGCCAACGGCCGTACCGGCAACACCGATTCCCTGCAGCTGGAAAATATCGGGCTCGAAACCGACAGCCGCGGTCAGCTGAAGGTCAACAGCATGTATCAGACCGCCCTGCCGCACGTTTACGCGGTCGGCGACGTCATTGGCTATCCAAGCCTGGCCTCAGCCGCTTACGACCAGGGACGCATTGCGGCTCAGGCGCTGGTGAAAGGCGAAGCGACGGCGCATCTGATTGAAGATATCCCGACGGGCATCTACACCATCCCGGAAATCAGTTCCGTAGGTAAAACCGAGCAGCAGCTGACGTCAATGAAGGTACCTTACGAGGTGGGTCGTGCGCAGTTTAAACATCTGGCGCGGGCGCAAATCGTGGGGATGAGCGTGGGTACACTGAAAATTCTGTTCCATCGCGAGACGAAAGAGATCCTCGGGATTCACTGCTTTGGTGAACGCGCCGCGGAAATCATTCATATCGGCCAGGCCATCATGGAGCAGAAAGGTGGTGGTAACACCATTGAGTACTTCGTTAACACCACCTTTAACTACCCGACCATGGCGGAAGCCTATCGGGTCGCGGCACTAAACGGCCTGAACCGCCTGTTTTAACGCGCTGTCAAAATGGCCATCCATCGCACCACGGATGGCCTCTGCCAGCTGCTCATAGCGGCTGCGCAGCGGTGACCCAGGGCGATAGACCAGGCCAATCGTACGACGCGGCTCTGGTTTAATGCACGGCAAATAAACCACGCCATCACGTTTACGCTCGTGCGGTACCGCCAGCGCAGGCAGCAGCGTAATACCGCTTCCCGCCGCGACCATATTACGCAGCGTTTCCAGGCTGGTTGCGCGGAAATGGGTATCCTCATCCGCACCCGCTTCGAAGCAGAAGCCCATCGCCTGATCGCGCAGGCAGTGGCCATCTTCCAGCATCAGTAGCTTTTCACCCGCCAGATCGGCCATCGGCACGCGATCGCGGTTCGCCCACGGGTGATCTTCATAGATCGCCAGCATCATCGGCTCATCGAACAGCGGCACTTCAATAAAGGCTTCACTCTCTTTTACCAGTGCCAGAATGGCGCAGTCGAGCTTGCCGCTGTCCAGCTGTGCCAGCAACTGATGGGTTTGCGCTTCGTGCAGGTACATTTCGAGTTTCGGGAACGTCTGGTGCAGCATCGGAATGATGTGCGGTAACAGGTACGGGCCAACGGTTGGGATCAGGCCAATATGCAGCGGGCCGGACATGGCCTCCCCCTGCTGGCTTGCCATTTCCTTGAGCACTTTGACCTCGCGCAGCACGGTGCGCGCCTGATCCACCAGCAGAAGACCTGCCTGTGTGAACAGAACCTTACGACTGGTGCGCTCCAGCAGCATCACGCCCAGTTCGTCTTCCAGCTTGCGGATCTGGCCGCTCAGCGTGGGCTGGCTGACGTGGCAGGAATCTGCCGCGCGGCGAAAGTGACGATGCTCGGCTAACGCTACCAGGTATTCAAGATCACGAATATTCATTATTCATCCTCCGTCGCCACGATAGTTCATGGCGATAGATAGCATAGCAACGAACGATTATCCCTATCAAGCATTCTGTTGAATAATACACCACATAGACGAGGCGGCACGTGTTTGACCCTTGACGTCCCCGCACCGTCAGCGAGTTTCTCTCAAAACTCGAACAACTAAAGCCAACGTGAACTTTTGCGGACCCCGTGGTCCGCTTTTTTTTTGCGTAAAAAAGCCCAACTCAGGGTTGGGCTGCGGTTTTGTAGGTCGGGTAAGGCGAAGCCGCCACCCGACGTTTCAGGCATCAAATCAGTCGGTTTTTCGCATCCGCAATCGCCTGCGCCACCTGCTTAGGCGACACGCCGCCTTTCGCCGCACGCTTATCCAGGCAGGACTGCAGCGCCAGTATTGGATACACATCATCCCCGATAACCGCGCTGAATTTCTGCAGATCGGCCAGCGCCAGATCTTCCAGCGGTTTACCCTGACGAATGGCTTCCACCACCGCTTCACCGACAATATGGTGCGCTTCACGGAACGGTACGCCCTTCGCCACCAGGTAATCCGCCAGCTCGGTCGAGTTCGCATAGCCCTGCTGCGCCGCTTCCTGACAGCGCGGACGCTTCACCTGAATGCCATCCAGCACCAGCGCGCCCATATGCAGACAGTCCAGCCAGGTGTCGAGCGCGTCGAACAGCCCTTCTTTGTCTTCCTGCATATCTTTGTTGTACGCCAGCGGCAGCCCTTTCAGGGTCATCATCATGCTGGTCAGCGCGCCCTGCACGCGGCCACATTTCCCGCGGATCAGCTCCAGCGCGTCCGGGTTTTTCTTCTGCGGCATCAGGGATGAACCTGAGGTCACGCGGTCGGACAGCTCAACAAAGCCCGCTTCGCCAGAGTTAAAGAAGATCAGGTCTTCGGCAAAGCGCGACAGGTGCACCATACCGATAGACGCGTTAGAGAGCAGTTCCAGCACGTGGTCACGATCGGAGACGCTATCCAGGCTGTTACGGGTAGCGGAGGCAAAGCCCAGCCAGCCTGCCAGCTGTTCACGGTCGATTTCGTAAGCGGTACCCGCCAGCGCGCCGCTGCCCAGCGGGCTGACGTCCAGACGCTTCAGGGTATCCTGCAGACGGCTTTCGTCACGCGCCAGCATCTCTACATAGGCCAGACACCAGTGCGCAAAGGTCACCGGCTGCGCGCGCTGCAGGTGGGTATAACCCGGCATCACCGCGTCCTGATTATTCTGTGCGGTCTCCACCAGCGCGGTCTGCAGCTGACGGTTAGCCGCCAGCAGTTCGCCAACGGTATCCTTACACCACAGCTTCAGATCGGTGGCGACCTGGTCGTTACGGCTCCGGCCGGTGTGCAGCTTTTTACCCAGCTGGCCGACCTTGTCGATCAGTTTACCTTCCACCCAGCTGTGAATATCTTCAGCATCGCTCTGCAGAATTTGCTGCGGATCCAGACGCACTTCTTCCAGCAGATTGTTCAGCGCCTCTTCCAGTTGCAGCTGTTCCTCTGGGGTCAGCACGCCCACCGTCACCAGCGCTTTGGACCAGGCCACAGAGCCGACAATATCCTGTTCGGCCAGGCGGTAGTCGAAGCGCAAAGAGTCGTTGAACTGTTTGAACCGCTGATCCGCTGCCTGTGTAAAACGCCCACCCCAAAGTGCCATAACATGCTTCCTTAATATCTTTGAATTTCATTGCCCGGTGGCGCTGCGCTTACCGGGCCTACAAAACATTAAATCGATTACGCTAAAATACGCGTGCCAATCGGCGTGCCGTTAAACAGCGCCGGGAGCTGCTCCGCGTGACGCCAGGAGGCGATATCTACCGGGCGACCCAGCGTGCGTGCCGCATCCAGCGCGGCGTTCACTTTGACGATCATGCCGTCGGTGATGATGCCCTGCGCAATCAGCTGCTCGGCTTTCTCTGCCGTCATTTCTGCGATGCGCTGGCCTTTTCCGTCCAGAATGCCGCTCACGTCGGAGAGCAGGATCAGGTCCGCACCCAGCGTTGCCGCCAGTGCGGTTGCCGCCTGGTCAGCGTTAACGTTCATCAGCTCACCCTCTTCGGTCACGCCGATAGAGCTCACCACTGGCAGGAACCCGCCTTCCAGCAGCGTGTTAATCAGCTTAGGCGAACCCGGCTGCGCCAGTCCAACATGACCGAGCGCTTCGTCGAGCTGGGTCACTTTTACGCTGTCGCCATCGCCCAGATAGAGGCCAACGGAGGCAATGTGGTGTTTCTTCGCCCAGGACAGCAGGGTTTTGTTCGCCGTACCCGCCAGCGCACCGGTGATAATGTCAATTTGATCCGCAGGCGTCACGCGCAGGCCGTTTTTCTTGATCACCGGCAGGTTGAGCCCTTTCATCAGCTCATCCACCACGCAGCCGCCGCCGTGCACAATCACCAGTGGACGTTGGTGTGATTCGCGATAGTTCACCAGCGCGGTAAACAGACGCTCCAGCGCTTCTTCGCTGTCCAGCAGTACACCACCGAGTTTGATAATTAATGGGTTCATCATCACACCTTAAATAAGAGCCTGCGTTTCAGGGAAACCGAAACGAATATTTGCACACTGCATTGCCTGTGCGGCAGCGCCTTTCAGTAAGTTATCTTCTGCGGCCACCACGATGAGATGCTCACCCTGAACGGCAAAGCCGATATCGCAGAACGGCAGACCGACCACGTTTTTCAGCGCCGGCACGCCTTTGTCGTACAGACGTACCAGCGGTTTGTCCGCATACGCCTGCGTGAAGACCTCGCTCACCTGCTCTTTGGTCACGCCAGGCTTCAGGCGGCAGGTAATGGTTTCGAGGATCCCACGCGGGAAGCTGCCCAGGTGCGGGGTGAAAATGACGTCCGCGCCCAGATGCGTCGTGATTTCAGGGTGATGACGGTGATTAAACACGCCATACGGCTGAAGGCTCACTTCGCAGAAGCTGTTAGAGATCGCCGCCTTGCGTCCTGCACCGCTCACGCCGCTAGTGGCGTTGATCACCGGCCACTGGTTCAGATCCAGCAGACCCGCGTCGATCAGCGGCTTCAGGGAAAGCTGCGCCGCCGTCGGGTAGCAGCCCGGAACGGCAATCAGATCCGCTTCTTTCAGTTTATCTGCGCTCCACTCCGCCAGGCCGTACACCGCTTTTTCAAGCAGATCCGGATGCTGATGGGTGAAACCGTAATATTTTTCGTAGAACGCGCCGTCGTTAACGCGGAACGCGCCGGAGAGGTCGAAGACCACGCAGCCAGCCGCCAGGAACTGCGGCGCCAGGTCGTGGCTGACCTCGTGTGCGGTGGCTAAAAACACCACGTCGACGCCGTCAGTAAACTCGCTGATGTCAGACATGGGCTGCAGCGGCAGATCGACCAGGCCCTTAAGCTGCGGATGCAAATCGGAAATTAACTTTCCTGCATCATTGCTTTGCGCTGACACGGTCAAAGCGGTTATGGTCATATGTGGATGGCGATTCACGTAGCTTACAAGCTCTGCGCCCGCATAACCGCTAGCGCCTACAATCAGCGTATTCAACATCGGGTTCCTTTATGCTCAACGTTAATGTATTTTTATTCACATTTATTGCATGAATATTGATACTATCACGACCTAAGGTGTGTCAACAATGAAAATGAACTTACCGCCATTTATCGAGATCTACCGCGCCCTGATTGCCACACCGTCTATCAGCGCAACGGAAGAAGCGCTGGATCAGAGCAATGAGTCTTTAATCAATCTGCTGGCGGGTTGGTTTAGCGATCTTGGGTTTAACGTTGAGGTTCAGCCCGTCCCCGGCACTCGCCACAAATTTAACCTGCTCGCCAGTACCGGAACCGGTGCTGGCGGCCTGCTGCTGGCCGGTCATACCGACACCGTGCCGTTCGACGATGGCCGCTGGACGCGCGATCCGTTCACCCTGACCGAGCACGACAACAAGCTCTACGGCCTGGGCACCGCCGACATGAAAGGCTTCTTCGCCTTTATCCTCGACGCGCTGCGTGACGTGGACGTGACGAAGCTGAAAAAACCGCTCTACATTCTGGCGACCGCTGATGAAGAGACCAGCATGGCGGGCGCGCGCTACTTCTCTGAAAACACGTCGATTCGCCCGGATTGCGCGATCATCGGCGAACCGACGTCTCTGCAGCCGATTCGCGCGCATAAAGGCCATATCTCTACCGCCGTGCGCGTGCTCGGCCAGTCCGGCCACTCCAGCGATCCGGCGCGCGGCGTGAACGCCATTGAGCTGATGCATGACGCCATCGGCCGCATCATGACCCTGCGCGACGATCTGAAAGAGCGTTACCACTATGAGGCGTTCACCGTGCCGTATCCAACGCTCAATCTCGGCAGCCTGCACGGCGGTGATGCCTCGAACCGTATCTGCGCCTGCTGCGAGCTGCACATGGACATCCGACCGCTGCCGGGCATGACCCTGAGCGATCTGGATGGTTTACTGAACGAAGCGCTGGCCCCGGTGAGTGAGCGCTGGCCGGGCCGTCTGACGGTCTCGGAACTGCACCCGCCGATTCCGGGTTATGAATGCCCGCCGGACCATCAGCTGGTCGAAGTGGTGGAAAAGCTGCTCGGTGAAAAAACTGACGTAGTGAATTACTGCACCGAAGCGCCGTTTATTCAGACGCTGTGCCCGACGCTGGTTCTTGGCCCTGGCTCCATCAACCAGGCGCACCAGCCGGATGAATATCTGGAAACCCGCTTTATCAAACCCACCCGCGAACTGATTACCCAGGTTGTGCATCACTTCTGCTGGCATTAAAAACTGCCCCTCACCCTAACCCTCTCCCCACAGGGGAGAGGGAATTTGAACACCCTCTCCCCTTTGGGGAGAGGGCAGGATGAGGGGAGTAAATCCCGCGATCTTCGTCACATTTCCATAAGCATCTCTTATCTGACGCAATGCGAATTAAATTTCGTAAATTGCCCACATTTATTCGTTTGCTGAACCGTTTTCGCAGCAATTGACGACGGGGGTTTTACGTGGCTTTATAAAGGGAGATGACAAAATAATGTCCAAAAGATTTTCACATGGGCATAAACAAAAATGATGGGGTGACTGGGTTTTTATGAACGAACAATATTCCGCGTTGCGTAGTAATGTCAGTATGCTCGGCAAAGTGCTTGGAGATACCATCAAAGATGCGTTGGGGGAAAACATCCTCGACCGCGTTGAAACCATCCGCAAGCTGTCTAAATCTTCCCGTGCCGGTAACGAGGCCAGTCGTCAGGAGCTGCTCACCACCTTGCAGAACCTCTCTAACGATGAGCTGCTGCCCGTTGCGCGCGCCTTCAGCCAGTTCCTGAACCTGGCCAACACCGCTGAGCAATACCACAGCATTTCGCCAAACGGCGAAGCGGCCAGCAACCCGGAAGTCATTGCCCGCACCCTTCGTAAACTGAAAGACCAGCCCGACCTCAACGAAGCCACCATCAAAAAAGCGGTGGAGTCGCTTTCGCTGGAGCTGGTACTGACCGCTCACCCAACCGAGATTACCCGTCGCACCCTGATCCACAAAATGGTGGAAGTGAACAACTGCCTGAAGCAGCTGGATAACAAAGACATTGCCGACTATGAACGCAACCAGCTGATGCGCCGTCTGCGCCAGCTGATTGCCCAGTCCTGGCACACCGATGAAATTCGTAAGCATCGCCCAAGCCCGGTCGACGAAGCCAAATGGGGCTTTGCGGTGGTGGAAAACAGCCTGTGGGAAGGGGTACCAAACTACCTGCGCGAGCTGAACGAACAGCTGGAAGCGAACCTGGGCTACCGTCTGCCGGTCGATTTCGTGCCGGTTCGCTTCACCTCCTGGATGGGCGGCGACCGCGACGGCAACCCGAACGTTACCGCAGAAATCACCCGCCACGTCCTGCTGCTGAGCCGCTGGAAAGCGACCGACCTGTTCCTGAAAGACATTCAGGTGCTGATCTCCGAGCTGTCGATGGTTGAAGCGACGCCGGAACTGCGCGCGCTGGCCGGCGAAGAAGGCGCCAGCGAGCCGTACCGTTTCCTGATGAAAAAGCTGCGTGGTCAGCTGATGGCCACTCAGGCCTGGCTGGAAGCGCGCCTGAAAGGCCAGCGCCTGCCAAAACCAGAAGGCCTGCTCAGCCAGAACGAACAGCTCTGGGAGCCGCTTTACGCCTGTTATAAATCGCTGCAGGCCTGCGGGATGGGCATCATCGCCAACGGCGAACTGCTCGACACCCTGCGTCGCGTGAAGTGTTTTGGCGTGCCGCTGGTGCGTATCGACGTGCGTCAGGAAAGTACCCGTCATACCGAAGCGCTGGGCGAGCTGACCCGCTATCTCGGCATCGGTGACTATGAAAGCTGGTCCGAAGCTGACAAGCAGGCGTTCCTGATCCGCGAGCTGAACTCCAAGCGCCCTCTGCTGCCGCGCAACTGGGAGCCAAGCAACGATACCCGCGAAGTGCTCAACACCTGTAAAGCGATCGTGGACGCACCGAAAGGATCGGTCGCCGCCTATGTGATCTCCATGGCGAAAACCCCATCCGACGTGCTGGGCGTCCACCTCCTGCTGAAAGAAGCGGGAATCGACTACGCCCTGCCGGTCGCCCCGCTGTTTGAAACTCTCGACGACCTGAACAACGCCAACGACGTGATGAGCCAGCTGCTGAACATCGACTGGTATCGCGGCTTTATTCAGGGCAAACAGATGGTAATGATCGGCTATTCCGACTCCGCGAAAGATGCGGGCGTGATGGCGGCATCCTGGGCGCAGTATCAGGCGCAGGATGCACTCATCAAAACCTGCGAAAAAGCCGGTATCGAGCTGACCCTGTTCCACGGACGCGGTGGCTCAATTGGCCGTGGCGGCGCGCCAGCACACGCGGCACTGCTGTCACAGCCGCCGGGAAGCCTGAAAGGCGGCCTGCGCGTGACCGAGCAGGGTGAGATGATCCGCTTCAAGTACGGCCTGCCGGAAGTGACCATCAGCAGCCTGTCGCTTTATACCAGCGCGATCCTGGAAGCGAACCTGCTGCCACCGCCGGAGCCGAAAGCCTCCTGGTGCCACATCATGGACGAGCTGTCGGCTATCTCCTGCGATCTGTACCGCGGCTACGTGCGTGAAAACAAAGATTTCGTGCCTTACTTCCGTTCAGCCACGCCTGAACAGGAGCTGGGTAAACTGCCGCTGGGCTCACGTCCTGCAAAACGTCGACCGACCGGCGGCGTAGAGTCTCTGCGTGCAATCCCGTGGATCTTTGCCTGGACGCAGAACCGTCTGATGCTGCCCGCCTGGCTGGGTGCCGGTGCCGCACTGCAAAAAGTGGTGGAAGACGGCAAACAGAGCGAGCTGGAGACCATGTGTCGCGACTGGCCGTTCTTCTCTACCCGTCTGGGAATGCTGGAGATGGTCTTCTCGAAAGCTGACCTCTGGCTGGCGGAATACTACGATCAGCGCCTGGTGAAGCCAGAGCTGTGGGCGCTGGGTAAAGAGCTGCGCGAACTGCTGGAAGGCGACATCAAAGTGGTGCTGGATATCGCCAACGACTCACACCTGATGGCGGACCTGCCGTGGATTGCCGAGTCTATCCAGCTGCGTAACATCTACACCGACCCGCTGAACGTCCTGCAGGCAGAGCTGCTGCACCGTTCGCGTCTGGCGGAAGAAGAAGGGAAAGAGCCGGATCCACGCGTTGAACAGGCGCTGATGGTGACGATTGCGGGCGTTGCGGCGGGTATGCGTAACACCGGCTAATGCTTTACGCCCGGCGGCGCTGCGCTTGCACGGGCCTACGATAAGTAGGCCGGGTAAGCGTTAGCGCCACCCGGCAAATTTCGGTAGTCTCCTTATGCATTCCGATATCACCCAGATTTTGACTAACCTGGTGAACCGCACGTTACCGCTGGGTCAGATTCGTTTCTCAGCGCTGGCTGAACAGCATCCCCGAACCTCTCCCTGCCTCGGCATTACCCTTGGCACTCCCTGCGAGGCGTTTTTTTCTTTTTTTGGACAAATCACGCATCCTGCGCCTCACGTCCTGAGCATACATTTCGGTAAGCAGCAGCTTACAATCGAGTTACAGCGTGACAATGTGCTCTTACAACAACTCCAGGTTGCCCGACGTGGCCCGCGAACGGGGGCTTTTCTTCTGCAAACGCTCACCGAATTACAGATGCAGCCTGAGGAACAAGACACAGCAAAGCTGGTAGTTTTAAGCCTGCTCAGCCACTGCCGGGATCTGCTTGGCAGCGAAATTCACACCGACAGCCGCAGCAGGGCGCTGTTCGAAGCCGTTCGGAGCTATATCGAAGAAAATTATGCCTCTTTGTTAACTCGCGAATCCGTGGCACAGGCGTTCTACATCTCACCAAACTACCTTTCCCATCTATTCCAGAAAGTCGGCAGCGTCGGATTCAATGAATATTTAACAAAAACGCGCCTGGAACATGCGCGTCAGCTGCTGAAAGGCTACGACCTCAAAATTAAAGATATCGCCACACGCTGCGGATTTACGGACAGCAACTACTTTTGCCGTCTCTTTCGCAAGCACACCGAACGTTCCCCTTCCGAATATCGACGCCAGTACCACAGCCAGCTGATCGCCAAAAAGTAGCATTGTGATCGCTCTCTCACTTCGCTAAGGACATTACATTTGTCCAGTATTTGGCAAAATTGACCTGTATTCGCCGCGCCTGGGTGCGCCGTATCCTTTATTCAACCTTTCTGACTTAAGGAAAAATAATGGAACTGTACCTGGATACCGCCAACGTGGCGGAAGTAGAACGCCTGGCGCGCATCTTTCCCATCGCGGGCGTCACCACCAACCCGAGCATCATTGCCGCCAGCCGTGAATCCATCTGGGACGTGCTGCCGCGCCTGCAACAAGCCATCGGGCCGGAAGGCACGCTGTTTGCTCAAACCATGAGCCGCGATGCCGAAGGCATGGTGGCAGAAGCCAAACGTCTGAGTAACGCCATTCCGGGCATTGTGGTGAAAATCCCGGTGACGGCTCAGGGGCTTATCGCAATTAAAGCGTTGAAAAAAGAGGGGATAACCACACTGGGCACCGCCGTTTACAGCGCGGCGCAGGGCCTGCTCGCCGCACTCGCAGGGGCGAAATATGTCGCGCCGTATGTAAACCGCGTCGACGCGCAGGGCGGTGACGGCATTCGCATGGTTCAGGAACTGCAGTCCCTGCTGGAACTGCACGCGCCGGAAAGCAAGGTGCTGGCCGCCAGCTTCAAAACGCCGCGTCAGGCGCTGGACTGCCTGTTGGCAGGATGTGAAGCAATCACGCTTCCCTTAGACGTAGCGCAACACATGCTCGGCACACCGGCGGTAGAGTCAGCCATAGAGAAGTTCGAGCAGGACTGGAAAAACGCGTTTGGTAACCTCAACCTCTAAGGGAGAACTGTTATGGACCGTATCATTCAATCGCCGGGGAAATATATCCAGGGCGCTGACGTACTGACCCGTCTCGGCGACTATCTGAAACCGCTGGCCAACCGCTGGCTGGTCGTCGGCGATAAATTTGTGCTGGGTTTTGCCGAAGAAACCCTACGACAAAGTTTTAAAAAAGCTGAACTGCATGCCGAAATCGCGCCGTTTGGCGGCGAGTGTTCACAAAATGAAATCGATCGGCTGAAAAGACTGGCCGATAGCGCCGACTGCCTGGCGGTGCTGGGTATTGGGGGCGGGAAAACGCTGGATACCGCCAAAGCGCTGGCCCACTTTATGAACGTGCCGGTCGCCATTGCGCCGACTATTGCCTCCACCGACGCGCCGTGCAGCGCCCTTTCCGTTATTTACACCGACAGCGGCGAGTTCGATCGCTACCTGATGCTGCCACACAACCCGAACATGGTCATTGTGGATACGAAAGTGGTAGCAGGTGCGCCTGCACGTCTGCTGGCCGCCGGGATTGGCGACGCGCTGGCGACCTGGTTTGAAGCACGCGCCTGCTCGCGCAGCGGTGCGACCACCATGGCCGGGGGTAAATGCACCCAGGCGGCACTGGCGCTCGCGGAGCTGTGCTACAACACGCTGGTTGAAGAGGGTGAAAAAGCGATGCTGGCGGCGGAACAGCATGTGGTGACGCCTGCGCTGGAACGCATTATCGAAGCCAACACCTATCTCAGCGGCGTCGGCTTTGAAAGCGGCGGGCTGGCGGCGGCACACGCTATTCATAACGGTATGACGGCGGTACCGGACGCGCATCACTTCTATCATGGGGAGAAAGTGGCGTTTGGTACCCTGACGCAGCTGGTGCTGGAAAATGCGCCGGTAGAAGAAATTGAAACCGTCGCGGCGCTTTGCCACAGCGTTGGGCTGCCAATCACGCTGGCACAGCTGAACATCAAAGAGGATATTCCGGCCAAAATGCGTCTGATCGCCGAAGCGTCCTGTGCGGAAGGAGAAACCATCCACAACATGCCCGGCGGCGTCACGCCGGATCAGGTCTATGCGGCACTGCTGGTGGCAGACCAGTATGGACAGCGATTCCTGCAGGAGTGGGAGTAATAAAAAAGCCGGGTGGCGCTGCGCTTACCCGGCCTACATGGCATTTTAATTTGCAGGCCGGGTAAGGCGTAGCCGCCACCCGGCACAAGGGTTACTTCACGTCAAACCGATCCAAATCCATTACCTTCGCCCATGCGGCAACGAAGTCGCGAACGAACTTCTCATGCGCATCATCGCTGGCATAAACCTCTGCCAGCGCGCGCAGGACGGCGTTAGAACCGAAGACCAGATCGGCGCGGGTGGCGGTATATTTCACTTCACCGCTGGCGCGATCGCTTCCGGCAAACAGCTCATTGGATTCGTCGGTCGCCTTCCACTGGGTGTTCATATCCAGCAGATTCACGAAGAAATCAGTGCTCAGCACGCCCTCACGGTTGGTGAACACGCCGTTCTTGCTGCCATCAAAGTTGGCACCCAGCACGCGCAGGCCACCAATCAGCACCGTCAGCTCCGGCGCGGTCAGCGTCAGCTGCTGGGCTTTATCAACCAGCAGCGACTCCGTAGTGGACACATCCACCTGCGCACGGTAGTTGCGGAAACCATCGGCAATCGGTTCGAGCAGGTTAAACATCTCGATATCCGTCTGATCCTGACGCGCATCCACGCGGCCCGGCGTGAACGGCACGGTGACGTACACGCCCGCCGCTTTTGCGGCCTGCTCAACGCCTACCACGCCCGCCAGCACGATGATATCGGCCAGAGAGGCTTTGTTGGTGGTGCGCTGGATAGCTTCGAGCGCCGGTAACGCGCGAACCGCCGCGGCGTTCACATCCCAGTCACGCTGAGGCGCCAGCGCCAGACGCGCACCGTTGGCGCCGCCACGTTTGTCGCCGCCGCGGAAGGTCGATGCCGACGCCCAGGCCACAGAAACCAGCTCGCTGACGGACAGACCGGACGCCGCAATTTCCGCCTTCAGGCTTTCAATGTCTTCTTTCGACGGGTTGAACACCGCCTGCGGCAGCGGGTCCTGCCAAATCAGATCTTCTTTCGGCACTTCCGGGCCAAGGTAACGCGATTTTGGCCCCATATCACGGTGGGTCAGTTTGAACCACGCGCGCGCGAAGGCTTCGTTGAAGGCCTGCGGATCGTTCAGGAAACGGCGGGAAATCTTTTCGAATTCCGGGTCAAAACGCAGCGTCAGGTCGGTGACCAGCATGGTCGGCTTGCGTTTTTTCGACGGGTCGAACGGATCGGGCATGATTTCCGGCGCATCAACGGCTTCAAACTGAATCGCCCCTGCCGGGCTGCGGGTCTGCACCCATTCGTATTTGAACAGGTTCTCGAAGAAGTAGTTGCTCCACTGCGTCGGGGTTTGTGACCAGATGACTTCCAGACCGGAGGTAATGGCATCAGCGCCCACGCCCGTGCCGAGCGTGCTGGCCCAGCCCAGGCCCTGCGCTTCAATTGGTGAGGCTTCCGGGTCGGTACCCACGTGGGTGGCTTCACCCGCGCCGTGAGTCTTGCCGAGGGTGTGACCACCTGCAATCAGCGCCACGGTCTCTTCATCGTTCATGCCCATGTTGCCGAAGGTCGCGCGAATCGCTGCCGCCGCTGACAGCGGTTCACCGCTGGCGTTTGGCCCTTCCGGGTTCACGTAGATCAGGCCCATTTCGGTGGCGGCCAGAGGACGCTTCGCCAGCGCTTCCGGATCGCGGTGGGTCAGCCAGGCTTTTTCATCACCCCAGTTCACGTCCAGATCCGGTTCCCAGACGTCTTCACGCCCGGCACCGAAACCAAAGGTGCGGAAGCCCGAATTCTCCAGCGCCACGTTACCCGCGAGGATAAACAGGTCAGCCCAGGAAATTTTTTGTCCGTATTTTTTCTTGATGGGCCACAGCAGACGGCGCGCTTTATCCAGGCTCACGTTATCCGGCCAGGAGTTCAGCGGCGCAAAGCGCTGTTGACCGCGTCCTGCCCCGCCGCGCCCGTCAACGGAGCGATAGGTACCCGCGCCGTGCCACGCCATGCGGATAAACAGGCCCGCGTAGCTGCCCCAGTCGGCTGGCCACCACGGCTGAGAGTCGGTTAAGAGCGCTTTAAGGTCGCCTTTAAGGGCAGAGTAATCAAGTTTGCTGAATTCTTTGCGGTAGTCGAAGTCTTCACCCAGCGGGTTCGAACGATTGGAATGTTGGTTAAGAAGATCGATGCGGAGTTGTTTTGGCCACCAGTCGCGGCTGCCTGTACCTGCGCCCGCGCTGTGATCGACGCCGCCCTGATGGAACGGGCATTTGCCGACTGGTGCCGCTTTATTGGTCTCGTCTGACGTGCTCATCGCTATGCTCCCTTTTACAGTGTTACCGTTACGATATACGCCCTTGTTGATAAGGTATAGTTGAGATAACCCACAGATTCGATAGTTAAATCCGTTTAATTTCCCATGGAAAATACATGAGTTTTGTACGTTAAAGGCAGCATTGCTGATATGGCAGGAAAATAAAACCCTTATAAATCAAAAAACCCTCCGAAGAGGGCTCTTTTTTGTTACACGCCTGGTCTAACGCCGAGCGTGTGGCATATGGCGTAACTCATCTCAGCACGGTTCAGCGTGTAGAAGTGGAAATCCTTCACCCCTTCACGACTTAAGATCTTCACCATGTCCATCGCGATGTTTGCGCCCACCAGCTTGCGTGTTTCCGGGTCATCGTCCAGCCCCTCGTACATTTTAGACATCCAAAGCGGAATACGCACATTGGTCATATCAGCAAATTTCTTCGCCTGTTTGAAGTTAGAGACCGGCAGAATACCCGGGATAATTTCAACGTCGATGCCCGCGGAAACGCAGCGGTCACGGAAGCGCAGATAGCTTTCTACATCAAAGAAGAACTGGGTAATGGCGCGGTTCGCGCCGGCATCCACCTTACGCTTGAGGTTAAGCAGATCCGCCTGGGCGCTTTTCGCTTCCGGATGAACCTCAGGATAGGCGGCAACGGAGATATCAAAGTCAGCCACGCCCTTCAACAGCCCAACCAGATCGGCGGCATACATGTCCGGCTTACCGCTGCCCGGCGGCAGATCGCCGCGCAGCGCAACAATATGCCGAATGCCGTTATTCCAGTAATCCTGGGCGATGGCACGCAGCTCGTCGCGGGTGGCGTCGATACAGGTGAGATGCGGCGCCGCTTCCAGACCGGTACGATCTTTGATGCCTTTAATGATGCTGTGGGTACGGTCACGCTCGCCGGAGTTCGCACCGTAGGTCACGGAGACAAACTTCGGTTTCAGGCTGCTGAGACGATCGATAGAGCTCCACAGGGTTTGCTCCATTTCACTGGTGCGCGGCGGGAAAAATTCAAAAGAGACGTTAATCTGGCCGTTTACTTCGGCCAGGCTCTGGTTCAGTGCTTCCCGCTGGTTGGCGTGAAAAAAGCTCATACCCTACCCCTATCAATCGCGTGTCATTATCTGTTGTGTTGTGAACTTCTATACGTTTAGACGTCCAGATGTAAAAATGACGGAAAAGCGGAGGGACGTCAATAGAAATAATCAACAATAACGGTGAGGTTTGCTCAGGGAAGATGAGGGAAATTCATGATGGGGGTGAGTGCATTAGACTGCACTCACCCTAACCCTCTCCCACAGGGAGAGGGAAATTGAGTTTTTACAGCAGCTTAGCCAGACGGTTGATGTCGGACTGGATGGCCCCGGCGGTAACGTCGCGCCCGGCGCCCGGACCGCGGATCACCAGCGGGTTATCACGGTACCAGCGGCTTTCGATGGCGAAGACGTTATCGCACGGCAGCAGCGCCGCCAGCGGATGTTCAGGACGCACCGCCTCGACACCGACTCGCGCTTTTCCGTTGGCCTCGAAACGCGCCACGTATCGCAGCACCAGCCCCATCTCGTTCGCGGCTTCCAGACGCTGCACCATCTGCTCGTTAAGCTCTTCCCCATTTTCAAAGAAATGGTCCACAGAACCTTCTTCACAACCGGCAGGCACCAGCGACTCGACGCGGACGGAATCCGGTTCGATGTCATAACCCGCTTCACGCGCCAGGATCACCAGCTTGCGCATCACGTCTTTACCGGAGAGGTCAACGCGCGGATCGGGTTCCGTTAAGCCCTGCTGCCACGCCTGATCCACCAGGTCGGTGAACGGTACGGTGCCGTCAAACTGCAGGAACAGCCAGGAGAGCGTACCGGAGAAGATACCGCTCAGCGCCAGAATGCTGTCGCCGCTTTCAATCAGGTCGCGCACGGTGTGGTTTACCGGCAGGCCCGCACCCACGGTGGCGTTATACAGCCAGTGACGACCGGTTTTTTCAAACGCGTCGTGGATCTGGCGGTATTTGTCGGTGCTGCTTGCCCCCGCCAGCTTGTTGGCGCTGATGACGTGGAAACCGTGGCTGGCGAAATCAAGATACTGATCGGCAAGCTGTTCGCTGGCGGTAACGTCCAGCACCACCAGATCGTCATACGGGTGCGCACGCATCCACAGGAACAGCGACTCTTCATCCTGCTCGACGGCTTCATCATTAAAGAAGGCAAGCGCGCGGCTGGCATCCAGCCCTTCGTAGTTCAGCAGGCTGCGGCGGCTGTCCACCACGCCTGCGAGAATGAATTCGAACCCGGTACGCGCCGAAAGCGTGACCTGTTCGCGGGCAAACAGCTCCAGCCAGCGGGAACCGATGTTGCCTTTACCAAACAGCACCAGGCCGATGCGTTTTTCCGCGCGGAACAGCGAGGTATGCAGACCCTGAATCAGGCTTTCGGTTGGCCCTTTGCGCAGAACGGCCACCAGGCTAATGCCCTCTTCCGATTGCCAGGTAAATTCCACCGGCTGGCCTTTCAGCTGCTGCCAGAAGCGGTGGCAGTGCAGCGGGTTACGGGTGACGCCCGCGCCCACCATCGCCACCAGCGCCAGCCCCTGACGCAGGCGAAGCTCGCCCGGCAGGCCGGCTTCATCCAGAATTTTCAGGGCGCTGTCCGCCACTTCTGCGGTATAGCAGAACTGCAGCAGCTGGCGGTCATTGTGAACACCCACGGCCAGCGGACGCACCTGGGCGCGTTTCAGGATCGTGTCGATCTCTTTATGCGCCAGCCTGAAGTCCTGGCCCGCAGGAACCTGGAATTCAATCAGGCAGATGTCGTCGTGGCTGGTGACAATACGCGCCCCGGTACCGGACGCCAGCACGCGCTCAATGCGCGTGGAGCCTTGATCCGGGGTGTAGCTGCAGCGCAGCTGGAGGTCGATATCACTGCCGGAAACCGGCTGCAGGGTGCGCGCGTGCAGCACTGGTGCGGCCAGACGCGCCAGTTCGCTGGCTTCATCCAGGCGCAGCAGCGGCAGCAGGCAGGCATCTTTTACTTTGCGCGGGTCCGCGCTGTAAACACCGGCCACGTCGCTCCAGATGGTGACGCGGGACACGCCCGCCAGCGCACCGATTTGCGTTGCCGAGTAGTCGGAGCCGTTACGGCCCAGCAGCACGGTTTCACCCGCGTTGCTGCGGCTGATAAAGCCGGTAACCACAATGCGTTTACCCGGATGCTGCACCAGCAGCTGTTGCAGCAGCGGGTAGGATAGGCCTTCATCCACCTGTGGTTGCGCGGCGCGTTCGGCGCGCAGGAAATCACGCGCGTCGAGCCAGGCGGCGTCCACACCCAGGTGTTGCAGAACCGCAGCCATCAGGCGCGCGGACCACACTTCACCGTGCCCCACCACTTCGGCATACACCGCATCGGTAATGCCGCTGTCCAGCAGGGCGGCCAGACGCTCAAGGTCATGCGTGAAGGCGCTGATCAGCCCGTCCGCTACGTCCGCAGGCAGCAAGCCAGCAATCAGCTCGCTCTGGTAACGACGTAAGGACTGTTGCACCTGATGCGCAGAAAGGCGATCGGTCTGGCTCAGTTTCAGCCAGCTAATCAACTGGTTGGTGGTACTGCCCGCCGCCGAGACAACCATCATGTCACCCGGCTGTGAATATTCCGTCATGATCCCTGCGACACGCAGGTAACATTTCACATCAGCAAGACTACTACCACCAAACTTGTGCAGTTGACGACCCTTCGCCCCTGCCTGCGCTATCACACTCATGATTACCCCTTGGCTGCGATCCGGAAGCCATTTTCCAGATCGGCAATTAAATCTTCAGAATCTTCAATACCGGTTGAGATCCGCAACAGCGTCTCAGAAATACCGGCGGCGGCACGTGCTTCGGGTGCCATTCCTGCGTGCGTCATGGTCGCGGCGTGGGAGATCAAGCTTTCAACCCCACCTAAAGATTCCGCCAGCGTAAACAATGACAGCCCGCTCAGGAAGCGACGCAGCGTTTGCTCGTCACCGTCCAGTTCAAAACTTAACATCGCGCCAAACCCTTTCTGCTGGCGCGCGGCAATCTCGTGCCCCTGATTTTCCGGCAGCGACGGGTGATACAGCTTCTTCACCAGCGGCTGGGTTTTCAGGAAGTCGACAATCGCCTGAGCATTGCGCTGCGCCACGTCCATGCGCGGCGACAGCGTGCGGATACCGCGCAACAGCAGGTAGCTGTCGAAGGCGCCTGCGGTGACGCCAATATTATTGGCCCACCATGCCAGTTCGGTGACAACATCCGGATCTTTGGCAATCACCACGCCTGCTACCACGTCAGAATGGCCGTTCAGATATTTAGTGCATGAATGCAATACCAGATCGGCACCCAGTGCGAGTGGGTTCTGAAGGGCCGGACTGAGGAACGTATTATCCACTACACTTATCGCTCCCGCATCCCTTGCGAGCTGACAAATTTTCGCAATATCGACAACGCGCAACAATGGATTGCTTGGACTTTCTACCAGAACTAGCTTCGGTTTCTCTGCCAGCGCCTGTTTCAGCGCCTGTTCGTCGTTTTGATCGACAAACAATACGCGATAGCAGCCGCGTTTCGCCAGGCTATCAAACAGGCGATAGCTGCCGCCGTAGCAATCGTGCGGCGCAACCAGCAGGTCGCCTGGTTTCAGGAACACGGTGGTCACCAGGTGAATGGCGGACATCCCCGTGTTGGTTAACACAGCACCTGCGCCACCTTCCAGTTCGGCCAGCGCGCGCTGGGTCACGTCACGCGTAGGGTTGCCACGACGCGAGTAATCATGCGCGCGGGGTTCATTAAATCCGGTGAAGTTGTAAGTACTGGAAAGATGAATGGGCGGGACAACGCAGCCGTACTGCTCGTCATCATTTAATCCGCTACGCACTGCGATAGTGGCCTGTTTACGCGTCATGGTGAGGGCTTCCTGGCGAATGAGGTGAAAAGTCAGGCACCAGAGTAAACACTGAAAGTATGGACGTCAATACATCTGGACATCTAAACTTCTTTGCGTATAGATTGAGCAATGCGCAAATAGCCGTTAAAATTATATGCTTTAGTGCACGCTGCAGCGGCAATATCCGTGCCACGGTATCGTCTCTACGGTAAACTAAGCAAGATTGCGGTTCAAAACGGGTGGTTACCGGTTTTGCACCTTTAAATAAATGACTGAGAGGATTAAAGGTATCTCATGGCTGAATGGAGCGGCGAATATATCAGCCCATACGCTGAGCACGGTAAGAAGAGTGAGCAAGTAAAGAAAATTACGGTTTCCATTCCTCTGAAGGTGTTGAAGATCCTCACCGATGAACGTACGCGTCGTCAGGTGAATAACCTGCGCCACGCAACCAACAGCGAACTGCTGTGCGAAGCGTTTCTGCATGCGTTTACCGGTCAACCGTTGCCGAACGATGACGATCTGCGCAAAGAGCGTAGTGACGAAATCCCGGAAGAGGCGAAAGTAATCATGCGTGAACTGGGTATTGACCCGGAGACGTGGGAATACTAACTGCGGTGTGATCCCGCTGAGGTGACTCAGCGGGATAGTTTTTAGAAGTTGTAGCCTAAACCCACGCGCAGACGCGTCTGGCGATCGTCGCTGGTCGCGGTGTTATAGCCGGAAGAGACATTGCCCACTTCGATAAACGGGATCCACGAGTCGATGTTATACGCCACGCGGAAGTTATATTCGTAATCTTCTTTTTTATTGTTATACAGGTCTTCGTTATCGGCGAATTTATAAATGCCGTTTAACTCGAACATCCAGCTATCAATATTATAACCTAACCACACTTCCGGACGATAAACCATACGGTCATCTTTACCGTCAGCATTACGGCGAGTGTACTCCGTACGATAACGAAACGCCGTCCACCAGCTGTCATTAATATTATACTGTACGCGCAGATAAGGCTTATAGATGGCCATGTCATCACCCATTTCAACGGCGACGCCCGGCTGCCATATAAAACCTTGCCAGGTAAATTGATAGCTTGCGGTATATTCGTTGCTGTTACTTTCCATATTATTAAGCGCGTCGTTAGACTGCTTGTTATCGGAGCGCGATACCGCCTCAACCGCTACGCCAAAGCCGGTGCCAAAGCGGTGTGACATGTATACACGGTCATAGTTACGCCCATCGTCGTAATACTCGTGTCGGTAATCCACATATCCCGCCTGCGCCGCGCACGATATTAACGGAAGCACAAATAAGACTTGCTTCAATTTCATAACAGTTCCCTCGAAGTAAATGCGCCCTGAAAGCCACCTTGTCGTAATGGCGAATAAGAATGTATGACGGGCGAAGTGTAATTTTACGAAACGAGAGAAACCTTTTAATTTTTGACACACTCATTAAAAGGTGGCAAAGAATTAAAGAAATGAGAGATGCAGTTCACTATCCGTTAAAGAATACATCAGACAAATATTTTAATACAATGATGCGTAATTAATTATTTTAGATAAAAATATCCAGGTGTGATTTATTCAGAAGGGATATAACAGGCACAAAAAAACCGCCCGTAGGCGGTTTTTTCTGGATGCTTATTTAGCGCCCGGGATGCTGAAACGCTTGTTGAAGCGGTCAACACGGCCACCGGTTGCAACATCACGCTGCTTACCAGTGTAGAACGGGTGGCATTTGCCGCACACGTCCAGGTTCAGATCGTGACCCACGGTAGAGCGGATCTGGATAGAGTTACCGCAAGAACAGTTTGCAGTAATCATTTCGTATTTCGGGTGAATATCTTTTTTCATGGGAGAACCTCAGTTAAGGCCGCGTCGCTCTTCCAGCCCTAACGCCAGACACCACGCGATGTTGATTGTAAGTTCTTTGGCGTAAAGTACACCAAAGGCGGCGAATCATACAGAATTTGACCAACGTATGCAAACTGATCCGCACGCCGCTTTTACTAATGTGTATACTAACGCGCCACTTTTCAAGTCAGGAAGATTCGATGCCCGTCGCTCACGTTGCCCTGCCCGTTCCGCTTCCCCGCACCTTTGACTATCTGCTGCCCGACAGTATGAACGCCAAAGCGGGCTGCCGCGTGACCGTGCCGTTTGGCAAACAGCAGCGCGTGGGGATCGTTGTCTCCGTCAGCGATAAAAGCGAACTGCCGCTTAACGAACTGAAATCGGTCGTTGAGGCGCTGGACAGCGAGCCTGTTTACTCCACCAGCACCTGGCGACTGCTGCTGTGGGCGGCAGATTATTATCATCACCCGATTGGCGACGTCCTGTTCCACGCCCTGCCAATGATGCTGCGTCAGGGCAAAAGCGCCAGCCACGCGCCGATGTGGTACTGGTTTGCCACAGAGGAAGGCCAGGCCGTCGACATCAACAGCCTGAAGCGTTCGCAGAAACAGCAGCAGGCGCTGGCGGCGCTGCGTCAGGGGAAAATCTGGCGACATCAGGTCGACGAGCTTGAGGTCAGCGAAACGGCGCTACAGGCATTGAGAAAGAAAGGGCTGAGCGACCTGGCAAGCGAAGCACCTGCCCTTTACGACTGGCGGGAAAATTTCTCCGTGTCAGGGGATCGCCTGCGTCTGAATACCGAGCAGGCCACCGCGGTAGGCGCGATTCATAGCGCCTCCGATCATTTCTCTGCCTGGCTGCTGGCGGGGGTCACCGGTTCCGGCAAGACCGAAGTTTACCTGAGCGTGCTGGAAAACGTGCTGGCGCAGGGTAAACAGGCGCTGGTGATGGTGCCGGAAATTGGCCTGACGCCGCAAACCATCGCCCGATTCCGCGAGCGCTTTAACGCGCCGGTTGAGGTTCTGCACTCCGGCCTGAACGACAGCGAGCGCCTCAGTGCCTGGTTGAAAGCGAAAAACGGCGAAGCGGCGATTGTGATTGGCACCCGTTCGTCGCTGTTCACGCCGTTTAAAAATCTTGGCGTAATCGTGATCGACGAAGAGCACGACAGCTCCTATAAACAGCAGGAAGGCTGGCGCTATCACGCCCGCGATCTGGCCGTCTACCGCGCGCACAGCGAGCAAATTCCTATTGTTTTGGGATCCGCCACGCCTGCGCTCGAAACGCTGCACAACGTGCGCCAGCGTAAATACCACATGCTGCGCCTGACGCGCCGGGCAGGGAATGCCCGCCCGGCCATTCAGCACGTGCTGGATCTGAAAGGTCAGCAGGTTCAGGCGGGGCTAGCGCCTGCGCTGATTACCCGCATGCGCCAGCATTTGCAGGCGGGGAATCAGGTCATTCTGTTCCTCAACCGTCGTGGATTTGCCCCCGCCCTGCTGTGCCACGACTGCGGCTGGATTGCCGAGTGCCCGCGCTGTGATCACTACTACACCTTCCATCAGGCCCAGCGGCATTTGCGCTGCCACCACTGCGACAGCCAGCGCCCGGTGCCGCGCCAGTGCCCGTCATGTGGTTCAACGCATATTGTGCCGGTCGGTCTGGGGACGGAACAGCTGGAACAGGCGCTTGGGCCCTTCTTCCCGGACGTGCCGATTTCGCGTATCGACCGGGACACCACCAGCCGCAAAGGCGCGCTGGAACAACAGCTGGCGGAAGTGCATCGCGGCGGCGCGCGCATCCTGATTGGCACCCAGATGCTGGCCAAGGGCCACCACTTCCCGGACGTGACGCTGGTCGCCCTGCTGGACGTGGACGGCGCGCTGTTCTCGGCAGATTTTCGTTCCGCCGAGCGCTTCGCACAGCTTTACACCCAGGTTGCCGGACGTGCAGGACGCGCCGGTAAACAGGGCGAAGTGGTGCTGCAAACACACCACCCGGAGCACCCGCTGCTGCAAACCCTGCTGCACAGAGGCTATGACGCCTTTGCAGAGCAGGCGCTGGCGGAACGCCAGACCATGCAACTGCCGCCGTGGACCAGCCACGTCATCATCCGCGCGGAAGATCATAACAACCAGCAGGCGCCACTTTTCCTGCAGCAGTTGAGAAACCTCCTGCAGGCCAGCCCGCTGGTGGATAACCAGCTGTGGATTTTGGGCCCGGTGCCTGCCCTCGCGCCAAAACGCGGCGGCCGTTTCCGCTGGCAGATCTTGCTCCAGCACCCCTCGCGTATTCGTCTTCAGCACATCGTCAGCGGTGCGCTGGTACTGATAAACACCTTGCCCGAAGCGCGAAAAGTGAAGTGGGTTCTGGACGTCGACCCTATCGAAGGCTGAAGCTGGATCGAAAAATTTAACGCTCCTCACACTTTTTATGAAAATTCTGTAACCGATTCCATTAACTATCTGTAAAAATGGTGATGTCAGAAGTTCGGTGTTCAGGCGAGGAGAAGACGTTGAAGTCCAGGAAAGAGGTTGCGACTGCGACCATGAAAGACGTTGCCCAGAAAGCACAGGTCTCTACGGCAACAGTATCCCGCGCATTAATGAACCCGGATAAAGTCTCCCAGGCGACCCGTAACCGGGTGGAGCAGGCTGCGCTTGAAGTGGGCTATTTTCCGCAGGCAATGGGGCGTAACGTCAAACGCAACGAGTCGCGCACCATCCTGGTGATTGTGCCGGACATCTGTGACCCTTTCTTTAGCGAGATTATCCGCGGTATTGAAGTCACCGCGGCGGAACAGGGGTATCTGGTGCTGATTGGCGACTGCGCCCACCAGAACCAGCAGGAAAAAACCTTCATCGACCTCATCATCACCAAGCAGATCGACGGCATGCTGCTGCTTGGCTCTCGCCTGCCGTTTGATGCCAGCATCGAAGAGCAGCGTAATTTACCGCCGATGGTCATGGCCAACGAGTTTGCGCCAGAGCTGGAGCTGCCGACGGTCCATATCGATAACCTTACCGCCGCGTTCAACGCCGTAAACTATCTCCAGGAGCTGGGGCATAAGCGTATTGGCTGCATCGCCGGGCCGGAAGAGATGCCGCTGTGTCACTACCGTTTGCAGGGCTACGTTCAGGCGCTGCGCCGGACCGGCGTTACCGTCGATCCGCACTACATTGCGCGCGGTGATTTTACCTTCGCAGCCGGTGGACAGGCGCTGGAGAAACTTCTGGATCTGCCTGAGCCGCCAACCGCCGTATTTTGTCACAGCGACGTGATGGCGCTGGGCGCATTATCGTATGCCAAACGCCGCGGTCTTCGCATACCGAAAGATTTATCCATCATCGGATTCGATAATATTTCGCTTTCGGAATTTTGCGATCCGCCGCTCTCAACGGTCGCTCAGCCGCGCTACCAAATCGGCCGCGAAGCGATGCTGCTTCTGCTGGATCAGCTTCACGGTCAAACAGTTAGCAGCGGATCACGGTTACTGGACTGCGAACTGATCGTCCGCGGCACGACCCAGGCATTGACTTAAAGTAAACGTCTTTCGGATACCCTTATCTGGTCAAAGCCCCGCCGCTTAAGTAACATGGCGGACTGACGAACGAATAAATACAGCGAAACGATAGTGGCACAACGAGATTATGTACGTCGCGGCCAGCCGGCACCTTCGCGACGCAAAAAGAGTAGCTCAAGAAAAAAGCAACGTAACCTGCCTGCTGTCTCGCCAGCAATGGTCGCTATTGCTGCGGCTGTAGTCGTCGCCTTTATTGGTGGCCTGTACTTTATCACGCACCATAAAAAAGAAGAGTCCGAGGCGCTTCAGGCCAGTAAAGTCGCCGGAAATGGCCTCCCTCCGAAGCCTGAAGAGCGCTGGCGCTATATCAAAGAGCTGGAGAGCCGTCAGCCTGGGGTGCGTGCGCCAACCGAACCTTCTGCGGGTGGTGAAGTGCAGAATGCGAATCAGCTGACGGATGAACAGCGTCAGCTGCTGGCACAAATGCAGGCCGATATGCGCCAGCAGCCTACGCAGCTGAACGAAGTGCCGTGGAATGAGCAGACGCCGGAACAGCGTCAGCAAACGCTGCAGCGTCGCCAGGCACAACAGCAGATTCAGCAGCAACAGCAGTGGGCGCAAACTCAGCCGGTACAGCAGCCTAAGGCACAGCCGCGGGTCACGGAACAACCGTATCAGCAGCCGACGCGTACGGTGCAGTCTCAACCTGTCCAGCAGCCTAAAACGCAGCCGCAGAAGCAGGCGGCTCAGCCGTATCAGGATCTGCTCCAGACGCCAGCGCATACCACCGCCCAGCAGCCGAAAACGCAGCAGGCCGCGCCGGTAACGAAAGAGACCGAAGCGCCGAAGCAGACGGCGGAGAAAAAAGACGAACGTCGCTGGATGGTACAGTGCGGTTCGTTCAAAGGTGCGGAGCAGGCGGAAACGGTGCGCGCGCAGCTGGCCTTTGAAGGGTTTGATTCGCGTATTACCACCAATAACGGCTGGAATCGCGTGGTGATTGGTCCGGTCAAAGGCAAAGAAAATGCCGATGGCACCCTTTCTCGTTTGAAAATCGCCGGTCACACAAACTGCATTCGACTCGCCTCCGGGGGTTGAAACCCCCAAATTCCCCCCCATCTATCATTTAATTCAGCCCTGAGCACAGGCTCAGGGCTTCTGTTTCCCGATTCTGTAACCAGGGGGTCTGCTCGTGACAACAATAGTAAGTGTACGCCGTAACGGCCATGTGGTAATCGCCGGTGATGGCCAGGCCACGCTGGGTAATACCGTCATGAAAGGCAACGTGAAGAAAGTGCGTCGTCTCTACAACGACAAAGTGATCGCCGGCTTTGCAGGCGGCACGGCGGATGCCTTCACGCTGTTTGAACTGTTTGAACGTAAACTGGAAATGCACCAGGGTCATCTGGTGAAAGCCGCCGTTGAGCTGGCGAAAGACTGGCGTACCGACCGCATGCTGCGCAAGCTCGAAGCGCTGCTGGCGGTCGCCGATGAGACCGCATCGCTTATCATCACCGGTAACGGTGACGTGATTCAGCCGGAAAATGACCTGATTGCCATCGGCTCTGGCGGCCCTTATGCCCAGGCTGCTGCCCGCGCGCTGTTGGAAAATACCGACATGAACGCGCGTGATATCGCGGTGAAGGCGTTGGATATTGCAGGTGATATCTGCATCTATACCAACCACAACCACACCATCGAAGAATTGACCTCCAAAGCGTAAGGATCTCCCATGTCTGAAATGACCCCACGCGAAATTGTCAGCGAACTGAACAAACACATTATCGGCCAGGATAACGCCAAGCGCTCCGTGGCTATCGCCCTGCGTAACCGCTGGCGTCGTATGCAGCTTGACGAAGAGCTGCGCCACGAAGTTACGCCGAAAAACATTCTGATGATCGGCCCGACCGGCGTCGGTAAAACCGAAATCGCCCGTCGTCTGGCGAAGCTGGCTAACGCGCCGTTCATCAAAGTTGAAGCCACCAAGTTCACCGAAGTGGGCTATGTGGGTAAAGAAGTGGACTCCATCATCCGCGATCTGACCGACTCGGCGATCAAAATGGTGCGCGTCCAGGCGATTGAGAAAAACCGCTATCGCGCGGAAGAGATGGCCGAAGAGCGCATTCTCGACGTGCTGATCCCGCCGGCAAAAAACAACTGGGGTCAGGCTGAACAGCAGGCGGAACCGTCTGCTGCACGTCAGGCGTTCCGCAAAAAACTGCGCGAAGGCCAGCTGGATGACAAAGAGATTGAGATCGATCTCGCTGCCGCGCCAATGGGTGTGGAAATCATGGCGCCTCCGGGCATGGAAGAGATGACCAGCCAGCTGCAGTCCATGTTCCAGAACCTGGGCGGTCAGAAGCAAAAAACGCGTAAGCTGAAAATCAAAGACGCGATGAAGCTGCTGATTGAAGAAGAAGCGGCGAAGCTGGTGAATCCGGAAGAGCTGAAGCAGGACGCTATCGACGCGGTTGAGCAGCACGGCATCGTGTTTATCGACGAAATCGACAAAATTTGTAAGCGCGGCGGCAACAGCTCCGGCCCGGACGTGTCCCGCGAAGGCGTTCAGCGCGACCTGCTGCCGCTGGTTGAAGGCTGCACCGTCTCCACCAAGCACGGCATGGTGAAAACGGACCACATCCTGTTTATCGCATCAGGTGCCTTCCAGGTTGCCAGCCCGTCGGATCTGATCCCGGAACTGCAGGGCCGTCTGCCTATCCGCGTTGAGCTGCAGGCGCTGACCACCGAAGATTTCGAGCGTATCCTGACCGAGCCAAACGCCTCTGCGACCGTACAGTACAAAGCGCTGATGGCGACCGAAGGCGTGAACCTCGAGTTCACCGAAGACGGTATCAAACGTATTGCCCAGGCTGCATGGCAGGTGAACGAAACCACCGAAAACATCGGTGCGCGTCGTCTGCATACCGTGCTGGAACGCCTGGTGGAAGATATCTCTTACGACGCGAGCGACCTGAACGGTCAAACCGTTACCATTGACGCAGAATATGTGAGTAAACATCTGGATGCGTTAGTGGCAGATGAAGATCTGAGCCGTTTTATCCTATAATCGCGGTTACTGGATTCTCATCACGTTTAATGGGGGCTAATGCCCCCATTTTTATTGGCTAAATACTTATGACTGACATCAGCCGTACGCAGGCGTGGCTCGAAAGTCTGCGCCCTAAAACACTCCCTCTGGCCTTCGCCGCGATTATCGTCGGTACGGCGCTTGCCTGGTGGCAGGGTTATTTCGATCCGCTGGTCGCCGCGCTGGCATTGATTACCGCCGGCCTGCTGCAAATTCTCTCCAACCTCGCCAACGACTACGGCGACGCGGTGAAAGGCAGCGACAAACCTGACCGTATCGGGCCGCTGCGTGGAATGCAAAAAGGGGTGATTACCCAGGCGCAGATGAAGCGCGCGCTGATCATCACCGTGGTGCTGATCTGTTTATCGGGTCTGGCGCTGGTGACGGTGGCGTCTAAGACTCCCAGCGATTTCATTGGTTTTCTGGTGCTGGGCTTATTGGCCATTATCGCGGCCATCACCTACACCGTCGGTACGCGACCTTACGGTTATATTGGGCTCGGTGATATCTCCGTCCTGGTTTTCTTCGGCTGGCTGAGCGTCATGGGAAGCTGGTACTTACAGGCGCATACGGTGATCCCTGCCCTGTTCCTGCCTGCGACCGCCTGCGGTCTGCTGGCGACAGCGGTGCTCAACATCAACAACCTGCGCGACATCGACAGCGATCGCGAGAACGGTAAAAACACCCTGGCGGTCCGTCTGGGGCCAGTGAATGCGCGTCGTTACCATGCCTGTCTGCTGATGGGGGCCCTGGTCTGCCTGGCGTTGTTTAACCTGATTTCCCTGCACAGTCTGTGGGGCTGGCTGTTTGTGCTTGCCGCGCCGCTGCTGATTAAGCAGGCCCGTTTTGTGATGCGTGAACGTAGCCCGGCCGCCATGCCGCCGATGCTGGAGCGCACCGTAAAAGGCGCGCTGCTGACTAACCTGTTGTTCGTCATCGGGATTGTCTTAAGCCAGACGCTCAGTTAGCTGACAAATATCAATTAACAATTGATGATTTTGCCAACAACGCATTTCGCACGATATACTGAACACATTCGCAGCAACTGAGCGTTAAACCTATGAAATACGATACCTCCGAGCTTTGTGACATCTACCAGGAAGATGTCAACGTCGTTGAACCGCTGTTCTCCAACTTTGGTGGGCGGTCGTCGTTTGGCGGACAGATCGTCACGGTGAAATGTTTCGAGGATAACGGGTTGTTGTACGATCTGCTCGAACAGAACGGCCGCGGCCGCGTACTGGTGGTCGATGGCGGCGGTTCCGTGCGGCGCGCATTGATTGATGCTGAGCTGGCTGGTATTGCCGTGCAGAACGAGTGGGAAGGCCTTGTGGTGTACGGTTCCGTGCGTCAGGTGGACGATCTGGAAGACCTCGATATCGGGATTCAGGCCATCGCGGCCATACCGGTAGGGGCGGCGGGTGACGGTATCGGCGAAAGCGACGTGCGCGTTAACTTCGGCGGCGTGACCTTCTTCTCCGGCGACCATCTCTACGCCGATAATACCGGCATTATCCTTTCCGAAGATCCGCTGGATATCGAGTAATAAAACCGTAAGCGTGGACCATAAAAAAAACCGCCAACAGCAATGTGGCGGTTTTTTTGTCCCTCGGGATTCGCGGTCCGTTGGGAGGATTTACAGCTCCACACCAGGGACTTTTATCATACCTCTCAATAAATGGCAGGCAATCCCTTAAACCCTTTATAAAATCCTAATTTTATTTGCACATCTTAACGGCGAGGCTGATGTTAACTATGATGCTGCGTCCCTTTCCGCCATCTCGCAAATGGGCATCGGTCCAGGGAAAGGTGTATTCACAACCGTAAAACAGCCCACACCAGGGCTTGTGTCCACCGACTTATCACCGGTGGTGAACGGTGGAGCGGTTAGCTGCAGGGACCGCATAATGAAACGCTATTTATGTATCGCGTTCATTGTCGCCAGCGTACTCGTTGTAAAGAGTGATGAACCGAATGTGTTCGTTGCTTTTGCTATGACAGCGCAGGACAAGTAGCGTTAAGGCCGCCTCGGGCGGCCTTTTTTATAACTGGCATAAAAAAAGCCGGGTAGCGGCATCGCCTTACCCGGCCTGTTCAGTTCATCCCAATGGGAATCAGACTTCTTCCATACGTCCCAGCAGCGCCTGCAGGCGATCCTGCCAGCCGTTCTGCTGTTCGCGCAGCTGGTTGTTTTCGCGCTCCAGTTCTTCGCGGCCGTGCTGCGCGTTCTGTACTTCCTGCGCCAGGCTGTTGTTCTTCTCTTTCAGCTCTTCAATTTCCATCTGCAGCAGGGTGATGGTGTCAATCGCCTGCTGTACTTTCGATTCCAGTTTCTCAAACACTTCTAAAGACATGATGCTACCTCTCCTGAATTGCAAGGCGACGCTTTAACATAAACGCGCACGACATATACCGTCGATTGTATGGAGCGCGGCGCTCTGTGTCCAGCGACACACCGCGCAGATCGCGGTTTGCAACACTTTTAGGTCTGGTCCTGGTGCGTTCGCGTCATATCCCCCTAAATTGTTAACTCATTCGTTAATGAAATGATTCAGCTCTCATTCCTGTACCGATCCTGTACTGCTGTAAAAATGTGCTTTATGGCGCGAAAACGCTCATTTTATTGACACAGACCACACATTTTGATTTCGATATTTCTCGTTTTTGCTCGTTAACGATAAATTAACACTATGTCTACAGGGCATCGTGGCTGTCACGGGCGGCCATGCTAACAATAAACATCAATTTCTTCAGGATTCCGATTATGAGTCAGACATCAACCTTAAAAGGCCAGTGCATTGCCGAGTTCCTTGGTACCGGGTTGTTGATATTCTTCGGAGTGGGCTGTGTCGCTGCACTGAAAGTGGCGGGTGCCAGTTTTGGTCAGTGGGAAATCAGTATCATCTGGGGTCTGGGCGTGGCGATGGCCATCTACCTGACTGCAGGGGTTTCTGGTGCACATCTTAACCCGGCGGTGACTATCGCACTGTGGCTGTTCGCGTGCTTCGACGGACGCAAAGTAGTTCCTTTCATTCTTTCTCAGTTTGCCGGCGCGTTTTGCGCAGCGGCGTTAGTTTACGGGCTTTATTACAATCTTTTCATCGACTTCGAACAGACGCATCATATGGTGCGCGGCAGTGTCGAAAGTCTGGATCTGGCAGGCATCTTCTCAACCTATCCAAACCCGCATATCAATTTTGTGCAGGCGTTCGCAGTTGAAATGGTGATTACCGCTATTCTGATGGGCGTTATCCTGGCGCTGACCGACGACGGAAACGGCATTCCGCGCGGCCCGCTGGCCCCTCTGCTGATTGGCCTGCTGATTGCGGTGATTGGCGCTTCCATGGGCCCGCTGACCGGCTTCGCGATGAACCCGGCACGTGATATCGGACCTAAAGCGTTCGCCTTTATCGCAGGCTGGGGCGACGTCGCCTTCACCGGCGGCAAAGACATTCCTTACTTCCTGGTACCGCTGTTTGCGCCAGTTGTCGGGGCTGCGCTGGGTGCGTTCAGCTACCGCAAATTAATTGGTCGCCATTTACCGTGCGACACCTGTGTGGAAGAGGAGAAGGAAACGACTTCTACCGCACAACAAAAAGCTTCGCTGTAATCTGACTACGGGACACATACCATGACCGAAAAAAAATATATCGTTGCGCTCGACCAGGGCACTACCAGCTCCCGCGCTGTCGTAATGGATCATGACGCGAACATCGTCAGCGTGTCACAGCGCGAATTTGAGCAAATTTACCCTCGTCCAGGCTGGGTCGAACACGACCCAATGGAGATCTGGGCGTCACAAAGCTCCACGCTGGTCGAAGTGCTGGCGAAAGCCGATATCAGTTCCGACGAGATTGCCGCGATTGGTATCACTAACCAGCGTGAAACGACGATTGTCTGGGAACGTGAAACCGGTAAGCCTATTTACAACGCCATCGTCTGGCAGTGCCGCCGTACCTCTGAGATTTGCGAACAGCTGAAGCGCGACGGCATGGAAGAGTACGTGCGCAGCGCCACCGGCCTGGTGGTTGACCCGTATTTCTCCGGCACCAAAGTGAAATGGATCCTCGACCATGTGGAAGGTTCACGTGAGCGTGCAAAGCGCGGCGAGCTGCTGTTCGGTACCGTTGACACCTGGCTTATCTGGAAGATGACCCAGGGACGCGTTCACGTCACCGACTACACCAACGCCTCGCGTACCATGCTGTTCAATATCAACACCCTGGAGTGGGATGACAAGATGCTGGACGCGCTGGATATCCCACGCGCGATGCTGCCTGAAGTGCGCAAGTCTTCTGAGGTATATGGCCAGACCAACATCGGCGGTAAAGGCGGCACCCGTATTCCTATCGCCGGTATCGCCGGTGACCAGCAGGCGGCGCTGTTCGGCCAGCTGTGCGTCAAGGAAGGGATGGCGAAGAACACCTACGGCACCGGCTGCTTTATGCTGATGAACACCGGCGAGAAAGCGGTGAAATCAGAAAACGGTCTGCTGACTACCATCGCCTGCGGCCCGCGCGGCGAAGTGAACTATGCCCTGGAAGGTGCGGTGTTCATGGCCGGCGCGTCTATCCAGTGGCTGCGTGACGAGATGAAGCTGATCAGCGATGCGTTCGACTCCGAGTACTTCGCGACCAAAGTGAAAGACACCAACGGCGTGTACGTGGTACCTGCGTTCACCGGTCTGGGCGCACCGTACTGGGACCCGTATGCACGCGGCGCGATTTTCGGTCTGACGCGTGGCGTGAATTCTAACCACATTATTCGCGCCACCCTGGAATCCATCGCCTACCAGACGCGCGACGTGCTGGAAGCGATGCAGGCGGACTCTGGCATTCGTCTGCACGCCCTGCGCGTGGACGGCGGTGCGGTCGCGAATAACTTCCTGATGCAGTTCCAGTCCGACATTCTGGGCACCCGCGTTGAGCGTCCTGAAGTGCGTGAAGTGACGGCGCTGGGCGCGGCGTACCTTGCCGGTCTGGCGGTAGGCTTCTGGCAGAACCTGGACGAGCTGCAGGAAAAAGCGGTGATCGAACGCGAATTCCGCCCGGGCATCGAAACCACCGAGCGTAACTTCCGCTACAGCGGCTGGAAGAAAGCGGTCAAACGCGCCCTGGCGTGGGAAGAGCACGACGAGTAAGACAAACTTATCCCTCTCCCCTTTGGGGAGAGGGGACTTAAAACCCCCCTCCCCACTCTGTGATAAACTTCGTGCAATTCCTTTTGATTGCACGAGTACCTCATGAAACGTGAACTTGCTATCGAGTTTTCCCGCGTCACCGAAGCGGCCGCCCTTGCAGGCTATAAATGGCTGGGTCGTGGTGACAAAAATACCGCCGACGGCGCAGCCGTCCATGCCATGCGCATTGTGCTTAACCAGGTCAACATCGACGGCACTATCGTGATCGGCGAAGGCGAGATCGACGAAGCGCCAATGCTCTATATCGGTGAAAAAGTCGGTACCGGCAAAGGTGATGCTGTGGATATCGCCGTCGACCCGATCGAAGGTACGCGCATGACGGCGATGGGTCAGGCCAACGCCCTGGCGGTGCTGGCCGTAGGCGATAAGGGCTGCTTCCTTAACGCGCCGGATATGTACATGGAAAAGCTGATTGTCGGTCCTGGCGCAAAAGGCGCAATCGACCTCAGCCTGCCGCTGGAAGAGAACCTGCGTAACGTCGCCAGCGCGCTGAACAAACCGCTGAGCGAACTCACCGTCACCATTCTGGCCAAACCGCGCCACGACGCCGCCATCGCGCAGATGCAAAAGCTCGGCGTGCGCGTGTTTGCCATTCCGGATGGTGACGTTGCCGCCTCGATCCTGACCTGCATGCCGGACAGCGAAGTGGACGTGCTGTACGGCATCGGCGGCGCACCGGAAGGCGTAGTCTCTGCGGCAGTGATCCGCGCGCTGGACGGCGATATGCAGGCTCGTCTGCTGCCCCGCCACGAGGTGAAAGGCGACAGCGAAGAGAACCGCCGTATCGGGGAAAACGAGCTGGCACGCTGCGAAGCGATGGGTATCGAGGCCAACAAAGTGCTGGCGCTACATGATATGGCCCGAAGCGATAACGTGGTCTTCTCGGCGACCGGTATCACCAAAGGCGATCTACTGGACGGCATCACCCGCAAGGGCAATATGGCGACCACCGAAACGCTGCTGATCCGCGGCAAATCGCGCACCATTCGCCGCATCCAGTCTATCCACTATCTCGACCGCAAAGACCCGGACGTACAGACGCACATTCTGTAAAACCGTTTGATCGATAGAGCTTTCCGGCCCAAATGGGCTGGAAATCTCCCCGTTAAGTACGGAAGATAGAACAGAGAAACAGCACAGGAGAAGATCATGGCGGACTGGGTAACAGGTAAAGTCACAAAGGTACAGTTCTGGACCGATGCGCTATTTAGTCTCACCGTGCATGCTCCCGTCCACCCGTTTAAAGCCGGGCAATTTGCGAAGCTGGGGCTGGATGTCGACGGCGAGCGCGTGCAGCGCGCCTACTCTTACGTTAACGCGCCTGATAACCCGGATCTCGAGTTCTATCTGGTCACCGTTCCTGACGGTAAACTCAGCCCGCGCCTTGCCGCCCTTAAGCCCGGCGACGAGGTGCAGATCGTAAGTGAAGCAGCAGGCTTCTTTGTGCTCGAAGAGATCCCGGATTGTGACACGCTCTGGATGCTGGCAACCGGCACGGCCATCGGTCCTTATCTCTCTATTTTGCAGTACGGCAAAGACCTCGAGCGCTTTAAAAACATCGTGCTGGTGCACGCCGCGCGCTACGCTGCAGACCTGAGCTACCTGCCGCAGATGCAGGTGCTGGAGCAGCAGTACGGCGGAAAGTTAAAGATTCAGACGGTGGTCAGCCGTGAAACCGTTGCAGGAACGCTGACCGGCCGCGTGCCGGCGCTTATTGAGAGTGGTGCCCTGGAAGAGGCGGTGGGTTTGCCGCTGAACGCTGAAACCAGCCACGTCATGCTGTGTGGCAACCCGCAGATGGTACGGGACACGCAGCAGCTTCTGAAGGATACCCGGCAGATGACGAAACATCTTCGCCGCCGGCCAGGCCATATGACCGCCGAACACTACTGGTGATCAGCGGTATTTCACCTCAACGGTGTCTTTACCGTATTTGTTTTCGCTCTGGGTGCCAATAAACGCGCCCAGATCGACAATCATCATCACGAAGATGACCGACGGTAGCAGCCTGCCCACAACCCACGGCAGGATGGAGGGCAGCATCGCCCAGTTTCCCGCCACCAGCATCCACGCCAGAATAATCAGAAATGCCCACGCGCCGGAACGTCCGCGATCGTGCAGGCGTTTCACGACGACAGCCGCCGTTGGCCAGAGCAGGCAGACCAGCGCGAAGGCCGCCGTTTGCGTGCTTAGCCATGCGTTATAGGCAACGAAAAACAGAAGCAGCATGGCGACAACCCACGTCACCATCCAGATCCAGAAATCACGGCGTCCAATACGCCCTTTGAATGAAAACAGCCACTGCTGTATGGTCATGTAAGGTTCCTTATTATCATATCGCGCGCATTTTACCCTGGAGTTGTGACCTTTTGACAAGCCGACCAGATATCGTTTTAATCATGAGCACTTACGGCCAGGGGCAATGTTGATGAAAAGTTCGACACATTCTCTTTTCCTGTGTTTAGCGCTGCTCAGCGCGGGCTTTACCCTGCACGCCGCCGAAACCACAGCCCCGACCACCGCACCGTATCTGCTGGCGGGCGCACCGTCGTTCGATCAGTCCATCAGCCAGTTTCGTGAAGCCTTCAATCAGGCCAACCCCACGCTGCCACTGGATGAGTTTCGTGCCATTGATGGCCCCCGCGACACGCCTACCCTGACCCGTGCGGCAAGCAAGATTAACGAGAATTTGTATGCCTCCACGGCGCTGGAGCGCGGGACGTTAAAAATCAAAAGCATGCAAATCACCTGGCTGCCAATACAGGGGCCAGAGCAGAAAGCCGCGAAGGCAAAAGCCCTGGAGTACATGAGCGCGGTCTTGCAGGCGTTTACCCCTGCGCTGACGAAAAAGCAAAGCCAGCAAAAGCTGCAAAAACTCCTCACCGCCGGTAAAAACAAGCGTTACTACGCCGATACCGAAGGCGCGATCCGCTATGTTGTGGCGGACAACGGCGAAAAAGGACTGACCTTCGCTGTTGAACCGATTAAGCTGGCACTATCTGACACCCTTGGCGGGGCGAATTAATGACAAAAAGCAAAGCCTTTCGAGGGAAAATCTCTATACTGATTCACAGACCATGCTGCCCGACAGGGTGGCCATATTCCTTAATTCGCTTATTGAGCGTGGAGAATTGAAATGCGACATCCTTTAGTGATGGGTAACTGGAAACTGAACGGCAGCCGCCACATGGTAAACGAACTGGTTGCGAACCTGCGTAAAGAGCTGGCTGGCGTGACCGGCTGCGCGGTTGCTATCGCTCCGCCGGATATGTACCTGGATCTGGCTAAACGTGCCGCTGACGGCAGCCACATCATTCTGGGCGCGCAGAACGTTGACGTTAACCTGTCTGGCGCGTTCACCGGTGAAACCTCCGCTGAAATGCTGAAAGATATCGGCGCGAAATACATCATCATCGGCCACTCCGAGCGTCGCACCTACCACAAAGAATCCGACGAGTTCATCGCGAAGAAATTCGCCGTGCTGAAAGAGCAGGGTCTGATCCCGGTTCTGTGCATCGGTGAAACTGAAGCAGAAAACGAAGCGGGTAAAACCGAAGAAGTGTGCGCACGTCAGATCGACGCTGTGCTGAAAACGCAGGGCGCAGCAGCGTTCGAAGGCGCGGTAATCGCTTACGAGCCAGTCTGGGCGATCGGTACCGGCAAATCAGCAACCCCTGCGCAGGCTCAGGCGGTTCACAAATTCATCCGTGACCACATTGCGAAAGCTGACGCCAAAGTGGCTGAGCAAGTGATCATCCAGTACGGCGGTTCCGTTAACGCGTCTAACGCTGCTGAGCTGTTCACCCAGCCAGACATCGATGGCGCGCTGGTTGGCGGTGCATCCCTGAAAGCGGACGCTTTCGCGGTGATCGTTAAAGCGGCAGAAGCGGCTAAACAGGCGTAATTGCCTTTGTGGCGGGTGGCGCTTGCGCTAACCCGTCCTACAGTTCTGTAGGCCCGGTAAGCGTCAGCGCCACCGGGCTTTTTTACAGCCGTCCCAGCAGGCTAAACCACAGATAATCCAGCGGCAGCAGCACCAGATACGTCGCTATCGCCAGCGCCAGACAGAGCACCATCCCCGCCCTGGCAGGCACCTTTCCTAGCCCCATCGCCACCACGATCGGCGACGCCTGATACGGCAGCAGCGGCGTGGAATAGCCGAGCACCTGAATCATGATCACCGACAGCAGCGGGAAGCCGGTCGCATCCGAGAAGCTTTGCGCCAGGGTGGTATACAGCGCAGGAACGCCGTTGGCGGTCATAATGAAGTTGAGTGCGGTGGTGATCCCGGTCAACGCCAGGAAACTGGTGAACGGTCTATCTGCATCCAGCGGCATAATGCGGAGCAACGCCTCGCCCACCGCCGTTCCGATACCGGTTTGCGTCACGACGATCGCCAGCCCAAGAATGCCCGCGACGTAAATGCAGGTACGCATATTCACCCCCGCAGAAAACTCCTCCCCGGTGATAAAACCGATGCGGGGCAGCATAACGATGACCGACGCCGCCAGCCCGGTCCAGGCGGGCCCAACGCCGTGCCAGCTCTCCGTCACCCACATCCCCAGCACCACCGCCAGCAGCCAGGCAAGACGCTTTTCGTCCCGCCCCATAGGCTCAGACGGCGCCTGTTCCTTCGGCGGTTTTGGGCTGCCGGGAAAAAGCCAGCAGATCAGGCCAATCAGAATCAGGCCTTTGAGAATGCCCAGCACCGGCGTGTGCAGCAGCAGATACGGGACATAGTTCAGATGGATGCCGTACGAGCCTTCCGCCGCACCGCTCATCACCAGGTTAGGCACGTTAGCGGGCAGAATCGTCGCCGAAAGCTGGAACGTCCCAAACCCTACCGCCAGCGCCAGACCAAACCAGGCGCGGGAGCCGTCGGCGATACCGGCGCGTTTCGCCATCGCGGCGACAATCGGCATCAGCAGCGCAATACGTCCCATATTCGACGGCATCACAAACGCCAGCGCATAGCTCAGCAGCACCACGCTCGCTACCATTAATACCCACGAGTCGGTGAGCTTTGCTGACAACGCCCGGGCGGCCCGGTCTGCCAGACCGGTTTTACGGATCGCCACGCCGAGCACGAATCCGCTGAAGACCAGCCAGAAGGCCGACGAAGCAAAACCGCCGAAAATCACCTCCGGCGGGGCGATCTTCGCGGTCATTGCCGCCGTAAAGAACAGCAGCGCAGTGATGAATTCCGGCAACAGGGACGTCGCCCATAGCACGATAGTGACGCCAACGATCAGTGAGGGTACCAGCAGAGGATACGTTGACCAGAGCGACATACCTGTCTCCTGTAGAATTTTTCAGCAAGTCTACGGCGACAGGCGGGGCGAGTAAACGCTATTTATGGTGGGGTCAATTCAGAATAGCGCATTGATGATCCTGCAGTTCCTCAGCGGACGCGCGGTTAAGCATCAGCAGGTTACGTTCGGTTGCCAGCAACACAAACGAACCATCGGACTGCTGCGCCATCGCCAGGGCAAAGCGCCCCATATGGTCGCGCGCTTCCGGCAGCTCTTCAGCCAGCATTATGAACGGGCTGCGCTGCACCAGTTCATTCTCCGTCACCCGACGAGCAAGATACTCATGCCCTTCCAGCCCGCCGGGAAGCGGCAGCCACTGGGTGCTGATTTCTGCCTGCGCGGCGTTGAGTTTCTCGCGCACGTCCGGGCGCAGACAGGAGATATGAATGTGAAAATGGTTCTGCGTGCGCCCTGTCGGCGAGTTAATCGTCAGCGAAATGGCGCTGTCGGGCACCTCGGATCCGCGCTTCAGGGTCATAAAGCTGCGCGACTGCCAGGCCAGCCAGAAAAAGTTCGGCGTGTGCGCTTCGGTCAATAGCGGGCTCTCGGTGCCGTTGATGCGATATGTCGGCATCAGCAGATATTGCAGCGGCCCGTTGCGGTCTTTAAAGACCACATAGCCTGCATCCGTTTTCACCTGCGCACACGGTGCCGGGTTACGATTCTGGATCTGATTCGGCACGCACTGGTCGAGAACGATATGTCGCAACGCATTCGGATTACCCGCTTTCATCCAGTACCAGCCGCCAGCGGCAAGGGCGATGACAATGAGGATCAATAAGATAATTTTTTTCACAACGCGTTCCCTGTTTTCAATAGAGGCAAAAGAGTAACGCAAAATGATGACCAAATAAAAAACCCGGCGGATTTCTCACGCCGGGTTACCGTGTCATTGGCTAATGGTTAACGCTGGCTGATCTGGTCGAAAGTACCGCCATTAGAGAAGTGCTCTTTCTGCGCTTTCGTCCAGCCACCGAACTCATCATCAATGGTGAAGAGTTTCAGTTTAGGGAAGACGCTTTCGTATTTCTTCGCCACCGCCGGATCGCGTGGGCGATAGAAGTTTTTCGCCGCAATTTCCTGGCCTTCTGGCGAGTAGAGATACTTCAGGTAGGCTTCTGCCACCGCTTTGGTATCTTTCTTCTCAACCACTTTATCGACAACCGAGACGGTCGGCTCAGCCAGAATCGATTCGCTTGGGGTCACGATCTCGAACTTGTCTTTACCCAGCTCGTTAGTGGCCAGCAGGGCTTCGTTTTCCCATGCGATCAGCACGTCGCCGATCCCGCGCTCGACGAAGGTGTTGGTGGCACCACGCGCGCCGGAGTCCAGCACCTCAACGTTTTTATACAGTGCTTTCACGAATTCCTGCGCTTTGGCCTGGTCGCCATTGTTGTGGTGCAGCGCGTAGCCCCACGCGCCCAGGTAGTTCCAGCGAGCGCCGCCAGAGCTTTTCGGGTTAGGGGTGATGACGGACACGCCTGGCTTAATCAGGTCATTCCAGTCATGGATCTGTTTCGGGTTGCCTTTACGGACCAGGAAAACGATGGTCGAGGTGTATGGCGCGGAGTTATCCGGCAGGCGTTTGATCCAGTTTTTGTCGATACGGCCACGCTCGGCGATCGCGTCAACATCGTAGGCCAGCGCCAGGGTCACCACGTCGGCTTCGATACCGTTGATGACGGAGGTCGCCTGCTTGCCAGAACCGCCGTGAGACTGGCGAACCACGACATTGTCGCCGGTTTCCTGTTTCCAGTGTGCCGCAAACGCTTTGTTGTATTGTTCGTACAGTTCACGCGTCGGGTCGTATGACACGTTCAGTAACTGGATGTCCTTAGCCAGAACGCTGGTCGATGCCAGCAATAATGTTAAACCCACGCCCCATTTATTCATCGCCCAGCTCTCTTGTGTAGTGTTTTGATGAATGCAGCGTGCCAGAAAGCGAATCGAGGATTAAAGAATAAAAAAAGATTGGCTATAACGTAGTGGAATAAAAAAGCGTGCACGCATAAAAAAGCCGGGTGGCGGCTACGCCTTACCCGGCCTACGATTCGTGCAGTTGTAGGCCCGGTAAGCGCAGCGCCACCGGGCAACAGAGCCAATCAGTACAGTTTTTTCGCGCAGTCCAGCCAGTCACCTTTGAACGGACGCTTCATGTTTTCAATCGCGTCGATGATGTCATGGTGAACCAGTTTTTCGTTCTGAATACCGACGCAGCGGCCGCCGTGGCCCTGCAGCAGCAGTTCGATTGCGTACGCGCCCATACGGGACGCCAGAATACGGTCGTACGGACCAGGGGAACCGCCACGCTGGATGTGCCCCAGTACGGTGGCACGGGTTTCACGCTTGGTTTCGGTTTCGATGTACTTGGCCAGCTCGTCAACGTCACAGATGTGCTCGGTGATAGCCACGATCGCGTGTTTCTTGCCTTTCGCGATGCCCGCTTTGATTTCAGCCACCAGATCTTCACGGCTGAATTCCACTTCCGGAACCACGACAAACTCACAACCACCCGCAATCGCCGCAGCCAGGGTCAGGTCACCGCAGTAACGTCCCATCACTTCAACGATTGAGATACGCTGGTGAGAAGAAGAGGTGTCACGCAGGCGGTCAATCGCTTCAACAACGGTTCCCAGCGCGGTGAAGTAACCGATGGTGTAGTCGGTGCCTTTGATATCGTTGTCGATAGTGCCTGGCAGACCGATGCACGGGAAGCCCATTTCAGTCAGACGTTTTGCACCCATGTACGAGCCGTCACCACCGATAACCACCAGGGCGTCCAGGCCACGTTTTTTCATGTTCTCGATAGCCACTTCACGAACGTGTTCATCACGGAATTCCGGGAAGCGTGCAGACCCAAGGAAGGTACCGCCACGGTTGATCATGTCAGACACGCTGTAACGGTCGAGCTGAACCATACGGTCTTCATACAGACCCAGGTAACCATCATAGATACCAAAAACTTCCAGACCTTCCGTCAGCGCCGCGCGAACAACCCCACGAATTGCCGCGTTCATGCCCGGCGCATCACCGCCGCTTGTCAACACACCGATTTTCTTAATCATGACTACCTCTGAACTTAGGAATGCAAAATTGAAATCTGTTGCCGGAAGAAACTTATCGACCAACGAATACTGCAAATAGTATATCAATCCCTTCCAGCTGAATTGATTCAGGTCAGACCAAATGGCGGTAATTTATACACAAAATGCTGGCCTGGCTCACTTTTTTACAACGAATTACGAAAGCCCAACATGTCCGGGTACAACCGAGCAGGGATCCTGGTGAATGATGACGTCTGAACCAGGAAAACGCTGCAAAATCGCCTGCTCAACCTGCTCAGCAATCACGTGAGCCTGAACCAGTGGCAGGTTGTCTTCCATTTCAATATGAATCTGAATAAAGCGGGTCGGCCCTGACTGCCGCGTTCGAAGATCGTGCGCACCGCTGACGCCGGGCCAGGCGGTCACGATAGAAAAAATTTCATTGCGTTCTGAGTCCGGGAGGGCGCGGTCAAGCAGTGATTGCACCGCTTCATACCCCATCCGCAGGGCGCTATATAAAATATAGATACCAATCCCTAACGCAAACAACGCATCGGCCCGATGCCAGCCATACCAGGCCAGACCGAGCGCAATAAGAATAGCCCCATTCATCATAACATCAGATTGATAATGAAGCATATCCGCCCGTACAGCCTGACTTTGCGTTTTGCGAACGACCCAGCGCTGGAACGTTACCAGAACAAGTGTGCATATAAGCGCGACAATCGTCACAACGACGCCGACGCCGGGATCGTTCATCGGTGTCGGCGAGACGAGATGCTGAATGCCGGTGAGAAACAGGAACAGCGCAGAACCGGATATAAACATGCTCTGCGCCAGCGCGGCCAGCGACTCCGCTTTGCCGTGCCCAAACGTGTGCTCTTCATCCGCTGGCTGCAGCGAGTAACGCACCACCAGCAGGTTGGTCAGCGAGGCGGCAATATCGACCAGCGAGTCCACCAGCGCCGCCAGAATACTGACCGATCCGGTATACCACCACGCAAAAACCTTAATGACCAGCAAACACGACGCCATGATGGTCGCGGCCATGGCGGCCCGGTTTACCAGTCTTCCATAGGATTGATTCATAAACGCTCCTGTCATGTCATGCCGCTAGTATAACGGAAGCATGTGGAGTCGAAGGATGAATAAACGGTTAACAAATCAGAATATGGTGCAGAGCCCCCCTTATGTGGGAAAAGACAGGAACAGAGAAGAAGGAAAAACAATAACCACTTGTATTAAAAGAATTTTATTTCACCAACCCGTTACATCCAGACTACACATCCGGTTTGATTGTTACGTTGATATGCACCATCGACGACACTGTCACTGCGACTTAGAAAATACTGAATGGATAAGTTGTTTCCGTATCCAATCGCTCAACAGATGCTATTGCATTGTGTCAAACAATAAAAACCTACCACTACTCTGAAAAACCACCACACCATCTAACTCATTGTTCTTTATTAGATTTATAGGATAAGTTAATATTGTTTAATTTCAGCGATATAGTACACTTGATGCTATACATGTTGTACTGGAAAAATTTATCTTAAGAGAATATATATGTCTAATGAACCACTAAAAATTGCGTTTACTGGCGTTTATGATATCGCAAATTATGGAGATCATTTATTTCCGATTATTTTCGATAAAATCATGAAAATGAAAGGTCTGAATATCAAGCTTTATCTTTTCTCACCGGTGGGGGGAACACAAAGCCTCTCATTAAATGAGATTGTCTACCCATTAAATGAGATGGAATCATTGCATCTAAAACATAATTTCGATGCAATTATCGTTGGTGGTGGTGGAATATTCCACTATGCAAGCGGGCAACAAAAAATAAAAAGAGACTCGGACGAGTTCGTAGACTACCCGGTGTTTGAAACATGGGTTATTCCTTCGATAGTTGCATACAAACACAACATAAAACTAATCTGGAATCTACTTGGCGGCTACCATGATTTCTCACCATTTTATCAGAAACTTACTCAGGCCTTATGCGACCCAATTGACTATATATCAGTCCGGGACAACTATACTAAAAAAATCCTGACAGATAGTGGGATAGAGGATACATTAATTAACGTATTTCCTGATTCTGCATTTATGATGACAGAATGTATTCCTCATGAAATTATTGAAAAATCGTTAAAAAATTTAAGAAACAGCGATAAAGAATACATTGTTTATCACGCGAATAGATTTCTACCTAAAAGTGCAATCCCTGATGTTGTAAAGTCATTAGACTATTTTTACAATTTAGGCTTTGAAATCATACTATTACCACTGGCGTATACTCATGATGATGAAAGCATTCTTAGAGAGATAAATCAAAATGCAGATTCCCGATATACTCTTTATGAAAAAGAACTCAATATGTACGAAATTATGGGCATGCTGGCAGGTTGCCACGCTTATATTGGTGTGAGTTTCCATGGCGCAATTACCGCAGCCTGTCATGGGAAAAAAGTTGTGGCCTTTGATTATATGCTGAACGGGAAAACTAAAGATCTCTTTAAGATGTTAGATCTTCAGGATTATTACGTAACTGATTCTAATTCCCTATACGAACGTACAGTACAATGTCACAAAAACATGTCTCCAGTTATTTTAGATGATAAAATAGCATCTCTGCATCAGCACTTTGACACTATTATTGAATTACTCGTATCAACTAAAACGAGAGAAAAAGGAAGTGATAATTTCCTTATTAACTTTTCTAATACCATATCCAATATAAACAAATCTTTCAGTGCATTACAATCCGAGTTCAGTCAACTGGATAATCTCAGTAGAGACACCCACATAAAGTATGTAGAGCTACAGTATAAACACGCCGAATTATGTAAGCTGAATATTGAACTGAAGGATAATATAAATACCTTTAGTAGCGCCAACAATGAATTGCAGGATACATTCAACGCCCTTCAACTGCAAAACAAAGAATTATTTAAACAAAAAACCGATGCTGAAAAATGGATTGATGAAATGAAAAAATCAAGGACCTATAATTTTATTAAAACCATTAATAGCATAAAATTAAAAATCAAAGATGCACTCATAAAATAATACAGGGACATGAAAACTCCCTGGTAATAGCAACGAGGAACGCTCAATACCATTTTCTCATGATGTGAAGAATCAACAGGCAAAAAAAACCCCCACATCATGTGGGGGAAGACAGGGATGGTGTCTATGGCAAGGAAAACAGGGTTTACTGGTTACTACGGGTACTGCTATTGCTACTGAAAAACGTCGTTTCTGAGCTTCGCTGCATCCGTGCAACCTCACGCAGCTGATCCATACGCTGCTGATGTCTGGTGTTCAAAACCGCTTGCTGCTCGGGCGTTAGCAGGTGGAACATCTGGTTGCGGACCTTCGCCATTTCAACCTGGCGAGCAACCTGTTCCTGTGCCATTTTTTCGGCCTGAGCGCGAACAGCGCTTTCGTCAAAATTTTCTGCGGTGACAAGGCGATGCATTGTCTCCATTTCGCTAACATTAACAGGGGGCTGGTCGTGTCTCGCCCTCTGCATCAGATCTCGCATCTGTTGACGCTGATGTTCGGTTAAACTTATGCCGTCAAACATATGGCTTTGGCTACTGTGCTGCGTTGTGTCCTCTTGTGAGGAACCGTTATCGCTGATGATAGCTACAGCAGCCTGGCTAAACGCACTAAACGCCAGCGTTGAGGCCATGACGGCAGCGGTAACTTTGCGCATCACTTGCTCCCAAAATCTTTCGTGTCGCGATTCAACGAGAGACAGTCTACGATTCAGGCTGCAAACATGCGTCAGGGGGTGTAAAACAACGTAAAGTCATGGATTAGACAGCCTTGATGTCGTAATTTCTGCCTCGGAGGTATTTAAACAATGAATAAAATCCTGTTAGTTGATGATGACCGAGAGCTCACATCCCTTTTAAAGGAGTTGCTCGACATGGAAGGTTTCAACGTCCTGGTTGCCCATGATGGCGAGCAGGCGCTGAGTCTCCTTGACGACAGCATCGATTTACTTTTGCTCGACGTGATGATGCCGAAGAAAAACGGTATTGATACGTTGAAAGAGCTTCGCCAGACACACCAGACTCCCGTTATCATGCTGACCGCTCGCGGCAGCGAACTCGATCGCGTACTCGGCCTTGAGCTGGGCGCGGATGACTATTTACCGAAGCCGTTTAACGACCGCGAACTGGTCGCCCGTATTCGCGCGATCCTGCGTCGTTCCCACTGGAGCGAGCAGCAGCAGAATACCGACAACAGCTCGCCTACCCTTGAAGTCGACTCCCTGAGCCTGAACCCGGGCCGTCAGGAAGCGAGCTTTGATGGCCAGACGCTGGAACTGACCGGCACGGAGTTCACCCTGCTGTATCTGCTGGCGCAGCACCTCGGCCAGGTGGTTTCGCGTGAACATTTAAGTCAGGAAGTGCTGGGCAAACGTCTGACCCCGTTTGACCGCGCCATCGACATGCACATCTCTAACCTGCGTCGTAAGCTGCCGGAGCGTAAAGACGGTCACCCATGGTTTAAAACCCTGCGTGGTCGCGGTTATCTGATGGTTTCCGCTTCATGATAGGAAGCTTAACCGCCCGCATCTTCGCCATCTTCTGGCTGACGCTGGCACTGGTTTTAATGCTCGTACTGATGTTGCCAAAACTCGACTCACGCCAGATGACGGAGCTTCTCGACAGCGAGCAACGTCAGGGCGTGATGATCGAGCAGCACGTGGAAGCCGAGCTGGCAAACGATCCGCCAAACGATTTAATGTGGTGGCGCAGGCTGTTTCGCGCTATCGACAAGTGGGCGCCGCCCGGACAACGCCTGCTGCTGGTGACCAGCGAAGGCCGCGTCATTGGCGCCGATCGCAATGAAATGCAGATCATCCGCAACTTCATTGGCCAGGCAGATAACGCCGATCACCCCCAGAAGAAAAAATATGGCCGCGTAGAAATGGTGGGGCCGTTCTCCGTCAGAGATGGCGAGGATAACTATCAGCTCTACCTGATTCGCCCCGCGAGCAGCTCCCAGTCCGACTTTATCAACCTGCTGTTTGACCGCCCTCTCCTGCTGCTGATTGTTACTATGCTGGTCAGCTCGCCGCTGCTGTTATGGCTGGCGTGGAGCCTGGCAAAACCGGCGCGTAAGCTGAAAAATGCGGCTGATGAAGTGGCACAGGGTAACCTGCGACAACACCCTGAACTGGAAGCCGGACCGCAGGAGTTCCTTGCTGCCGGGACCAGTTTTAACCAGATGGTGAGCGCTCTCGATCGCATGATGACGGCACAACAGCGTCTGCTGTCGGATATCTCGCACGAACTGCGCACCCCGCTTACGCGCTTACAGCTTGGCACCGCGCTGCTGCGCCGCCGCAGCGGGGAGAGCAAAGAGCTGGAGCGTATCGAAACCGAAGCGCATCGTCTGGACAGCATGATCAACGATCTGCTGGTCATGTCGCGCAATCAGCAGAAAAACGCGCTGGTGAGCGAAACGGTGAAAGCCAATCATCTGTGGCATGAAGTGCTGGATAACGCGGCGTTCGAAGCGGAGCAGATGGGCAAATCCTTCACCGTCAACTTCCCGCCGGGTCCATGGCCGCTGTACGGTAACCCCAACACGCTGGAAAGCGCGCTGGAGAATATCGTGCGTAACGCCCTGCGCTACTCGCACACGAAGATTGAGGTGGCGTTCTCGGTGGATAAAGACGGGATCACCGTCATTGTCGACGACGACGGTCCTGGCGTCAGCCCGGAAGACCGCGAGCAGATTTTCCGTCCGTTCTACCGTACCGACGAAGCGCGTGACCGGGAATCGGGCGGTACGGGACTGGGTCTGGCGATTGTGGAAACCGCCATGCAGCAGCACCGCGGCTGGGTGAAAGCCGACGACAGCCCGCTGGGTGGGCTGCGGTTAACGCTGTGGCTACCGTTGTATAAGCGTTCGTAGCTGTTAGTGCCGGGCGGCGGCTTCGCCTTACCCGGCCTACTCTTTACGGAGTTCTATTTACCCCACAACCTCCGCGAATTATCCTCGATCTTGCTGCTTAAACGCCGCTTCTGCATCGTTCTTGTCCAGCTGGTCGATAGCCCCGCCGCCGACAGCAGGCGATGATACTGCTCGTCATCAAACGGCATATGCCAGGCAATGGCGCAGGCGTCGTAAACAGACACTTCACTCAGGCGTGATGCCAGCTCAAGCGGCGCATCCGCTGACACCTGCCCAGCCAGCACCACACGGTACAGCCAGCCGGTTTTACCCGCGTTTTGCATCTGAGCCGACATGTCATGAATACCGAAATGGAAGTTGAGCTTGAAGCACGGCGAGCGCGGCTGCGTCACCTGAATCAGGGCATCGCCCCAGCGGTAGATATCACCTATAAACACGTTCTTTTCGGTGAGCCCTTCGGTGGAGAGATTCTCGCCAAACGCGGGGGCGACGAAGAGGTCCGCCTGCTCGGGGAACTCGGTTTTCCAGTGCTGATAGTGCTCGCGCGGGTAGTGGCACAGCGCGCGCTCGGGCCCACCGTGGATCTTCTTTTCGGCCTGCTCGTCGCCCGCAAGCCCAAGGTCGGTTAACGTCAGCTCACCGTCGACCTGAATTTTGGCGATGGCGCTCGGGCGGCTGCCGTCGTACTCCCTTACCTTGCCTGTAAATACATTCACCGGGTAATGCATCGCTGCCTCCATTACGCAGATACAAAAAAAGCGAGCCATCAGACTCGCTTCTCACAGGCGTCAATGCAACCTTATTTTTTAGCGGCGAAACGCGCTGCTGCTTCGTCCCAGTTCACCACGTCCCAGAACGCTTTGATGTAGTCCGGGCGACGGTTCTGGAATTTCAGGTAGTAAGCGTGTTCCCACACGTCCAGACCCAGGATTGGGAAGCCGGATGCGCCAGAGATCGCTTCACCCATCAGCGGGGAGTCCTGGTTCGCGGTAGAAACCACCGCCAGTTTGTCACCTTTCAGCACCAGCCACGCCCAGCCGGAGCCGAAGCGGGTTGCAGCGGCTTTTTCGAATTCCGCTTTGAAGTTGTCAACAGAACCGAAGTCGCGCTCGATAGCCGCTTTCAGGTCGCCCTGCAGGGTGGTACCGGTCTTCAGGCCTTTCCAGAACAGGCTGTGGTTTGCGTGGCCGCCCGCGTTGTTACGCAGCACGGTTTTCTTGTCCGCTGGCAGCTGGTCCAGCTTGGTGATCAGCTCTTCAACAGGCAGGTTAGCGAACTCTGGCAGGCTTTCCAGCGCGGCGTTCGCGTTGTTCACGTAGGTCTGGTGGTGTTTAGTGTGATGGATTTCCATTGTCTGCTTGTCGAAATGCGGTTCCAGTGCGTCGTAGGCATACGGCAGGGATGGCAGTGTATAACTCATAATCCTCTCCATTATTGTCGGGCGGCACAGCTGTTAATGCCGCGTAAGCAGTTGGTTCATTATAGTTAATTAAATGATATTGAAAATGATTATCAATGCCGTAGTTTTTATAAGGTTATTCAGTTTTCGATTAATAGCGGAAATGTGAGTCTGCTCACGCGGTTAACGTGCTGATTGCCATCCAGAACACCTGTGCGGCAACCTTCTGAAGGTTCCCGGACTGCCTAATTTTTACACTCCTCAAGTCGAAGAGAAGCCACTGACGATAAAAACGATGAGGGTGTAAAAATGAATCATGCGATTACGATGGGTATCTTCTGGCATTTGATAGGCGCTGCCAGTGCAGCCTGTTTCTATGCTCCGTTTAAAAAGGTGAGAGGCTGGTCATGGGAAACCATGTGGTCCGTTGGCGGGGTCGTGTCCTGGCTGATTTTGCCCTGGACCATTAGCGCCATGCTGCTGCCCGATTTCTGGGGCTACTTCTCCTCCTTAAGCGCCTCCACCCTGCTGCCGGTGTTCCTGTTCGGCGCGATGTGGGGCGTCGGTAACATCAACTATGGCCTCACCATGCGCTATCTCGGCATGTCGATGGGCATTGGTATCGCGATTGGCATTACGCTGATCGTCGGAACCCTGATGACGCCAGTTCTCAACGGCAACGTCGAGGTGCTTATTAATACTCAGGGTGGGCGGATGACGCTCCTGGGCGTGCTGGTGGCGGTCGTTGGCGTAGGAATCGTGACTCGCGCGGGGCAGCTGAAAGAGCGCAAGATGGGCATTAAAGCTGAAGATTTTAACCTGAAGAAAGGTCTGCTGCTGGCGGTGATGTGCGGCATCTTCTCGGCCGGTATGTCGTTCGCGATGAATGCTGCCAGGCCTATGCATGACGCCGCCGCCGCGCTGGGCGTCGACCCGCTGTACGTTGCGCTGCCAAGCTATGTCGTGATTATGGGTGGTGGCGCGATGGTTAACCTGGGCTTCTGCTTCATTCGTCTCGCAAAAGTGAAAAACCTGTCGGTAAAAACCGACTTCTCGCTGGCAACATCGCTTATCATCACCAACGTGTTACTCTCCGCGCTCGGTGGGCTGATGTGGTATTTACAGTTTTTCTTCTACGCCTGGGGCCATGCCAGCATTCCGGTGCAATACGACTACGTAAGCTGGATGCTGCACATGAGTTTCTACGTACTGTGTGGCGGGCTGGTCGGTCTGGTGCTGAAAGAGTGGAAGAACGCCGGACATCGTCCGGTTGGCGTACTGAGCCTCGGCTGCGTGGTGATCATTATCGCTGCCAATATCGTCGGCCTCGGCATGGCAAACTGATCACGACCCCTTTCGACTGCGATGACGCCACTGTACCGGCGTCATCCCCACCTCACGATTAAACACCACTGAAAAGTAGTTACTGTCTTCAAAGCCGCAGCACATCGCCACATCACTGACCATCCACTCCGTATGCTGCAGGAGATATTGTGCATGGCAGATGCGTAGCTGGCGCAGATAGTGGTTGACCGTCATCCCGGTCAGGGTGCGGAACTGCTGGCGCAACGCGCGCTCGCTGCACTGCTCCTGCTCGCAGAATTTCTCCAGTATAAAGTTTTTATTCAGGCTGCCCGCAAGCGTGGTGATGAGCTTATCCAGCAGCGCTTCCTGCGTCGTGGCAGAGGGGTTATCAGTGGCGTAACGATGGCGCTTTAACGTCACCACCAGCTGGGCGAAAAGCAACTCCGCTAGCTGGTTAGAAACGGGGTCGTTCTTCTGGCTCTCCTGCTCCAGTTGAGAAATAACCTGCCGTACCTGAGCCATGCCGTTACTGCTTAAGCGCCAGTGCGGAGAACCCTTAGCATCAAGAAAACCCGGAATGCTTGCGGACCAGTCTACGTTAAGCCTGAGCCTGTCCGGACAGTAAATAACGTTCTGCAGTACCAGGTCATTAACCGAGGCGTAGGAGTGTTTATCCTCCGCGCGAATGTAGAACAGATCTCCGCGCGTGATGCGGTAGGGACGGTCGTTGAGGATGTGCAGGCCGTTACCGCGCCATACCAGCACCAGTTCGCAAAACTCGTGGGTATGTTCGGCAAAGACGTCTTGCGGGTAGCGGTCGGCCACCGTCACGGCCTGGCTCGCGGAGGCATAAAAATCATCTTTGCGAAGGATTAACTGAGCAGCCACACCACGACCTCTACACCGAATAACCTGACACTATTAGCTTTTTTGCGGAAATAAAACGGTGACTGCACTCGCGTTACTGAAGCATCGCGTCTTTCCCCTGACGAATATCACGCGGCGACCAGTTAAATTCCCGGCGAAACAGCGTTGAAAAGTGATTGCTGTCACCAAAACCGCAGCAATAGGCGATATCCGTGACGCTTTCGTCGGTATGACGTAAAAGATGACGCGCTTTGATCAGGCGCAGACGGTTGAGATATCGCTGCGGCGTCATACCGGTATGCTGCTTAAGCTGGCGGTGCAGGGTGCGCAGCGACAGTGAAAAATCATCCGCAAGCGTTTCCCAGCAGACATCCTCAGCGAAATGATCTTCCAGCCAGGCCATCAGATGGTTCAGGCGCGCGTTGTTATCTTCCAGCCCTTCCACCAGGCTGCTGCGGCGCAGCAGCACCAGAAGCTGCATAAACAGCAGTTCGCGCGTGGCAATGGCGTGCGTCTCCCCCCCGTCCTCGCTCTTCTCCATTTGCTCCACCAGCTGACGCACCTGCTGCAGGGTGGACTGATTCACGCGCCAGTGCGACGGATAGTGTCCGTCTTGCTCCTGGGGCAACAGCTGATTCAGCCGCGAAAGAAACTGGAACGCATCCGGGGAACGGTAGAGCACATTCGTCAGATACAGGTTGTCGGTATGCTCATACAGGTGCCGATCGTGGTCGCGCACGAAGCACACCGTACCGCCGCTGATGGTATAAGGCTGGCCATTGAAGACATGAATACCTGTCCCGCGCTCAACAATCACAATTTCATGAAAATCATGGTGATGCTCCGGGAACGCGGCCTGAGGAAGCCGTGGCTCAATCGCGACAGGCGCCCCTCCTGAAGGAAAAAAATCCACGCTGTGCAGTACGGTCATAACGGCCTCCACCAATGAAAAATGTTCTCAAAATAGTAATTAAGGCCTTCCGCACTCACCTTCAATTTTTGGCAGTAAACCTCGCAAAAGCTGTCCATTTTTCAAGAAACAGGGGGAAAGATCGGGAAATGCGGTCAGCGTCACACTGCCTGAAAATCCCGCCACCACTGGAAACTGTGAACTCCCTCACATTCACCTTTGCTTTCTTGCCAGCGCGAGATTTGGCCTGTCAGTGGTGAGAAGGTGACTTTTTCTTCCCTTTTTTACACTCACCGCTAATGACTTAAGAAAGGACCCGACTATGACTTTTCGCCATTGTGTGGCTGTCGATTTAGGCGCATCCAGCGGGCGCGTAATGCTCGCGAGCTGGGACCGTGAGCAGCACACGCTTGCGCTTCGCGAAATGCACCGTTTCGCCAACTGCCTGCAAAAACAGGACGGTTTTGTGGCCTGGGATATCGATGCCCTGGAGGCGGAGATCCGTATCGGACTGAACAACGTCTGCAACGATGGTATTCGCATCGACAGCATCGGCATTGATACCTGGGGCGTGGACTACGTTCTGCTTGATAGCCATGGCGAACGCGTCGGCTTGCCGGTTTCTTATCGCGACAGCCGCACCGATGGCCTGATGGCGCACGCTATCGCCCAGCTAGGCAAGGACAACATCTACAGACGCAGCGGCATTCAGTTTCTGCCGTTTAACACTCTTTATCAGCTGCGTGCTTTGGTCGAGCAACAGCCAGAGCTGGTGGCGGACGTGGCCCATGCGCTGCTGATCCCGGACTACCTGAGCTATCGCCTGACCGGCAACATGAACTGGGAATATACCAACGCCACCACCACGCAGTTGGTCAACATCAACTCGGATAACTGGGATGAACATCTGCTGGCCTGGACGGGAGCGTCGCCTTCCTGGTTCGGCACACCAACCCACCCGGGTAATGTGATCGGTCACTGGATTTGCCCACAGGGGAACGCAATTCCTGTCGTTGCCGTCGCCAGCCACGATACCGCCAGCGCGGTGATCGCATCCCCACTTGCGAGCAAAGACGCGGCTTATCTCTCGTCCGGTACCTGGTCGCTGATGGGCTTTGAGAGCAAAACCCCGTACGCCAGCGATGCTGCCATGGCCGCAAACATTACCAACGAAGGGGGTGCCGAAGGCCGCTACCGCGTACTGAAAAACATCATGGGGCTGTGGCTGCTCCAGCGGGTACTGAAAGAACAGAACATTACCGACCTGCCTGCGCTTATCGCCGAAACCGAGAAGCTGAAGGCCTGCACGTTCCTGATCAATCCGAACGATGAGCGCTTTATCAATCCGGCGCACATGAGCGCCGAAATTCAGGCCGCCTGCGTCGAAGTCGGGCAGCCGGTGCCGTCCAGCCCTTCCGAACTGGCGCGCTGCATTTTTGACAGCCTCGCCCTGCTGTATGCCGACATCCTCAGCGAGCTGGCGAGCCTTCGCGGAAAACCCTTCAGCCAGCTGCATATCGTGGGCGGCGGCAGCCAGAACCAACTGCTGAACCAGCTATGCGCCGATGCCTGCGGCATCACCGTGGTGGCAGGTCCCGTGGAGGCCTCCACGCTCGGCAATATCGGCATTCAGCTGATGGCTCTGGACGAACTTTCCAACGTTGACGACTTCCGTTCGGTGGTGACGGCGAACGCCAGTCTGACCACCTTCACACCCAATCCCTGCCATGAAATTGCTCGCTTTCGCGCGCAGTTTCAGCAAAACCGACTGACTAAGGAGCTTTGTGCATGACAACTCAATTAGAACAAGCCTGGGATCTGGCTAAACAGCGTTTCGCCGCCGTCGGCGTGGATGTCGAAGAGGCGCTGCGCCAGCTCGACCGTCTGCCCGTCTCCATGCACTGCTGGCAGGGCGATGACGTCGCTGGCTTCGAGAACCCAGGCGGTTCACTGACAGGGGGTATTCAGGCCACGGGTAACTATCCAGGCAAAGCGCGTAACGCGACCGAACTGCGCGCCGACCTTGAACTGGCGCTGAGCCTGATCCCGGGGCCAAAGCGCCTGAACCTGCATGCAATTTATCTCGAATCCGATGAGCCAGTGGCGCGCAACGAAATCAAACCGGAACACTTTAAGAACTGGGTAGAGTGGGCCAAAACCAACAGGCTGGGCCTGGACTTTAACCCGTCCTGCTTCTCACATCCGCTGAGTGCGGACGGTTTTACTCTCGCCCACGCGGACAACGACATCCGCCAGTTCTGGATCGATCACGTGAAGGCCAGCCGCCGCGTTTCGGCGTATTTCGGCGAGCAGCTCGGCACACCGTCGGTGATGAACATCTGGATCCCGGACGGCATGAAGGATATCACCGTCGATCGTCTGGCTCCGCGCCAGCGCCTGCTGGCCGCGCTGGATGAGGCTCTCAGCGAGAAGCTGGACCCGGCGCACCACATCGACGCCGTCGAGAGCAAGCTGTTCGGCATAGGCGCCGAGAGCTATACCGTGGGCTCGAACGAGTTCTATATGGGTTACGCCACCAGCCGCCAGACCGCGCTGTGTCTGGATGCTGGCCACTTCCACCCGACCGAGGTGATCTCCGACAAAATCTCCGCCGCCATGCTCTACGTGCCGCGTCTGCTGCTGCACGTCAGCCGTCCGGTGCGCTGGGACAGCGACCACGTGGTGCTGCTGGATGACGAAACCCAGGCGATTGCCAGCGAAATCATCCGCCACGACCTCTTTGACCGCGTACACATCGGCCTCGACTTCTTCGATGCCTCCATCAACCGCATCGCGGCGTGGGTTATCGGCACCCGCAATATGAAGAAAGCCCTGCTGCGCGCATTGCTGGAGCCTGTCGCCACGCTGAAACAGCTGGAGGCTAACGGTGACTACACCGCACGTCTGGCGCTGCTGGAAGAGCAGAAATCCCTGCCGTGGCAGGCAGTGTGGGAGATGTACTGCCAGCGTAACGATGCCCCGGCGGGCAGCCAGTGGCTGAACAACGTGCGGGCGTATGAGAAAGACGTTCTCGCCGCTCGTCAGTAAAAACATCGCCCGGCAGCACGTTGCCTGCCGGGTCTACGGGTAAGAGTAGGCCGGGTAAGCGTAGCGCCACCCGGCATTTTCAAAGGAACCACAGTATGCAGACTATCACCCACTCCTGGTTCGTCCAGGGCATGATCAAAGCCACCTCCGACGCCTGGCTGAAAGGCTGGGACGAGCGCAACGGCGGCAACCTGACGCTGCGCCTGGACGACGCGGATATCGAACCTTTCGCGGCCGATTTCCACGCGAAGCCGCGCTATATCGCGCTGAGCCAGCCGATGCCGCTGCTCGCCAACACGCCGTTTATCGTCACCGGTTCCGGCAAGTTTTTCCGTAACGTCCAGCTCGACCCGGAGGCCAACCTCGGCGTGGTGAAAGTGGACAGCGACGGCGCGGGTTACCACATTCTGTGGGGGCTGACGGATGAAGCGGTGCCCACCTCCGAACTGCCGGCGCACTTCCTCTCCCACTGCGAGCGCATCAAAGCGACCAATGGCAAGGACCGCGTGATCATGCACTGCCACGCCACGAACCTGATCGCCCTGACCTACGTGCTGGAAAACAGCGCCGATGTCATCACCCGCAAGCTCTGGGAAGGCAGTACCGAGTGTCTGGTGGTATTCCCGGATGGCGTGGGCATTCTGCCGTGGATGGTACCGGGTACCGACGAAATCGGCCAGGCAACCGCCGTTGATATGCAAAAACATTCTCTGGTGCTATGGCCGTTCCACGGCGTGTTCGGCAGCGGTCCAACGCTGGATGAAACCTTTGGCCTGATCGACACCGCCGAGAAATCAGCGGAAGTGCTGGTGAAGGTGTACGCCATGGGCGGCATGAAGCAGACCATTCCCCGGGAAGCGCTCATCGCCCTCGGCAAGCGCTTTGGCGTGAGCCCGCTGCAATCCGCGCTGGATTTATACGCATAACGCCTTTGCAGGACAAACGTTGATCGTTAAGGAGAATTATCATGAGCTTTATGTTGTCGCTTCCAAAAATCAGCCTTCACGGCGCGGGCGCAATCGGCGATATGGTCAATCTGGTAGCGAACAAGCAGTGGGGAAAAGCGCTGATTGTCACCGACGGCCAACTGGTGAAGCTGGGTCTGCTCGACAGCCTGTTTACCGCGCTGGACGCCCATCAGATGTCGTATCACCTGTTCGATGAGGTGTTCCCGAACCCAACAGAAGCGCTGGTGCAAAAAGGATTTTCGGCTTACCGGGACGCAGAGTGTGATTACGTCATTGCCTTTGGCGGCGGCAGCCCGATTGATACCGCCAAGGCGATTAAAATCCTCACCGCTAACCCTGGCCCGTCAACCGATTATTCCGGCGTCGGCAAGGTGAAAAATGCGGGGGTGCCGCTGGTAGCGATCAACACCACCGCAGGGACGGCGGCGGAGATGACCAGTAATGCGGTGATCATCGACTCCGCGCGTCAGGTGAAAGAGGTGATCATCGACCCGAACATCATCCCGGATATCGCCGTGGACGATGCCAGCGTCATGCTGGATATTCCGGCCTCCGTGACCGCCGCAACCGGTATGGACGCATTAACCCACGCCATTGAAGCCTATGTGTCCGTTGGCGCGCACCCGCTGACCGATGCCAACGCGCTGGAGGCGATTCGCCTGATCGGCCTCTGGCTGCCGGAAGCGGTTGATAACGGTCATAACCTTGAGGCGCGCGAGCAGATGGCGTTTGGCCAATATCTGGCGGGCATGGCGTTTAACAGTGCGGGTCTGGGTCTGGTACACGCTCTGGCGCACCAGCCGGGCGCGACGCATAACCTGCCGCACGGCGTGTGCAACGCCATTCTGCTGCCGATCGTCGAAAGCTTTAACCGCCCGCACGCCATCACCCGCTTCGCCCGCGTGGCGCAGGCGATGGGCGTCGATACCCGCGGCATGAGTGATGAAGCCGCCAGCATGTCCGCCATTCAGGCGATTCGCGACCTGAGCGCTCGCGTCGGCATTCCTGCGGGCTTCAGCCAGCTCGGCGTCACTAAAGCCGATATCGAAGGCTGGCTGGATAAAGCCCTCGCGGATCCGTGTGCGCCATGCAATCCGCGCACCGCCAGCCGCGATGAAGTCCGCGAGCTCTATCTGGAGGCATTATGATCCGCAAAGCGTTTGTGATGCAGGTGAACCCGGACGCGCACGAGGAGTACGCGCGTCGCCACAATCCAATTTGGCCCGAGCTTGAAGCGGTGCTGAAAGACCACGGCGCTCACCACTACGCCATTTATCTCGACAAAGCACGTAACCTGCTGTTTGCGACCGTGGAGATTGAATCGGAGGAGCGCTGGAGCGCGGTAGCGAATACCGACGTCTGCCAGCGCTGGTGGAAACATATGGGCGACGTCATGCCGTCGAACCCGGATAACAGCCCGGTGAGTGCGGAGCTTAAAGAGGTCTTTTACCTGGACTGATGTGTTAGCGCTGCCGCCCCCGCGGCGGCGGCAATCTCCTGCCTGCTGCTCAGCGTAAACGCCGACACCACCGTAATCGCCAGCACGAAACAGCCCAGCATCAGATACGTCTCCTGGAAGCCGATCCGGTCATACATATTCCCGGCAAAAGCGGAGAGAATAATCGCCGCCGACTGTTTGGCAAACTGGAAGCCGATCAGATAGATAGTCGCCGACAGTCGGGTATCAAACACCCCGGTGATGTACTTGAAGGCGCCCACCAGCAGGAACGGGACTTCCAGCGCGTGCAGCATCTTGAGGGCAATCACCTCCACGGCAGTGGTGGCGAACGACGAGCCGATAATGCGTGTCGCCATAATCACCCCGGCGATCAGCAGCGTGTTCTTCGCGCCGATGCGGTTAATGATCCACGGCGAACAGAACATAATGATGGCATTACAAATCTCCCCGGCAGTCGTTGCGAAACCAAAGGCGCGGGTCCCCTCCTGCGGCGTGGCGAAGAAGGTTTTAAAGAAGGTGGCAAACTGCTGATCGAAAACGTCATACACGCAGGCCACGCCAATCACGTAGAGGATAAACATCCACATTCTGCGCTGGCGGAACAGGTTGAACACGGTTTTTGCGGTGATTTGCGGCTGGTTCGCGCCCAGGGCATCCATGACCTGCGCCGTCTGGTTGGGCTTCGGCTTCGCGACCACCAGCAGCAGCATCAGCAGCAATGCCGCTCCCGATCCCATCCAGAAAACATACGACGGATCGATGCCGAACAGGATGCCGCCCGTGGAGGCGCACAAGCCCCAGCCGAGACAGCCAAACATCCGCGCCTTGCCGTATTCAAAGAAGCTGTTGCGGCTCACGCGTTCGATGTAGGCCTCAATCGCCCCCGATCCGGCCGAAAATACAAAACCGATATACAGCCCGCCGCTCAGCGCGCCCAGCCAGATATTGGCTTTCAGCAGCGGCGCGAAGACGTACAGGAAGAACGGTGCGAACAGAACCAGCAGCACCGCGATGATCCACAGAAGGTGTTTTTTCAGCCCCAGCTTGTCCGAAATAACGCCCAGTAGCGGCTGGAACGCGATGGCCGACAGCGAGATGCAGGAGAAGACAATCCCGGTATGGGTTTTATTCAGGCCGATGACGTCCGACAGCCAAATCGGCAGGAACGGAAAGCAGGTGGCCATGATGAAGAAGTAGAGAAAGAAGAACAGCCCGAAGATCCAGAAGTTAGGGTTGTCTTTGTGGGTACAGGTTGTTGTGTTCATTATTTTTATCCTCAACGGAGGGCCGGCTTCCCGGCCCGTCACCTTTACACGCGTTCAACGCCAATCAGAACGGCGGTTTCCGGATCCAGAATCGGCAACGCAATGCCCGCCTGCATCAGCCACTCGCCGCTCACCGTTTGAGGCGTTTCCATCCACGCTGGCAGCTTGCGCATGGTGTGCCCTCCCTCGCCCGTAATCTGAATATTCGGGTGATCGAGCAGCATGACGCGGTACCGCGCGCTAGCCTCCAGCCCCGCCATGCGCAGCGGCATCATCAGGCTGTAATCCGGCATCGCGAGCTGGCTGACCATAAACAGCCCCTGCGCCTTATCTTCGCTCACAATCCCCTGAGCCAGCGTGGTGGCATCCGGCATATCAATACGCCACTGGGTACCATGGTGGATCACCTCTCGCCACTGCTTGTGCAGCGCGGCGTAATGGCGATAGCCTTCGCGCTCCTGCGCGTCCACGGTGAGCGGATCCAGCTCCAGCCCCATATGGCCAAACAGGGCCGTCAAGCCGCGAAACTGGATGCTATGCTGGCGGAAGGTGGCGTGGCATTTATGATGACCGATATGCGCGCCCATCACCTCCGGCGGGAAGAAGTAGCTCATGCCGCGCTGGATGGTGCTGCGCTCCAGCGCGTCGTTGTTGTCAGACGCCCAGAAGCGGTGGCTGCGGGTCAGTACCTCATAATCAATGCGCCCACCGCCGGAGGAGCACGATTCAAACTCAATGTGCGGGAAGCGCTCGCCCAGCACGTCCAGCAGGCGGTAAAACTGGCGGGTCTGCGCGTCGGCAGCGGCTTTACCGTTGTGTCCCGGCTGCACCAGCTCGCGGTTCATGTCCCACTTCACGTAGTCGACCGCATGCTCGCCCAGCAGCCAGCTCATGCGCTCCACCAGGTAATCAAAGGCCTCCGGGATGTTGAGATTGAGCACCAGCTGGTGTCGTCCGGTCGCCTGGGGATAGCCCGGCAGCGCCAGTACCCAGTCAGGATGCGCGCGGTACAAATCGGAATCCGGATTGATCATCTCCGGCTCTACCCAGATGCCAAACTCCATGCCGAGCCGCTTGACGTGGTCGATCACCGGCGTCAGGCCGTTCGGGTATTTCTTCTCATCCAGATACCAGTCGCCCAGCGCGGCATGGTCGTCATTACGGCCTTTGAACCAGCCATCATCAATGATGAAGCGCTCCACGCCCAGGGCGGCAGCCTCGTCGGCCATGCGCATGATGTACTCCGGATCGTGGTTGAAGTAGATCCCTTCCCAGGTATTGAGGTGCACCGGGCGCGGTTTGTTTTCCGGGAAGCGTATGACGTTGTTGCGCAGGTAGCGATGGAACGGCTGGCTCATGCCGTTCAGGCCCTGCGTGGAGTAGCTGGCATACAGGTGCGGCGTCCAGAGCGTATCGCCCTCCTCAACCGCCATTTCACCCGGCAGGTAGAGCGCTTCGGCCTGCAGGTAGCGACGACCATCGGTTTTCGCTTCCGCACGCAGGCGGTGATTACCGCTCCAGCCCAGATGCACGCCCCAGACGTCACCCTGCATTTCGCTGAACGACGGCGTACCGGCAATCAGCGCCGGGAAGTGCTCGTGGGAGGTTTTACCCCGGCGGTTTTCAATCACGAAGCTGTCGTGTTCAAGCTTTACGCAGTGCGGCTGGAATTCACGGATCCAGCGTCCGTGGAAGGCCATCACCTCCTGCGCGCGCTCGGCCACCGGCAGCGTGACGGCGAAACGGTCCACCTGCCAGGGGATCGCTTTCAGATTCGTTAAACCGTGACGAACCACCAGCACGCCGCTGGCATCCAGCGCCAGCTCGCTGGTCAGGCGCAGTCCCGCATGCTCATCTTCGGCGGTTATCGTCAGGGTATTTACGCCCTGCTGCACCTGGGTAGTTTTGAACACCGGGGAACCGTCCAGCCCCTGGCGATGCCCCTCAATGCCCGGTGAGCCAAACAGGCCGTGCCCCAGCTCGGCCATCAGCGTGACCGGGGAGTCGACGTCAAGCCTGCCGTTGGCAACAGGACGCGCGAGCAGAGCAACATCTTGCGGCGAAAAGTGCCGAAGGTGAGGCCCCCAGTAGAGAATTTCGGCGAACGGATGGGTTTTAATCACCACGTCTACCGTCGTGGTTTCGAGACGTAAAACGGAATCTTGCATCAGACATCTCCTGTCATCGGGATGATCTGAGTGTTGATCCGAAACGTTTCGGATACAAACCAAAACGTTTCGGTTCTGTGATCGGGTTTAAAATTTTGCGCTATTTAAGCCGTCTGGCCCGGAGAGAATTCTGGCTGCCAGAGCACCTGAAGCTGTTCAATATCGTCGCCGTTAATCAGCTGGCGCACCATATCGGCAATCTGTTTCCCGACGCCCTGGCGGGTGGACTGGATCACCGACGCCACGTCAATATCGACGATGCTGTCCTGGGGTAGTCCGTCATAGACCACCAGTGAGACGGCGTTGTCGCCGGATAAACGCCCCATCTGCGCCAGCGCCATCGCCGCGCCGTCGCCGTGGGTGTTGCAGTCGGTGATGATGGCCGTGGGCGGCTGCGGCAGGGCAAGCAGTTCTTTCGTGATGGCATACCCGACGCGGCGCGAAGGCGGCATAGCGCGCAGCCATTCGCTGGAAAGCCCGGCTTCCCGCAGGGCATCCAGATAACCCTGACGGCGCTGGGTGATAAACGCCTGATTGTTGCTTTCGCCAAGTAGCGCGATACGCTGATGGCCTTTCTCGATCAGCCAGCGGGTAGCCTGATGCGTACCGGCGTAGTTGTCGAAATCAAACCACGCGTACGGCTGCGGGAGATGGCTGCGTCCGAGCGCCAGGAAAGGAAAACCGGCCGCCTGCAGCTGCTCAAGACGGGGATCGTGATCCAGCGTGTGTGCCACGATCAGCGCATCCACGCGGCGACTTTGCACCATGCGCATGTAGCTGTGTTTATCGGCCAGATCGTCATCGGCAATCAGCAACAAATCGATTTCATGTCGCGCCAGTTCGTGGCTAATTTCGCCGACCATGTCCATAAATACGCTGTTATTGAGCGGAACAGGATGGACCGGGAACACCAGCCCAACGGCGTCAATTTTGCCCATCTTCAGGCGGCGGGCGAAGGTGTTCGGTCGGTAACCACGGCGCTGGGCCTCTGCTTCCACGCGTGCGCGCGTCTCGGCGGAGACGTCGTCATATCCGTTGAGGGCGCGGCTGACGGTGGTGACTGACAGCCCCAGTTCTTTGGCAATGGCTTTAAGCGACATGAGTTTCCGTATCTCTGTTAGTTTTGTTCCGCCACCAGCAGCGCGTAAGTGTCTGGCTCCAGGGCCTTGAAGATATGCGGCTGGTCGGCGGGATAACAAATGTAATCCCCTGCGCCGAGCTCTTCCGCCGCGTCGAGCAGACCGACCAGCGCCCGCCCCTGCGTCACAATAATATGTTCAACCGAGCCCGGTGGATGCGGCTGTGAAATACGGTCTGCTCCCGGTTGGGTCATCAGAAGATAGACATCGCGGCGCGCGCCGGGGGGGCATGCCGCCAGTAAAATGGCTTCATAGTTAGCCTGTCCAGCCACCACTTTTGTCCCTTCACCACGGCGGATCACCTGCGTGGTCGGCAACTGTGGCTCAAGCAAACGGGCGAAAGGAATATCCAGCGCCACGCAGAGCGACCACAGCGTTTCCAGGCTAGGGTTACCGTTGCCGGACTCCAGCTGGGAAAGCGTGGATTTTGCGATCCCGGCACGGCGGGCAATTTCCGCCAGTGAAAGCCCGGTTCGCAGGCGTTCTCGCACCAGACTTTTGGCGATCAGGCTGATCGGCTGCGTCATATAACGGCCTCGCGTTCTATAAAACGAACAAATCGTTCGTCTTGAAAATCAGTTTCGTTGCGTTCATTATAATGGATACACGTTCGATATGGCTAAAATTGTATGAAGCATCATCTCTCTTGTCTGAAAGGCGACACCATAAAAGCAATCATTCTGGTCTGCCTCGCGGTGGGCGTGGTCGGAATGTCCTACGGCTCGCTGGCGATGGCCTACGGTTTCCCGGTCTGGGTGCCGTTTGTGCTCTCCATTACCGTGCTGGCGGGCGCGTCTGAGTTCATGTTTATCGGCATCGTGGCGAGCGGCGGCAATCCGCTGGCAGCTGCGGCGGCAGGTTTGCTGGTCAACGCGCGGCATGTGCCGTTTGGCGTGACGGTGCGTGAGCTGGTGGGCAAGCGCGGTCTGAGCCTGCTGGGCTGCCACATCATGAACGATGAAAGCGTGGTGTTTGGCCTGTCGCAAAAAACCGCCGAACAGCGTAAAGCCGCCTACTGGCTGTGCGGCTTAGGCGTTGCCATCATCTGGCCGCTGGGCGCGCTGCTGGGGGCCATGGTGGGCAAACTGTTGCCCGACCCGGAAACCATCGGGCTGGACGCGGTATTTCCGGCCATTCTGCTGGCATTAGTGGTTCCCGCATTTAAAAACCGTACCACGCTGATCCGCGCCTGCAGCGGCGCTGTGTTATCGCTGGCCGCCGTGCCGTTTGCCCCGGTAGGCCTGCCGGTACTGCTCTCTTTACTCGGTCTTGCCGCGAGGAAAAAATAATGGAAAACATGACGGTCTTTATTCTCAGCATCGCCATTCTTTCTGCCGGAACCTATTTAATGCGCCTTGGCGGCGCCAAACTCGGCAACCGGCTGGCGCTGTCGGAGCGTTCTCAGGCGCTGCTGTCAGATGCGGCAACGGTATTGCTGTTCTCCGTCGCGCTGGCGACCACCTTTTATGAGGGAGAACACTTCGCAGGCATGGCGCGCGTGCTGGGCGTGGCGTTTGCGGTGTTTTTGGCCTGGCGGAAAATGCCGTTAATCGTGGTCATTGTGGCCGCGGCGGTGGTGACGGCATTGCTGCGCGTGGCGGGCATAAACTAAAAAAGCGCCCCGGGGGCGCTCTTTCGACGGTGTGACTCGCTTATTTGTTCAGTTCAGCAGTCATGTGTACGCGGTTACCGGAGAATGCCTGGGTAATTTTGTACGATGATGCGCCCGCTTCCTGAGCCTGAGCCGCGATTTTCGCTTCTGCACCATCAATGGTAGAGGCGGTTGCGGTCACAGTCTGCGCAGCGAAAGAACCGAAAGAAGCAGCCAGAGCGATTACAGCGACAAAAGTTTTGATGCTTTTCATGATTTAAACCCTTTCATTAAGTTGTTTAGGTAAGGCACCGTGCCTTGATGAGATAAATACTAGACCTCATCGCGAACAACTAAAAGCGGAAGGATTTGCTAATATCATTCAAAATTACTGATCAAGTATTAATCGCTGAGGATGGGTATAAATCGTCGCCCTTCCCGGCTTGCAGAAGCCCACCAGCGTCAGGTTACAGCGCTCCGCTACCTCTACCGCCAGCGTGGTCGCCGCCGACACCGCGAACAAAATTTCCACACCGCACATGGCGGACTTTTGCACCATCTCGTAGCTGGCCCGGCTGGAAACGAGCGCCGCGCCCTGCTGCCAGACCTGACTTTCACGCGCACGACGACCGAGCAGCTTATCCAGCGCCACGTGGCGACCCACGTCTTCATGCCCACCGGCAATTTCTCCCGACGGCAATACCCACGCCGCCGCGTGCGTGCAGCCGCTCAGCTGGCCGATGGGCTGTACGTCGTTGAGATGCTCAAGGGCGGGGTCGAGGTGCGCCAGATTAAAGGTCTGAGTAAACGGCAGTGGCGCAACGGGCTTGCCAATATCGTTAAGCTGCTCAACGCCGCACACGCCGCAGCCGGTACGCCCGGCCAGCGCGCGACGGCGCTCCTTGAGTCCCATAAAGCGGCGGCTGGAGAGTTCGATTTGCACTTCAAGACCGTTGCAGGCCTGGACCACGTCCATGCCGTAGATCTCTTGCGGATGCTCGATGATGCCCTCCGAGAGGGAAAAACCGATGGCGAACAGCTCAAGATCTTTCGGAGATGCCATCATCACCACATGCGAGATGCCGTTGTAAACGAGCGCAACGGGCACTTCTTCCGCCAGAAAATCGGGCGTGGCATCGGTTATGCGGGGCGGTCGGTGTACCGACAGTTCCACAATGCCGGCAGGCAGGGGTGACGAGTGGGGATCACGGTTTTGTTTAGACACAGCGGTATTCCTGAACAACCACGGAAGCGAGCGTGCTATTGCAGCATAAACCACAGGCTGTACGCATAGTATGGATCAACTTTTCGACAACCATTCTCCTACTCATTTAGCAGGGGTGCAACCTGACACCGGCTACATCGCTTTAACATGCAGAGCTGTTAATGTGATCGATATCACACTTTATAATCAACATGGTGATAATACGTTCACTTTGTATTAACGCCATTAGAACAGCGGTACCGACAATGTGGTATTCTGATGATATCCCTCGTGGAATTGAGGGATTAACGCAAATTTTTCTCCTTTGCGGTCATTCTTCAACCGCGAAGTCAAAACTACATATGTAAGCAATGTCGAAACAAGGAGTGACCCATGCAGGTCAGCAGAAGGCAGTTCTTTAAGATCTGCGCTGGCGGTATGGCAGGCACCACGGCAGCGGCACTGGGCTTTGCGCCCGGCGTAGCGCTGGCGGAAACGCGGCAGTATAAACTGCTGCGCACCCGTGAAACCCGTAATACCTGTACGTACTGCTCTGTCGGTTGCGGGCTGTTAATGTATAGCCTCGGCGACGGTGCTAAAAACGCCAAAGCGTCTATTTTCCATATCGAAGGCGACCCGGATCACCCGGTTAACCGCGGCGCATTATGCCCGAAAGGGGCCGGTCTGGTGGACTTTATCCACTCCGAAAGCCGTCTGAAATTCCCTGAATATCGCGCGCCGGGTTCCGACAAATGGCAGCAAATCAGCTGGGAAGAGGCGTTTGACCGCATCGCTAAACTGATTAAAGAAGACCGCGATGCCAACTTTGTTGAGAAGAACGCCGACGGCGTCACGGTCAACCGCTGGCTCTCCACCGGGATGCTGTGTGCTTCTGCTTCCAGTAACGAAACCGGTTATTTAACCCAGAAATTTACGCGCGCACTCGGTATGCTCGCGGTCGACAACCAGGCGCGTGTCTGACACGGACCAACGGTAGCAAGTCTTGCTCCAACATTTGGTCGCGGTGCGATGACCAACCACTGGGTCGACATCAAGAACGCCAACCTCATTGTGGTGATGGGCGGTAACGCCGCTGAAGCGCACCCTGTCGGGTTCCGCTGGGCGATGGAAGCCAAAATCCACAACGGTGCGAAACTGATTGTGATCGATCCCCGCTTTACGCGTACTGCGTCAGTGGCGGATTTCTACACCCCTATTCGTTCAGGTACTGACATCACTTTCCTGTCAGGCGTACTGCTGTACCTGATGACCAACGAAAAATACAACCGCGAATACACCGAAGCCTATACCAACGCCAGCCTGATCGTGCGTGAGGATTACCACTTCGAAGATGGCCTGTTCAGCGGTTACGACGCCGAAAAACGCAAATACGATAAAACCAGCTGGAACTACGAGCTGGATGAGAAAGGCTTTGCGAAGCGCGACACCACCCTGCAACACCCGCGCTGCGTGTGGAACCTGCTGAAAGAGCACGTCTCCCGCTACACGCCGGAGGTTGTCGAAAACATCTGTGGTACGCCGAAGGCGGACTTCCTGAAGGTGTGCGAGCTGATCGCCGAAACCAGCGCGAAAGATAAAACCGCGTCGTTCCTGTACGCCCTCGGCTGGACGCAACACTCCATCGGCGCGCAGAACATCCGTACCATGGCGATGGTTCAGCTGCTGCTCGGCAACATGGGGATGGCAGGCGGCGGCGTGAACGCCCTGCGCGGTCACTCCAATATTCAGGGTCTGACCGACCTCGGCCTGCTGTCTCAAAGCCTGCCGGGTTACATGAACCTGCCAAGCGAGAAACAGACCGATCTGCAAACCTACCTGACGGCCAGCACGCCTAAACCGCTGCTTGAAGGCCAGGTGAACTACTGGGGCAACTATCCGAAGTTCTTCGTCTCGATGATGAAAGCGTTCTTCGGCGATAAAGCGACGGCGGAAAACAGCTGGGGCTTTGACTGGCTGCCGAAGTGGGACAAAGGCTACGACGTTCTGCAGTATTTCGAGATGATGCACCAGGGCAAAGTGAACGGCTATCTGTGCCAGGGCTTTAACCCGGTGGCCTCGTTCCCGAACAAGAACAAGGTTGTTGAGTCTCTGTCGAAGCTGAAGTTCCTGGTGACGATTGACCCGCTCAATACCGAGACCTCGACCTTCTGGCAGAACCACGGTGAATCGAACGACGTCGATCCGTCGAAGATTCAGACCGAAGTGTTCCGTCTGCCGTCTACCTGCTTCGCGGAAGAGAACGGGTCTATCGTTAACTCCGGACGCTGGCTGCAGTGGCACTGGAAAGGCGCGGACGCCCCGGGCATCGCCATGAACGACGGCGAGATCCTGGCCGGAATCTTCTTGCGCCTGCGTAAGATGTACGCGGAAGAAGGCGGCGCGAACCCGGAACCGGTCCTGAACATGACCTGGAACTACTCGACGCCGGAAAACCCTGCGCCAGAAGAAGTGGCGATGGAGAGCAACGGTAAGGCGCTGGCGGACGTTATCGACCCGGCCACCGGCACCGTACTGGCGAAGAAAGGCGATCAGCTCAGTACCTTCGCGCACCTGCGCGATGACGGTACCACGTCAAGCGGCTGCTGGATCTTTGCCGGTAGCTGGACGCCGAAGGGCAACCAGATGGCCAACCGCGATAACGCCGATCCGTCAGGCCTTGGCAATACGCTGGGCTGGGCATGGGCATGGCCGCTTAACCGCCGCATCCTCTATAACCGCGCATCCGCTGACCCGCAGGGCAACCCGTGGGATCCGAAGCGTCAGCTTCTGAAGTGGGACGGTGCGAAATGGGGCGGCGTGGATATTCCGGACTACAGCACTGCCGCACCGGGCAGCGACGTTGGGCCGTTTATCATGCAGCCTGAAGGGATGGGACGTCTGTTTGCTATCGATAAGATGGCGGAAGGTCCGTTCCCGGAACACTACGAGCCGTTTGAGACGCCGCTGGGCACCAACCCGCTGCACCCGAACGTGGTCTCTAACCCGGCAGCCCGTATCTTTAAGGGCGATTTCGACGCGCTGGGTAAAAAAGACAAGTTCCCGTACGTGGGTACCACCTACCGTCTGACCGAGCACTTCCACTACTGGACCAAGCACGCGCTGCTTAACGCCATCGCGCAGCCGGAACAGTTTGTGGAGATCGGCGAGAAGCTGGCGAACAAGCTCGGGATTGCCCATGGCGATACCGTGAAGGTCTCCTCTAACCGCGGCTACATTAAGGCCAAGGCGGTGGTGACCAAGCGTATTCGCACGCTGAACGTTCACGGTCAGCAGGTGGATACCATCGGTATTCCGATTCACTGGGGTTATGAGGGCGTGGCGAAGAAAGGGTTCATTGCGAACACCCTGACGCCGTTCGTCGGTGATGCGAACACGCAGACGCCGGAGTTTAAGGCCTTCCTCGTGAACGTGGAAAAGGTGTAACGGAGACGACTTATGGCTTATCAATCTCAAGACATTATCCGTCGTTCCGCGACTAACGGTTTCACGCCCGCGCCTCAGGCGCGGGACCACCAGCAGGAAGTGGCGAAGCTTATCGACGTGACGACCTGTATCGGCTGTAAAGCTTGTCAGGTGGCCTGCTCTGAGTGGAACGACCTGCGTGACGAAGTGGGTCACAACGTCGGGGTGTACGACAACCCGGCAGACCTGACCGCCAAGTCCTGGACGGTGATGCGTTTCTCGGAAGTGGAGCAGAACGACAAACTGGAATGGCTTATCCGCAAAGACGGCTGTATGCACTGTGCGGATCCGGGCTGCCTGAAGGCATGTCCGTCAGAAGGGGCTATCATTCAGTATGCCAACGGCATCGTCGACTTCCAGTCCGAACAGTGCATCGGCTGCGGCTACTGCATCGCGGGCTGTCCGTTCGACGTACCGCGCCTGAACCCGGAAGACAACCGCGTCTACAAATGCACCCTGTGCGTGGACCGCGTTACCGTCGGCCAGGAGCCTGCATGCGTGAAGACCTGCCCAACCGGCGCGATCCACTTTGGCTCCAAAGAGGATATGAAAACGCTGGCAGCAGAGCGCGTGGGCGAGCTGAAGACCCGTGGTTACGACAACGCGGGCCTGTACGATCCGGCCGGGGTTGGCGGTACGCACGTGATGTACGTGCTGCACCACGCCGACAAGCCGAATCTGTATCACGGCCTGCCGGAGAACCCGGAAATCAGCGCCACCGTGAAGTTCTGGAAAGGCATCTGGAAACCGCTGGCAGCGGTGGGCTTTGCTGCCACCTTCGCAGCGAGCATCTTCCACTACGTCGGCGTCGGTCCGAACCGCGCGGAAGAGGAAGACGACAACCTGCATGAAGAGAAAGACGAGGTGCGCAAATGAAAAAACGTGACACCATCGTGCGCTACACCGCGCCGGAACGCATCAACCACTGGGTCACCGCCTTCTGCTTCATGCTGGCGGCGATAAGCGGGCTGGGGTTCTTCTTCCCGTCCTTCAACTGGCTGATGCAGATCATGGGGACACCACAGCTGGCGCGCATTCTGCACCCGTTTGTGGGCGTCATCATGTTCGCGTCGTTCATCATTATGTTTTTCCGCTACTGGCACCATAACCTAATCAATCGGGATGATATCTTTTGGGCGAAGAATATTCGTAAGATCGTCGTCAACGAGGAAGTGGGTGACACCGGGCGTTATAACTTCGGCCAGAAATGCGTATTCTGGGCGGCGATTATCTTCCTGGTCCTGTTGCTGGTGAGCGGCGTGATCATCTGGCGTCCGTACTTTGCGCCTGCTTTCTCAATCCCGGTGATCCGATTCGCGCTGATGCTGCATTCATTTGCCGCAGTGGCGTTAATTGTGGTTATCATGGTGCATATCTACGCCGCCCTTTGGGTGAAAGGCACCATTACCGCGATGGTGGAAGGATGGGTAACCAGTACGTGGGCGAAGAAGCATCACCCGCGCTGGTACCGTGAAGTCCGCCAGAAACAGGAAAAGTCATCTGAATGAGTATTCGCATAATCCCGCAAGATGAGCTGGGGTCGAGCGAGAAACGCACGGCGGATTATATTCCGCCGTTGTTATTCCCCAGACTCAAGAACCTCTACAACCGCCGCGCAGAGCGTCTGCGCGAGCTGGCAGAGAACAACCCGCTGGGCGATTTTCTGCGTTTTGCCGCACTGGTCGCCCACGCGCAGGAAGTGGTGCTGTATGACCACCCCTTGCAAATGGATCTGACCGCGCGCATCAAAGAAGCCAACGCGCAGGGCAAGCCACCGCTGGACATTCACGTCCTGCCGCGCGACAAGCACTGGCAAAAGCTGCTGCATTCGCTCATTGCCGAGCTGAAGCCGGAGATGAGCGGTACCGCGCTGGCGGTCATTGAGAATCTGGAAAAAGCGTCCGAACAAGAGCTGGAAGAGATGGCGAGCGCGCTGTTTGCCTCTGACTTCTCGCTGGTCAGTAGCGATAAAGCGCCGTTTATCTGGGCTGCGCTGTCGCTTTACTGGGCGCAAATGGCGAGCCTGATCCCGGGTAAAGCGCGCGCCGAATACGGCGAAGCGCGCCAGTTCTGCCCGGTCTGCGGCTCAATGCCGGTTTCCAGCATGGTGCAAATCGGCACCACGCAGGGGTTGCGCTACCTGCACTGCAACCTGTGTGAAACCGAGTGGCACGTGGTGCGCATCAAGTGCAGCAACTGCGAACAGACCCGCGATCTGAACTACTGGTCGCTGGAAAATGAAGACGCGGCGGTGAAAGCCGAAAGCTGCGGCGACTGCGGCACTTACCTGAAGATTCTGTATCAGGAAAAAGACCCGAAAGTCGAAGCGGTGGCCGACGATCTCGCCTCGCTGATTCTGGACGCGAAGATGGAGCAGGAGGGCTTTGCCCGCAGCTCGATCAACCCGTTCCTGTTCCCGGGTGAAGGGGAGTAATTCCCTGTGACAGTGCCGGGCGGCGCGTGCTTGCCCGGCCTACAATTGATAAGGTAAAACCACCCCGGCAATCCCCTGAAAGTCTTTGGTATTCCGGGTGATTAACGGGCAATTTCTGCTTTGGGCAGTCGCTAAAATAATGGCATCCGGCAGTTTCATGCCATGCTTCTCACGGAGCACGACGCTTCTTTCTGCGATCTCTCGGGTTACATCGATAACCTCAAATGCGCCCATTACCGCCGCGGTTTTCGCTTCGTGGCCATGTTTGCGCGCCCCTACCATGACTTCCATCCATGTGATTAGACTGATTGACCGGTGCGATGCTGTGTTTTCGATCGTATTTGCTGCCTCGACGCGATTGTTGAAAAGGTCGATCAGGATATTGGTATCAAAAACCGCCATGTGTTCCATCACTACCACTCCTCACGCAGCTTGCGCTCATACTCTAAACCATCTTCTTGCTGGTTCCCCCAAAGACCAAGCGCATCACGGATAACGGACGAGCTTTGCTGATCGAGATACTGCTCAATTGCTTCACGCAGTAATTCGGCACGAGGTTGGTTACGCAGCTGTTTGAGGTTATCGAGACGTTGAATAACGTCATCCGACAAATCGATCAGAATTCTGCCCATGTTAAGCTCCGCCAGTAAACTCATATATCACCTCAGTATATCACCATTGTCTATTTTCAAGGCAACATACGCTTTCTCTCAGTAGGGTTAAAGTCCCTGGCAATAGTTAGCCTTCCATTTGCGAGGCGCTTTCCAGATTGTTGCCCTCAACACTATTCTTGTTTTCTTTTGAATCAAACCAGGCTATAAAACTGTTCATCCATACAGTAAAAGGGATTATTCATGGCGCTGGAACAGGGTATTGCACAGCTGGTTCAGGGGTTTATCGCTGCAGGTCGGCCCTCGTCACGTCGCCAGAGCATTGAGGTGCGACGAGCAGGCTATATTGCCAGCACGGGGCTTGCCGGGGAGACCGAAACGCGCGTTCAGGTGGAGACGCTTGTTCTTGAGGGTCTTACCATTCGGGTATTTTCACCTCTCAATGCACCTGAACTATTGCCTGCTGCCATCTACTACCACGGCGGATGCTTTATCAGCGGCGGCTTTGATACCCATGACAACCAACTCCGTCAGTTAGCCTGCTACGGCAACTGCCGGGTGATTGCGATTCAGTACAGGCTGGCGCCGGAGCATACTTTCCCCGCCGCACATGACGATGCGGAAAGAGGTGCAGATCTGGTCTGGCACTATGCGGACAAACTGGGCGTGGATAAAAACCGGATCACCCTTTGCGGAGACAGCGCAGGGGGACATCTTGCGCTGGTAACGGCGCTGCGGCTTAAGGTTAAAGGGTTGTGGCAACCTGCGCAGCTCATTCTCATCTACCCCATGCTCGACGCCACGGCCAGTTTTGAAAGCTATGCCCTCAATGGCACGGATTACATCATCACCCGCGATACCCTGCTCAGTGGGTATGAAATGTACCTCGCTGACACCGACCGCCAGCACCCCGAAGCAAGTCCGCTGTGGCGCGATGATTTTTACGGTCTTCCGCCTGTGCACGTTATTACCGCAGAGTACGATCCGCTCTGCGATGAGGGCGAAATGTTGTTCCAGCATCTGACGGAGCAGGGTGTGAAGTGTACCGCTCAGCGCTGGCTGGGCGTCATCCATGGCTTCTTTCAGCTTGGCGGCGTTAGCCAGTCAGCGCGAGACGTTATGCGGGATGTCGCCGGGCGGATTCAGCACACCCGGGGAGCGTGAACAGGAGATTACTCCTCCTCGTTCCCACCCTCTTCATACGCGCCAAAAGGCTTCGCCGGAAGAACAATGTAGGTGCCTTCAAACACCGCGCCCGGTGTTTTATCGCCAAACAGTTCAACCTGCATTTGGACGCGAGCCTTGCGGCCACGAGCCAGACGGTCCAGATCGCCGCCCAGCGACCCCAGATCGGCCACCGCACTCGGCTTGCCGCTGATCGGTGCGCTATAGCGGATGTGAGCATCGGCAAGAATGATGGTGCCACCCAGATGGCGCTCGCGCAGCATCAGCCAGATCAGTCCCCAGCCGGTGAGCGTGGCCAGTGAGAACAGGCTGCCGGCAAACAGCGTGTGGTGCGGGTTCTGATTGCCGGTTTCCGGCATGGTGGTAATAAATTTTTGTCCGGTGTACTGCTGAATGCGCACGCCCATTTTTTCACTGAGCGGGATGTGCTGATACCAGGCCTGCTGGAGCTGTCCGCACCAGTCGGCGCGATGCAGAATATCGTCCAGGGTGGCGATGGGTTTGATCATCAAAAAATGACGAATCGGCGTGGTTTGCGGGGTCGTGATTTCCCCCTGATTCACAAAACCGAGTTTAGCGAAGAACTCAACGGCATCTTCGCGGGCGCTACAGGTGACGCGCTTAACGCCTTCCTGACGGGCGACGGATTCCAGGGTCATCGCCATTAGCGTACCCAGACCTTTGTCCTGCACGGAGGGATGAACCGCCATAAAGCGAATAGACGCTTCGTTATCGGCGTTGATATACAAACGCCCGACGGCCACGAGGTTGCCCTCTTCGTCCATCACCATCTGATGGTGGGCCATCGCGTCCCAGGCGTCGCGTTCAGAGCCTTTTGGCTGATGCAGTGGCTTGCGCAGCATTTCCCAGCGGAACTGGTAATAAGCGTCTAACTCTTCTTCCGTTTGCGGTACTCGAAGGTGATACATAGCTGTACTCTCTCTTGTTACCCGCGGCCATGCCGTAAGTATGCTCATACCTGGAGCCAGAATGTGACGGGGCCGTCGTTCACCAGCGATACCTGCATATCTGCAGCGAATCGTCCGGTTTGCGTATTCATTTCCTGCTGGCGACAACGCTCAACAAAGTACTCGTAAAGTGCTTCTGCACGATCCGGCGCGGCCCCTTTGGAGAAACTCGGGCGCATGCCGCGCTCGGTATCCGCTGCCAGCGTAAACTGGGAAACCACCAGCACGCTGCCGCCTGCCTGCTGGACATTCAGGTTCATTTTGCCTTCCGCATCGCTGAAAATACGGTAGCCCAGCACGCGCTCACATAAGCGGTTGGCCTTTTGTTCGTCATCATCCTTTTCGACACCTAACAACACCAAAAGTCCTGGGCCAATTTCACCCGTCACCTCTCCCTCCACGGTGACGCTGGCACGGGTTACGCGCTGTATCAATGCAATCATGGTTGGTCTGCTTCTTGTTGTTTTTCAGCTGCTGCTGCTTTTTTAAGTTCGCGGTATACACCGAGAGTGACAGTTATTTCAGCACCAAGCAAGACGATACACCAGGTCCAGTAGACCCAGACAAACAAAATGGGGATCACCGCCAGCACGCCGTAAATCAGCTGATAGGACGGAAACATAGTGATGTAGAGGGCAAACCCTTTCTTACCGAGCTCAAAGAGCAATGCCGCCACCAGCGCCCCCACGACCGCATCGCGGTTAGGCACGCGCGTGGTCGGCACGACGCTATAGAGCAGCCAGAACGAGAGCCACGACAGGATCAACGGAAAGATGCGAAGCACATTATCAATAGCGCCGTTTAAATCACTCGCCCAGCGCAGGGAGAGCAGATAAGAACTGATTGCCAGGCTCGCCCCGGCCAGCAGCGGTCCCAGCGTGAGGATCATCCAGTACACGGCAAAGGAATAGACCTTTGGCCGCGCTTTTTTACTCCGCCAGATCGTGTTTAGCGCGTTATCGATGGCATACATCAACAGCAGCGCGGTGACGATAAGACCGCACGCCCCCACTGCCGTCATCTTGCTGGAATTGGCAACAAACTGCTCAATGTAGTTCTGGATAACATCCCCGGTTGCCGGAATGAAATTCGCGAAGACAAAATGACGAAGCTGCACGCTGACGTCCGCAAACATCGGAAAGGCGGAGAACAGGGCAAAGATGACCGCCACCAGCGGCACTAACGAGAGCAATGACACGTAGGCGAGGTTACCCGCCAGCGTGGTCATATTGTCCTCATCAATCCGGTGCCAGAGCAGTTTCAGCCAGGCCCGCAGCGGGTGAGTATGGTGCGTGGCTTTTTGATGAACGGTTTTTAGCATAGCTGCTTCGCAAAGTAGTCAGGTATCGTCTCTTTTCCGGTCACCAGAATTGACGTAATACCCAACTGGTTAGCTCCCTCTATATTATCGGCGTTGTCATCGAAAAAGACCGCATCGGCCGCGTTGAATCCCTCTGCCTGCAGAACAGCCTGATAAATTCGCGCTTCAGGCTTACGCATCCCCATCTCCTGCGAGAGATAGATCTTATCCGCCGCCGCCTTAACTTCAGGGTACTCCTCAGGCCAGAACGTGGTGTGCAGACGGTTGGTGTTTGACAGCACAACGACCCGATGTCCCTGCTCGCGAAGCTTATGCATGATGTCGATCACCTCAGGCCGGATGGCGACAAATACGGCCTGCCAGCCGTGTGAAAACTGCTCGTAGCTTAACGGTAGATCCATCTCCTGACAGAAACGTTCAGCGAATTCTTCATCGCTGATCTCGCCGCGTTCATGCTGATGGAAGGTCTCACCCATCGCGAAATTTTGCTTTAACGTTGCCAGCGGCACGCGGCTAAAGTCGCTCCATGCACCCAACACGCGATTAAAATCGATATCGACGATGACGTTTCCTAAATCAAAGATATAAAGCATGTTTATCTCCTGCTCGCCGTGGAGAGGTAACTGTAGCGGGAAAGCTAAAGTTTGGCTATGCACGTGATTCAGCTTAGAGGGAGCAGTATGAAGAAAAAATTTAGCCCAGGAAGATGATAGTGGCTTTCGGGCGATAGGCAGGGATGAGTTTTATTTAAGTTTGACTTTGCGAAGATATACGTTTTAGTTCTATCTGCAAAAAATTACAGAAAAACGCTTCCGTAAATTTTTTTCTCATCACCATATTCCCCCATTTTTTGCCATGGCAATCCCATTTCTCGCGGCTTTGCTCGAAATCGCAACAAGTTGACTTCACTTAAATTTACATTTAGACACAAAGGTTTTATCTATTTTCTTTTTTATAATGATAAGTTTATATTACTTTACGCATGGAGCTGCACTTTCGTGAAGATTAAAAAGGGATACGTCCTCAGTGCCGTTTTAATAGCTATACTCTGCGCTTCCGCTATTTATTCATACAATGCCTACCGATTTAAGAAAGCCAACAGAGATATTTTATATCAACTCTCTAGCCAACTGATTGTGAAGCAAGGGCTTGAACCAAAACTTTCAACCCACCTCGTTTTTGATACGTTATATATCGACGGAAACATATCCAAAGATGATGACAAAATGATTGTGGGGCTTATCAGAAAAAACCTTATCCCTGTCAGGACGATATCGATAAACAGCGGTGGTGGCGATGTCGAAACAGCAATCAAACTAGCACAAGTTATTCATGATAAAGAAATTAACATTGAGGTCAGGCGATTATGCCTTTCTTCCTGTGCTAACTATCTTTTCCCAGCGGCAAAAAACAAAATCATCAACTATGGTTCCATTATTGGTTTCCATGGGTCGCCTAATTCTGATGACAATAAGTTAACAACGACGATTAACGGTGAAATCAATACAGACACAACGATAACAGATCGTATTTTCTCAGAAATAAGAAAAACGGATAAAGCATTCTACAAAGATATAAAAGTGTCATGGATGTTGCCACTTTGCGGGCAAAAAGAAAATATTGGTGATCCAGACACTGGTCTGTCGACGTACAGCGAAAAGGATTTTACGCGTTTTGGCGTAAAAAACATTTCATTCACGGATGGTGAAATGGTATGGAAAAGGTCTATGGATATTATGGGTATACCTTTTGCTCACTATTGCAAGGAAAATTAATAATGCGTGAACTCAATCGCAGGAAAAAGCTAGCTTTGGGACATAATGTCCCGGGTAATGAAGTATTCTGGCGATCATCGAATAAAAAAAGCCGCTGAGGGATCAGCGGCTTTTTACCTGCCGGGTGGCGCATGCGCTTACCCGGCCTACGGATTAACCGTATTAGTCTTCTTTCGCACCGCGCATAGCACGTTTACGATCGTTCTCGGTCAGGTGACGTTTACGGATACGAATTGACTGTGGAGTCACTTCGACCAGTTCGTCATCATCGATGAATTCCAGAGCCTGCTCCAGAGTCATCTTGATCGGTGGAACCAGAACCGTTGCTTCGTCAGTACCGGACGCACGCATGTTGGTCAGTTTCTTACCGGTCAGGCAGTTTACGGTCAGGTCGTTAGAACGACTGTGAATACCGATGATCTGGCCTTCATAAACCTCAGCACCGTGACCCAGGAACAGCTTACCGCGATCCTGCAGACCGAACAGCGCAAACGCAACCGCTTTACCCTGACCGTTGGAGATCAGCACGCCGTTGTTACGCTGGCCCACTTCACCCGGACGCACGTCGTCGTAGTGGCTGAAGGTGGAGTACAGCAGACCGGTACCTGAAGTCATGGTCATGAACTCAGAACGGAAGCCGATCAGGCCACGGCTTGGGATCACGTAGTCGAGACGTACGCGGCCTTTGCCATCTGGATTCATGTTTTTCAGGTCGCCTTTACGCTCACCCAGAGCCTGCATCACAGACCCCTGGTGCTGCTCTTCAACGTCCAGCGTCACGTTTTCGAACGGCTCTTGTTTACGGCCGTCGATTTCGCGGAAGATAACTTTCGGACGGGAAACCGCCATTTCGAAACCTTCACGACGCATGTTTTCGATCAGAACAGACAGGTGCAGCTCACCACGACCCGAAACGCGGAATGCATCAGCGTCTTCGGTTTCTTCAACGCGCAGCGCAACGTTGTGCACCAGCTCTTTGTTCAGGCGGTCAAGGATCTGACGAGAGGTAACGAACTTACCTTCTTTACCACAGAACGGAGAGGTGTTGACGTTGAAGAACATGGATACGGTTGGTTCATCAACGGACAGGGCTGGCAGCGCTTCGACGTTCTGCGGATCGCAGATGGTGTCGGAGATGTTCAGTTCACCCAGACCGGTGATAGCGATGATGTCGCCCGCTTCAGCGATGTCGCTCTCGATACGCTCAAGACCCAAGTGAGTCAGTACTTTACCAACTTTACCGTTACGGGTTTTGCCTTCGCTATCGATGATAGTAACCTGCTGGTTCGGCTTCACTTTACCGCGCTTGATACGACCAATGCCGATAACGCCAACGTAGTTGTTGTAATCGAGCTGAGAGATCTGCATCTGCAGGGTACCGTCGAGATCGACGTTTGGCGCAGGAACACGGTCAACAATCGCCTGATACAGCGGGGTCATGTCTTCAGCCATGTCTTCGTGGTCCAGACCTGCGATACCGTTCAGCGCAGAGGCGTAAACGATAGGGAAGTCCAGCTGCTCGTCGGTCGCGTCGAGGTTAACGAACAGGTCGAATACCTGGTCAACAACCCAGTCAGGACGCGCGCCAGGGCGGTCAACTTTGTTGATAACAACGATTGGCTTCAGACCATGGGCAAATGCTTTTTTGGTCACGAAGCGCGTCTGTGGCATTGGGCCATCCATTGCGTCAACGACCAGCAGAACGGAGTCTACCATGGACATTACACGTTCAACTTCACCACCGAAGTCGGCGTGCCCTGGGGTATCAACGATGTTGATACGGTAGTCATTCCATTTAATCGCGGTGTTTTTCGCGAGGATGGTAATCCCACGCTCTTTCTCCAAATCGTTGGAGTCCATCACGCGTTCTTGGGTTTCGGCACGCGCATCAAACGTACCGGATTGCTGCAGCAGCTTATCGACCAGGGTAGTTTTACCATGGTCAACGTGCGCGATGATGGCGATGTTACGCAAATTTTCGATCACAACTTTGCCTCAGGCATTTAGAAATAGCGCGTTATTGTACACGGATTAATCGCACTACAAAACAGGATCACAAACATCCCCCGCAAACAAGTATTGCAGAGATGCTTTGTGATCGCTTTCACGGAGCGGTAAAAGGGCACTTTAACGTAAATTGCACCAATATGGTGCTCAATGTTCACATTGAAGCACTATACTGGTGCAACAAATCCATCGTGGTGCAGCCCTTTTGCACTATGGTGCGCATGATAACGCCTTTTTGGGGTGTTTTAAAAGTTGGCACAGATTTCGCTTTATAAAATACATGGCACCAGCCAGTACAAACAGAAATTGAAGACCTCGTTACCACGACGACAATGACCAATCTGGAGAGTTAAGTATGTCCGCTGAACACGTTTTGACGATGCTGAACGAACATGAAGTGAAGTTTGTTGATCTGCGCTTCACCGATACCAAAGGTAAAGAACAGCACGTCACAATCCCTGCTCATCAGGTGAACGCCGAATTCTTTGAAGAAGGCAAAATGTTTGACGGCTCCTCCATTGGTGGCTGGAAAGGCATTAACGAATCCGACATGGTTCTGATGCCAGATGCGACCACTGCGGTCATTGATCCGTTCTTCGAAGAACCTACCCTGATCATCCGTTGCGACATCCTCGAGCCAGGCACCCTGCAGGGCTACGACCGCGACCCACGTTCTATCGCGAAACGCGCTGAAGAGTACCTGCGTTCTACCGGCATCGCAGACACCGTTCTGTTCGGGCCAGAGCCAGAGTTCTTCCTGTTCGATGACATCCGTTTTGGTGCGTCTATTTCTGGCTCACACGTGGCTATCGACGACATCGAAGGCGCATGGAACTCCTCCACCAAATACGAAGGTGGTAACAAAGGTCACCGTCCAGGCGTGAAAGGCGGTTACTTCCCGGTTCCTCCGGTCGACTCTGCACAGGACATTCGTTCCACCATGTGTCTGGTGATGGAAGAGATGGGCCTGGTTGTTGAAGCGCACCACCACGAAGTGGCGACGGCGGGTCAGAACGAAGTGGCTACCCGCTTCAACACCATGACCAAAAAAGCGGACGAAATTCAGATCTACAAATACGTTGTGCACAACGTTGCGCACCGTTTCGGTAAAACCGCGACCTTCATGCCAAAACCAATGTTTGGCGACAACGGTTCCGGTATGCACTGCCACATGTCTCTGTCCAAGAACGGTACCAACCTGTTCTCTGGTGACAAATATGCCGGTCTGTCCGAGCAGGCGCTGTATTACATTGGCGGCGTAATCAAACACGCTAAAGCGATCAACGCCCTGGCGAACCCAACCACCAACTCCTACAAGCGTCTGGTCCCGGGCTACGAAGCGCCAGTGATGCTGGCCTACTCTGCGCGTAACCGTTCTGCTTCTATCCGTATCCCGGTGGTGGCGTCTCCTAAAGCGCGTCGTATCGAAGTGCGCTTCCCGGATCCAGCGGCTAACCCATACCTGTGCTTCGCAGCACTGCTGATGGCCGGTCTGGACGGTATCAAGAACAAGATCCACCCGGGCGAAGCGATGGACAAAAACCTGTACGACCTGCCGCCAGAAGAAGCGAAAGAGATCCCACAGGTTGCTGGCTCTCTGGAAGAAGCCCTGCAGGCGCTGGACGCAGACCGCGAGTTCCTGACTGCAGGTGGCGTATTCACTGACGACGCTATCGATGCTTACATCGCGCTGCGCACTGAAGAGAACGACCGCGTGCGTATGACTCCGCATCCGGTTGAGTTCGAACTGTACTACAGCGTTTAATTAAGTTGTTTTACCCGGCGTGACAAGCGCCGGGAGTAGTTGCCGTGGAAACTTTTAGCCCATCTCCGGATGGGCTTTTTTCTCCACCAACAATCTGATCTCACGCGCTTTTGACGCCGAAAACGCTATACTGCACTAAATTAGTGCAAACGACTCCAGGAGACTGCTGAATGGCAACTGGCACGCTGCCCGATGCTGGGCAGATCCTCAATTCTTTGATTAACAGCATTTTGCTGGTCGATGACGAGCTGGCCGTTCATTACGCCAACCCGGCGGCACAGCAGCTGCTTGCCCAAAGCGCACGTAAACTGTTCGGCACCCCACTTCCGGAACTCCTGAGCTATTTTTCGCTGAATATTGGCCTGATGCAGGAAAGTTTACAGGCAGGCCAGGGTTTCACCGATAACGAAGTGACGCTGGTGATCGACGGGCGTTCGCACATTCTGTCGCTGACCGCGCAACGTCTTCCCGAAGGCCTGATCCTGCTGGAAATGGCGCCGATGGATAATCAGCGCCGACTGAGCCAGGAACAGCTTCAGCATGCACAGCAAATTGCCGCCCGAGACCTGGTGCGCGGTCTGGCGCATGAAATCAAAAACCCGCTGGGCGGATTACGCGGTGCGGCGCAGCTTCTGACCAAGGCGCTGCCCGACCCTGCGCTGGCGGAGTACACCAACGTCATCATTGAGCAGGCGGACCGTCTGCGGAATCTGGTTGACCGCCTTCTCGGGCCACAGCAGCCGGGAATGCACGTCACAGAAAGCATCCATAAAGTGGCTGAACGGGTGGTGAAGCTCGTCTCGATGGAGCTGCCAGAGAACGTCACGCTGGTACGTGATTACGACCCAAGCCTGCCGGAACTGGCCCATGACCCGGATCAGATTGAGCAGGTCCTGTTGAACATTGTGCGCAATGCCCTGCAGGCGCTGGGGTCCGACGGGGGCGAGATTATTTTACGCACCCGTACCGCCTTCCAGCTCACGTTACACGGCGTGCGCTACCGGCTTGCGGCCCGAATCGACGTCGAGGATAACGGGCCCGGCATTCCATCGCATCTGCAGGACACTCTGTTCTACCCGATGGTCAGCGGTCGCGAAGGCGGAACCGGCCTGGGCTTATCCATTGCCCGCAGTTTGATCGATCAACACTCTGGAAAAATTGAATTTACCAGTTGGCCGGGACATACCGAGTTTTCGGTTTTCCTGCCGATTAAAAAATAAAGGTGACGTTTATGCAACGAGGGATAGTCTGGGTAGTCGATGACGATAGCTCCATCCGTTGGGTGCTTGAACGCGCGCTCACGGGGGCGGGATTAAGCTGCACGACGTTTGAGAGCGGCAGCGAAGTGCTCGACGCACTCACCACCAAAACGCCCGATGTTCTGCTGTCGGATATTCGCATGCCGGGCATGGACGGGCTGGCGCTGTTAAAGCAGATCAAACAACGCCACCCTATGCTTCCGGTCATCATAATGACGGCACATTCCGATCTGGATGCCGCGGTGAGCGCTTACCAGCAAGGGGCATTCGATTATCTGCCAAAACCGTTTGATATCGACGAGGCGGTGGCGCTGGTCGAGCGCGCGATTAGCCACTATCAGGAGCAGCAGCAGCCGCGCCACGCGCCCGATTTTGGGCCAACCACCGACATCATCGGCGAAGCGCCGGCGATGCAGGACGTGTTTCGCATTATTGGCCGTCTGTCCCGCTCCTCCATCAGCGTCTTAATTAACGGCGAATCGGGAACTGGTAAAGAGCTTGTGGCGCATGCCCTGCATCGCCATAGCCCGCGGGCAAAAGCACCGTTCATTGCCCTGAATATGGCGGCGATCCCGAAGGATTTGATTGAATCCGAACTGTTCGGGCACGAAAAAGGGGCGTTTACCGGCGCAAATACCATTCGCCAGGGGCGCTTTGAACAGGCTGATGGCGGCACGCTGTTCCTGGATGAGATCGGCGATATGCCGCTGGATGTCCAGACCCGCCTGCTGCGCGTGCTGGCGGACGGGCAGTTTTACCGCGTGGGCGGTTATGCGCCGGTGAAGGTGGACGTGCGTATTATCGCCGCGACCCACCAGAACCTGGAGCAGCGCGTGCAGGAAGGCAAATTCCGTGAGGATTTATTCCATCGACTGAACGTCATTCGCGTTCATCTGCCGCCGCTGCGTGAACGCCGGGAAGATATTCCCCGCCTGGCGCGCCATTTCCTGCAGGTAGCCGCCCGCGAGCTGGGTGTGGAGGCCAAGCAGCTTCATCCGGAAACCGATGCCGCTCTGACGCGCCTGGCGTGGCCGGGCAACGTGCGTCAGCTGGAAAATACCTGCCGCTGGTTAACCGTGATGGCCGCCGGGCAGGAAGTGCTGATTCAGGATTTACCGGCCGAGCTGTTTGAAGCGACCGCGCCTGAAAGCAGCACCGGGCATGCTTTGCCGGACAGCTGGGCAACGCTGCTGGCGCAGTGGGCCGACCGCGCGCTGCGTTCCGGTCATCAAAACCTGCTGTCTGAAGCGCAGCCTGAGATGGAGCGTACGCTGTTAACTACCGCGCTTCGTCATACGCAGGGCCACAAGCAGGAAGCCGCTCGCCTGTTGGGATGGGGACGCAATACCCTGACGCGCAAGCTGAAAGAGCTGGGAATGGAGTAATATCAGCGCTTGTGTAAAGGTTATTAATTGAGCGCAAATTGCCGTTATTTTGCGCTTTACTGTTCCGATGAGTTTTGTATGATCGTGCCCGGAAATTGGGGGTGAACATCATGCTGGAAACATTCGTGAATATGCTCTCTAGCGGAGCCGCTGAAAGCCACACGCCACAAACTGCCGTTGCGGCGGTACTGTGCGCGGCGCTGGTTGGGCTGTTTAGCTAGCGAGTTGGCGATGAAAAGCCGGGTGGCGCTTCGCTTACCCGGCCTACATTTCGCACTTTTGTAGGCCGAGTAAGGCGAAGCCGCCACCCGGCATTGCAGTTTAAATCACCCGCGAGAACTGCTGCATACGCGCTTTCTGACGCAGATACGCGTCGAAGCACATGCAGATATTGCGGATCAACAGACGCCCTTTTGGCGTGACCTCAATCGCGCTCTCCGACACATCCACCAGCCCGTCTTTCGCCAGCGGCGCCAGCAGCTTCAGGTCTTCCGCGAAATAATCGCTGAAGTTCAGCGTCCACTGCGCTTCCACGTCGCTGAAATCGAGACGGAAGTTGCAGATAAGCGCCTTAATCACATCGCGACGGATACAGTCATCGCGCGTTAATGCGATGCCGCGCCACAGCGCGTTGCCCGTCTCATCAACCTGCTGGTAATACAGCTTCAGTTCTTTCTGGTTTTGCGCGTAGCAGTCGCCGATCATGCTGATGGCGGAGACGCCCATTCCCAGCAAATCGGTATCGCCCTGGGTCGTGTAGCCCTGGAAGTTGCGGTGCAGGACCCCTTCGCGCTGAGCGACCGCCAGTTCGTCGTCCGGACGGGCAAAGTGATCCATGCCGATAAACTGATAGCCGGTGTCGGTCAGCGAGGTGATGGTTTCCTGCAGGATATCCAGCTTCTGCTGGGCAGAAGGCAGATCGGCATCTTTGATTTTACGCTGGGCGGCAAACAGCGTCGGCAGATGCGCATAGTTAAAGACGCTCAGACGGTCCGGGTTGAGTTCGGCCACGCGCTTCAGCGTGAAGGCGAAGCTTTCCGGCGTTTGCTTTGGCAGGCCGTAAATCAGGTCAATATTGGTCGAGGTGAAGCCAATTTCACGCGCATGGTTGAGTAAGGCAAAGATAAAGTCTTCGTCCTGCTCGCGGTTCACCAGACGCTGAACCTCTTTATTGAAGTCCTGTACGCCCATGCTCAGGCGGTTGAAGCCTTCTGCGCGTAAGTGATCGAGGACATCCAGCTCAATTTCACGCGGATCGACTTCGATCGAGATTTCTGCGTCGTCGTTAAAACTGAAATTATCGCGCAGAAGCGTCATCAGGCGACTGATTTGCGCTTTATTCAGATAGGTTGGCGTACCGCCGCCCCAGTGCAGCTGGCTGACGTGACGGCCTTTAAACAGCGGCGCGCGATGCACAATTTCCTGTTCGAGCGCGTCAAGGTACTGGTCGGCTTTATGCTGCTGGCGGGTCACGATTTTATTGCAGCCGCAGAAATAGCAAAGCTTGTGGCAGAACGGAATATGGACGTAGAGCGACAGCGGACGCTCAGGATAGCGCGCAACAGCCTGCTGAAAATCCCCCTCGCCGAAGGCATCGGAGAACTCCAGCGCGGTGGGGTATGACGTATAACGCGGCCCGGAATAGTTATATTTCTGGATTAGGGCCAAATCCCAGTCGATAGTTGGTGCTGACATGCTCACTCCTTCCGTTGGTGTCGCGTTCGTATACGGCGGCCCGTTCTGACCCCATTGCGGGCCATCATTCGGGTGCGCAGCCACTTCTGTCGCCGCGACAACCGCCGTAGTTTAACGAATAACCACACCAGATAACATATAACCGGAAGGGTTATAAGCAGGACTATCGTGCCTGCCGGGTGCAAATGTTAGTTTCCACCCTTCAGAAGACGCATCATATCTTCCTGCTTTTCGTCTTCTTCTTCATCGTCTTCATCATCGTAAGACAGACCCAGCTTCTGCATCAGCTCGTCGATGCGATCCAGTTTGGCATCCACCCATGACTGCTCTTCAGCGGTCAGGGTTTCACCCTCTTCAAGACGTTCCAGCAGCGCGTCCAGGCGCTCATCGTTCTCCAGCAAATCCAGCTCAGCCTGCGGTGAAAGCATAGGTTTCTCGCTCTTTGGTTTGTGCTGCTTAGTGACCGGGGTGTCTGTCACGCCCAGTGGAATGGGAGTTTTACTGCCGATACGAGGATCTTTCTGCTGTTTGCTTTTTGCAGAAGCGCCCGCTGCACCACCACCGTTGGCACGGCTACCCGCAGCATGACCGCGATGTTTTTTGTCGCGTTTGCGGTCGCGCGCTTCCTGGTTCAGTTCTTCGCGCGTTTTGCGGCGTGCTTTTGCAGGGCGTTTCGCGCCCGCAGCGGTGGTTGGTTTTTTCATGATGTTTTATCTTTAAGTCGTTTTCTTCAGTATAGAATTGCGGCGAAATCTAGCAGAAAGCAAGCAAAGAAAAAAGGCGACAGAGCAATCTGTCGCCTTTTTTCCTGACTCACAACCCTTAGCGGGTCAGACATTCCATGTTTGCCAACAACAAACCCTGTTTATCCCTTGGCTAATACCGTCCGTGATACGGTTCCATTTCCTGTTAAAACGCCTCCAGGCGCTGGTCGTCCTGACAATCCTGCGTCTTCGCCTCCTGGCGCTCCTGACCCTAATCCTTAAGTCGATTTCCTGTTGGCTTCCTCGCCCTGACGCACACTTTACCTTGTTCCGTTAAACTAACAAGCAACGAAACGGTATAAAAAGAGATTTTCAGACAATTACCCGAAAATAAGCTTATGATTTAAAACAGTTTGCATTTTTTAACGCCTGCGAATTCTCTGAAATCTCCCATAGCATCACTGGCCGATCTCTCACACCGGTGGAGGCATTCGCCTACAGGGCATAGCAATCAGAAAAGCCTTTTGCCTGCATTCAGGTATAATCCCCCTCAGATTACGATTTTGGAGACGACCACGTGACTACCTGGAACTACCAACAGACGCATTTTGTCACCAGTGCGCCCGATATTCGCCACCTCCCCTCTGATACCGGTATTGAAGTGGCCTTTGCTGGCCGCTCTAATGCGGGGAAATCCAGCGCCCTGAATACGCTGACCAATCAGAAGAACCTGGCGCGTACCTCAAAAACACCTGGCCGTACCCAGCTGATCAACCTGTTTGAAGTCGCAGAGGGCAAACGCCTGGTCGACTTACCGGGGTACGGTTACGCGCAGGTACCCGAAGAGATGAAAATCAAGTGGCAGCGTGCGCTGGGTGAATACCTGGAAAAACGCCTGTGCCTGAAAGGTCTGGTGGTGCTGATGGATATTCGCCATCCCCTGAAAGATCTGGATCAGCAGATGATCGACTGGGCGGTGGCAAGCGATATCGCCGTGCTGGTGCTGCTGACAAAAGCCGATAAGCTGGCAAGCGGCGCGCGTAAAGCGCAGGTGAATATGGTTCGCGAAGCGGTGCTGGCGTTCAACGGCGATGTGCAGGTTGAACCGTTCTCCTCGCTGAAAAAGCAGGGCGTGGACAAGCTGCGTCAAAAGCTCGACACCTGGTTTAACGAGCTGGAACCCGCGACGGAAGCGGAAGAAGAGTAATACCGGGCGCGGCGATGGCCGCGCTTTTTTTTGCCCGAAAGTTTCTTTGCCGCAATAAAAAACGCCCCAGTCATTCAGGACGGGGGCGGCTAAAATATTCAGCCAAATCCGATTACGTGAAGTAAAAGGTCTGAAAGATAGAACATCTTACCTCTGTACCCTACGCCGATAACTCTACCCCTTTTTGTGCTGCAGAAAAAGCACTTTTTGTAGTTTTTTTTCATTCTTTACATAGGGAATTCTAATGATCGTCACAAAACGCGCGTTCTTATGTTGCAAACTTACATAAACAGCGCGTTATGCGAAGAACCGTTAGTGAGCCTGATCCCAGTTTTCACCACTTCCCACTTCCACCAGCAACGGCACGTCCAGCGTCATGCTGCTTTCCATCAGTTCGTGGATCTTCTTCGACACGGCGTCGAGGTCGTCCTTGTGCACTTCAAATACCAGTTCATCGTGTACCTGCATGATCATTTTCACGCGCGGTTTCTCTTTCTCGAGCCAGGCATCAACGGCGATCATTGCACGCTTAATAATGTCCGCCGCAGTACCCTGCATCGGGGCGTTGATCGCGGCACGCTCTGCACCCGCGCGGCGCGCGGCGTTGCTGGATTTGATGTCCGGGAGATAGAGACGGCGGCCGTCCAGGGTTTCAACGTAGCCTTTCTCTTTCGCCTGCGCGCGGGTACGTTCCATATATTCCAGCACGCCCGGATAACGCTCGAAGTAGAGATCCATATACTTCTGCGACTCTTTACGCGGAATGTTGAGCTGGCGCGAAAGTCCGAATGCACTCATGCCGTAAATCAGCCCGAAGTTGATCGCCTTAGCGCTGCGGCGCTGTTCGTTGGTTACGCTGTCCAGCGGCAGACCGAAGACTTCGGCTGCAGTCGCCCGGTGGATATCCTTCCCTTCGGCAAAAGCGCTCAGCAGGCCTTTGTCGCGGGACAGGTGCGCCATAATGCGCAGTTCGATTTGCGAGTAGTCCGCCGAGACAATCAGATAATCCTCTGGTGCGATGAAAGCCTGGCGAATACGGCGGCCCTCTTCGTTACGTACCGGGATGTTCTGCAGGTTGGGATCGGTTGACGAGAGACGACCGGTCGCCGCGACGGCCTGATGGTATGAGGTGTGCACGCGGCCCGTTTTCGGGTTAATCATCAGCGGGAGCTTATCAGTGTAGGTAGACTTCAGCTTCGCGAGACCACGGTACTCCAGAATCACTTTTGGCAGCGGGTAATCCAGCGCCAGCTCTTCCAGCACCTCTTCAGAGGTTGAAGGCGCACCACCAGGGGTTTTCTTCAGCGGCTTGATGCCCTGCTTTTCAAACAGAATGGTTTGCAGCTGCTTCGGCGAAGAGAGGTTAAACGGCTCGCCTGCAAGCTCATGCGCTTTTTGCTCCAGCTCGGTCAGACGCTGCGCCAGTTCCCCGGAGTGGTTATGCAGCACCGTTGGATCGATTTTCACGCCGTTGCGCTCAATGCGGGACAGCACGGGCACCAGCGGCATCTCAATATGCTGGAACACATTCAGCGGACCTTCGTGCTTCTGCAGCTTTGGCCACATCTTCAGGTGCAGCTGCAGCGTGACGTCAGCGTCTTCCGCCGCGTAGCGTCCTGCCTCTTCGAGAGCAATCTGGTTAAAGGTGAGCTGATTTTTCCCTTTACCGGCAATCTCTTCAAAGGTGATGGTTTTGTGCTTGAGCCAGCGGTCAGATAAGGAATCCATATCATGGCGGCCCGCGACGCTGTCCAGAATGTAGGATTCGAGCATGGTGTCGAAGGCGATCCCGCGCAGTTCAATGCCGTAGTTTTGCAGAATACCGCGGTCGTACTTGAGGTTTTGCCCAACCTTAAGCGCCTTTTCGTCTTCCAGGATCGGCTTCAGCAGCTCAAGCACGCGTTCACGGGAGATCTGTTCCGGCGCGTCCAGGTAATCGTGCGCCACGGGAACATAGGCCGCATGACCAGGCTCTGTCGCAAATGACAGGCCTACCATATTGGCAGAAATGTTATCGAGACTGTCCGTTTCGGTGTCAAAGGCGAAGACCGGCGCTTTTTTCAGTTTTTCGATCCAGGCAATGAGCTGCGACTCTTCAAGAAGGGTTTCGTAGTTGTCGAAGGAAAGCACCACAGCTTCTTCTTCCGCCTGCTCTTCTGCATCAACGACAATCGTCTCCTTCGGCTTTGCCGCAGGTTTCGCCCCTTTTGCCTGCAGCCACTTGCCAGCTTCCACGTCAGTGGTCCAGCGCTTGAATTCGTATTTCTTAAACAGACTTAGAAGCTCGTCCGCAGAAGGCTGCTGCACTTCCAGCTGCTCACAGCCCAGCTCCAGTTCGACATCGGTTTTGATGGTTGCCAGCTTATAGGAGAGGTAAGCCACCTCTTTGTTCTCTTCCAGTTTTCCGGCCATGGTTTTTGCGCCACGGAAGGAGAGCCCGGCGATTTTGTCTGATTCGGCGTAGAGCGTATCCAGCCCGCCCAGCCCCTGAAGCAGCGCCTGCGCGGTTTTCTCTCCGACGCCAGGAACACCAGGGATGTTATCCGAGGAGTCGCCCATCAACGCGAGGAAGTCGATAATCAGCTCTGGCGGCACGCCATACTTAGTGACGACCTCTTCAGGCCCCAGAATGGTGTTGGTCATGGTGTTAATCAGGGTGATCCCTGGCGTCACCAGCTGTGCCATATCTTTATCACCGGTGCTGATCAGCACGGGACGACCCATCTTTTCGGCTTCACGCGCCAGCGTACCGATGACGTCATCGGCTTCAACGCCAGAAACGGCCAGCAGCGGTAGCCCCATGGCTTTTACCATGGCATGCAGCGGCTCTATCTGCGCACGCAGATCGTCAGGCATTGGCGGACGGTGGGATTTGTAATGTTCAAACAACTCGTCGCGGAACGTTTTGCCTTTTGCATCAAAAACGACGGCCGCATGGGTTGGCTGATACTGCAGGATCAGGCTGCGCAGCATATTCAGCACGCCGTACATTGCGCCGGTAGGTTCCCCTGCGCTATTGGTCAGAGGAGGAAACGCATGGTATGCCCGATACAGGTAAGAAGAGCCATCGACGAGAATAAGAGGGTTTTCTGGGATCTGAACCATAATGTCCGTGCCTTTAATCAATTTATGAGTAAAGGATGCCACAGAAGGATGAAAACATCAGTTATTAGCGCCAGATACAGGAAAAGATTTTGCGATCGTGAGGATCGCTCGCAAAAATAAAACTGTGGATAAGTTTGTGAATATTTTCACTTCATATGAATAACAGACGCGAAAAACACATATGAGGTAATATTTAGATCTTAATTATCATGCTGTTATGTTGTTAGATCTTATCTATATGGTCAACTGATGGCAATTTAGTCTATGTGGATATAAGCCTTGATTCGCGCAGAACCCCAGAGAAATCTGCTGCGCCAGGGTAAAAGCCGCCAAATCATCATGTGAAAGCGCCATTCATTCGTCTGTTTTCTGGTAAAATCAGCGCCCAGCGTCGACTAGCCGGTCGCTCACTTACAGCTAACTATTTGAAAAAGCTCATCATGTCGAGATTGCTCGCTGCAATAACATTACTGCTAAGCATCATTTTAACTATCCTGGTGACGATCGCCTGTTCCGTGCCGATCATTCTCGCCGGGATCATTAAACTGCTGCTGCCCGTACCCGTGGTGTGGCGAGCCGTGTCCGCATTTTGTAACTTCATGATGTATTGCTGGTGCGAAGGGCTGGCGATCCTGTTGTGCCTTAACCCGCATCTGAAGTGGGATGTCAAAGGGCTCGAGAGTCTCAACAAAAAGAACTGGTACCTGCTGATCTGCAATCACCACAGCTGGGCGGACATCGTGGTGTTATGCGTGCTTTTTCGCAAACACATCCCGATGAACAAATACTTCCTGAAACAGCAGCTCGCCTGGGTGCCTTTTATCGGGCTGGCCTGCTGGGCGCTCGATATGCCGTTTATGAAACGCTATTCGCGCAGCTATTTGATTCGTCATCCGGAACGTCGCGGTAAGGATGTGGAGACCACGCGCCGTTCCTGTGAAAAGTTTCGTGCACATCCTACGACCATCGTGAACTTTGTTGAAGGTTCCCGGTTTACGGAAGAGAAGCGCCAGCAAACTCGCTCTCCTTATCAGCACCTGTTGCCGCCAAAAGCGGCAGGGATTGCGATGGCGCTTAACGTACTGGGAGCACAGTTCGATAAACTTCTTAACGTCACGCTCTGCTATCCGGAAAACGACAGGACGCCGTTCTTCGATATGCTCAGCGGCAAACTGACGCGCATTGTCGTGCACGTCGATCTGGTTCCGATTGACGCTGAACTGCACGGTGATTACGTAAACGATAAGAACTTCAAACGTCGTTTCCAGCAGTGGCTTAATACGCTCTGGAAAGAGAAAGACGAACAGATAGACAAGATAAAATCTTCATACAAAAACGCCGGTCAGTGACCGGCGTTTTTACATCAACGAAATTACTTCTTCTCAACCAGGTATTTCACGGTATCTGCATACTGCTGTACGAAAATATCCATGCTGCTGGTGTCCATGCCCTGCATGTTCAGCTGATATTTGCCGTTAACAAACATCGCCGGAACGCCCTGAAGCTGGAGATCAGCAGCCGCTTTTTCCTGCTGGGCAACAAGTGATTTCACCACGAAGCTGTTCCATGCGGCATCGTACTCTTCACCTTTCACGCCCGCATCAACGAACACTTTACGGATATCCGCAGTGGTCTGAACGGTCTGGGTTTTCTGTACGGCTTCAAACATTGGCGAAGTGATCTTATCTTCCACGCCCAGTGCCATCGCCACCGCCCATGCCTGAGTCAGGTCTTTACCCAATGGGCCCAGGAACTCAACGTGGTACTTGGTCATTTTGGTGCCTTCCGGCAGCTTTTTCTTCACGTTGTCAGAAACATGCAGCACCTGCTCGAACTGATAGCAGTGTGGGCAATAGAACGAGAAGAACTCCAGAACCTGTGGCTCGCCAGCGACCGGCTTGTCCAGCGTGATGAACTGTTTGCCGTCGGTAAACTGCGCAGCAGAAGCGCTAAATGCCAGAATCATACCTGCCAGCGCCAGCCAAATTTTTTTCATGATTAACTCTCTCCTGGGTGTGTCCAATTAATACATCGGCGTTAATTGCAGAGGGGGCTCCTGAAGAACCTTAACCTGCTCAGTAAATGTAGATATCTGGCTACGCCAGTAATCCTCTCCGGTAAGCCACGGGAAATTGCGAGGAAATGCCGGATCGTCCCAACGCCTGATTAACCATGCGAGATAATAAACAAAACGCATCGCACGTAAAGGCTCAATCAGGGCAATTTCGTCTGAATTAAACGGGCTAAATTCTTCATAAGCTTCAATAATGGTTTCAAGCTGCATGCGTTGCTCGGCTTTGTCGCCATTGAGCAGCATCCACAGGTCCTGAACCGCTGGCCCCATACGCGCATCATCGAGATCGACAAACAGCGGGCCATCACGCCAGAGAATATTCCCAGCGTGACAATCGCCATGCAGGCGCAGGACGGAAATATCATCGCGCCAGCAGGTTTTCACTGCAGCAATAAGCTTATCGGTGGCGTTGAGGAAATCATCCTTTAGCGCAGCGGGGATCATTGCAGACGTTTCGAATAGTTCGCGCGGTTCAAGAAGGTATTCCTGAATCCCCATCGTCGGGCGGGCAATAAAGGCTTTTTTGCGTCCCGTCTGGTGTATACGCCCAAGATAGCGGGCAACCCACTCCATCTGATCAATATTATCCGCTTCAAACTGACGACCACCCAGGCTTGGGAATACTGCGTAGTAATACCCTTCGTGCGTGAGGAGCGTTTGGTTATTGAATTTCAGGGGCGCGGCAACGGGGACATCGTCATCCAGCAGATCGTGAGCAAACTGATGCTCTTCCTGAATTTGTTCAGCGGACCAGCGTTCAGGACGATAGAATTTTACGACGTAGCGCTGACGATCCTCGTCTTGAAATTGATAGACGCGGTTTTCGTAGCTGTTTAATGGTGTTAGCCCGGAATCCACCCGAATACCCTGTTCAAACAGGGCATCCATAATGGTGTCCGGGTGTAATGTCTGGAAAGTAAAAGCCTGGTCGTTCATCCGATCATCCGGAAATTATACGAATGATTCAGGATATCATCTTGTGGCGATTTCGGTGCCGCCGCTTACAAGCTTTTACTCTTTAATTACGCCTCGGGCGCGCAGCAATGCGGTCTTAAAATCTTCCTCATAATCTTTCTGAATACCAGGAATAACAGCATCTTTGGCGGAGTCGCGCATTTTAAGGTGGTAGATCAGGATGTCGTCAGAAAGGTCTGCCAGATCGCCGTCAAAACCTGACTCTTTCGCCAGTTTCTGTAAAAATTGCATCAGATTGAGTTCTGGCTCTTTTTGCCAGGCGGGCTGGAGGAGTTCAATAACTTCATTCAGACGTTTACATTTCATGGTGGTGCTCCTTTCATTTAGAGTGACACGTTAGCAGGGTCAATCCCACAATAAAAGAGGCGATATTCGTGAATGTTAGCCAGGAAATCATCGGGGTCGTTCTGGCAGGCGGCAGAGCAACGCGAATGGGCGGTAAAGATAAGGGGCTTCAGCTTCTTAATGGAAAACCCTTGTGGCAGCATGTCGCCGATACGCTCGCCGGCCAGGTGACGACAATGGCCATCAGCGCGAACAGGCATATCGACATTTACCGGCAAAGCGGGTACGCCGTTTATCAGGATAGCCTTGAGAATTACCCGGGCCCGCTTGCCGGTATGCTTTCGGTCATGCAACAGTCGCACGGAGAGTGGTTTATCTTCTGTCCCTGCGATAACCCGTTTATTCCCTCCGATCTCGTCGAGCGTCTGTTCCTGCTTCGTGGTACAGCACCTGTGGTTTGGGTACATGACGGCGAGCGTGACCATCCTGCTATCGCGTTGATGCATCGATCGCTAGTGCCTGCTCTGCAGAGCTATCTGGCTGCGGGAGAGCGCAGAGTGATGGTCTTCATGCATGAGTCTGGCGGCCATTCCGTTGATTTTAGCGATGTGAAATCAGCGTTTGTGAACGTGAATACGCATGAAGATTTGCAGATGATGCAGGAGAAAAAATGATACCTCTTTTAGCCATTTCCGCATGGAGTGGGACCGGGAAAACCACGCTGCTGAAAAAGCTGATACCCGCGCTGTGTGCCAGAGGCCTTCGTCCGGGATTGATTAAGCATAGTCATCACAACATGGATATCGATACGCCAGGAAAAGACAGCTATGAGCTGCGTAAGGCCGGAGCAGCACAAACGATGGTAGCAAGTCCTCAGCGCTGGGCGCTAATGACAGAAACGCCGGACGAGGCGCCGCTGGATCTCGCTTATCTGGTCAGTCGTATGGATCATTCCACCCTGGATCTGGTGCTGATTGAGGGATTTAAGCATGAGGCAGTGCCTAAGATCCTGCTGTTCAGAAGCGATGCCGGGCATGATTTCAGCGAGTTAACGCTGGATGAGCATGTCATTGCGGTGGCCAGTGATGTGGTATTGCCGCTTGAGGTTCCGGTGCTGGACTTAAATGATGTGGATGGGATTGCGGGTTTTATTGTGACGTGGAGTGCGCTCTGACGTGCCGGGTGGCGGCTTTGCCTTACCCGGCCTGCCGTTTTTTTGGCGTATAAACGCAAAAAGGCCATCCTTTCGGATGGCCTCTTCACTTAATTGATGCCTGGCAGTTCCCTACTCTCACATGGGGAGACCCCACACTACCATCGGCGCTACGGCGTTTCACTTCTGAGTTCGGCATGGGGTCAGGTGGGA
>NZ_JBLKCH010000014.1:0-82928 GCF_047531125.1 Enterobacter sp. HK-058-C-ECC
ATTGTCTGATAAATTGTTAAAGAGCAGTGCCGCTTCGTTTTCGCTGCGGCGCGGGGTGTGCATATTACGCTTTCCCGCTTCAGAGTCAAGCGTTTATTTCGCTTTTCTCTGCTGACCCGGCGGCATGTGTGCCGTTGTTCCGTGTCAGTGGAGGCGCATTATAGGGAGTTATTCTGAAGTGACAAGCACAAAATACAAAAAACTTTTCGTTCGCTCACTTTTCAAACTTAACGCTTATTTATGTCGCGAATCGCCCGTTAAATGTGCAATTTCTCGCGCAAAACTGGCTACCTGCGACCAGTCGGTATAAACCACTTCTTTACGCGTGTCGGTTTCGCCCCCCGTCATCTTCATAATAAGACGGATCATAAAGCGGTCATACCAGCGGTAGCGAGGATAGCGCAGCGCGCCAGCAAAGACGGCGCACAGTTCTGGCTGCCACGGCGAGTTGAGTAAAAACTTGCGCGTGTAGCTGTTGGTCTGTGGCGTGCGCTTCTCGGGTTTACGCGCGACAAGATTGACCGAGTAGAACGCGCCGGGCAACGTATTGAGCTTCGCCGTATGCTTTTTCACAAAGCGATCCAGCGCCGGATGGAAATGCCCGTAACGAATAGATGCACCAATCACCACGCGATCGTACTCCTGCCAGGTAATCTGATCCGCACGGTTCAGGTTTACCACATCCGAGTAAATCCCCAGCTCTTTGAGTTCAGATGCCAGATAGGCGGCAATCTCACGCGTTTGCCCGTCTCGCGTAGAGAAAAGAATCAGTGTTTTCATCAACGGCTCCTTACTCGCGCCAGAATGTAGGGGTGAACAGTACCAGCAGCGTAAAGACCTCAAGACGACCAAACAGCATATTGGCGATGAGGATCCATTTCGCGACAGGGTTCATACTGGCAAAGTTATCCGCCACCACGCCCAGGCCAGGCCCGAGGTTATTCAATGTTGCGACGACGGACGCAAAGGCGGAGAAATCATCCACTCCCGTCGCGATAATCGCCAGCATACTGACGATAAAGACCAGCGCATACGCCGAGAAGAATCCCCACACCGCTTCGAGGATACGTTCCGGCAGCGCACGGTTCCCCAGCTTGATGCTGTAGACCGCGTTCGGGTGGACCAGACGCTTCAGCTCACGGTTGCCCTGCTTAAACAGCAGCAGAATACGGATCACCTTCAGACCACCGCCCGTCGACCCCGCACAGCCGCCGATAAACGCGGAACAGAGCAGAAGCACCGGCAGGAACAGCGGCCAACGGGCGATGCTGTCCGTGGTAAACCCGGCGGTTGTCGCCATCGATACCACCTGGAAGAAGGCCTGGTTTAGCGTGGTCAACGCGGAGTTATAGACATCATGGAACCAGAGCACCAGGGTACAGATAATTACCAGCGTCAGCTGGACGCCAATAAACATGCGGAACTCAGGGTCACGCCAGTATACCTTCAGGCTGCGCCCGCTCAGTAAAGAGAAATGCAGACCGTAGTTACAGCCAGAGATCAGCAGGAAAATGGCAATGATAGTGTTAATCGTTGGGCTGTCGAAGTAGCCCACGCTGGCATCGTGGGTAGAGAACCCGCCAATCGCAATCGTTGCAAAACTGTGCCCGATAGCATCAAACGCGGGCATCCCGGCAAACCATAGCGCCAGCGCACAGGCAACAGTCAGCAAGACATAAATCAGCCACAGGGTTTTCGCCGTCTCGGCAATACGCGGCCGCATCTTATTGTCTTTCAGCGGCCCGGGCATTTCCGCGCGATAAAGCTGCATCCCCCCGACGCCCAGTATAGGCAGGATAGCCACCGCCAGGACGATGATCCCCATACCGCCGAACCACTGCAGCATCTGACGATAAAAGAGAATCGCGTGCGGCAGCGAATCCAGTCCTACCAGCGTCGTCGCCCCGGTCGTCGTTAAGCCGGAGAAGGATTCAAAGAAGGCATCCGTGATGCTCAGGTTAGGCTGTTCAGAGAAGATAAAGGGCAGCGAACCGACGCTCCCCAGCACCGTCCAGAACAGCACGACGATCAGAAACCCTTCGCGAGATTTCAGTTCACCTTTCTGACGACGGTTCGGCCACCACAGCAGGGAGCCGATCGCCAGCGCGACAAAGAAGGTCTGGGTAAATGCCCGCCCCGCGCCGTCCCGGTAGATAAGCGCCACCAGTCCAGGGAGAATCATCGTCCCGGAAAAGAGTATGACCAGCAGTCCAACGATTCGGGTTATGGCACGAAAATGCATCTCTGCCGCTTCCTTTGGTATTCAAAAGTGAGGTGGGGATTATTCTTCAATCGGCAGCAATTGCAACGAACCACGACTAAAATCAGCGAGTTTTGCTGAAAAAGCAGCCAGTTCCGCCTGAGGAAGCGCCACGCGTAATTGCACCATTGCCTGATATTCACTGTGTGCGATGACACCGTTAAACTGCCGCAGCAGCGCTTCAATACCCGATAGCTGGGCGTAATCGCATAATAAAGTATATTCGGTAAGCGGCGTTTTGCGGGTAGTGACCAGCATATTAAGCGCCTGCTGCACGCCCCCGCCATAGGCTTTAACCAGCCCACCGGTGCCTAACAAAATGCCGCCGTAGTAGCGCACCACCACGGCGGTTATTTCGCCCACGCCGCTGCCCATTAGCTGGGAGAGCATGGGTTTACCGGCCGTGCCCGCCGGTTCACCGTCATCGGAAAACCCCAGCTGCTGCGAATCGTCCGGCGGCCCTGCTACCCACGCCACGCAGTGGTGACGGGCGTCAGGATGCTCAGCCCGGACGGACTCGACAAACGCTTTTGCCGCCTCTACGCCGTCGGTATGCGCCAGCAGCGTAATAAAGCGGCTTTTCTTGATTTCCTCAACAAAGGTGACCGGTTCAGCCGGTATTAGCCAGCTTTCCATCAGGCCAGCTTCAGGTCTCGCGTCATATTCTCGATACCGTTTTCGTGAATCACCACGTTATCTTCGATGCGAATACCGCCAAACGGCTTCAGCGCGTCAATTTTTTCCCAGTTGAAGTGCTTGCTGAACTGGCCTTCACGCCACGGCGCCAGCAGGGATTCGATAAAGTAGATCCCCGGCTCAATCGTCAGCACCATGCGCGGTTCCAGAATGCGGGTGCAGCGCAGGTAAGGATATTTAGACGGTGCCGCCAGGTGCGTACCGGTATCATCCTGCATAAAGCCCGCAACGTCGTGCACCTGCAGGCCCAGCGGGTGACCAATGCCGTGCGGCATGAAGGGCCCGGTCAGATCATTCTCGACCATCGCCTCTTCGCTCATGTCTTTCACAATCTGGTGCTTACGCAGCAGTTTGGCGATGCGCTGATGGAACTGGATGTGGTAATCCACATAGCTGGTGCCCGCCTTCATGGTGGCAATCAGCGCCAGCTGTTCATCGTTCACGTCTTTGATCAGCTGCGCGAACTCGGTGTCCGCATTCGCCGCCCAGGTGCGGGTCAGGTCGGCCGCGTAGCCGTTGTACTCTGCCCCTGCGTCCAGCAGGAAGCTGCGCATTTCCGACGGAACCTGGTGATCCAGTTTGGTGTAGTGCAGGACGGACGCGTGCTCGTTGAGCGCGACAATGTTGCTGTACGGCACGTCGGTATCGCGATGACCGGTGGCGGTCAGGTACGCCTGGTTGATATCGAACTCGCTCATGCCGGACTGGAAGGCTTCATGCGCCGCACGGTGACCGTTCACCGCGGTCTTTTGCGCTTCACGCATGCAGTAAAGTTCGTAGTCGGTTTTGTACGCGCGGTAATAGTGGAGGTAATCCAGCACCCCTTTCGGGTTGAGTTTGTCTGCCGCAATATCCAGGCCCAATGCACGCTCCGGAACAGGGCCAATATAGGCGATGTTGCCACGTGCGGCAGGCAGCTGGCCGCCAATACCGTCCGCTTTTGGCAGCGCAATGACCTCAATCTCTTCCGTCCAGAAAGAGGTCGGCAGCGGCTCAACGTTGTGCCAGTAATCGACCGGCAGGTAGAACCACAGTTTCGGCTTGTTCACGCCATCCACCAGCAGCCAGCAGTTGGGCACCTGCGTCACCGGCACCCACGCCTTAAACTGTGGGTTCACCTTGAACGGATAAGCGTGGTCATCCAGAAAGGTATTCATCAGCTCGCCGGAGTGGATCAGCAGCGCATCCAGCTTAAAGCGGGCCAGTACATCGCGGGTACGTTCCTGTAGGGTAACGATATGATTTTTATAAAGCGAAGCCAGTGAGTCCATCATTATTCCTTTCGTTTTTTGACCTCAAGTCATCGCATCTTAGCACACCTCACTCCGCCTGCGTGATTTCCACCGACCGTGATCAATGCAGCAATTTCTTAATGAGTAATTTGCATTTTATTAACATAAATCCCACACTCCGATTCATCTGGTATGACCAGATCCAATTGCTGGATTCAGGAGACTGACATGCTCTACAAAGGCGACACCCTGTACCTCAACTGGCTGGAAGATGGCATTGCCGAACTGGTGTTCGATGCCCCCGGCTCAGTGAACAAGCTTGATACCGCGACGGTGGCCAGTCTTGGCCAGGCGCTGGATGTTCTTGAAAAACAACCTGAATTAAAAGGGCTGCTGCTGCGTTCGAACAAAGCGGCCTTTATCGTCGGTGCCGATATCACCGAGTTCCTTTCGCTGTTCCTGGTCCCGGAAGAACAGCTGAGCCAGTGGCTGCACTTTGCCAACAGCGTCTTTAATCGTCTGGAAGATCTGCCTGTCCCGACTATTTCCGCCGTTAACGGCTATGCGCTGGGCGGTGGCTGCGAGTGCGTGCTGGCGACCGACTATCGCCTGGCGACGCCGGACCTGCGCATCGGCCTGCCGGAAACCAAGCTGGGCATTATGCCGGGCTTTGGCGGCTCCGTCCGTATGCCGCGCATGCTCGGTGCCGACAGCGCGCTGGAAATCATTGCCGCGGGTAAAGATGTCGGCGCAGAACAGGCGCAGAAAATTGGTCTGGTCGACGGAGTTGTAAAACCGGAGAAGCTTGTTGAAGGCGCACTCGCTATTCTGCGTCAGGCCATTAACGGCGATCTGGACTGGAAGGCCAAACGCCAGCCGAAGCTGGAGCCGTTAAAACTCAGCAAGATTGAAGCCACCATGAGCTTCACCATCGCCAAAGGCATGGTGATGCAGACGGCGGGTAAACACTACCCGGCGCCGATCACGGCGGTGAAAACCATTGAAGCGGCTGCCCGTTTCGGGCGCGATGAAGCGCTGAAGCTCGAAAATCAGAGCTTTGTCCCGCTGGCGCACACCAATGAGGCTCGCGCGCTGGTCGGTATCTTCCTGAACGATCAGTTTGTGAAAGGCAAAGCCAAACAGCTGACCAAAAACGTTGAGACGCCAAAACATGCGGCGGTACTCGGCGCGGGCATTATGGGTGGCGGCATCGCTTACCAGTCGGCCTGGAAAGGCGTGCCGGTGGTGATGAAAGACATCAACGAGAAATCCCTGACGCTGGGCATGACCGAAGCGGCCAAGCTGCTGAATAAACAGCTTGAGCGCGGCAAAATTGACGGTCTGAAGCTTGCAGGCGTGATTTCCACCATTCAGCCCGTGCTGGAATACAGCGGTTTTGATCGTGTCGACGTGGTGGTCGAAGCCGTCGTCGAGAACCCGAAGGTTAAAAAAGCGGTGCTGGCGGAAACAGAAGACAAGGTTCGCCCGGATACCGTACTGGCCTCTAACACCTCCACCATTCCAATCAGCGAGCTGGCGAGCGTGCTGAAGCGTCCGGAAAACTTCTGCGGTATGCACTTCTTCAACCCGGTACACCGTATGCCGCTGGTCGAAGTGATCCGTGGGGAAAAAACCTCCGACGACACCATCGCCAAAGTGGTGGCCTGGGCCAGCAAGATGGGCAAAACGCCGATCGTCGTTAACGATTGTCCGGGCTTCTTCGTCAACCGCGTGCTGTTCCCTTATTTCGCCGGTTTTAGCCAGCTGATGCGCGACGGCGCGGACTTCCGCAAAATCGACAAAGTGATGGAAAAACAGTTCGGCTGGCCGATGGGACCGGCGTATCTGCTGGACGTTGTGGGCATTGATACCGCCCACCACGCCCAGGCGGTAATGGCGGCAGGCTTCCCGCAGCGCATGCAGAAAGACTATCGCGACGCGATTGACGCGCTGTTCGACGCTAACCGCTTCGGTCAGAAAAACGGTCTGGGCTTCTGGCGCTATAAAGAAGACAGCAAGGGCAAACCGAAGAAAGAAGAAGACGCGGCAGTGGATAGCCTGCTGGCCGATGTCAGTCAGCCGAAACGCGACTTCACAGACGATGAGATCATTGCCCGCATGATGATTCCAATGATCAACGAAGTGGTGCGTTGCCTCGAAGAAGGCATTATCGCCAGCCCGGCGGAAGCGGATATGGCGCTGGTATACGGCCTGGGCTTCCCTCCGTTCCACGGCGGCGCGTTCCGCTGGCTGGACACACTCGGCAGCGCCCGCTATCTCGATATGGCTCAGCAGTATCAGCACCTCGGCCCGCTGTATGAAGTGCCGGAAGGGCTGCGTAACAAAGCGCGCCATAACGAACCCTACTATCCCGCAGTTGAGCCAGCCCGTCCGGTTGGCGAGCTGAAAACGGCTTAAGGAGTCACAATGGAAAAGGTTGTCATTGTTGATGCGATTCGCACCCCGATGGGCCGTTCAAAAGGCGGCGCGTTCCGTAACGTGCGTGCGGAAGACCTCTCCGCACACCTGATGCGTAGCCTGCTGGCGCGTAACCCGACGCTGGATCCGGCTGCGCTCGACGATATCTACTGGGGCTGCGTGCAGCAGACCCTGGAGCAGGGCTTCAACATCGCCCGCAACGCGTCGCTGCTGGCGGAGATCCCGCATTCGGTTCCGGCCGTCACCGTTAACCGCCTGTGCGGTTCATCAATGCAGGCGCTGCACGACGCGGCCCGCATGATCATGACCGGCGATGCCCAGGCTTGCCTGGTCGGTGGCGTCGAGCATATGGGTCACGTCCCGATGAGTCACGGGGTCGATTTCCACCCGGGGATGAGCCGCAACGTGGCGAAAGCTGCGGGGATGATGGGTCTGACCGCCGAGATGCTCTCCCGCCTGCACGGCATCAGCCGCGAAATGCAGGATGCCTTTGCCGCGCGTTCTCACGCTCGCGCATGGGCCGCCACGCAGTCTGGTGCCTTTAAGAACGAGATCATCCCTACCGGCGGCCACGATGCAGACGGCGTTCTGAAGCAGTTCAGCTACGACGAAGTCATCCGCCCGGAAACCACCGTCGAAGCGCTTTCCACGCTGCGTCCGGCGTTTGACCCCGTCACCGGTACGGTCACGGCAGGGACCTCGTCGGCGTTGTCCGACGGCGCCGCCGCGATGCTGGTAATGAGCGAAAGCCGCGCCCGCGAGCTGGGATTAACGCCTCGCGCTCGGGTACGCTCGATGGCGGTCGTGGGCTGCGATCCGTCGATCATGGGCTACGGCCCGGTTCCGGCTTCAAAGCTGGCACTGAAAAAAGCGGGCTTAACCGCCAGCGACATCGATCTCTTCGAGATGAACGAAGCGTTCGCCGCGCAGATCCTGCCGTGCATTAAAGATATGGGGCTGATGGAGCAGATCGACGAGAAGATTAACCTCAACGGCGGCGCGATCGCCCTCGGTCACCCGCTGGGCTGTTCCGGGGCGCGTATCAGCACGACGCTGATCAACCTGATGGAACGCAAAGATGCCCAGTTTGGTCTGGCAACGATGTGTATCGGGCTGGGTCAGGGTATCGCGACGGTGTTTGAGAGAGTGTAAGGCTATAACGTAGGCCCGATAAGCATCGCGCCATCGGGCTTTTGCCAGGAGGCGCTGCGCTTTCCCGGCCTACGAGAGGTACCTCGCCGCCAGTCGTGTCACTGGCGAAGAGAAACAGTTTAGTTGCCGTTCTTCCCGCCTGTCAGGGGCGGGTTTTTTATTTAAATGAAGGCAAACGCATCGCCAAACAGGCGGTCTTCACGCGCATCACGTTCGTTACAGAACAGATCGCGGGCGATTTTCGCCATCTCGAAACGCCCTGCAATGTAGATATCATGCCCCGCCAGTGTACCGTGATCCTGCAGCACTGCCGTCAGCACCGTCCCGCTTCGCCCGCGCCAGCCCTCTTCCGGCTGCTCAACCACCGGCTCAATGCGCAGGTTAGGATGGGTGACGCTCAGCGCTTCCAGTTCAGACAGGTCATACAGGTGTTTCTCTTCACGGCCACCCCAGTAGATCGTGATATCACGGTCAGGGTTACGCGCCAGGGCGGTCAACAGAATGGAGCGCACGTAGGAGAAGCCTGTACCACCGGCAATCAGGATCAGCGGACGGTCTTCGTCATCGCGCAGCCACGCATCACCGTGCGGAATATCCACTACGATCTCGCGCTCTTTCAGAATGCGGTCCATGACGGCCATCGCATACAGGTTAAGCTCTGACGCACCGATATGAAGCTCAATAAATTCCTGCTCCGCTGGCGTGGAGGCCATGGAGAAAGGACGCTTATCACGCTCATCCATCACGACCATCAGATACTGACCCGCGCGGAAAGAGAATGGCGCTTCTGGCACTAAACGGACGCGATATACGGTGTCGGTGATGGCATCTACCGAGGTCACTTTACAGCTTAAGGTTGTCATTCGCTCTCTCTGTCGGGAAGTCTATAGGGCTTAACGGTCAGCTCAGGGTTTACCGTTATTCATTATGGCCAGCTCGTCCCAGATCGCGTCAATGCGCGCGGTCACAGCAGGATCTTTTTTGATCGGGCGACCCCATTCACGGTCGGTTTCGCCAGGCCATTTATTTGTGGCATCCAGTCCCATCTTTGAGCCAAGACCGGAAACCGGCGAGGCAAAATCCAGATAATCAATCGGCGTGTTTTCGACTAACACCGTATCGCGCGCCGGGTCCATTCGCGTGGTAATGGCCCAGATTACGTCATTCCAGTCGCGGGCGTTAACGTCATCATCGCAGACAATAACAAATTTGGTATACATAAACTGGCGCAGGAAAGACCACACGCCCATCATCACGCGTTTAGCATGGCCTGGATACTGCTTCTTCATCGTGACCACCGCCATGCGATACGAGCATCCTTCAGGCGGCAGATAAAAATCAACAATTTCCGGGAACTGCTTTTGCAGGATCGGCACAAACACTTCATTCAGCGCCACGCCCAGTACCGCCGGTTCATCCGGTGGACGTCCGGTATACGTGGAGTGATAAATCGCATCTTCACGCTGCGTAATGTGCGTCACGGTAAACACCGGGAAGTTATCCACTTCGTTGTAATAGCCGGTGTGGTCGCCGTAAGGGCCTTCTGGCGCCATTTCCCCCTGCTCAATGTAACCTTCCAGCACAATTTCTGCACTGGCCGGGACTTCAAGATCGTTAGAGATACACTTCACGACTTCGGTTTTCGTTCCGCGCAGCAGGCCAGCAAAGGCATACTCCGAGAGCGTATCCGGTACAGGCGTGACGGCCCCGAGAATGGTGGCCGGATCGGCGCCCAGCGCAACGGACACCGGGAAACGTTCACCCGGATGCGCAGCACACCACTCCTGGAAATCCAGCGCGCCGCCGCGATGCGACAGCCAGCGCATAATAAGCTTATTCTTGCCAATCAACTGCTGGCGGTAAATACCGAGATTCTGGCGCTCTTTGTGCGGGCCGCGCGTAACGGTCAGTCCCCAGGTGATCAGCGGCGCGGCATCTTCCGGCCAGCACTGCATGATAGGGATTTTAGTCAAATCAACCGCATCGCCTTCCAGCACCTTCTGCTGGCACGGCGCGCCGCGCAGGCGTTTAGTGGGCATGTTCAGCACCTGCTTAAACTGCGGCAGCTTGTCGAAGAGATCGCGGAAGCCTTTCGGCGGCTCCGGCTCTTTCAGGAAGGCCAGCAGCTTACCGACTTCGCGCAGGGCCGTGACGTCTTCCTGCCCCATCCCCAGTGCGACGCGACGCGGTGTACCAAACAGGTTGCACAGCACCGGCATGGCGTACCCTTTCGGATTTTCAAACAGTAACGCGGGGCCACCGGCACGCAGGGTGCGGTCAGCAATTTCTGTCATCTCCAGATAAGGATCAACAGGAAGTGTAATACGTTTGAGTTCACCCTGCTTTTCCAGCAGCGTCAGGAAGTCGCGGAGATCGTGGTATTTCATGCAGTTAATCATGGCCTCTCTGTAAGCGCTTCATTATACGGCGTAAGCCTGCTTGATGCTGTAATTTTGTTAAATTAGCGTGAAGTTATGCGTTCTGTCCCATTTTCGCCCATTATAATCAACTTAGCGATCCCGCCAGGGTTTTGATATGCTTGCGCCCCGAACTAAGGGAAAGAGTGATTATGCAGGCCTGGTATTTACTGTATTGCAAACGCGGGCAACTTCAGCGCGCGCAGGAACATCTTGAACGTCAGTCTGTCAATTGCCTGACGCCCGTGATCACGCTTGAAAAAATGCAGCGCGGGAAGCGCACAACCGTGAGCGAGCCGTTGTTCCCGAACTACCTGTTCGTGGAGTTCGACCCGGAGGTGATCCACACCACCACCATCAGCGCCACGCGCGGCGTCAGCCATTTTGTTCGCTTTGGCGCTCACCCTGCGACGGTTCCCTCATCGGTGATCCACCAGCTGTCGATTTATCAGCAGCCCGAAGGCCTTACCGACCCGGAAACGCCCTACACGGGCGATAGTGTCGTGATTACTGAAGGGGCTTTCGAAGGCCTACAGGCGATTTTTGCCGAGCCGGACGGGGAAGCGCGCTCCATGCTGTTGCTTAATCTGCTGAACAAGCAGGTGCTGCAGAGCGTTAAAAACACCGACTTCCGTAAACTTTAAACGTTTATCCCGAACAGCTTACGCACGTTGTCATCCGTCTGTGCGGAAAGCCAGTGCGGATCCTCTCCGCGCCACGTCGCGACGCGCTCAACAATGTGCCCCAGATAAGCGGGCTCATTGCGTCGCGATGCCGGTTTGGGTTTCATATCGCGCGGCAGCAGATAAGGCGCATCCGTTTCAAGGAGCAACCGGTCAGCCGGGATCAAAGGCAACAGCTCCCTAAGCTCAAGCCCGCGGCGCTCATCGCAAACCCAGCCGGTAATCCCCAGATAAAGCCCGCGCTCCAGGCACTCCAGCGCCTCCTGCCGTGAGCCGGTAAAACAGTGCAGCACTGCGCCCGGCAGTTTCTCAAGCCACGGATCCAGCAGAGTCAGGAAACGCTCATGCGCGTCGCGGCAGTGCATAAATACGGGCATTTCAAGCTCTGCCGCCAGCGCAAGCTGGGCAGTGAACGCCTTTTCCTGCTCTTCAGGCGTGGAAAAGTTACGGTTGAAATCGAGGCCGCATTCGCCAATCGCCACCACTTCCGGTGTCTTCGCCAGCCTGCGCAGGATTTCACTGCTTTCCGGGGTCCACTGGCTGCTGTCATGTGGGTGTACGCCCGCGGTAGACCAACAGCGTTCGTAGCGTTGCGCCAGCTGCTGCGCCTGCTCGCTCTCATGCAGGTTGGTGCCCGTCAGCAGCAGTCCTTTCACCCCGGCGGCAAACGCGCGCGCAACCACCTCATCGCGATCTTTCGCAAACTGCGAGCTGGTCAGGTTAAGTCCGATATCAAACATGCGAATCCCCATATAACAACCGCCCTGACGGGCGGCTGGTTTTACTCTTCAGTGGTCTTGTCGGACGTCGCGTCTTCGTCATCCGACCGACGCCCTTTACCCACGTAGAACCGTGAGAAGAAGACGCCGACCTCAAACAGGCAGTACATCGGTATGGCCAGCAGCGTCTGGGAGAACACATCCGGCGGTGTCAGCAGCATGCCAACCACAAATGCGCCGACCAGGATATACGGACGCTTCTTACGCAGGTCATCCGGCGTGGTGACTCCTACCCAGCAGAGCAGCACAATGGCCACCGGTACTTCAAAGGCCACGCCGAACGCCATAAACAGCGCCATCACAAAGCTGAGGTAGCTGGCGATATCTGTCGACACCTGGACGCCTTCCGGCGCGGTATGCGTCAGGAAGCCGAAGGCCAGCGGGAAGACAACGAAATAGGCAAACGCCATGCCGATATAGAACAGCAGCGAACTGGACACCAGCAGCGGGATGACCAGCTTACGTTCGTGCTTATACAGTGCTGGCGCCACAAAGGCCCACACCTGGTACAGAATCACGGGCGCAGAGGCAATCAACGACACCCAAAAGGTCAGCTTGATGGGGGTAAAGAACGGAGAAGCAACGTCTGTTGCAATCATCGTTGCGCCCAGCGGCATCTGCTTGATCAGCGGCGCAGAAACCACCTGGTAGATATCGTTGGCGAAATAGACCAGGCATAGAAAAATAACGAGAACCGCAATAATGCAGTTTAACAGGCGCTTACGCAGCTCTATGAGGTGCGTAATCAGCGGTTGAGTATCATCTACAGCCATGTTTACGCTTTATCACTCGACGAGGGGGATGATTCGGAAACGGGCGCGGCGGGTTTTGCCTCGGCAGCGTTAACCACGGGCTTTTCCGGCTGCACCTGCTTTTTCACTTCGGTTTCCTGCGGCGTCTGTTCAGGCGCAGCAGCCTGATGTTCAGCGCTGGCAGGCGTTACGCCTTCACGCTGCTCTTCGCTGCCCTTCACCACCGGGTTATGGATGGTGTTCGCTTCATCGCTCGCTTTTTCAGGATCGTTAATGCTGTAGGAGCGCTTCATGGATTCCGCCGCTTCGCGCAGCTCATCCATTGACGCTTTCAGTTCCGGCGTCAGGTTATCCATGCTCGCCTTCTCAACCTTTTTCAGGCTTTCCTGAAATTCCTGCAGCTTAAGCTCCTGAGCCAGTTCATTCTGAACGGTCGATGCCAGCGATCTCAGCGCTCGAACCCAGCCCGCAACGGTTTTCACCGCCACCGGCAGACGCTGAGGCCCCAGCACGATCAGGCCAATCACAAAGACCAGCAGGAGCTCACTAAAACCAATGTCGAACACGACTTACACCTGCTCTTTATCGTGGCGTTTAGCGTCTTCCTTTTTGGCTTCTTCTTGCTTGTCGGAGATGGATTTAGCAGTAAAGTCAGCGTCCTGGCTGGTTTTATCCTGCTTGCTCTCATCATCGCTCATCGCTTTCTTGAAGCCTTTGATAGACGCGCCCAGATCGGAACCAATAGAACCGAGCTTTTTGGTGCCAAACAACAGCACGACGATGACGGCAATGATCAACAATTGCCAGATACTGATACCACCCATACACGTTCCTCAGGGATAGATGATTAATGAGTCAGGTCGCATTATACGTATGCGACCCGTCGATAGCGACGCAAACTCAGCGCGTTTTTCGCCATCCGGCAAGCCAGACAACCACCCCGGCGGCCATCAGCCAGGCGGGCATCATCTGCCACTCCGGGCGGTTGATCAGCAGCAGCGTACCGCTCAGCAGCAGCGTTGCGCCAATCCCAAAGAGATAGCGTGACTGCCCCTGACGAACACGGCTGGACTGAAGTTCGCGAGCGATTTTATCCATGCTGTGCTGAAGGTTCTTGCTCTGACGCAAACTGTCATAAACCAGTTCAGGAATTTCAGGCATTTTTTCTATCCAGAACGGGCCTTTCTCTTTCAGCGAGCGCACCAGCGCCGGAATACCCACCTGATCCTTAATCCAGGATTCAAGGAAAGGTTTCGCGGTCTTCCACAAGTCTAACTGAGGATAGAGCTGTCGGCCTACACCCTCAACGTAAAGTAATGTTTTCTGAAGTAAAACTAGCTGTGGCTGAACTTCCATATTAAAGCGGCGAGCCGTGTTGAACAGGTTCAACAGCACATGTCCGAAGGAGATTTCCGCCAGCGGTTTTTCAAAAATCGGTTCGCAAACGGTCCGGATCGCAAACTCGAACTCTTCGACGTTGGTGTCCGGCGGTACCCAGCCGGAATCGACGTGGAGCTCGGCCACCTTACGGTAGTCGCGGTTGAAGAACGCGATGAAATTCTCGGCCAGATAGCGTTTATCTTCTTTATTCAGCGACCCCACAATCCCGCAGTCGATACCGATATACTTCGGATCCTCAGGGTGCTCGTAGCTCACGAAGATATTGCCCGGGTGCATGTCCGCATGGAAAAAGCTGTCGCGGAACACCTGGGTGAAGAAGACCTGCACGCCACGCTCGGCCAACAGCTTCATGTTCGTTCCCTGCTTCTCCAGGGCCACCACATCCGAAACCGGAATACCGTAGATACGCTCCATCACCATCATGTTCTGGCTGCAGTAGTCAGAATAGACTTCAGGGACATAGAGCATCGGGCTGTTTTCAAAGTTGCGACGCAGCTGAATGGCGTTTGCCGATTCACGCAGCAGGTTAAGCTCATCAATCAGCGTTTTTTCATATTCCCGCACCACTTCCATTGGACGCAAACGACGTCCGTCCGGAAGCAGACGCGGCACCCAGCGCGCCAGACGATAAATCAGCTTCATGTCTGCTTTGATGATGGGCAGGATGTCCGGACGAATGACCTTAATAACCACTTCCTTGCCATTTTCTTTCAGGCGCGCGGTGTGTACCTGAGCGATAGAGGCCGATGCCAGTGGCTGAATATCGAAATCGTCAAACCAGGTCTCAATGGGAATGTTGCCCATCGCCTCTTCAATTTGCTTTTTCGCGCGCGCACCGTCAAACGGTGCGACGCGGTCCTGCAGCATCGCGAGTTCATCAGCAATCAGCGGCGGGAAGAGATCGCGGCGGGTCGAGAGCATCTGCCCGAACTTAATCCATACCGGACCGAGCTCCTGCAATGCGAGGCGCAGACGCTCACCCAGCGGCTGACCTTTATGGCGATTAGGCATCCAGAAGAGCATCCGCCGCCAGATGCGAAGCGGCAGCGTGATACGCATTTTGGGGATAAGCTCGTCGAGCCCGTAGCTCAAAAAGGTGCGAATAATGAAATAGAGGCGCCGAATTTCACCAGGCGTCATTTGCCCTCCAGTTTTTCCAGCCGTTTGGTTAAGGCATCAACCGCACGTTCAACAGCCGCGGTCTCTTCCGCAAACCATGCCACTTCCAGTGGACCGGGCGCCATTCGCCACTCCTCCGTCAGCACTTCCGCCGCATAGCGTTGCTGACGTTGCAGGCTTTTACGCGCAAAGGAGGTGCCACCCTGAAGGACTTTCCCGATACCTTCAGCGGCAATGTCGCCGATAAAAGGCGCGAGCAGCTCTGCCGGGTCGAACTCCGCAAGATCGGTGAGCGCAACGAAGTTCTGCACGACCTGAATGTCACCTTCCACTTCCAGTTCACCACTGCGGATAAGCGCCGTTAATTGCTGGCGATCGCGCAGTTTTGGCAGCACGCTCATGTGCGTGATGACCGAGCAGTCGGTGTCACCTTCCCACGCCCCCAGAACGTCAAGCTGGCGTTCGCTGAAGACCAGCACAAGCGGCGTCGAGAACTCTTTTAAAACAATACGTAATACCTTCCCGTTTAGCCGCTGACGCGCGGCTTTAAGCGCCGGAGCACGATAGAGAAAAGCATTCAGTACGTTTTCGATACCTGCGGTGACTAAGGGTTTAAAGGGCACGGGACACCTCCACTCAGAACTTGTAACCGCGATGCAGCGCGACGACACCCGCCGTCAGGTTGAAATATTCAACGTTCTCAAATTCTGCATCCTGCATCATGGCTTTTAATGTGTCCTGATCCGGGTGCATACGGATAGATTCCGCCAGATAGCGGTAGCTTTCCGCGTCGTTGGCCACCAGCTCACCGATGCGTGGCAGAACGTGGAAGGAATAGGCGTCGTAAGCTTTGCTCAGCGGCTCAATAATCGGTTTGGAGAATTCGAGCACCAGCAGGCGTCCACCCGGCTTCAGCACGCGATACATGGAGCGCAGCGCTTTTTCTTTGTCGGTCACGTTACGCAGACCGAAGGAGATCGTAATGCAGTCAAAGGTATTGTCCGGGAACGGCAGCGCTTCGGCATTTGCCTGCACATATTCCACATTCCCCACCACGCCGATGTTACGCAGCTTTTCGCGGCCCATTTTCAGCATGGAGTCATTAATATCGGCGAGGACAACGCGCCCGGTTTCGCCCACCAGACGAGAGAATTTTGCGGTTAAATCGCCCGTACCACCGGCTAAATCCAGCACCGTTTGTCCGCGACGCACGCCGCTACAGTCAATGGTGAAGCGCTTCCACAAGCGATGAATGCCGAACGACATCAGGTCATTCATCACATCGTACTTCGCCGCCACGGAATGAAATACGTGGGCCACCATGTCAGCTTTCTGCGCTTTGGCGACAGTCTGAAAGCCAAAGTGCGTTGTGTCTTGTGAATCGTCAGCCATCTTAGAGCCTGCTTATCAGTAAAATGTTCGTGAAGTGTAACAGATTGGGCGCGTTTGCCCTACGTTTCAACCACCGCGAAAGAAACGCGCCGGAGTCTCGTCTGGTGATAAATCCACCGCTAACGTGTTGTCTTCACTGTTTGTCTTTTGTTCGTCCGCCCCTTCACGCAGGCGAAATTCATCGTCCTGGGCGGTGGCCTGTTCCACCAATTCCGGATTAATCTCGCGTTTAACCTCTACCCCCAGGCTGCGGAATGATTCGGCCTGCGCCAGCAGATTGCCACGTCCCGAGGCGAGTTTTTTCATCGCCTGACGGTAGTTATCCTGTGCGCGGTCCAGGCTCTGCCCGACGGAGGACATGTCGTCCACGAAGAGGCGCATTTTGTCGTACAGCTTGCTGGCGCGGTCAGCAATCTGCTGCGCGTTGCGGCTCTGGTGCTCATAGCGCCACAGGTTCGCAATGGTGCGTAAGGCCACCAGCAGAGTGGTGGGGCTGACCAGCATAATGTTATTTTTGAGCGCTTCAGTGATGAGTTCAGGCTGCCTGTCGAGTGCCAGCAGAAACGCGGGCTCTACCGGAATAAACATCAGGACATAGTCTAGCGATCGCAGGCCAGGCAGTTGCTGATAGTCTTTTCTGCCGAGCAGGCGAATATGATTGCGCACGGAGGCAATGTGCTCCTGCAGCGCCGATTCGCGGGTGTAGTCGTCCTCCGCATTGAAGTAACGCTCATACGCCACCAGGGTCATCTTGGCGTCAATCACCACATCTTTGCCCTGGGGCAGCCGCACGATCACATCCGGCTGCATTCGCGAGCGGGCATCATTTTCAATACTCACCTGCGTTTCGTATTCGTACCCTTCCCGAAGGCCTGAAGCTTCCAGGACGCGGGTCAGCACCACTTCTCCCCAGTTGCCCTGGGTTTTGTTATCCCCTTTCAGCGCGCGGGTGAGGTTGACCGCCTCCTGCGCCATCTGGGCATTCAGCTGCTGGAGATTGCGAATTTCATGCGCCAGGGTATGCCGCTCGCGGGCTTCCTGACCAAAGCTGTCCTGTACCTGACGGCGGAAGCCGTCCAGCTGTTCACGCAGGGGCGTCAGCAGGCTGTTCAGGCTCTGGCGGTTCTGCTCGTCAACGCGGCGGTTGCTGTGCTCAAAAATGCGGTTCGCGAGGTTTTCAAACTGTTCGCTGAGGCGCTGCTCGCTGTTGATCATCTGGCGGATTTTATCTTCCGCATGCAGCTGAGTGGATTCCAGGCGGGTGGTCACTTCACGGAGATCGGCCTCCAGCGAGGTGTTGATATCGCGGAGATTGCGCAGCTCGTTGTTGAGCAGTTCACACTCGTCGCGCCAGTGTTCACTCAGGGCAAGCTGCTGCCTGGCCGCGCTTAAATCGGCGACGATCTCTTCGCGTTCAGCCAGCTGATCGGCCTTCTGCTGCGCATGCTGATAGCTTGACATCAGCCAGCCTATCGCCACGCCCGCCAGCGCAATCACCGCATAAATCAGGATTGAGATATCCACAATGCCCCCTGCATCAACGTATTACCCGCACAAAATAGAATTGTGCTGTATAAACGTCCAGTTTGAAAGGGTTTTCCTGCGAGGCGCTACGCAAAAAATAAAGGCCGAACGTGTCGGCCTTTGATTTCGAAGGGAGAGGACTAGATCAGGCGACGCGCCGCTTCCACCACGATTTTCACCGCATGACTTTCGGTCTGCTTCATGGTTTCGGCGTTCGGGATCTCCTGCTGGGTACGGTTGACGATGACGCCCGCCACCATACCGGCACGCAGACCCTGGCTTGCACACATGGTCAGCAGCGTGGCGGATTCCATTTCGTAGTTCATCACGCCCATCGACTGCCACTCTTCCATGGAGCCTTTGAAGCGGCTTACCACGCGGCCAGAGAAGGTGTCATAACGCTCCTGGCCCGGGTAGAAGGTATCGGACGAAGCGGTTACGCCCACGTGGGTGGTTGCACCCACAGATTTCGCGGCTTCAACCAGCGCGGTGGTGCACTCGAAATCTGCCACCGCCGGGAACTCCATCGGTGCAAAGTGGAGGCTTGCGCCATCCAGACGCACGGACGCGGTCGTCACCAGCACGTCGCCGACGTTGATATGCGGCTGAATAGCGCCAGTGGTACCGATACGCAGGAAAGTACGAATGCCCAGCTGTGCCAGCTCTTCAACAGCAATCGAAGTTGACGGGCCACCGATACCGGTAGAACACACGATCACGGCTTTACCATCCAGCTCTGCGCGCCAGGTGGTGAATTCACGATGGGCTGCCAGCTTAACCGGCTTATCCATCAGCGCGGCGATCTTTTCCACACGCTCCGGATCGCCAGGGACGATAGCGAGCGTAGCCCCTTGTAAATCGTTTTTAGTGAGGCCGAGATGAAAAACATCAGACTTAGACATAGGTGACTCCTCTGTGGGTCGGTTAGTCAGAAGAAGTAAAACGGTACTTTACAGAAGCAGTAAGCATAATTTCGTGACGCATCTCACCATGAATGAAAATGATTGCATCGAATTTCCATCAAAAAGTGATTTACATCACATTAACAAGTTATATCGTCAGGTGCTGCACAAAAGATAGACCGTTTAAGGCACTGTGAGTTGTTAACCTGGTGTCTATATTTACCTTTGCGCTAACTGATTGGTACGGAGAATGCCATGACTGAAAAAACCGGTTTTGCACCTGCTGCGGCCCCGCATGCCTCAACCATCGTCTCAACGTCTGAAGATGCCATCACCGCGGGTGAGACCTCTATTCCCACGCAGGGAGAGAACATGCCTGCTTACCACGCACGACCAAAATCGGCAGACGGCCCGCTGCCCATCGTGATCGTGGTACAGGAAATTTTCGGTGTTCACGAACACATTCGCGACCTCTGCCGCCGGCTGGCGCTGGAAGGTTATCTGGCCGTTGCGCCAGAGCTCTACTTCCGTCAGGGCGATCCGAACGACTACAGCGATATTCCCACCTTGCTCAGCAACCTGGTCAGCAAAGTCCCGGACGCGCAGGTGCTGGCCGACCTCGACCACGTCGCCAGCTGGGCGGCGCGCAACGGGGGCGATCCCCATCGTTTGCTGGTCACCGGTTTCTGCTGGGGCGGACGCATTAGCTGGCTGTATGCCGCGCATAACCCGCAGCTCAAAGCCGCTGTCGCCTGGTACGGCAAACTGGTGGGTGAAAAAACGCTGAATTCACCGAAACATCCGGTTGATATCGCCACCGAGTTAAATGCCCCCGTGTTAGGGCTTTACGGCGGTCAGGACAACGGTATTTCGCTGGATTCGGTAGAAACCATGCGCCATGCGCTCCGCGCGGCAAATGCGAAGGCGGAGATCGTGGTATACCCGGATGCCGGGCATGCGTATAACGCCGACTATCGTCCGAGCTATCACGCTGAATCGGCTAAAGATGGATGGCAGCGGATGCTTACGTGGTTCCGTCAGTACGGTGGTAAAAAAGGGTAAGCCTTTCCCATCATCATGACGCATAAGGAGTGCGTGTTATGGACAATTCCCTCGCGTTTCCACACGGTTTTTTATGGGGCGGCGCGATTGCCGCCAACCAGGCCGAAGGCGCATGGAACGTGGACGGTAAAGGGCCGTCCGTTGCCGACGCTGTCGCCTGGAAACCCAACCTCTCCGTGAAAGATTACAGCGGCCACATGGCCCTGACGGACGAGAATATCCGCGACGCGTTTGAAGGTAAAAATGATGCGCTGTACCCGAAACGCCGCGGCATCGATTTTTATCACCACTATAAAGACGACATCGCGCTGTTTGCTGAGATGGGTTTTAAGGTGCTGCGCGTATCCATTGCCTGGTCACGTATTTTCCCGACCGGAGAGGACGCCGAGCCAAACGAGGCCGGGCTGCAGTTTTATGAAGAACTGTTCCGCGAGCTGCGTCGTCATAACATCGAGCCGCTGGTCACCCTTTCCCACTACGAAATGCCGCTGGCGCTGAGTGAAAAATATAACGGCTGGGTGCATCGCAATGTGGTTGATGCCTTTGTTCGCTTCAGCAATGTTTGTTTCGACCGCTACAAAGAGCTGGTGCGTTACTGGCTAACCTTCAATGAAATAGACAGTATTCACCGCCATCCCTTTACGACCGCGGGTATTCGCGAAGAGAAAAGCGTGCCGGGCAACGCGAAACAGGATATCTATCAGGGTCTGCACCATCAGTTTGTCGCGTCTGCACTGGTCACGCGCGACTGCCACGCCAAAATTCCGGGCAGCCAGGTCGGGTGCATGCTGACGAAACTGACGACCTATCCGCACAGCTGCCGTCCGGAAGACGTTGAAGCCACGCTGAAGAAAAACCTGGAAAACTATTTTTATGCCGACGTGCAGGTATTTGGCGACTATCCCCCGCTGATCCTGCGCGATCTGGAACAACGAAATATCCATATTGAAATGCACCCTGACGATCGGCGTATTTTAAAGGCGCATACCGTCGATTTCGTCTCCTTCAGCTATTACATGTCGATGACCGAATCCACTCAGCCTGACGCCGAACGCATTCCCGGGAATACCGTTCTCGGTGTGAAAAACCCGTATCTGCCTGCGTCCGAATGGGGATGGCAGATTGATCCGCTTGGGTTGAAAATCTCGCTGCTGGAGCTGTATGACCGTTACCGGAAGCCGCTGTTTATCGTTGAAAACGGTCTGGGCGCGAAGGATGTGGTCGAAAACGGCAAGATCCACGATAGCTATCGAATCGACTACTTCCGCGCACACTTCGCGCAAACGCTGGCCGCGATTAATGAAGGCGTGGAGGTGATGGGGTTCACCACGTGGGGCTGTATCGACATCATTAGTGCGGGCACCTCGCAGATGTCCAAACGCTACGGTTTTATCTATGTCGATCAGGACGATGAAGGCAACGGTACGTTGAAACGGCTGAAAAAAGACTCCTTCTGGTGGTACCAAAAAGTGATTGCCAGCAACGGCGCAGATCTGAACTAAGCATGCGCATTCCAGGCCGGGCAGACGCCCGGCCATCGCGCGTCACAATTATGCCTGACGCAAATTCTGTGCTGCCTTCACCATGTTCGCCAGCGCGGCGCGGGTTTCCGGCCAGCCGCGGGTTTTCAGGCCGCAGTCCGGATTCACCCACAGGCGCTCAGCCGGAATGCGCTGGGCCGCTTTTTTCAGCAGGGCTTCAATCCACTCCACGCTCGGCACGTTCGGGGAGTGAATGTCATACACGCCCGGTCCGATTTCGTTCGGGTACTCGAACTCTTCGAACGACTCCAGCAGCTCCATGTCTGAGCGCGACGTCTCAATGGTGATCACGTCAGCGTCCAGCGCAGCAATCGAATCCATGATGTCGTTAAATTCGCAGTAACACATGTGGGTGTGGATCTGCGTGTCGTCCTTCGCCACCGCGGCGTTGATGCGGAATGCCTCCACGCCCCACTTCAGGTAGGCATCCCAGTCGCTGCGGCGCAGCGGCAGACCTTCGCGCAGGGCCGGTTCGTCAATCTGGATGATGCCTATGCCTGCAGCTTCCAGATCTGCCACTTCATCACGCAGCGCCAGCGCGATTTGCTTCGCGATGGTTTCACGGGTTACGTCTTCGCGCGGGAAGGACCAGCAAAGAATGGTCACCGGACCGGTGAGCATGCCTTTCACCGGCTTGTCGGTCAGAGACTGCGCGTATTTCGCCCACTCCACGGTGATCGCTTCCGGACGGCTGACGTCGCCGATGACCACCGGCGGCTTCACGCAGCGGGAGCCGTAGCTCTGCACCCAGCCATTCTGGGTAAACACAAAGCCGTCGAGATGCTCACCGAAGTACTCCACCATGTCGTTACGCTCGGCCTCACCGTGCACCAGCACGTCCAGCCCCAGCCGCTCCTGCTCGATAATCGCCTGCTTGATGTGTTCGGCGATACCGGTGCGGTAGTGATTCGCATCCAGCTTGCCCTTTTTGAAGTCCAGACGCAGGCCACGGATTTCGGTGGTTTGTGGGAAGGAACCGATGGTGGTGGTCGGCCACGCAGGCAGGTTGAAGCGGGCACGCTGCGCTTCGGCGCGCACCTCATATGGGCTCTGACGCTGGCTGTCCTGGGCGGTGATGGCCGTCAGGCGTTTTTCCACCGCCGGGTTATGCACGCGCGCCGAGTGACGACGTGCCTGGATCGGCGCGCTCCATGCGCTGATCGCCGCCGTGTCGCCGCTGTTCAGCGCATCGCGCAGCAGCGTCAGCTCTTCACATTTTTGCAGGGCGAAGGCAAACCAGCTTTTCACCTCAGCATCAAGACGGGTTTCCACGCTCAAATCGATCGGGCTGTGCAGCAGGGAGCAGGACGAGGCCACCCACAGCTCACGTTTGCCGACGATGTCCTTAATCTGCGCGTATTTCTCGGTCAGATCGGCGCGCCAGACGTTACGACCGTTAACCAGACCCGCGGAGAGCAGCCAGTCTGCGGGCAGTCGCTTGTGCAGTTCCGCGACATCGTCTTTGCCGTGAACCAGGTCAACGTGCAGGCCCTGAACCGGCAACGCGGTAATGGTGTTCAGGTTCGGCGTGACGCCCTCAAAATAGGTGGTCAGCAGCAGCTTCACCTGCCCCGCCAGCGCGTCGTACGCCGGTTTGAAGGCATCAAGCCAAACCTTGGGCAGTTCGAGCACCAGCGCCGGCTCGTCGATTTGCACCCACTGAATGCCGCGCTTGCCCAACTCAATCAGCACCTGTTTATAGACCGGCAGAATATCCTTCAGCAGGCTGAGCCGGTCAAACTGCTCGCCTTTTACTTTGCCCAGCCACAGGTACGTTACCGGCCCAAGCAGCACGGGTTTCACCTGGTGGCCCAGCGCCAGCGCTTCGTCCACTTCATCCAGAAGCTGCGTCCAGGTCAGCCTGAACTGCTGACCTTTTACGAACTCCGGCACCATATAGTGATAGTTAGTGTTAAACCATTTAGTCATTTCCGCCGCTGCCGCTGGCTCACCCGTTGGCGCACGGCCACGGCCGATGCGGAACAGAGTATCGATATCTACCGATCCATCTTTGTTCTGATGACGAGCCGGCACGTTGCCAAGCAGCAGGCTGGTCGTCAGAACATGGTCGTACCAGGCGAAATCGCCCACCGGCAGCAGGTCAATCCCCGCCTGTTTTTGCTGATCCCAGTGACGGGCGCGCAGCTCGCGTCCCACTGCCAGCAGTTCTTCACGGGTGGCGTTACCCGCCCAGTAACTTTCTTGCGCTTTTTTCAGCTCGCGACGCAGGCCAACGCGAGGGAAACCGAGTGTGTGATTGCGGATTGTCATGGTGTGCCCCTTATGAAATTCGTTATTTAGACGTCCAGATGTTTACACATCTATAATTGGCAGGTACTGTATATTCCTCAAGCGCAAAATGTTCATGGCGAAGTGAAGGACTTTCATGATCGAGATAAAACACCTGAAAACGCTACAAGCGTTGCGGAACTGCGGCTCGCTCGCGGCGGCGGCGGCCACGCTGCACCAGACCCAGTCCGCCCTTTCTCACCAGTTCAGCGATCTGGAACAACGCCTCGGCTTCCGTCTTTTTGTGCGCAAGAGCCAGCCGCTGCGCTTTACGCCCCAGGGCGAGATCCTGTTGCAGCTGGCGAATCAGGTCCTGCCGCAAATCGCCAGCGCGCTCCAGGCGTGCAACGAACCGCAGCAGACCACGCTGCGTATCGCCATTGAGTGCCATAGCTGTATTCAGTGGCTGACCCCCGCGCTTGAGAACTTCCGCCAGAAGTGGCCGCAGGTGGAGATGGACTTTAAATCCGGCGTGACGTTCGACCCGCAGCCCTCGCTGCAGCAGGGCGAGCTGGATCTGGTGATGACGTCCGATATTCTGCCGCGCAGCGGCCTGCACTATTCGCCGATGTTTGATTATGAAGTACGCCTGGTACTGGCGCCGGATCATCCGCTGGCGGCCAAAACGCGCATCACGCCGGAAGACCTGGCGACGGAAACGCTGCTGATTTACCCGGTTCAGCGCAGTCGTCTGGATATCTGGCGACACTTCCTGCAGCCCGCGGGCATCAGTCCGCAGCTAAAAAGCGTGGATAACACCCTGCTGTTGATTCAGATGGTGGCGGCCAGAATGGGTATCGCGGCGCTGCCGCACTGGGTGGTAGAGAGCTTTGAACGCCAGGGTCTGGTGGTGACCAAAACCCTGGGTGAAGGACTGTGGAGCCGACTGTACGCCGCCGTGCGCGATGGCGAGCAGCGTCAGCCGATTACGGAGGCGTTTATTCGCTCAGCGCGGAACCACGCGTGCGACCATCTTCCGTTTGTGCGGAGCGCGGAGCGACCCAGCGGCGATGGACCCACAGCGAAGCCAGGATCACCGCTCCCCCAATAAGGAAGCTCGGCCAGTGCGGCTGTTGCTGCCAGATGGCAAGGTTGACCAACAACCCAGCCGGGACATGCACGTTGTTCATGATCCCCAGCGTACCGGCGTCGACCTGCGTCGCGCCGTAATTCCACATGAAGTACCCCAACCCGGAAGCCACGACGCCCAGCCAGATCAGCACGCCCCACTGCACGGGGGTAGTCGGCAGCTTTTGTGGGTTACCGAGCATAAACCACGCCGCCACCGCGACCATCGCGGCCCCCATGTAGAACCAGGCGAACGCGTTATGCTGCGGCATCGGACGGGTTTCCATCAGGCGTTTGTAGCCCACCATGCCGATGGCGAAACTGATATTGGCGAGCTGGACGAACATCAGCCCGGTCCAGAAGTGATCGCTCACTTTGTCGTAGCGAATAATCGCCGCGCCGATCACCGCCAGCGCCGCGCTCAGCAGGTATCCCCAGCGCAGACGGCGTTTACTCAGCAGATCGTAAATCAGCGTGATGTAGAGCGGCGTCAGCACGGTAAAGAGCAGGAATTCCGAGACGGACAAATAGACGTAAGCCCGGAAGCTGAACAGGTACATGATGCCGAGCTGCATCGCCCCCACCAGCATGTACAGCACAATCGTTTTCAGCGACTGTCCGCGCGTGCGCAGAAACGGCAGGAACACCAGCGCCGCCAGCCCTACGCGCATCAGCACCGAGAAGTAGCTGTCGACTGAACCGGCAAGATATTCGCCAATCAGGCTAAAGGAGAAGGCCCACAGGATAGTGGTGATAATGAGTAGCGCCACAATGCTTGTCTCTCAGAAAGAAGGACAGGCATTGTAGCGAACTCTTTAGTTGACATCTGAGCAATAAACAATCAAATGAAGATTATTCAAGGAACAGCTTGCGCAGGTATTTCGGTACCGCGTTGTCAGCATTAGAACCAATCACCTCCAGCTCCGGGTGCAGATCTTTCAGACGCTGATGCGCGTTCTGCATGATGCAGCCCTTGCCCGCCATCGACAGCATTTCGGCATCGTTCATGCCGTCACCTAAGGCGATACAGTCTTTCAGCTCGAAGCCCAGACGTTTCGCGACCGCCTCCAGGGCGTGGCCTTTGGAGACACCTCCCGCCATCACTTCCAGACAGGTGAGCGTTGAGAAGCTGACGTTAACACGATCGCCCCAGCGGGCATTGATCGCCTGTTCCAGCGGGAGCAGTTCTTCGTGGCTGTCGCAGGTGAAGAACACCTTACTGATCCCCTCTGGCTCAAGAAGGCCCGGCTCGTACAGGGAGTAGTTAAATACCGCTTCTTTGAAGAAACGCATTTCATCCGGACGGTGGCGGTTCATGAACCAGTCGTCGTCACGGTAAACGTTCGTGACGATAGCCGGATTATTGTGCACCACGCCAAACAGATCGGCGGCAATATCGCGATCCAGGTTGTGGGTGAAGATCAGGTTGCCGTCGGTATCATGCACGCGCGCACCGTTGGAGGTGATCATGTACGATTTGATCTCAAGATTATCGCGGATCTGCCCCACGTCGACATGGTGGCGGCCGGTGGCAAACACAAAGTTCACGCCCCGTGCCGTCAGCAGCTTTAGGGTCTCTTTCGCGTAAGGCGACAGGGTGTGGTCAGGGGAAAGCAGCGTGCCATCTAAATCAGATGCAACAACCTGGTACATAGGGATTTCAACCTCTGGTGGAAAACGATAATCAATTATGCCTGTTGAAAAATTCAACAATGGCGTTGAGCGCGACTGAGCGCATAGCGTCCTTTTCGAAAAGGATCTCATGGTACGCGCCGTTGATGACCAGCGGTTTTCCCCCTTCGCAGGGATGACCGGCGGCGGCGCGCAGTTCACAATAGCGGTCATGCATGCGGTTATCCACCACACGCTCTTCTTCCGCCTGGATCAGAAGCGTTGGCGTGTCATCATCGCCCACGCCTGCCAGCACCTGCTCACCGGCCAGAATACCTTCCCGCACCCAGTGCCAGGTTGGGCCGCCGACGCGTAAGCGTGGTTCATCGGCATAAAAGCGCAGGTTACGGCGATAACGCTGCCGACTGTGGGTTAAGACGTTGATGGCGAACGGCAGCGCGCGCCAGCGTCCGGTTCCGATGGCATAGCCTTCACGAATGCGCTGATGGCCCTCAGCCCAGTCGAGAAGATGACGCACCATCCAGTCCGGGAAACGTATGACGATACCGTACATCGGCGCGGTCAGCGCAATCGCATCGCACTGGTGTTCATAACGCTGCAAAAACAGCGTCGATATCGCGCCCCCCATGGAGTGCGCAAGGATGTATCGCTTACGCCAGGGACCGGGCTGAACTTCCTGCTGCCAGAACGCGGAAAAATCGTCGACGTAATCGCTGAAGCGATCGACGTGCCCACGGTGCGTGTCCGGAAGCATGCGCCCGGACAGCCCCTGTCCTCGATGGTCGATGATCAGCACATCGAACCCCATATGGACCAGGTCGTAGGCCAGTTCGGCGTATTTAACGTAGCTTTCAATACGCCCCGGGCAGACCACGATGACCCGATCATTTTTTTCATTACGGAAACGAACGAAGCGTACCGGGATGCCCCCGACGCCCGTAAACGCATCTTCCCCACGCTGGCGCCAGAAATCGGTCAGCGGCCCCATGGAGAAAGCAGCAAATGCGTTTTCTCGTGTTTCCCAGTCCTTTTTCTGCTGAAACATCGGGTTTCTACTCACCTAAGCCAAGGAATATCGTTTTTTCGTAACCGGTCACAAAATGACTCAACAATAGCGTATTGTGGCATAAAAACAGACGTTTCGGGAGTTTCAAATGACCTTCGAGTGGTGGTTCGCTTACCTGCTGACATCCATCATCCTTAGCCTTTCACCGGGCTCGGGCGCCATTAACACCATGACCACCTCCATCAACCACGGCTATCGCGGTGCGGCGGCATCCATTGCCGGTTTGCAGACCGGACTGGGCATTCATATCGTGCTGGTCGGGATTGGTCTGGGGACCCTGTTCTCCCGCTCCGTGCTGGCCTTTGAAGTGCTGAAATGGGCCGGGGCGGCGTATCTGATTTGGCTCGGCATCCAGCAGTGGCGCGCGGCAGGCTCCATCAACCTCAACACGCTCGCGCAGACGCAAAACCGCGGCCATCTGTTTAAGCGCGCGGTGTTCGTCAACCTGACCAACCCGAAGAGCATTGTGTTCCTCGCCGCGCTGTTCCCGCAGTTTATCGTGCCGCATCAGCCCCAGGTGATGCAGTACGTGGTGCTGGGCGCGACCACCATTATTGTCGATATCATCGTGATGATTGGTTACGCGACGCTGGCGCAGCGGATTGCGGCGTGGATTAAAGGGCCTAAGCAGATGAAGGCCCTGAATAAAGTCTTTGGTTCGCTGTTTATGCTGGTTGGCGCGCTGCTTGCGTCAGCGCGTCATGCTTAGCGAGAAATAATAAGATGAATGCCGAAGCCGGCGAATAGCGCGCCGGCGAAGCCGTCAATCCACTTCGCGATACGCTGGTAGCCACGGCGCATCGCCGGTAAGGCAAACAGGCTGGCCACGATGGTAAACCAGGCAAAGGTTTCCACAACGATCAGCAGGAAGATGCCCCAGCGTGCGCCCGCACCGACGCTATCCCCCACAAACAGCGAGAACACGGAGCCGAAATAGATAATCGCTTTCGGATTCGCCAGGTTGGTCAGCAGCCCTTTTACAAAGCTGCGGCCGCCCGTTGCCAGCTCTACCTTTGGCTCTTCCGGTTTTTTCTCTTCTTTCTTCAGCGCCCCGCGCAGCATCTGGTAGCCCATCCAGCACAGGTACAGCCCGCCGCCGACCATAATGATGTTATGCAGCCAGGCCATCTTCGCCAGGATCAGGTTCAGACCGAGCAGCGCAACGGCCGCCCAGACCATAACGCCCATGGTGATACCGAGCACGCCCATCATCGCCTCTTTGCGGGAGCGGCTGACGGCCGTTTGTGACACGAAGAAAAAGTCAGGTCCCGGGCTCATCAGCGCAACAATGTGCACTAACGCCACGGTGAGAAATAGCATCAACATAATTAACTCGCGGGGAAATAATTCAGTGAGTCATCATCCTGGCACTTTTTCGCCCGGCTGACTACTCCTCATCATCACCGTCGGCGTGAGAACGGATGAGCGCCATAAACTCTTTACCGAAGCGCTCCAGCTTGCGCGTGCCGACGCCGTTGACGCTGAGCATTTCGCTGGCGCTGAGCGGCATCTGCTCGGCCATCTCAATCAGGGTCGCGTCGTTGAACACCACGTAAGGCGGGATATTCTCTTCATCGGCGATGGCTTTACGCAGCTTGCGCAGTTTGGCGAACAGCTTGCGGTCGTAGTTGCCGCCGTACGATTTTTGCATCACCCGCGGCTTGAGGGCGACCACGCGCGGCACGGCGAGCTTCAGTTCAACGTCACCGCGCAGGACCGGACGCGCCGCTTCGGTCAGCTGAAGCGCGGAGTGCTGAGCAATGTTCTGTGTGGCAAAGCCGAGGTGGATCAGCTGACGAATAATGCTGACCCAGTGCTCGTGGCTCTGGTCCTTGCCAATACCGTAGACAGGCAGCTTGTCGTGGCCCATGTCGCGGATACGCTGGTTGTTGGCACCGCGAAGCACCTCCACCACGTAGCCCATCCCGAAGCGCTGGTTCACGCGGTAAATGGTCGAGAGTGCCTTACGTGCGTCCATCAGACCATCGTACTGTTTCGGCGGATCCAGGCAGATATCGCAGTTACCGCACGGCTCCTGTCGCCCTTCGCCAAAGTAGTTGAGCAGCACCAGACGACGGCAGGTTTGCGCTTCGGCAAACGCGCCCATCGCGTTGAGCTTGTGGCGTTCGATATCCTGCAACTGCCCCTGCGGTTTTTCCTCCAGACAGCGGCGCAGCCACGCCATATCGGCCGGATCGTAAAACAGCATCGCTTCCGCAGGCAGGCCGTCACGCCCGGCGCGGCCAGTTTCCTGATAGTAGGATTCGATATTGCGCGGAATGTCGAAGTGCACCACAAAGCGCACGTTCGGCTTGTTGATGCCCATCCCGAACGCCACCGTCGCAACCACGATCTGCAGATCATCGCGCTGGAATTTCTCCTGCACGTCGGCGCGGATGTGGTTCTCTAACCCGGCGTGATACGCGGCGGCGCTAAAGCCGCGGTTTTGCAGCCGCGCGGCGGTGTCTTCCACCTTCGCCCGACTGTTGCAGTAGATGATGCCGGACTTGCCGCGCTGCTCCTGGACGTAGCGCAGGAGTTGATCCAGCGGCTTGAATTTTTCCATCAGCATGTAGCGGATGTTGGGGCGGTCGAAGCTGCTGACCTGAATATAAGGGTCGTTCAGCCCCAGCAGACGAACGATGTCCAGACGGGTGGTGTCATCTGCCGTGGCGGTAAGCGCCATAAACGGCAGTTCGGGGAAGCGCTGACGCAGCTGGCCGAGGGCGGCGTATTCCGGGCGGAAATCGTGTCCCCACTGGGAAATACAGTGCGCTTCATCCACCGCCAACAGGACCGGATTCCAGTGCGCGAGATGGTCGAGGAAGTTATCCAGCATCAGGCGTTCCGGCGCGATATACAGCAGACGGATCTGCCCGGTGCGACACCCGGCCATCACCTCTTGCTGCTGCTCCCGGGTTTGGGTCGAGTTAAGGCAGGCCGCCGCCACGCCGTTGGCGAGCAGCTGGTCAACCTGGTCTTTCATTAGCGAAATAAGCGGGGATACCACGACCGTCAGGCCGTTAAGCACCAGCGCGGGCACCTGATAACAGAGGGATTTACCGCCGCCGGTCGGCATCACCACCAGGCAGTCACGGCCTTCCAGCACCGTTTCAATAATGGTTTCCTGGCCAGGGCGGAACTGCTGGTAGCCAAAGGTTTCATGCAAAACCTGTTTAGCCAGCGACTCCTGATTCAATACTTCCGCCTGCGCCACATTAACCCCATATGCCTGAAATGAAACAGGCGCTATTTTCAGCGCCTGAGAGAGAAACTTCAACGTTTAACGCAAAAACATTCGAGCAACCTAGAGAATATCGTTCAGCATCACGCCCACGCCGACGCGGGTCTGGTTGAAGTTATAATCGATAAGCGACTCGCCGTAGCCGCTGTAGACTTGCGTATAAAGGCGAACATGCTTACTTACCGGATAGCTTAAGCCCACTTCCGCACCGCCGTAGCCGGTGTTCCAGTTGTACTGGCCTTTCGCACTCAGCACAGCATCACCTAGCTGGTAGCCGACTTTGAGCTGGTAGTAGCCCATGTATTTGGTGATGTCCGGGTTGTCATCCGTGCTGCCGACCACATACCACGGCTTCACTTCCACCATCCAGTTACCGTTCTGCGCCATCAGGCGCGTATAGGCGCGGTTCCAGCTACGGGATGTCGGATCGGAACGCCCGTTAGAATCATGGTTAAAGCCCACTTCGACGTCGCGCAGCGTCCAGCCAGCAAATTCATAATCCGTTGCGAAGCCGAGGAACAGCTGCGGCTCATAGTTGGTTTCGCGGAACGGCGAGGATTCCCCGCTGTTTGAGAGCTGCCACCAGGACTTCTGCGTATAAGAGGCACCAAACACCGAGTTCGGCCCCAGAATGCCGCGCCAGAACGGGAAGGCGAGGCTGAGCTGGAACTTCACCTCATCTTTACGCGCATTATCAGACCAGTTATAGGAGCTTATCGCCTCTTTGTTGAGATCGCTGGTCTGGGTATAAATCACGTAGTTAGTGTCATACGGATAGAGCGTGAACGGATTGTCATGCTCCTGAAGAAGGTTCGCGATAATGCTACCGTGAACGGCAGGCTTATCGTGCACCTCTTTGATTGTCGCTTCCTGCGCATAGGCTGTGAGGGGCAGCGAAACCGCCGCCAGTAACCAGGCCAGATACGTCCGCATCGGTGGTGTTCTCCTGCAAAAGAGTAAAATTGATTGAATAGTTATGTGGCGAACATTCTACAGACTTCTGCGACAACTGCTGCATCCTCGTTTCTGAAAGTGGCATTCCTCGTTGCTGAGGCATAAAATCAACATTTCGTTAACAATAAGGATGTGATGCCTCATGTCAGCCATGCTTACCGCCGAAGAAGTGTTAAAACTCGTGGGCGAGATTTTTGTTTACCATATGCCGTTTAACCGCGCGCTGGGACTGGAGCTGGAGCGTTACGAGAAGGACTTTGCCCAACTGAGCTTCAACAACCAGCCAATGATGGTAGGGAACTGGGCGCAAAGTATTTTGCACGGCGGGGTGATTGCCTCCGCGCTGGACGTGGCGGCAGGTCTGGTCTGCGTGGGCAGTACGCTGACGCGCCATGACACCATTAACGAAGACGAGCTTCGCCAGCGTCTGGCGCGCATGGGCACCATTGATTTACGCGTCGACTATCTTCGTCCGGGGCGCGGAAATCGCTTTACCTGTACCAGCAGCCTGCTGCGCGCAGGGAATAAAGTTGCCGTGGCGCGCGTGGAATTACACAACGAAGAACAGGTTTATATCGCCAGCGCAACCGCCACTTATATGGTGGGTTGAGGCGGCAAAATCGGGTAAAATTGATTCACTTTTTTGTAACGGATTTTCCCGATGGATGCTAAACAGACGCGGCAGGGCGTTTTACTCGCCCTTGCCGCTTATTTTATTTGGGGTATCGCCCCGGCGTACTTCAAGCTTATCGCCTACGTTCCGGCTGACGAGATCCTCACTCACCGCGTCATCTGGTCGTTCTTCTTTATGATTGCGCTGATGAGCCTCAGCCGTCAGTGGTCGGGCGTCAAAACGCTGCTGCAGACCCCGAAGAAGATCTTCCTGCTGGCACTCTCTGCCGTGCTGATTGGTGGTAACTGGCTGCTGTTTATCTGGGCAGTGAATAACCATCACATGCTCGAGGCGAGCCTGGGGTACTTTATTAATCCGCTGGTGAATATTGTGCTGGGGATGATTTTCCTCGGCGAACGCTTCCGTCGTATGCAGTGGTTAGCGGTGATTCTGGCCTTCTGCGGCGTGCTGGTGCAGCTGTGGACATTCGGCTCGCTGCCGATTATCGCCCTCGGTCTGGCGTTCAGCTTTGCCTTCTACGGCCTGGTTCGCAAGAAGATTGCGGTGGAAGCGCAGACGGGGATGCTGTTTGAAACCCTCTGGCTGCTGCCGGTGGCGGCGATTTATCTCTTCGGCATCGCCGACAGTCCAACCAGCCATATGGGCAGCAACCCGTGGTCGCTGAACCTGATGCTGATGGCGGCGGGCGTGGTAACTACCATTCCACTGCTGTGCTTCACCGGTGCAGCGACGCGCCTGCGTCTCTCCACGCTGGGCTTCTTCCAGTATATTGGCCCGACGCTGATGTTCCTGCTGGCAGTGGTGTTCTACGGCGAAGTGCCGGGGGCAGATAAGATGGTGACGTTCGCCTTTATCTGGGTAGCGCTGGCGATTTTCGTTGCGGATGCGATTTATACCCAACGCAGAGTGCGTAAAGGGCTGTAGTGCCTTTTTGCCGGATGGCGGCTGCGCCTTATCCGGCCTACAGGATCTGTAGGCCCGGTAAGCGTAGCGCCACCGGGCGGATTCTCAAAGCCAGTTACGACGCTTAAAGTACAGATACGGCGCCAGGCCCGCGAGGATCATAAAGATAATCGCCCCCGGGTAACCAAAGCTCCATTTCAGCTCCGGCATAAACTCGAAGTTCATCCCATAGCTGGAGGCCACCAGCGTCGGCGGCAGGAACACCACGGACACCACCGAGAAGATCTTGATGATGCGGTTCTGCTCGATGTTGATAAAGCCCATCGCCGCCTGCATCAGGAAGTTGACCTTCTGGAACAGAGATTCGTTGTGCGGCAGCAGGGACTCGATATCTCGTAAGATCTCACGCGCCTGCTCCAGCTGACCGCCCGGCAGACGCGCCTTGCGCACCAGGAAGTTCAGCGCGCGCTGGGTATCCATCAGACACAAACGCACCTTCCAGCCGATATCTTCCAGCTCTGCCAGCGTGGACAACGCTTCGTCATATTCGTCGCCCTGATGGCCTTCCATGATCACCCGGCTCAGCTTTTCCAGATCGCTGTAGATGTTTTCAATTTCGTCCGCCAGCTGTTCAATTTTGGTCTCGAACAGATCGAGCAGCAGCTCGTACGCGTTGCCGTCTACCATCGCCTGGCTGCGGGCGCGCATGCGGTAGAGGCGGAATGCCGGTAGCTCACGCTCGCGCAGGGTAAACAGACGACCGTCGCGAATGGTAAACGCCACGGTGGAGTTGCCCGCGTGGTCTTCGGCATCTTCAAAGAAGAAGAAGGAGTGAATATGCAGACCGTCTTCGTCTTCAAAAAAACGGGCGGATGCTTCGATGTCTTCCAGTTCCGGGCGCGTTGCCAGGCTTTGCCCCAGCTCAGATTGTACGCGAAGGCGCTCATCGTCGTCCGGCTCGACCAGATCCACCCATACGGCATCAATGAGGGGCTGTGACTCTTCGGCTTCAAGCCGAGTCAGTCGGTTATTTTCGAGTTGAAATGCGCTCAACATGACCGGGACTCCCAATGCAAAAAATATCGGACAGTTCGGTGGGCACACAGAAACAAATTGGGTTTCAGACCATTAAACAGCCTGACTCAGCGCGACGGGAATAGAGCAGTCGCTGACAACCACTAAGGCCATCAGCAAGAGGAGATAGCCTTAGGAGTTGTTCCTGGATGACAGGGAATTGAGCCAGTATCTACTGGGTGTGTCCAAGGCGAATGTCCTCTTAGCGTAATCGTGCGCGCATGTTACGCCAGCTATAACTGTGGCGTCAACACGCAACGGAACGCTGAAGGGCATTAATTGACCTTCACTGTATAAGGCTAGCAGATTATTGCAAAATAATGATATTTTTCTGAATGTTAGACTGTTTCCAGCTTCGCGTAGGCCGCCACCAGCCATTTAATCCCCTGCCCCTGGAACGCCACCTGCAGGCGGCTGTGCTCGCCGCTGCCTTCCAGATTCACAATGGTACCTTCACCAAACTTCGAATGGCGCACGCGCTGGCCCAGCTTGTAGCCGGTGTCGGTTTCCGCAATCGGCGAGCCCATGCGCTGATGGCTGACCGGACGGCTGATGCTCGCCCGCAGACGCACCTCCTCCACGCACTCTTCCGGCAGTTCACCGATAAAGCGCGACGGACGGTGATAGACCTCTTTACCGTAGAGACGGCGGGTTTCGGCGTAGGTTAGCGTCAGCTTTTGCATCGCGCGCGTCACACCCACGTAGGCCAGACGACGCTCCTCTTCCAGACGCCCGCCCTCATCCAGCGACATCTGGCTCGGGAACATCCCCTCTTCCATGCCAACAATGAATACCTGAGGGAATTCGAGGCCTTTGGCGGAGTGCAGGGTCATGAGCTGAACCGCATCCTGCCAGGTGTCCGCCTGCCCTTCGCCCGCTTCCAGTGCGGCGTGGGAGAGGAACGCCTGCAGCGGCATCAGGTCTTCGTCTTCTTCGTTGTAGCTGAACTGGCGCGTTGCCGTGACCAGTTCCTCTAGGTTCTCAATACGGGTCTGGCCCTTCTCGCCTTTTTCCTGCTCGTACATGGTGCGCAAGCCGGAGTCTTTAATCACCCGATCGGTCTGCACGTGCAGCGGCATGTCGGCGGTTTCCTGCGCCAGGGCGTCAATCAGCTCAAGGAAGCGCTGCAGGGCGCTGGCCGCGCGTCCGGCAAGGGCCTTTTCCTGCAGCAGCTCGCGGCACGCCTGCCACAGCGTCAACTGGCGGTCGCGCGAGGCCTGACGCACCACGTCCAGCGTACGGTCGCCAATCCCGCGGGTTGGGGTGTTCACAACGCGTTCAAACGCCGCGTCGTCGTTACGGTTGGCAATCAGACGCAGATACGAGAGCGCATCTTTGATTTCCTGACGTTCGAAGAAGCGCATGCCGCCGTAAATGCGGTACGGCATGCTCACCTGCAGCAGCGCCTCTTCCAGCACGCGCGACTGGGCGTTGCTGCGATAGAGAATGGCGCACTGCTCCAGCGCGCCGCCGTTGTCCTGCCAGGTTTTGATGCGGTTGACCACGAAGCGCGCTTCGTCGAGTTCGTTAAACGCGCAGTAAATCGAAATCGGTTCGCCATCGACGCCGTCGGTCCACAGCTTTTTACCCAGACGCCCGTTGTTGTTCTCAATCAGGGCGTTGGCCGCGCTCAGAATGTTGCTGGTTGAGCGGTAGTTCTGCTCCAGACGGATGGTTTGCGCGCCGGGAAAATCGTTGAGGAAGCGCTGGATGTTCTCCACCTGCGCCCCGCGCCAGCCGTAGATCGACTGGTCGTCATCGCCCACGATCATCACCTTGCCGGTATCACCGGCCAGCAGACGGATCCATGCGTACTGGATATTGTTGGTATCCTGGAATTCGTCCACCAGGATATTGGTAAAGCGTTCACGGTAGTGCTGCAGGATGTGCGGCTTGTTGAGCCACAGCTCGTGGGCGCGCAGCAGCAGCTCGGCAAAATCCACCAGACCGGCGCGATCGCACGCTTCCTGATAGGCCTTATAGACGTTCTGCCAGGTCTGCTCGACCGGGTTGCCGAAGCTCTGAATGTGGTGCGGGCGCAGCCCCTCGTCTTTCTGGCCGTTGATGTACCACATCGCCTGACGCGGCGGCCACTGCTTCTCATCGAGGTTCATCGCCTTGATCAGGCGCTTCAGCAGACGGAGCTGGTCTTCGCTGTCGAGGATCTGGAAATCCTGCGGCAGGTTGGCGTCCATGTGGTGCGCACGCAGCAGGCGGTGCGCCAGACCGTGGAAGGTACCGACCCACATGCCGCCCTGGCTGGTGCCCATCAGTTGCGCGATGCGGTGGCGCATCTCCGCCGCCGCCTTGTTGGTGAACGTAACCGCCATGATGGAGTACGGCGAGCAGTTTTCCACGCTCTGCAGCCAGGCGATACGGTGAACCAGCACGCGCGTCTTACCACTGCCCGCTCCAGCCAGCACCAGCAGGTTGGTGCGCGAGGCGGCAACCGCGTCACGCTGTTTGTCATTAAGGCTGTCGAGCAGGTAAGAAACGTCCATTGGCACCGTCACGTCATGTCGGGCAGGCGAAGCGCATTCGCCAAAACCCTGTTAATTTATACAGAACAATTGATGATTATATCAGCGTCGTGAGGGATGCCAACCGCGAAATTTCCACGTGCGGCAGAAGACGGCTATCGGAGGCGATCATCAGGTCAGCGTTTTCCGGCTTGATCCAGCAGGCCTGCATGCCGCAGCGGATAGCGCCCGCCACGTCTGTGGTCAGGTCATCCCCCACGTGCAGGATCTCACCCAGCGGCAGGTTAAGCTTATCTGCCGCCAGATGGTACATGTCACTGAACGGCTTCGCGCGCCCGTGAGGACCCGCACGCAGCACGAATTCAAAGTAATCGCTCAGGCCAAACAGCTCCGGCTGGGCATTGCCGTTGGTGATGGCCACCAGCGGCCACTTTTCGGCAAGCTTCGCCAGCGTGTCGTGGGTTTCCTGCGGCACGTCGATACGGCTGCGCCATTTGGCGAAGTTTTCCATGGCCGCTTCCGCGCCAATGGCGGCATCCTGCGCGCTCAGGCCCACATTCAGCATCGCCTGCTCAACCGCGCGACGACGCCATTCGGTCACGTCGTGGTAAATGTCCGGCTCGGTCTCCCGCAGGGACTGGCGCAGCTTCTGGAAATCCTTGTTCTGTATCGCCTTCAGCGCGGGATGGTAGTTCTGCACAAACGCCAGAGACTCCTGCTCGGTACGCAGGATCACCTCGCGGTTGTCATAAAGAGTGTCATCAAGGTCAAACGTCAGGGCTGAGATCTGACCGAGTGGGCGGTAAAAACGCATTATTTCCCCCGTTTGGCGCGTGGATGCGCCGCGTCATACACCGAGGCAAGGTGTTGGAAGTCTAAGTGGGTATAAATTTGTGTGGTCGACAGGTTCGCATGGCCGAGCAATTCCTGCACGCCGCGCAGATCGCCGCTCGACTCAAGCATATGTGTTGCAAAGGAGTGGCGCAGCTTGTGCGGATGCACGTGGCTGTTTAGACCCTGCTTAATGCCCCACTCCGCAAAGCGCTTCTGCACGTTACGCGCCGAGATCCGCTTGCCGAGTTTCGACAGGAACAGCGCATCTTCGTCGGAGCCAAACAGCCCGCGCAGGTCAAGCCAGTGCTCAATCCAGGAGACCGCATTGCGGCCAATCGGCAGGCGGCGCTCTTTGCTGCCCTTACCCATTACCCACACTTCGCCCGATTCCAGATCGAGATGCTTGAGATCAAGGTTGACGAGTTCAGACAGACGCAGCCCGGCACCGTACATCACCTCCAGCATCGCGCGATCGCGCACGGCCAGCGGATCGTTCAGATCGATATCCAGCAGGCGGTTTACGTCGTCAACGTCAATATTTTTAGGCAGATGGCGCGGCGCCTTCGGCGTGGCGATCCCTTTTGCCGGGTTGGCTTTTAAGCCCCCCTGGCTGACCAGCCAGTCGAAGAAGCTGCGCAGCGCTGAGAGCCTGAGCGCCAGGCTCGCCGGGCTGAGGTTTTTTTTACGGCTACGCACAACAAACCCGCGTACCGTCGCAGCATCACATTGTTGCCAGCTTTTCAGGCCGATTTCGTCGGCAATCTGCATGATGGCATCAAGCTGACGCTGATAGTTAAGCAGCGTAATGGGGCTAAGCTGACGCTCCACGCCGAGATAGCGCAGAAAGCGCGAGACGTCAGTGGCGAGCAGTCCGTCCGTCATACGCGCTCAATCCAGCGCTCCAGCAGCTCAGGCAGCATCAGGGCGATCTCCTGCAGCAGGTGCGTGGCTTGCCCCTGCTCATAGTGATGCGCGTCGCGGCTGGTAAATAAGATGACGCCCAGATCGCCATCGCGCCCCATCAGCGACATCGCCACCGAGCCAATCGCTTTGGCCTCCGGCAACACCACCAGCAGCTCAGGTCCATTAAGCGGCCCCAGATAGTGGTGTTCATGGCCCAGACGCTGTATGCGCAGCGGCTCAAATGCCTGACGGCTCAGTGCCAGATGGGTAAATCCCGACGGCGCGCCGATACGCCAGCGGTCAGGGAAAAGACGAATCGTTGCGCCCGCCAGCCCCAGCTCGCGCGCCCAGCGGTGGAAGCGGCTGAGGAACTCGTCAAGGCTGTGCGCCGACGCCAGACGCGCCTGCAGATGCAGCAGACGATAGAACAGGCTTTCGTTGGTGCTGGCCTGCTCCATCAGCAGCGTCATGTTCTCTTCGAGCTGGTTGATGTGGTTGCGCGCGCGCGCCATGTGCCATTCCACCAGCGACACGGTCCCGCGAACCGGATGCGGCACGCGCATCTCTTCGACGACGCGTGCATTGCGAATAAAAAACTCAGGATTGCGCAGCAGATAATCAACAACAGCTCTGTCGTCCAGTTCCGTCACTGTTTCCTGCAGTTCTTCCCCTGGTTGTTTCATAGATGGATAAACCCGTCATAGACATGTGCCGCCGGGCCAGTCATATACAGTGGATGACCCGGTCCTTTCCAGGCGATATCAAGCCGACCGCCCGGTAATTCCACGCGAACCTCTTCTGCCAGTAACCCCTGGGAGATGCCCACGGCCACTGCCGCACAGGCTCCGCTTCCGCAGGCCTGAGTCTCGCCCGCGCCGCGCTCATAAACCCGCAGACGAATGTGCTCGCGCTTCACCACCTGCATAAAACCGATGTTCGCGCGCTCCGGGAAACGTTCGTGGCTTTCCAGCACCGGGCCGAGCGTTTCGACCGCCGCGGTTTCCACATCATCAACCTGAATCACGCAGTGTGGGTTACCCATTGAGACGACGCCGCACAATACTGTCTGCTCGGCCGCCCGCATAATATAGGTCTTTTCCGCTTTGTTTGCGCGAAACGGCACGACGGAAGGCTCGAAGTTAGGTTCGCCCATGTTCACGCGCACCAGCTCATCATCGGTGACGCTGAGCACCATGCGACCATTGGCCGTGCTGACGCGAATATCACGCTTGTTGGTCAGCCCTTTCAGGCGCACAAAGCGGGCGAAACAGCGCGCGCCGTTGCCGCACTGGTTCACTTCGCTGCCGTCCGCGTTAAAAATACGGTAGTGGAAATCGAGGTCGGGATCGTACGGCGGCTCAACCACCAGCAGCTGATCGAACCCCACGCCCAGATGCCGATCCGCCAGACGACGGATCAGTTCCGGGGAGAAAAACACATTCTGCGTTACCGCGTCGACGACCATAAAATCGTTGCCAAGGCCATGCATTTTAGAGAACTGCATCATTTGCTCCATTGCGCGGGTACAGAACGTTGTCGTCAGAGATTAACCTGAGTCGGGCCGCCGTTGTCGCCACGGTCGTTAGTGTTTGGCGTGGAAGACTCAATGCCGCTGTTAACCGGTTTCGTCGGCGGCGGTGCGGTTTTATCCGCAGGCGGAAAGTACAGTGGTCCCTTCAGTCCGCAGCCAGTCAGGCTAAACAGCGTGATGAGAACGGCAAGCGTTCGGAAAGCGTTTTTCATTATAAAGTTGCCCGTAAGTTCAAATCTGTTTCTATCATCGCAGGAGAAGACACAAAAGCAAGAGTTTGCCGCTTTCCTGCAACGGGAATTATTTAGGGTTATACTGCCGGCATCACGAAAAACAGGAACAAAACCATGAACGACAGTGAATTCCATCGCCTTGCCGACAACCTGTGGATGACCATCGAAGAGCGTATTGACGACTGGGACGGCGACAGCGATATCGATTGTGAAATCAACGGCGGTATCCTGACCCTGAGCTTCGAAAATGGCAGCAAAATTATTATTAACCGCCAGGAGCCGCTTCACCAGGTCTGGCTGGCCGCTAAACAGGGCGGCTATCATTTCGATCTGAAAGACGGGGAATGGGTTTGCGACCGCAGCGGCGTACCGTTCTGGGATCTGCTGGAACAGGCCGCGACTGCACAAGCGGGTGAGGCGGTGAGTTTCAGGTAGTTTTTTCGCCCGGTGGCGGCTACGCCTTACCGGGCCTGCAACGGCTCGAACCGTAGGCCGGGTAAGCGTAAGCGCCACCCGGCGAAAAGGCTCAGGAGAAATACTGCTGCAACAGCGGCGCGGTGTCCTGATTCGCAGGTGCGGCAGGCGTGACGGCCTGGGTGCGGAACGGAATCACCTGCGTACGACCGTCGACGTTCACAATCTGGTAGAACTGCGGCAGGTTAAAGTTGATAAAGCTTGAGCCGTAGGTAAAGCGGTCATGCGAAGAGGAGTAGAAGCGGCTGACGTCGCGCACCAGCTCTTCTTTACTGCCTTCACAGTGGTGATACACCTCGGCGCGGTTGGTCTCATCCAGAATGTAGATGTTAAACCCGGCGTTATCACCCGACTCTTCAAAGAAGAACTGAATAATCCCTTCACTGGCAAAGCCGTCCACCACCTGCGGAAGCTTAACGTGGTTGGTTTCCACCTGCACCGACAGGCCATGCAGCTTGTTATGCGAAATCGCGCCGTAGAATTCGATGGCGTTTTCCAGCTTCTGTACCGACACGTTGAGGCGTTCAAAGAACAGGCCCCAGGTCTGGCCGGAGACGCGCAGCGCCTTAAAGCGCCCGGTTTCCTGACGGGTACTGGAGAGACGCAGTTCGATACATTCCGAGACCAGCTGCTGCACGCGGGTACGAATCAATCCACGCAGGTGCTGGCTGTAGCAGAACACTTCCACGCTGTCCGGCGGCGCGGCATCCTGGTGCATCTTGCCGAGAATGGTTTTCAGCGCCTCGATCATCGCCTGCTCGCCGTTGAAGTGCAGGGTACGCACTTCGTTCCACGAGTTGCGGTAGAGCAGGTCCACGCTGCCGACCAGGCAGTTTTGCTGCTCGCCAAAGCTAAAGACGTCCAGCTTGCGGAAGTCAAAATGGACCACCTGATTGCGGAAGGCCGCCGTCGGGTCATATTCCAGGTTGACGATGATCGCCAGATGGCGAATCTCGCACGGGCTGTAGAGGGCTTTTGGCGTCGGCGCAGGCAGACGCAGCGGGAAGTGGTGCGACACATCCGCGACCATCTCCTGCAGCTTAGCGAGATCGACCACCTCATTGCCTTTGATAAACAGGCGCGTGCGCGAGGTCAGCAGGCCGTTAAACCAGGCCCAGGCCACCAGCTTGTTCAGATAGCGGTTATATTCCAGCGGCTGATGGCTGATGATGGAATCCATGCTTGGCGCACGGTTGTACAGATACCACCCGGTGCGGTTCGCGCGGCCCGGCGGCACATAGATAAAGGTCAGGTTCGGTTCTGACAGGTCAGGCGAAATCTGCGGGTTAACCAGCGTGACTTTACCCGGCAGCGCTTCAAACGCGGCGTACAGCTTACGGGTCAACACCCCGATGTCCTGCGGACTGGCGGAAACGCTGAGGTTGTTACGGCGCGCAAAGCGGATCAGGTTACGGTAGCTTTGCATCATCGCATCGAGCAGTTCGTTGTGCGCTTCACGCACCTGATCGATTTTCCAGTTGGCCCGGTTGTCGAGCATGGACAGACGCGCTTCGTCCCATCCCCACTCTTTGACTAACTGACTGACCACTTCACGACGCCAGCCCACGCAGGCGCGCTCGCGGCTCAACTTCTCACAGACTTTGAGATAGAAACATCGACGCACCAGGTCAAGACGCGTGGTGTCATCAATGGCTTTCAGGTATTCGGTCACGCGCTCCAGCATCATGCAGTAGGCGTCGAGCCCGAAGGAGACGATTTCCCCATCATGCAGTCGCTGCTTGATGTCTTTCGCCAGCAGGCGCGGCGTCGGGTATTCCCAGGAGTAGGCTTCAAGCAGCAGCGTTTTGAGCACCGCTTTGTACGGCGAGTCGATACTCTTATAGAGCTGCCAGAGGCTTGCGCCGAAGTACTCTTCCGCAGACAGAGAGCTGAGACCGCCGAGGTCCAGCCATTCGTTTGGCGTCAGTACGCCCTGCGCGTAAAGCGACATGACGTAGTCATCGTAATGCTCTTCTTCTTCGCACGGGACCATATTCCACAGAATACGCTTCCCGGCCAGACGCACAGCAGTACGGTAGAATTCATCCAGCAACAGGATGTGCTGGGTCGAGCCGCAGTCCTCACCACCCAGACTGCCGCTTTCGTTATGGCGGAAACGGTTTTCATCAATCAGGAAGAAGCTCACTTCCACACCGAGCGATGCCGCCCAGCTCTCCAGCAGGCTGCATTTACGCTGCAGCAGCTGACGCTCTTCGTTATCGAGCCAGGACTGATGGCAGACCCAGATGTCCAGATCCGAAGAACAGCTTTGCCCTACCGATGAGGTGCTCCCCATTGAGTAAACGCCGGTAATCGGCAGTTCACCTTTTGGGGACTCCTGCGGCGGCATGCCACGGTAGAGTTCCAGCTCGTTCAAATAATGCTGTTGGGTTTCATCAGGCGTGAAAAGGCAAATGCCCTGGGGAACGTTACCATCAAGGTAGCCAGGCATCAGCGGGTGGTGATAGTGCAATAATGTCGGCAGCAGACTGTATACCTGCTGGAAAGCAGGGCCCATAGCAGCAAGCGCGCGATCCACACGCAGTTGATTTATGGCATCCAGTCTCTGTTTCAGAGTCTCAATATAGAGGTACAAGACGTATCGCCTGATGTTTCCGGGTGTCGCAGCTATTCAAAACACGAGTAACAGCGGACCCGCAGTATTTCAAAAAGATAACCGTTACCCTTTTTCGCCCTTATCATTTTTGGTGGTACCGACGAAAAAATGGTCTAAAACGTGATCAATTTAACACCTTGCCGATTGACCGTAAAGAAAGATGCGCTACATACAAGTGTAGCACCGTTCTGTACGTGTAAATTCCTGAATACGGCTATGGCTGACGAATACGCCGCCTTGTCCCTCTCACGCTTCATCAACCGTAAAACTGCCATCCCAGAGTCAACAATGTTAGGATGGTTAGCGATTGATAATGACGGTAACAAGCATGTTAGACAATGTTTTGAGAATTGCCACACGCCAAAGCCCTCTCGCGCTCTGGCAGGCACATTATGTGAAGCAGCGCCTGGAAGCCTGCCACAGCGGATTGCGCGTCGAGCTGGTGCCGATGGTCACGCGCGGTGACGTGATCCTCGATACGCCGCTGGCGAAAGTGGGCGGCAAAGGCCTGTTCGTCAAAGAACTGGAACTGGCATTGCTTGAGAACCGCGCCGATATCGCCGTACATTCGATGAAAGACGTGCCCGTCGAGTTCCCGGAGGGGCTGGGGCTGGTGACCATCTGCGAGCGCGAAGATCCGCGCGATGCGTTTGTCTCTAACCGCTATGACTCGCTCGACGCGCTGCCAGCGGGTAGCGTGGTTGGCACGTCCAGTTTACGCCGTCAGTGTCAGCTGGCGGAGCGTCGTCCCGATCTGATCATTCGCTCGCTGCGCGGTAACGTCGGCACGCGTCTGGGCAAGCTGGATAACGGCGATTACGATGCCATTATTCTCGCCGTTGCCGGCCTGAAGCGTCTGGGGCTGGAGGAACGTATTCGCGTGGCGCTGCCGCCAGAGCTGTCGCTGCCGGCTGTTGGCCAGGGTGCTGTCGGCATCGAGTGCCGCCTGGACGATGCACGTACCCGCGCGCTGCTTGCTCCACTGAATCATGACGAAACCGCTACCCGCGTAAAAGCGGAGCGGGCGATGAATACCCGCCTCGAAGGCGGGTGCCAGGTTCCGATTGGCAGCTATGCTGAATTGACGAATGGCGAACTGTGGCTGCGTGCGCTGGTAGGCGCCCCGGACGGTTCGCAGATGGTACGCGGCGAACGTCGCGGAAAAGCGCAAGATGCCGAGCAGCTTGGCGTGTCGCTGGCGGAAGAATTGCTGGATAACGGCGCCCGCGAGATTCTGGCTGACGTTTACAATGGAGAACCCCCTGCATGAGTATTCTCGTCACCCGCCCTTCTCCCGCAGGAGAGCAGTTAGTGAGCCGTCTGCGCACACTGGGGCAGGTGGCCTGGAGTTTTCCGCTCATTGAATTCTCCCCCGGTCGCGAGCTCTCTGCGCTCGCCGACCAGATGAATGCCCTTCAGGACGGTGACCTGCTGTTTGCGCTGTCGCAGCATGCCGTGGAATTTGCCCACGCACAGCTGCAGCAGCAGGGACTGGCCTGGCCAACCGCCCCCCGCTATTTCGCGATTGGCCGTACTACGGCACTGGCACTGCATACCGTAAGCAGCGCGGACGTTCGTTACCCGTTAGATCGGGAAATCAGTGAAGTCTTGCTACAATTACCTGAATTACAAACTGTTGCCGGCAAGCGTGCGCTCATTTTGCGCGGCAATGGGGGCCGCGAGCTGCTGGGCGAAACGCTGCGTGAACGTGGTGCGAACGTGACGTTCGTTGAGTGCTATCAGCGCTGTGCAAAACACTACGATGGTGCGGAAGAGGCGATGCGCTGGCACGCGCGAGGCATCAATACGCTGGTGGTCACCAGCGGTGAAATGTTACAACAGCTTTGGACGCTAATACCGCTTTGGTATCGCGAAAACTGGTTACTCCGCTGTCGGCTTCTGGTCGTCAGTGAGCGTCTGGCGAACCAGGCCCGGGAACTGGGCTGGCAGGATATTCGGATCGCTGATAACGCCGACAACGATGCGCTGCTGCGCGCATTACAATAACTCTCAAATGGGAAGCCATAATGACGGAACACGACAAATCCTCCGCCGTGGTTGAAGAGACCAGGGAGACTGTGGAGACGACGCCACAGCCAGAGACGACTGAGAAAACCGCTGAGAAGAAAAACGGCAGCAACAAAACAAGCCTCACGCTGAGCGCGATTGCCATCGCCATTGCGCTGGCAGCGGGGGTTGGCCTGTACGGGCTGGTGAAGCAACAGAGCGCTAACCAGACGTCCACCAGCGATGCGCTGGTGAATCAGCTCACGGCCCTGCAAAAAGAGCAGGAGACGCAGAAAACCGAGCTGGAAGCCGTGATTAAGCAGCAGGCCGCGGCGCTCGCCGAAGCGAACAGCAAACAGGAAGAGCTGACCAAACAGCTGGGTGAAGTACAGCAGAAAGTCGCCACCATTTCCGGCACCGATGCCAAAACCTGGCTGCTCTCGCAGGCTGACTTCCTGGTGAAGCTCGCCGGACGTAAGCTCTGGAGCGATCAGGACGTCACCACCGCTGCCGCGCTGCTGAAAAGCGCCGATGCAAGCCTGGCGGACATGAACGACCCAAGCCTTATTACCGCCCGTCGCGCGATTACCGAAGACATCGCCAGCCTCTCCGCCGTCTCGCAGGTGGATTACGACGGCATTATCCTTAAAGTGAATCAGCTGTCGAATCAGATTGATAACCTGCAGCTGGCGGATAATAACGACGACGACTCCCCGATGGATTCCGACGGTACCGAGCTTTCGAGCTCCCTGAGCGAATGGCGCATTAACCTGCAAAAAAGCTGGCAGAACTTTATGGACAGCTTTATCACTGTCCGCCGTCGCGACGAAACTGCCGTACCGCTGCTCGCCCCGAACCAGGACATCTATCTGCGCGAGAACATTCGTTCCCGCCTGCTGGTCGCTGCCCAGGCCGTGCCGCGTCATCAGGAAGAGACCTACAAACAGGCGCTGGATAACGTCTCAACGTGGGTACGCGCCTACTACAACACCGATGATGCGACGACCACCGCCTTCCTCGAAGACATTGATAAGCTCAGCCAGCAGAACATCACCATGAACGTGCCGGATAAGCTGGCCAGCCAGCCGATTCTGGAGAAACTGATGCAGACGCGCGTACGAAACCTGCTGGCACAGCCGGGCGTTCCGGCTGAGCAAACGGGCGGAGCGGCTCCAGCTACGACTCCTGCGCCTGAAAGCGCACCGCAGGGAGAGTAATGATGCTAAAAGTCCTCTTACTCTTCATCCTGCTGATCGCCGGGATCGTCCTGGGGCCTATGCTTGCGGGTCATCAGGGTTACGTCCTGATCCAGACCGATAACTACAACATTGAAACCAGCGTAACGGGTCTGACGATCATTCTGATCCTCGGCGTGGTGGTGCTGTTTGCGATCGAGTGGATCCTGCGCCGTATTTTCCGTACCGGTGCCCATACCCGCGGCTGGTTCGTTGGCCGTAAGCGCCGCCGCGCCCGTAAACAGACCGAGCAGGCGCTGCTTAAGCTCGCAGAGGGTGACTATCAGCAGGTTGAAAAGCTGATGTCGAAAAACGCCGACCACGCCGAACAGCCGGTGGTGAACTATCTGCTGGCGGCCGAAGCAGCGCAGCAGCGCGGTGACGAAGCCCGCGCTAATCAGCACCTGGAGCGAGCGGCTGAGCTGGCTCACGGCGACCCGATTCCGGTGGAAATCACGCGCGTTCGTCTGCAGCTGGCACGCAATGAGAATCACGCGGCTCGCCACGGTATCGACCGTCTGCTGGAAGTCGCGCCGCGTCATCCGGAAGTGCTGCGTCTTGCCGAGCAGGCCTATATTCGTACCGGCGCCTGGGGCTCACTGCTGGACATCATCCCATCGATGGCGAAGGCCGAGGTGGGCGACGATGAACATCGTGACGAGCTTCAGCGTCTGGCGTGGATAGGCCTGATGGATCAGGCGCGCGCTGACCTGGGCAGCGACGGTCTGAAAACCTGGTGGAAGAATCAGAGCCGTAAAACGCGCCAGCAGGTTCCTCTGCAGGTGGCGATGGCAGAACATCTCATCGAGTGTGACGATCACGACACAGCTCAGGAGATCCTCCTCGACGGTCTGAAGCGCCAGTACGACGATCGCCTGGTGATGGTGATCCCGCGCCTGAAAACCAACAATCCTGAGCAAATCGAAAAAGTGCTGCGTCAGCAGATTAAAACCGTTGGCGATCGCCCGCTGCTGTGGAGCACGCTCGGTCAGTCGTTGATGAAGCACGGCGAATGGCAGGAGGCGAGCCTCGCCTTCCGCGCCGCACTCAAGCAGCGTCCGGATGCCTTCGACTACGCATGGCTTGCCGATACGCTGGACAAGCAGCATAAGCCGGAAGAGGCGGCCGCCATGCGCCGTGATGGGCTGTTGCTGACGCTGCAAAATAACGGTACGCAGCAGTAATTCATCAGGAGGCCAGATGGCCTCCTTTTTTTATCGTCTTTCTCCTGCTACATTCTTTACACCCGCATCTGCAAACGAACCCGCCAATGTAACGATGTCTTTTCATTAACTTTTTTTCACACACGCGCACTTGCTGCAGCGTGGACTAAATCGTTTTTGAAAGGAAATCGTCATGAACTCGCTTTTATATGCGCTAATTAAAGCGCTGCGCTGCCACCGCTGGCTGCGCCTGCTTGCCTGTGCTTTTATCTTTTCTTCGCTGGGGAATGGCTTAACCCAGGTTGTGGTCTTCGGCTTGCTGTTAGCGTGGTCAGCTCCGCCCGCTCTGCTCACCCTTGCTTTTCTTTTCGCGACGGTACCGGGATTTATCGGCAGTACGATCGGCGAAAAACTATGCTCACGCTGGTCTCCGATATCCCTGCTGATACTGACCGAAGGGCTGGGCCTGCTCGCCCTGCTCTTTCCCCTGCTTGGTGTGGGTTATCACAGCGTTGCCGCATTACTCGCCGTACAATCCACAGAAGCGCTGCTCAGCGGGATGAGCTGGCCCGCGCTGACGTTGCTCTTTAAGCGCGGACTTAGCGAAGCAGAGCTGCCTGCTGCGACCTGTCTGGAAAATGTGATTTTTGCTTCGCAGGTATTGTTAGGGACTGGCCTGGGCGTGGTGCTGTTCCAGAAGACGTCCGTGTTTAGCCTGCTGGCCATTGATGCCGCCAGCTTTCTTGGGTCACTGCTCATGCTATGGCTGGCTGGACGCCGGTTTTCTGCGCCATCACTCCCGTCCTCCGGGGAAGAGGAAGCCCCTGCGGCATTACGCTGGCGGACGTTGACCGTTCGGCAGAAACGCAGTCTGCTCCTTCTGCCGTCGCTGGCGGCCGTCGGCTCACCGGCTATGGCGCTGCTTCCGGCGCTGGCACAGCAAATCCATCCACAGGATGCCGCGGGCCTTGCTCTGCCGCTGCTTTTCGCAAGAAGCATGGGTCAGCTTTGCGGTCCCATGCTGCTAAAGAAAGAGAGCCTGACGCGTTTTGCCGCTCACACGCCGCGCATCATCGTTTGTCTCGGCATCTTTCTGGCCGCTTATGGAACGCTACCGTTGTTGTCCGGATGGATGGCATGTGCACTGGGGGCGATTTTTATCGCACATCTGGCCTCGAATATTCTCTTCGCAGCCGGGACGTTTGGGGTACTCAGTAGTTTTCATCTCACGCAAACCGCTTCAGCCAGTGGGAAAGCCTGGCGCTGGCAAACGCTCAGCGCCTCTCTTTTCACCGGCATCGCTGCGGCAGTGGCTGCCGGGTTTGGCTCAGTAACGGCACTCTATGCCGTCTCGTCAACGGCCCTGGTGATGGTTGCCCTGATCGTGCGCCGGTATCGGGAATAAGGCATAAAAAAACGCCTGCTATAAAAGCAGGCGTTAAAACAGGTCTGTAAGACAACATATTTGGTGCTTCACTCAACGTTATGTCCATGGTGTCTGATGAGGCCGAAGCGACATCTGTCAGTGGACGATAAGCACCGTAAATGGCTCTGCGTCATTCCGGAGTTTATGAGGCACGAAGGCGAACATAAGAGATGGAATGAGCATCTACACGCATATTATTGCACGTAACGTGCCAGGTTCGCACCCAAAACGTTTACATGACGCAACATTTTAAGATAAAAGGAAATTATGCTGTTAAGCGCCGTCTTAAGCCCCACAATGTATCGGTAAGGACAGAATTCTGTCGCCAGGAGGAGACAGCAAAATGGAAGTATGAATAATTGTTTTATTTTCAATGGATTGTATGTCGCTGAATCGCGACAATGAAACCGGACGCTGTCGGGGAATCACTACAGGGATGAAAATGGCAGAAAACAAAAAACCCCGCCGAAGCGGGGTTCAAAATTGGTCGGCGAGAGAGGATTCGAACCTCCGACCCACTGGTCCCAAACCAGTTGCGCTACCAAGCTGCGCTACTCGCCGATGTACTGCTTTTTTGAATTTTTAGTTCAATTCATTTAAAAAGTCGTGGTGCGAGGGGGGGGACTCGAACCCCCACATCCTAAGGACACTAACACCTGAAGCTAGCGCGTCTACCAATTCCGCCACCTTCGCAATTCACAACTCTTTCAATAATGGGGTGGCTAATGGGATTCGAACCCACGACAACTGGAATCACAATCCAGGGCTCTACCAACTGAGCTATAGCCACCACTGTATTCTTTCACGCGGTACTGACTACTTCTCAGACCACCGCAGCTCTAGCGCCGGGACTAAAATGGCGCGCCCGACAGGATTCGAACCTGAGACCTCTGCCTCCGGAGGGCAGCGCTCTATCCAGCTGAGCTACGGGCGCTTAGCGCCGTTGCGGGGCTGGATATTACGTACCTCCGTCCCCGCTGTCTAGTGCTTTTTTGAAAAAAATGCGCGTTTGGTTATGGTTTGCACATTTTGCCGCTTATTCCTCCACTTTCTGCGTGGTGGCACGGCGACCCAGGCCAAAAAGCTTATAGGCAGCCGTCACGGCGGCCAGGAAGATCACCCCGACAAACAGCGACATGCGGGTATCTTCATTAAAGTACATTCCGATTAATACGCAAATCAGGAACGCCATCGTCAAATAGTTCGCATAGGGGAACAGAATTGAACGGAACGGATGGCTTTCAATCGCCTTTTTATGCGCATGACGGAAACGCAGCTGGCTGATGAGAATAACAAACCACGGCACCATGCCCGGCAGGACGCTGGCACTGTAGACGTAAACGAACACCCGCTGCGGATTAGGAATGATGTAATTCAGGCAAGATCCAATCAGCAGGATTGCAATGGAGACCGCCACGCCCGCCACCGGCACCCCGGCACGTGACACTTTACTCATTGCCGCAGGCAGCTGGTTATTCTTCGAGAGCGCATAGAGCATACGCCCACAGCTGTACATCCCACTGTTACAGCCTGACAACGCGGCCGTCAGGACCACAAAGTTGATGATGCCCGCCGCCGCCGTGATACCAATTTTGGCGAAGGTTAAAACAAACGGGCTGCCCGTCGAGCCTATTTCGTTCCACGGGAAGATGGTCACGATAACGAAGATGGCGCCCACATAGAAAATCAGGATGCGCCACAGCACTTTGCCCACCGCGCTACGCAGCGTGACCTGTGGATTTTTCGCTTCACCGGCGGTAATACCGATCAGCTCTACGCCCTGGTACGACGCTACAACGATACACAGCGCCGTCAGGAAGCCCTTCCAGCCGCCGGCAAAGAAGCCGCCGTTTTCGGTCAGGTTACCAAAGCCGATAGCATGTCCACCGTTGCCAAAGCCGAAGAAAATCACGCCCAGGCCGACGACAATCATCACGATGATGGTGGTGACTTTGATCATCGCAAACCAGAACTCGATCTCACCGTAAAGACGCACGGCGGCCAGGTTTGCCAGCGCCACCAGCCCCACGGCAATGAGTGCGGGTATCCACTGAGCCATATCCGGGAACCAGAACTGGACGTAGACCCCTATCGCGGTGATCTCGGAGATGCCCACCGCCATCCACATAAACCAGTATGACCAGGCCGTCAGGTAGCCGAAGAACGGGCTCATATAACGATGCGCGTAAACGGCGAAAGAGCCGGTTACCGGCTCCAGGAAGAGCATTTCGCCCATGGAACGCATGATGAAGAAAACAAACAGCCCGGCGATAATGTACGCCAGTAATACGGAAGGGCCTGCCCACTTGAGCGTGCTTGCGGAGCCCATAAACAGGCCCACGCCGATAGTGCCGCCCAGCGCTATCAGTTCAATATGACGAGCTTCCAGCCCACGCTGCAGCTCCGGTTTTTTCTCTGCCATAGCTCCTCGATTGTGTTTGCTGTTTCCCGGCTTAAGACCGGGTATTGTTTTTTAGGGGGACTAAAATACGGAGCGAATGGTTTCTTAAAATCTGCCAAATGGCAAACGATGCATTAAAAAAATGAATGCATTGCACAGATTATCAGCAGTTTTGCAGGCGAGTTGCAGCGCGAATAGCATATCGCGCTACATTTTGATTACATTTTTCCGGTGTAATGCCAGACGAGGTAGCGAAGCAGACGGATCTGTCGTTTAATGCGTGTCGGTTGCGATAGCAGACGATACAACCACTCCAGCCCAAGATATTGCCAGACCGTTGGCGCACGCTTAACGTGGCCGGTAAAGACGTCGTACGTACCCCCTACGCCCATGTAGAGGGCATCCGGGCAGACCAGGCGGCAGTCACGCATCAGGATCTCCTGGCGCGGGGACCCCATCGCCACGGTGACAATCTTTGCCCCGCTGTCACGGACGCGCTCAAACAGCGTCTGCCGATCTTCCGGTTTGAAGTAACCATCCTGGCTGCCGACAATATTAACATTCCATTGACGACGCAGTTTCTCCTCCGTCTGGGCCAGTATCTCCGGCTTCCCGCCAATCAGGAACACGGGCGTACCCTGCGCGCCTGCGCGGGCCATAAGCTGCTCCCAGAGATCGGCCCCCGCCACGCGGGAAACATTAGCGTCAGGATACTTTTTACGGATAGAGCGGACCACGCTGATCCCGTCCGCGTATTTAAACTCGGCCGCTTCAATCAGGCTTTTGACTTCCGCGTTATCCTCAACCGCCAGCATTTTTTCCGCGTTGATGGCCACCAGCGTACCGGATTTCATCTGGCCGTCGGCGAACAGAAAGTCCAGCGCGTGCTGCATGTCGCGCCAGCCAATAAGCTGCAGGCCACGTAGCGCATAGCGCGGTGCAGAAATTCTATCAGTCATTACTATCCTTACTCAGACTTGCGACAGCGTTGTGCTGCCCTGCCGCTCGCGCTTGTGCACAAGCCCGGCGCTGTCAAACAGCCAGTACAACAGTTTGGCCAGTAACAGGCAGACGCCGAAAACAACCATGAAGAACACTACGCGCGAAACGAACGAGTCCAGCCCTTCGCGCGCCAGAACGATCATATTGAAAATGGCACCAAAGCAGAAACTGTGCAAAATGGCCGCTTTATAGCGGTTGGTCTCTTCGTTGCCACGCACGTAAAGCCAGTCGAACCACTTGATAATCAGCCCCACGGCAACCGCCCCGGGCAGAATGAACCACGCCCCGCCCATCACCACCAGGGAACCGATCAGCGTGGGTGAAATTGCCAGACCGGAATGGTTGTTCAGCACTTCCCAGGTAAAATAGTTCGCGGTATTGAGCACCACACCAGGGCGATCCGGCCATAGCCAGGAAGGGATAAAGACGTAGAAGTCGCGAACAATCGGTGCCAGCCCCTGGAAATCAATCTTGTCGTAGTTTTGCAGCAGCAATGCCAGGTTTTCCCACGGCGAGAACGTATCGCGCGTGAGGTAGAGGAACGTATAAAACGCCTCATCACCCGCCACGTTCATTCCGTACCGCTTCAGCGCCAGCCAGAACATCCCCACGATGCCAAACACGCCTGCCGCAACCAGCATCCACAGCGAGATCCAGCCGCGGATGATGCCGATAAACAGGAAGATGGCGAAGGCGATGATAATGTTCGCGCGCGTGCCGCCCACAATCATGTAGGTCAGGATGCCAAACGCGACGGTACTCACCAGGAAGAACAGCCACGCTTTGCTGTCCTGGCGCAGGAAGAAGATCACCAGCATCGCCGGGATGAAGAAGTAGAAGAAACGCTTAAGCGCCACGCCCGAAACCTCGGCCGAAAAAATCTGGCTGTAGGAGTGGAGCTTAAACAGCAGGAAGCCGTTATGCATGAAGAAGATGCCAACGCTGACCAGGGCGATGGTCATCAGCATCACCCATGTAAGGTGGGTTTCCACCCTATTCATGGTAAAGAGCGCCCGACGCGGGGCAGCTGTCTGTGCTGAACGCAGACGCGTTTTATAGGTGACGTAGTAGACCGCATAGAAGCAGGTCGCCGCCAGAAGCGCCTGGAGCAGAATGTCCGGCGGCGCGACGCTCACGTCAAAACGGAAGACCAGAATGCTGGTGAGCGGGAAGCCGAAAAAGAACGTCAGCAGGAACAGTAACGAGAAGAAGACGTTAAAGTTGAAGCGCACCCGGCGGAATTCAAACCAGGTGAGCGTGGCGATAAACAGGGCGCTCAGAAGCCAGACAACCAGTAAGCCGCTGAATTGCAACTGACTCATGCTTTGTCTCCTGAAGCGATACGCAGCGCGCGGTGCCACGGCGTGAGGTAATTCGGGCTGAAAAAATCGATGCTGTTTTTATCCACCAGCGTGAGCTGACGTTGAGCTTCACGTACCACCTCGACGTTCAGCGTGTCTGAGGTAAACAGCACCGGAATATGCTGCTCGGCCATGTCCTGCCAGAACGGGTTGTCGCGGTTGAGCACGCACGGTACCCCCGCCTGAATCAGCAGACACAGTGTGCCAATTCCCTGCTGTCGGGCAAAGATGAAATAGCCGAGATCGCATTTTCTCAGCAGCGCGAGATATTCCTCAAATTCCAGCTTATCGCTGAGGATGTGCAGATTTTCTGCGCTAAACAGCGCCAGTCCCTGCTGGCGAACCTCGTCAATATAAGCGTCGTTGTTGGCGGGATAGCCCATCGGCACCACCACGTTCACCGTGTCGCCAAACTGCTGATGCACCGCCCTGAGCGCCGCGACATGTTCGTTACTGCGATCGCCGGAATTCCCCACCAGGATCGTCAGCTTGCCTTCACGCACAGCGTCATTGGCCATGGCGTTCAGCGCCGGATCCATGCGGGTGGGGAAATAAAGCAACTCGCCGCGCACGTTGGGGTGCTGTTTAGCAAAATAGTTGAGATCGCCGCGGGTAGCAAAAACGCAGCCCACGCGCCCCTGCGCCATGCGGCGCAATGGATAGAAAAGACGGAATTTCCAGCCGCGGGAGACTTCATAAAGATCGGCTCCCCAGATATGCCAGCTGCACTGGGAGGGTTTAATCCCTCCGCTGAGAAGCGCCAGCCACAGGCCGGTGTTAAACTGCCCGTGGAAGAAGAATCGTTGCTCGCGGTCGGCTTTCGCCCTGGCAACGACCGCCTTTGCCAGCGTGGCCTTATCTGGCCAGAAGCGAATCGTCAGCGCCGGAAACGCCTCGCTCAGGCCCTTATCCTGACCTGCAACCATAAACTCACGCGCATCAGGATCCCCGGATGCCAGCTCGTCGTTGAAGAACCGCAAAACGGTCTGGTTATGGTGTGGGATATCCGATCCCAGGATGTGAATCAGTGCAGTCATGCGCGTTTACGCCACAATAAAAATACACCGCAACAGGCGGCGAAATAAACGATATAGGTTGCCATGTAGGCCTGAGCCGCCCCCAGCGCGCCGTGCGCGGGTATCAGCCAGTGCGAGAACGAGGTCAGTAATGCAAACTGGCTAATTTCCGCAAGGATATACAGCCGCAGGGAGGCTTTTGCTATCACCAGATAGCCGAAAACGTAAGCCCCCACTTTCAGTACATCACCCACCAGTTGCCAGGCAAAGAGATCGCGCATGGCGATGAACTTCGCCGAAAACAGCAGCCAGATGGCGACATCGCGCAATAGCCAGACGGTAAAGCTGGCAGCCGCAACCGCCGGCAATACAAAGCGCAGCGACCGGAAAATCTCACGCGTAATATCCTGTCTGGAGGTCAAACGCGATAAGGTTGGCAGCAAATAAACGCTAAAGGATGCCGTAATAAACTGGAGATAGGCGTCGGAAATACTGCTTACGCCCTGCCAGATCCCTACTTCATCCCAGCTATAATGCGCCGCCAGCAGGTTACGCATCATCACGTAGGCCACCGGCAGCGTGACGGAGGTGATAAGCGCCATCAGGGTAAATTTACCCAGCTGGCTGGCAAGCACTTTATCCCATTGCGGTTTGAGGTAGCTCAGGGGGATGACGCCCCGACGCATCAGCATAAATGCCGCAGGCACAACCACCAGCGCCGGAACCAGCGCCAGCCCCAGCAGTGCGCCTTCGTAGCCCCCCAGGCGATAGCAGAAATAATAGGCAATCACGCCGATAACGCTGCCCAGGATTAACGCAATCGCGTTCCCGGCCGCATCACGAAACCCTTTCATCAGCGCCAGCAGCAGGTTAGCCCAGGCAATCCCCATCTGAACCAATGCGACCAGACGCACCAGCCCCTGATAGTGGGTGTGACCGAATAATCCCTGGCTGATGGGCGCCGCCGCCAGCAGAAAGATAATCGCCATCAGGGTCGAAAAACCCGTGACCATCGCCGAGGAGGTGCCCACGACCCTGCGAAGCTGGGCCGCATCATCATGATACTGCGCAACGTATTTGGTCACGCCGTTGAAGATACCGGCACCGGCCAGCACCCCAAGGACGGTGACAAGCTGGCGGAAATTACCCGCCAGCCCCACGCCAGAGGGGCCAAATGAGACAGCCAGCAGCTTGACGACCAGCAGCCCGGCGCCAATTTTTACAAGCGTGGACGCGGCGGTCCACACCGATGCTTTTGCCAGAGACATATCAGCCGAAATAGCTCAGAAGGGTATTAATCACCGTACGCTGGTTAACTGGCGCGAGGTTGTAGAACAGTGGCAGACGAAGCAACCGCTCACTTTCTTTGGTGGTGTAACGGTCCTCACCCGCGAACGTTCCAAACGCTTCGCCCGCCGGACTGGAGTGCAGCGGAATATAGTGGAACACCGCCAAAATTTCGGCTTCTTTCAGCCAGGCGATAAGCTCGCTCCGGTCGTCGTTATCGCGCAGCTTGATGTAGAACATGTGCGCGTTGTGGACGCAATCTGCCGGGATAGTCGGCAGCTCAATACGCCCGGCTTTGGCCAGAGGCTCAAGCGCATCGTAATAGGTTTGCCACAGGGAGAGGCGCTGCAGGTTGATGCGATCCGCGGCTTCCAGCTGCGCCCACAGGTACGCGGCCTGCAGATCCGCCATCAGATAGCTGGAGCCAATATCGCGCCAGGTGTATTTGTCGACCTGGCCGCGGAAGAACTGGCTGCGGTTGGTGCCTTTTTCGCGGATCACCTCCGCACGCTCCACGAGCGCCCGATCGTTAATCAGCGTCGCGCCACCTTCTCCGCCTGCCGTGTAGTTTTTGGTTTCGTGGAAGCTAAAGCAGCCGATATGGCCGATGGTACCCAGCGCGCGTCCCTTGTAGGTCGACATCACGCCCTGGGCGGCATCTTCCACCACAAACAGGTTATGTTTTTTGGCGATGGCCATGATGGTGTCCATTTCACAAGCCACGCCCGCGTAGTGAACCGGTACGATCGCGCGCGTTTTGTCGGTGATCGCCGCTTCAATCAGCGTCTCATCAATATTCATGGTATCCGGGCGGATATCCACAAAGACGATTTTCGCCCCGCGCAGGACAAACGCGTTCGCCGTGGAAACGAAGGTGTAGCTGGGCATGATCACTTCATCGCCGGGCTGGATATCCAGCAGCAGCGCGGCCATTTCCAGCGATGCCGTACAGGACGGGGTCAGGAGCACTTTGGCGCTGCGAAAACGCTGTTCCATCCACTGCTGACAGCGGCGGGTATAACCGCCGTCACCGCAGAGTTTGCCGCTGCCCATGGCAGACTGCATATAGTCGAGTTCCGTTCCGACGACGGGTGGTGCGTTAAATGGAATCATCTTGTCACCTGTATAACCAGTAGGCGGTGGCGTCGATGTTGGCACCACTCGCAATATAACGTTTAAGCGCGGCGGTGTTGCCCACCTGTGTCGCCACCCGCAGCGTCTCAACCTGCTGCTGCTGCGCCCAGTGCAGCGCCGCCTGCATGAGCTTCTCACCCATGCCGCGCCCGGCTAATAAGCCAATACGCGCCTCGCACGCGTTGAGCTTGCGAAGCGAGACGAACCCCTGGAGTTGACCGTCCCCTGCGCGGAAAACCAGGCAGACGTGATCAAAGGTGCCTTTAACCGCATTCTCTATCCACTGGGCATAGAAACGTCCGCTATCGTCAGGTGCATACCAGGGCGTACGAAAGCGACTCTGCGCAAACGCCTGAGCCGCCATCTGACGCAGCACGGGAATATCCTGTTCGGTTGCCATTTCCACACCGGGCGCATCGTGCCGGGTGAGGGTTATAGAAAGGTCTGCCTCACCTTCAACCAGCTGAAAGCCGCGTTGCTGGAGCGCGTCAAGCAGGTCGGTACGGTCCGCCGGGATCTTCGCCTGAATCCGTTGCCAGGCGTTCAAATCTGATTCAGCCAATACCGGCGCATCATCACGCAGGCGCACAATGGCCGACGGCAGGCCGAAAAAGGCACTCTCCCACTGCAGGGGCTCGAGTACCCCGTTCAGGCTGTTCAACGCCAGACGCCTTTGGTATCAACCACATATTGCTGACGCACCGCATCACCAGGCGTCGCTTTAAACGCTTTATGATCCACCAGCAGCACCAGTACGTCCGCCGTCGCCAGTGCCTCATCCAGCGCTGTCAGCGTGCAGTGCCCCGCCAGTTTTGCCGGCAGTTCATGAATATTCGGCTCAACCACCAGCGTTTCACCCTTGTGCCATTCGGCAATCATCTGAGCAATTTCCATCGCCGGGCTTTCACGCAGGTCGTCAATATTCGGTTTGAAGGCCAGACCAAAGCAGGCAATTTTCAGCTCGCTGGCGCGCTTGCCGCTCTCTGCCAGACAATCCGCTACCGTGGTTTTGACCTGATTGAGCACCCAGTGAGGTTTGCTGTCATTGACTTCACGCGCGGTGCGAATCAGGCGCGCCTGCGCTGGGTTCTGCGCCACAATAAACCACGGATCGACGGCGATACAGTGTCCACCCACGCCCGGGCCTGGCTGGAGAATGTTGACGCGCGGATGGCGGTTCGCCAGGCTAATCAACTCCCATACGTTAATCCCCTGATCGGCGCAGATCAGCGACAGTTCGTTCGCAAAGGCGATATTGACGTCGCGGAAGCTGTTTTCCGTCAGCTTACACATTTCGGCGGTACGGGAGTTGGTCACCACGCATTCGCCTTCCAGGAAAATCTTGTACAGCGCGCTGGCGCGTTCGGAACAGACGGGCGTCATACCGCCAATGACGCGGTCGTTTTTAATCAGTTCGACCATGACCTGGCCCGGGAGTACTCGCTCCGGGCAGTAGGCGATATTGATATCTGCCTGCTCCCCCGCCTGTTGCGGGAAGCTTAAATCAGGGCGAGCGTCGGCCAGCCACTGCGCCATCTGCTCGGTAGCGCCGACGGGAGAGGTCGATTCCAGAATCACCAGCGCCCCTTTCTTCAGCACAGGGGCAATGGACTTCGCCGCCGCCTCGACGTAGACCATGTCGGGCTCATGGTCGCCTTTAAAGGGCGTTGGAACGGCAATCAGGTAGGCATCCGCTTCAACGGGCGTCGTGCTGGCACGCAGGAAGCCGCCCTCCACCGCCTCTTTCACCACACGATCCAGATCGGGCTCGACAATATGAATTTCGCCACGGTTAATGGTTTCCACCGCGCGGGCGTTGATATCCACACCGACAACCTGTTTCTGACGAGAGGCAAACGCCGCCGCGGTGGGCAAGCCGATGTAGCCAAGACCAATGACAGAGAGGGTAGTAAAACTCATAGCGATACCTGATTGTGTTTAAGTGCATGCAAAATACGGCCACAAGCCTGCCCGTCTCCATAAGGATTATGGGCCCGGCTCATCGCCTGATACGTTTCATCGTCATGCAGAAGGCGCGTGACTTCTTCGACAATGAGCTGCGCGTTGGTGCCAACCAGACGCACCGTCCCGGCTTTCACCGCTTCCGGACGTTCAGTGGTTTCACGCATCACCAGAACCGGCTTGCCGAGAGAGGGCGCTTCCTCCTGAATGCCGCCGGAATCGGTAAGGATCAGCCAGGCATGGTTCATCAGCCAGACAAACGGCAGGTAGTCCTGCGGTTCAATCAGAAGGACATTTTCCACATGACCCAGGATGCGGTTAACCGGTTCGCTGACGTTAGGATTGAGATGGACCGGATAGACAATCTGCACATCGTCATTCTGCGCGGCGATTTCAGCCAGCGCGTGACAGATTTGCTCAAAGCCCCGGCCAAAGCTTTCGCGTCGGTGGCCCGTCACCAGTATGGTTTTTTTACCGTTGTGCAGGAAGGGATAGCGGGCAGCGAGTTCTTTCTTAAGATCGTCGTTTGCGAGGACGCGGTCACGTACCCAAATTAACGCATCGATGACCGTATTGCCGGTCACAAAGATTTTGTTAGCGGCGATATTTTCACGCAGCAGGTTCTGACGCGAGTTTTCCGTTGGCGCAAAGTGGTACATCGCCAGGTGGCCCGTTAGCGTGCGGTTGGCTTCCTCCGGCCACGGCGAGTACAGATTGCCGGTACGCAGACCCGCCTCGACATGCCCCACGGGAATACGTTGATAAAACGCGGCCAGGCTGGTCGCCACGGTCGTGGTGGTATCTCCGTGTACCAGCACCACGTCAGGCTTGAATGACTCCAGGATCGGCTTGAGATCTTGCAGTATGCGACAGGTTATCTCCGTCAACCCTTGCCCCGGTTTCATAATATTAAGGTCGTAATCCGGGACGATGGAAAAGAGCGTTAAGACCTGGTCAAGCATCTCACGGTGCTGGGCCGTGACGCAGACTTTCGCTTCAATATCAGGATCGCTGGCCAGGGCATGAACCAGAGGTGCCATCTTAATGGCCTCCGGCCTAGTGCCAAATACGGTTAGTACTTTCACATCGATTCTCTTCGATTAGGCGATGAAGGCCGCAGCCTTCATCGTAGACGGCATTCTTAGTTTGTGCGACGACGCGTTAACGCCACGCCAGCGCCCGCCAGTGCACCGACAATCCCCCACATGATCATCAGGAATGCACGACGCGGACTGTCGCGTTTTACAGGTTCTTCAGGCGTTCGCAAATAACGATAGGTCTGAAAACGCGGGTCCAGAGAGGGACCGACATTAAGCGTATTGAGCATCGCGCGATTTTGATCGTAATCGAGGTCAACATCAGGACCGACGGCCTGGAGATTTTCCAGACGTGCCTGCAGCATAGGGCGACCAAGAAGGAACATTTCAGAGTCAGGCAGTTCATCAGCCGGCACGTCCGTCTCACTACGGGAAATATTGTGCTGTTCCGCAATTTTCAGCGCCTGCTCAATGTTGTGTACACGGCGAGTGAAAATCGCTTTAGCCACCTCTTCCTGACGTTTCACCTGGGCTTTCATCTGGATGGTACGGGCCGCCCAGGCGCCTTTAAGCTCTTCGTTAAGATGGCTTGCGGCACGCTGGCTGGCAAACGCGACGTATTGACGCAGCAGGTTGTTGGCATCCGGCGCGGTTTCTGCAATCAGCTTGACGCTGTCATTCACGTTACGCAGCGCGTCGCCCGGCATAAACTGAATATTGTTAATCAGATCGTCCAGCAGGGCGGCATCGGCTTTGGTGTTATCAACCCGACGCTGCTTGTAGTAATCCGTCTGGGACCAGAAGTCGCGACGCGTATCCCACGAAGCCAGTTGCATCACAAACTCTTTGTAGGCCTCATCCATAACGGAAACCTGATCTGGCGTGGCAAGGTTGGCTTTGATATCCAGGTTTCGCAGGAATTGCTGCTGGGAATAGTATCCCCCAAGCATGTTAACCGTTGGTTTGTCCGTGATTGCCGTGGCGCTCCATTCCTGTTTTGCAAAGAACGTATAGGCCAGCGCTAACAGTGCAAATCCCAGCGCGATCCCCGCAATCCAAAGTTTGCCTGCCCATAACACGCGAAACAAACCCCGAATATCCAGTTCATTCTCTGTTACCACTGATTTCGCTCCCGCCAACGGTTGAGTCATCATAGTCCCGGTTTTATTTAGTTAATGTTGTGTTTTTGCCACTGTTACGACGCATCCGGCGTTTAATACGTTTTATGAACCGCGCCACTTTCCATGCGCGCTTAATGCAGTAGCCGTACAGGAAAAATGCTAGCAAGAATAATACCAACATGACCCATTCTGGCACAAAATGAGCATACTCCGCGGCAACACCCACTCCCGCAAGGATAGCAGCCGCTACGGTTATCAAAACAAATGCCTGTCTGGAGGTGAATCCAGCTCGCATGATCAAATGATGAATATGCTGTCGGTCGGCTGAGAAGGGACTCATCCCTTTGCGCAAGCGGCGATACATTATCGCAACCATATCCATTAACGGGATAGCGATAATCCACAACGCGGTAACAGGGCTGATAGGATGGACTTGTCCCTGAGTCGTTTCCAGCAAGATCCAGATGACGGTAAACCCAATAAGTGTACTGCCCGCATCACCCATAAAGACTTTATAGCGACGCCCCAGCGCACCGAGGTTTAACAGGATATAAGGCAGGATGGCGGCAATCATGGCGAAGCACCACATAGCAAGACTATATTGTCCGTCAAACCACAAAATAAAACCGATCGCGGCAAATGAGACGCAGGAGAGTCCCCCCAGCAAGCCATCAATACCATCGACCATGTTGAATGCGTTTATAGCCACCCATACGGCGAAAAGCGTCAGAAAATAGCCGAACGGGCCGAGCACCATCTCCCACGAGCCAAAAATATAGCCCAGGCTACTCAAGTAGAGTTTTGCTGAGACCATCATGGCAATGCCAACTGCCGCCTGCACAAAGGCGCGAATTTTAACGCTGATGTCATAACGATCGTCAAGCGCGCCGACGATAACCAGTACCGTTGAACACATCAGGTATAATTTGACATGTGGGACATAGTAGTTAGCAATTGCGAAGGCATAGCAAATACCAGCAAATACTGAGATACCACCCACCAGGGGGATCATACCCTGATGACGTTTCCGGAAGTTGGGTTTATCCACTAACCCCACGTATTTCGCCACCTTACGCGCAATAAACAGAAAACAGGTGGTGAATAAAAAAATACTGGTTAGATCAGTAAACGTATCGAATAGGTTCACAATGGATTCTCAACAAATGTTAGTCTCGGAAGTATAACCATGAAGGCTCATAGCCCGAAGGTAAAAGTAAACCTCTTGTGACCTCATTTGTATATTATTCAAGCTATTAATGTTTTTACTCTACGAATCGTCTTATTGTTACACCTACACGTCAAAATTGGGAGTAGGTGGTACTAGCGTATAGTCCATAAAAGAAAAACGCCACGTAAAAACGTGGCGTTCGCTGGCTTTATTTGCGTTACGAGCGTTTCATCATGTCGAAGAAATCGTCGTTGGTTTTGGTCATCGCCAGTTTGTTAATGAGGAACTCCATCGCGTCGATTTCACCCATTGGATGGATGATTTTGCGCAGGATCCACATTTTCTGCAGCTCTTCCTGAGTGGTGAGCAACTCTTCTTTACGGGTACCGGAACGGTTGTAGTCGATAGCCGGGAAGACGCGTTTTTCAGCGATCTTACGAGAGAGGTGCAGTTCCATGTTGCCTGTACCTTTAAACTCTTCGTAAATCACTTCGTCCATTTTGGAACCGGTATCGATCAGCGCCGTCGCGATGATGGTCAGGCTGCCGCCCTCTTCCACGTTACGTGCAGCACCGAAGAAGCGTTTCGGACGATGCAGGGCGTTAGCATCCACACCACCGGTCAGCACTTTACCAGACGCTGGCACCACGGTGTTGTAGGCACGCGCCAGACGGGTGATGGAGTCGAGCAGGATGATCACGTCTTTCTTGTGCTCAACCAGGCGTTTTGCCTTCTCGATAACCATTTCCGCAACCTGAACGTGGCGAGATGCTGGCTCGTCGAAGGTAGAAGCAACCACTTCACCTTTAACCAGACGCTGCATCTCGGTCACTTCTTCCGGACGTTCGTCAATCAGCAGCACCATCAGCACACAGTCTGGGTGGTTATAGGCGATGCTCTGCGCGATGTTCTGCAGCAGCATGGTTTTACCCGCTTTTGGCGGCGCCACAATCAGACCACGCTGGCCGCGACCAATAGGTGATGCCAGATCCAGAACACGCGCGGTTAAGTCTTCGGTCGAACCGTTACCACGTTCCATGCGCAGGCGAGAGTTCGCGTGCAGCGGCGTTAAGTTCTCAAAGAGGATCTTATTACGCGAGTTTTCAGGTTTGTCGAAGTTAACTTCATTGACTTTCAACAGCGCAAAGTAGCGTTCACCCTCTTTAGGAGGACGAATCTTACCTGAAATGGTGTCACCAGTGCGGAGGTTGAAACGGCGGATTTGGCTGGGGGATACGTAGATGTCGTCAGGGCCGGCGAGGTAGGAGCTGTCTGCAGAGCGGAGGAAACCAAAACCGTCTTGCAATATCTCCAGCACACCGTCGCCAAAGATATCTTCGCCACTCTTAGCGTGCTGCTTCAGGATGGCGAAAATGATGTCCTGCTTGCGCATACGAGCCTGGTTTTCCAGCCCCATATTTTCGCCGAGAGTGATCAGCTCAGAAACCGGCGTATTCTTTAATTCGGTAAGATTCATAATGGTGTGGGTTCTTAAACTCGGGGTGATTCTCGAACTTAATGTTGTGAATGGTATGGCAGGGTCATCCATGCCTGTTTAGCGGCCATCAACTCATGTCTGTTCGCTGTCTGGTCACAGGGAAAGAACGCAGAACTGAAACGACAAGACGGATTGAGTGACAAGCCCGGAATTTAGCCACTTCACGCACTGGATATGTCAACAGCGGGAAGTATCGGGTAAAACAAGATTCAAACAACAAGATATGTTTAAAACGAAGTCATAGCTAACTTAGCACGACTTCAGCCGGGCGTCCAGAGTTCCAGATCATTTAGCCGGGAGCTCTGAACGCGCAGCGGAGAAACCTTACGCCAGGTTAGCGTCCAGGAACTCTTTCAGTTGACCTTTGGACAGCGCGCCCACTTTGGTCGCCGCCACTTCGCCGTTTTTGAACAGCAGCAGGGTCGGAATGCCACGGATACCGTATTTTGGCGCGGTGCCCGGGTTCTGGTCGATGTTCAGCTTGGCAACGGTCAGTTTGCCCTGATATTCGTCGGCGATCTCATCCAGAATCGGGGCGATCATTTTGCAAGGACCACACCATTCAGCCCAGAAATCGACGAGGATCAGCCCGTCAGCCTTAAGTACGTCCGTGTCAAAACTGTCGTCAGTCAGGTGAATAATTTTATCGCTCATATATAACTCCACAGGAATAAGCCTGGTACGTTGGTTTTGTCTCCACCAACGACGTGTTGATGTCGCATTAACCAACTAAAGGTTGACTTTATTTCACCGGATACGCTTTCGTAAAGCAATAGTAAGCTGATATTCTACCACACTATGAGCAAAACACATTTAACAGAACAGAAGTTTTCCGACTTCGCGCTGCACCCGAAGGTGATTGAAGCCCTTGAAAATAAAGGGTTTCATAACTGCACGCCCATTCAGGCCCTCGCGCTGCCGCTGACGCTGGCCGGTCGCGATGTTGCCGGGCAGGCGCAAACCGGTACCGGCAAAACGATGGCGTTTTTAACGTCAACGTTTCATTATTTACTTTCTCACCCAGCGATTGCAGACCGCAAAGTTAACCAGCCGCGCGCGCTAATTATGGCCCCGACGCGAGAACTGGCGGTACAGATCCATGCAGACGCTGAACCCCTGGCGCAGGCTACCGGCCTGAAGCTGGGCCTGGCCTATGGCGGCGACGGCTACGATAAACAGCTGAAAGTGCTGGAAAGCGGTGTGGATATCCTGATCGGTACCACCGGCCGTCTTATCGATTACGCCAAACAGAACCACATTAACCTCGGTGCCATCCAGGTTGTGGTGCTCGATGAAGCTGACCGCATGTACGATCTGGGCTTCATTAAAGACATCCGCTGGCTGTTCCGTCGTATGCCTCCGGCTAACCAGCGCCTGAATATGCTGTTCTCTGCAACCCTCTCCTACCGTGTGCGCGAACTGGCGTTCGAACAGATGAACAACGCCGAGTACGTGGAAGTGGAACCGGAGCAGAAAACGGGTCACCGCATTAAAGAAGAGCTCTTCTATCCTTCGAATGAAGAGAAGATGCGCCTGCTGCAAACGCTGATTGAAGAAGAGTGGCCAGATCGCGCCATTATCTTCGCGAACACCAAACACCGCTGTGAAGACATCTGGGGCCATCTGGCTGCAGACGGCCACCGTGTTGGCCTGTTGACTGGCGACGTCGCGCAGAAAAAACGCCTGCGAATTCTCGAAGAGTTCACCCGTGGCGATCTCGATATTCTGGTCGCCACCGACGTGGCTGCACGTGGTTTACACATTCCAGCCGTAACGCACGTCTTTAACTACGATCTGCCAGACGACTGTGAAGACTACGTACACCGTATCGGTCGTACCGGTCGTGCGGGCGCAAGTGGTCATTCGATTAGCCTTGCGTGTGAAGAGTATGCGCTGAATCTTCCGGCCATTGAGACCTATATCGGTCACTCTATTCCGCAGAGCAAATACAATCCGGAAGCGCTGTTAAGCGAACTGCCGCCGCCTAAGCGTCTAACCCGCCCACGCTCCGGCAATGGACCGCGTCGTTCAGGCGGCGCACCGCGTAATCGTCGTCGTTCAGGTTAAGAAAATATGCTCAGCTCCACCTCGCTTTATGCAGCAATCGATCTCGGTTCGAATAGTTTTCATATGCTGGTTGTGCGCGAGGTGGCAGGAAGCATACAAACGCTGACGCGCATTAAGCGCAAGGTCCGCCTCGCGGCGGGCCTGAGCAGCGATAATCACCTCTCACCTGAAGCCATGGAACGTGGCTGGCAGTGTCTGCGACTCTTTGCCGAGCGTCTGCAGGATATCCCGCATGCCCAAATCACCGTCGTCGCCACCGCGACACTCCGCCTGGCGGTTAACGCCGTGGATTTTATTGCCAGAGCGCAGGAAATTCTCGGTTGCCCGGTTCAGGTTATCAGCGGTGAAGAAGAAGCTCGCCTGATTTATCAGGGGGTTGCACATACCACAGGGGGTGACGATCGCCGCCTGGTGGTGGATATCGGCGGTGCCAGTACCGAGCTGGTGACCGGCACCGGCGCGCAGGCAACCTCGCTGTTCAGCCTGTCGATGGGCTGCGTGACCTGGCTTGAGCGCTACTTTACCGATCGTAATCTGGGTAAAGAGAACTTCGACGAGGCAGAAAATGCGGCGCGCGAGGTGTTACGTCCGGTGATGGACGAGCTGCGCTATCACGGCTGGAAAGTCTGCGTGGGTGCGTCGGGCACCGTTCAGGCCCTGCAGGAAATCATGATGGCGCAGGGAATGGACGAGCGGATTACGCTTGCCAAGCTTCAGCAGCTAAAACAGCGCGCCATTCAGTGTGGACGCCTTGAAGAGCTGGAAATTGAAGGCCTGACGCTCGAACGCGCGCTGGTTTTCCCGAGCGGGCTGGCTATTCTGATCGCTATTTTTACCGAACTGAACATCCAGTGTATGACCCTGGCCGGCGGCGCGCTGCGTGAAGGTCTGGTCTACGGGATGCTGCATCTGTCGGTCGATCAGGACATCCGCAGCCGTACCCTGCGCAACGTGCAGCGTCGTTTTCTGGTTGATATCGATCAGGCAGGACGCGTATCGCAGCTGGCGTCACGCTTCGCCGATCAGGTCGCTAACGTCTGGGATCTTGAACCACTGAGCCGCGATTTACTGCTGAGCGCCTGTGCGCTCCATGAAGTGGGGCTGAGTATTGATTTTAAGCAGGCTCCTGCTCATGCAGCGTATCTGGTGCGCAACCTGGATTTACCGGGCTATACACCCGCACAGAAAAAATTGCTGGCAACGCTGCTGCTGAACCAGACCAATGCCGTTGATCTCTCGTCTTTGCATCAGCAAAACGCCGTACCGCCGCGCGTGGCCGAACATCTGTGCCGCCTGCTGCGTCTGGCGATTCTGTTTGCCAGCCGCCGTCGCGATGATTTGCTGCCTGCGATCGGCCTGGTGGCCGATGACGAAAAACTGTCGCTGACGCTGCCGGAAAACTGGATTGAACGTCACCCACTTGGGGCAGAGATGATCGAGCAGGAGTGCCAGTGGCAGAGCTATGTGCACTGGGTGCTGGAAGTGAAGTAATACGCTGAACATTGCCGGGTGGCGGCTTCGCCTTACCCGGCCTACTCATCCTTATCCTTTCTCTTTGGCTTTTGCCAGCATGGCGCGAATGTTCGCCACGTTAGCCTGCCCCTTGTGCATCCGCTCTTCCGCAGTAATTACTTTGCGTTCCTGCTCCCAGATCAGGTCATCCTGCGGCAGTTCCAGCAGGAAACGGCTCGGCTCCGGGCGGACAAGTTCGCCATACTGACGGCGCTCTTTACACAGTGTGAACGTCAGCTCTTTCTGCGCGCGGGTGATCCCCACGTAGGCCAGGCGGCGCTCCTCGTCGACGTTGTCTTCATCAATGCTGCTCTGATGCGGTAACAACCCCTCTTCCATACCAACCAGATAGACATACGGGAACTCCAGACCTTTTGACGCGTGCAGCGTCATCAGCTGTACCTGATCGGCCTCTTCTTCGCTCTCGCCACGCTCCATCATGTCGCGCAGGGTAAAGCGGGTGACCACCTGCGTCAGGGTCATCGGCTCGTCGATTTCAGAACCCTCCAGCATTTCGGTCATCCAGCTGAAGAGCTGGTTGACGTTCTTCATGCGCATCTCAGCGGCTTTCGGGCTGGCCGAGGTTTCGTACAGCCAGGACTCATAGTCGATGCCGTGAATGAGATCGCGCACCGCCGCCACCGGCTCGCGCTCCGCGAGACGCTGCACTTCGCCGAGCCAGTGGGTGAATCGCGTTAACGAATCATAGCCGCGACCGGTTAACGTCTGGCTTAGCCCCATGTCGAAGCTGGCGGTAAACAGGCTTTTGTTACGCGTCATCGCCCACTCGCCGAGTTTTTGCAGCGTCGCCGGGCCAATCTCGCGTTTTGGCGTATTCACAATGCGCAGAAACGCGCTGTCGTCATCCGGGTTAGTGAGTACGCGCAGATAGGCCAGCAGGTCTTTGATCTCTGGCCGTGAGAAGAACGACGTACCGCCCGAGATTTTGTACGGAATGCGGTTCTGCATCAGCATCTTTTCAAAGACGCGCGACTGGTGATTCCCGCGATAGAGGATCGCGTAATCCTTATATTCGGTTTTATTGACGAAGTGATGGGCGATCAGTTCACCGGTGACGCGCTCCGCTTCATGCTCTTCGTTATTGGCGCTGAGCACTTTCAGCTCCGTCCCGTAGCCCAGCTCGGAGAAGAGACGCTTCTCGAACACGTGCGGGTTATTGGCGATCAGGATATTTGCCGCTTTCAGGATACGCCCGGAGGAGCGGTAGTTCTGCTCCAGCTTAATCACCTGCAGCGCCGGAAAATCTTTGCTCAGCAGCACCAGGTTTTGCGGACGCGCGCCGCGCCAGGAGTAAATTGACTGGTCATCATCGCCGACCACGGTGAAACGCGCGCGCTGCCCCACCAGCAGCTTCACCAGCTCGTACTGGCTGGTGTTGGTGTCCTGATACTCATCCACCAGCAGGTAACGGATTTTGTTCTGCCAGCGCTCGCGAACCTCTTCATTACGCTGCAGCAGCAGCGTCGGCAGCAGGATCAGGTCGTCGAAGTCCAGCACGTTGCACGCTTTCATGTGCGCATCGTACAGACCGTAGCAGTGGGCAAAGATGCGATCCCGTTCGCCTTTGGCGATCGCCGCGGCCTGGGCCGGGGTCATCAGATCGTTTTTCCAGTTTGAGATCGTCGAGATCAGCTGCTGCAACAGCACCTTGTCATCTTCGATCAGCCCCTCGGTGAGCTCTTTGAGCAACGCCACCTGGTCGGTGTCATCAAAGAGGGAGAAGTTGGACTTCATGCCCAGCGCCGCATACTCGCGCTTGATGATATCCAGCCCCAGCGTGTGGAAGGTGGAGATCATCAGGCCCCGGGCCTCTTTGCGCCCCAGCGTCTGGCCGACACGCTCTTTCATCTCACGCGCCGCTTTATTGGTAAACGTCACCGCCGCAATGTGCCGGGCCTGATAGCCACAGCCGCGGATCAGGTGCGCAATTTTGTTGGTGATCACGCGGGTTTTACCGGATCCAGCCCCCGCCAGCACCAGACACGGTCCGGTGACAAATTCGACGGCTTGTTGTTGTCCGGGGTTTAAACGCATAAATGATCACTCAATGAAAGTCAGGAGGGGAGAATAACAGCGTGGTAGTATAGCGAGCCTAATCCATACCACTCAAGGCACGATCATGGCAAAAACAGCAGCAGCACTGCATATTCTTGTTAAAGAAGAGAAACTGGCTCTGGATCTTCTGGAGCAGATCAAAAACGGCGCCGACTTCGGCAAACTGGCGAAGAAGCACTCTATCTGTCCGTCAGGCAAACGCGGCGGCGATCTGGGTGAATTCCGCCAGGGTCAGATGGTACCGGCGTTCGATAAAGTGGTCTTCTCCTGCCCGGTGCTGGAGCCAACCGGCCCGCTGCACACGCAGTTCGGCTACCACGTGATTAAAGTGCTGTATCGCAAATAAAAAAGCCGGGTGGCGGCTACGCCTTACCCGGCCTACATCTTACGGTTTTGTAGGTCGGGTAAGCGAAGCGCCACCCGACAAAGTTGTTAACCCGCTACCGCGATACGCTTCATATCGGTCATGTAGCCACGCAGTTTGTGGCCCACTTTCTCGATCTGGTGGCTGCGAATCGCTTCGTTCACATCGCGCAGCTGCGCGTTGTCCACGGCACCTTCTGCAATCGCTTTACCCAGATCGCCCGGCTGCAGAGTGGTCATAAACTCTTTCAGCAGCGGTACGCAGGCGTAAGAGAACAGGTAGTTACCGTATTCTGCGGTATCAGAGATCACCACGTTCATTTCGTACAGACGCTTACGGGCGATGGTGTTCGCAATCAGCGGCAGCTCGTGCAGTGATTCGTAGTACGCAGACTCTTCGATGATGCCGGAATCCACCATGGTTTCGAACGCCAGCTCAACGCCCGCTTTCACCATCGCGATCATCAGGACGCCTTTATCGAAGTACTCCTGCTCGCCGATTTTACCTTCATACTGTGGCGCGGTTTCGAACGCGGTTTTACCGGTCTCTTCACGCCAGGTCAGCAGTTTCTTATCGTCGTTCGCCCAGTCTGCCATCATGCCGGAAGAGAACTCGCCGGAGATGATGTCGTCCATATGTTTCTGGAACAGCGGCGCCATGATGGTTTTCAGCTGTTCAGACAGCGCGTAAGCACGCAGTTTTGCCGGGTTGGACAGACGGTCCATCATCAGCGTAATACCGCCCTGCTTCAGCGCTTCGGTGATGGTTTCCCAGCCGAACTGAATCAGTTTTTCCGCGTATGCCGGGTCGGTACCCTCTTCCACCAGCTTATCGAAGCACAGCAGAGAACCGGCCTGCAGCATGCCGCACAGAATGGTCTGCTCGCCCATCAGGTCAGATTTCACTTCGGCAACGAAGGAAGATTCCAGCACGCCCGCACGGTGGCCGCCGGTCGCCGCTGCCCATGCTTTGGCAATCGCCATACCTTCGCCTTTCGGATCGTTTTCCGGGTGTACCGCGATCAGGGTCGGCACGCCGAAACCACGCTTGTACTCTTCACGTACTTCGGTACCCGGGCACTTCGGTGCCACCATCACCACGGTGATGTCTTTACGGATCTGCTCGCCCACTTCAACGATGTTAAAGCCGTGGGAGTAACCCAGCGCGGCACCGTCTTTCATCAGCGGCTGTACGGAACGCACTACGTCAGAGTGCTGCTTGTCCGGCGTCAGGTTAACCACCAGATCCGCCTGCGGGATCAGCTCTTCGTAGGTACCCACTTTGAAGCCGTTTTCGGTCGCTTTACGCCATGAAGCGCGCTTCTCGGCAATCGCTTCTTTGCGCAGTGCGTAGGAGATATCCAGACCGGAGTCACGCATGTTCAGGCCCTGGTTCAGACCCTGTGCGCCACAGCCGACGATGACCACTTTTTTACCCTGAAGGTAGCTTGCGCCATCGGCAAATTCGTCGCGCGCCATGAAGCGGCATTTGCCCAGCTGCGCCAGCTGCTGGCGCAAGTTCAGTGTATTAAAGTAGTTAGCCATGGGTGATACCTCGTGATGTTGTGTGTCTTATTGTTCGGTTCGCGTTTCAGCGAGAATGTACCCACATTACAACAGGAAATTTATTGCGGAAATTGATATATTCACAACGTCATATTGCAATTTTTGCAATGTAAAAAGAGGGAGTGGAATCGGTGGATTTACGCGATCTGAAAATGTTTCTTCACCTGGCGGAAAGCCGCCATTTTGGCCGCAGCGCGCGGGCGATGCACGTCAGCCCCTCCACGCTGTCGCGCCAGATCCAGCGCCTTGAGGAAGATCTCGGCCAGCCGCTGTTCGTGCGCGATAACCGCACCGTCACCCTCACGGAAGCGGGCGAAGAGCTGCGCATTTTTGCCCAGCAGACGCTGTTGCAGTACCAGCAGCTGCGGCACTCTATCGATCAGCAGGGGCCGTCACTCTCCGGTGAACTGCATATTTTTTGCTCCGTGACCGCCGCCTACAGCCATCTGCCGCCCATCCTTGACCGCTTCCGCGCGGCGCATCCGTCAGTTGAAATTAAGCTCACCACCGGCGACGCCGCCGACGCAATGGAAAAAGTGGTGACGGGCGAAGCGGATCTCGCCATTGCCGGGAAGCCGGAAACCCTGCCGGGCGCGGTAGCGTTCTCGATGCTGGAGAATCTGGCGGTGGTGCTGATTGCCCCAGCGCTGCCCTGCCCGGTGCGTAACCAGGTGTCGGTGGAAAAACCGGACTGGTCGACGGTGCCGTTTATCATGGCCGATCAGGGGCCGGTGCGACGTCGCATTGAGCTGTGGTTCCGCCGCCAGAAAATCAGCAACCCGTCGATTTACGCCACCGTCAGCGGTCATGAGGCGATGGTGTCGATGGTGGCGCTCGGCTGCGGCGTGGCGCTACTGCCGGAAGTGGTGCTGGAAAACAGCCCGGAACCGGTGCGCAATCGCGTGATGATTCTGGAACGCAGCGACGAGAAAACGCCGTTTGAGCTTGGCGTGTGCGCACAAAAAAAGCGGCTGCATGAGCCGCTTATTGATGCGTTCTGGACGATATTGCCGAACCACTGAACCCGGGTGGCGCTACGCTTACCCGGCCTACGCGCAGCTCTACCACTAGCCTGCCAGGAAGAAGCGGAACGCCGGGTTATGGGTTTCGTCGTGACACTCATAGCCCAGCTCGTTCAGCCGCGTTTCGAAATCCGGCTCGTGCTCGCCCAGTTCGAACGCCGCCAGCACGCGACCATAATCGGTGCCGTGGCTGCGGTAGTGGAACAGGGAGATGTTCCAGTGCGTACCCAGCGTGTGCAGGAACTTGAGCAGCGCGCCCGGCGATTCCGGGAACTCAAAGCTGAACAGGCGTTCCTTGAGCGGCTTCGAAGGACGGCCACCGACCATGTAACGCACGTGCAGCTTCGCCATCTCATCGTCAGAGAGATCGACCACGCTATAGCCGCCTTCATGCAGCAGGTTGAGGATCTCTTTGCGCTCCTCCACGCCACGGCTCAGACGCACGCCGACAAAAATGCAGGCATCTTTGGCATCGGCAAAACGGTAGTTAAATTCCGTCACCGAACGGCCGCCCAGCAGCTGACAGAACTTCAGGAAGCTGCCCTTCTCTTCCGGAATGGTCACCGCCAGCAGCGCTTCACGCTGTTCGCCCAGCTCGCAGCGCTCGGAAACATAGCGCAGGCCGTGGAAGTTAACGTTGGCGCCGGAAAGCACGTGCGCCAGACGCTCGCCACGAATGTTGTGCTGCGCGATGTATTTTTTCATGCCCGCCAACGCCAGCGCGCCGGACGGTTCCGCCACCGCACGCACGTCTTCGAACAAATCTTTCATCGCCGCGCAGATGGCATCGCTATCCACCGTGACGATATCGTCGAGATATTCCCGGCACAGGCGGAACGTTTCATCGCCAATACGCTTCACCGCCACGCCCTCGGCAAACAGCCCGACCCGCGGCAGGTCGACCGGATGCCCGGCATCCAGCGCCGCTTTCAGGCAGGCGGAGTCTTCCGCTTCCACGGCAATGACTTTGATCTGCGGCATCAGCTGTTTGATCAGCACCGCCACGCCTGCGGCTAAACCGCCGCCGCCCACCGGGACAAAGACGCGGTCGAGATGGGCATCCTGCTGCAGCAGTTCAAGCGCCAGCGTCCCCTGCCCGGCAATCACCATCGGGTGGTCGAACGGCGGCACCCAGGTGAACCCCTGCTGCTGCGCCAGCTCAATCGCTTTGGCTTTGGCTTCGTCAAAGTTGGCCCCGTGGAGTAAGACTTCGCCGCCGAAACCGCGCACCGCGTCGACCTTGATGTCTGCGGTAGCAACCGGCATCACGATCAGCGCTTTCAGACCCAGGCGAGCAGACGAGAACGCCACGCCTTGCGCATGGTTACCTGCCGAGGCGGTAATCACGCCGCGCGCTTTTTGCTCGTCGGTCAGCCCGGCCATCATCGCGTAGGCGCCGCGTAGCTTAAAGCTGTGCACCGGCTGGCGGTCTTCGCGCTTCACCAGGATAACGTTGTCGAGGCGCGAAGAGAGTTTTTCCATTTTCTGCAGGGGGGTGACCTGCACGGCTTCATAGACCGGCGCGCGCAGCACCGCTCTCAGATACTCCGCCCCCTCAGGGGCGGCGGATAAGGGTTGCGACTCGGCCATCGTTAGCCCCCAAGTTTCGATTTATCGCGCACCGCGCCTTTATCTGCACTGGTGGCAAGGCTCGCGTAGGCGCGCAGGGCGAAGGAGACTTCACGCTGACGGTCTTTCGGCGTCCAGGCTTTGTCGCCGCGCGCTTCCTGCGCTTCACGACGGGCCGCGATCTCCTGGTCGCTCAGCTTGAGCTGAATGCCGCGATTCGGAATGTCGATTTCGATCAGGTCGCCGTCTTCGATGATGGCGATGTTGCCGCCGCTTGCCGCTTCCGGCGAAACGTGACCGATGGAGAGACCAGAGGTGCCGCCGGAGAAACGCCCGTCGGTGATCAGCGCGCAGGCTTTACCGAGGCCCATGGATTTCAGGAAGGTGGTCGGGTAGAGCATCTCCTGCATGCCCGGCCCGCCTTTTGGCCCTTCGTAGCGAATGACCACCACGTCGCCTTCCACCACTTTACCGCCCAGGATGGCGTCTACCGCCTCATCCTGACTTTCGTACACTTTCGCCGGACCGGTGAATTTCAGGATGCTGTCGTCCACGCCAGCGGTCTTCACGATGCAGCCATTTTCAGCAAAGTTACCATACAGCACGGCCAGACCGCCGTCTTTGCTGTAGGCGTGTTCCAGCGAGCGGATGCAGCCTTCGGCGCGGTCATCGTCCAGGGTGTCCCAGCGGCAATCCTGCGAGAATGCCTGCGTGGTACGAATACCGGCAGGACCGGCGCGGAACATTTTTTTCACCGCGTCGTCTTTGGTCAGCATCACGTCGTACTGGTCCAGCGATTCCGGCAGCGTCAGGCCGAGCACGTTTTTCACGTCACGGTTCAGCAGCCCGGCGCGATCCAGCTCGCCGAGGATACCGATGACGCCACCGGCACGGTGCACGTCTTCCATGTGGTACTTCTGCGTACTTGGCGCGACCTTACACAGCTGCGGCACTTTACGGGAGAGCTTGTCGATGTCACTCATGGTGAAGTCGATTTCGGCTTCCTGCGCGGCGGCCAGCAGGTGCAGAACGGTGTTGGTGGAACCGCCCATGGCGATATCCAGGGTCATGGCGTTCTCGAATGCCGCTTTACTGGCGATGCTGCGCGGCAGCGCGCTGGCGTCGTCCTGCTCGTAGTAGCGCTTAGTCAGCTCAACGATACGTTTACCGGCGTTGAGGAACAGCTGCTTACGGTCGGCATGGGTTGCCAGCAGCGAGCCGTTGCCCGGCTGAGACAGACCCAGCGCTTCGGTCAGGCAGTTCATGGAGTTAGCCGTGAACATACCGGAACAGGAGCCGCAGGTCGGACACGCAGAGCGTTCCACCTGATCGCTCTGCTCGTCAGAAACCTTCGGATCCGCCCCCTGAATCATCGCATCAACCAGGTCGAGCTTGATGATTTTGTCGGAGAGCTTGGTTTTCCCCGCTTCCATTGGGCCACCGGAGACGAAGATCACCGGAATGTTCAGGCGAAGGGAGGCCATCAGCATCCCCGGGGTGATTTTGTCGCAGTTGGAGATACAGACCATCGCATCGGCGCAGTGGGCGTTAACCATGTACTCCACCGAGTCGGCGATCAGCTCGCGCGACGGCAGTGAATAGAGCATGCCCCCGTGGCCCATCGCGATACCGTCATCCACCGCAATGGTGTTGAACTCTTTCGCCACGCCGCCGGAGGCCTCGATTTGCTCGGCAACCAGCTTACCCAGATCGCGCAGGTGCACATGGCCCGGGACGAACTGGGTGAAGGAGTTCACCACGGCGATAATTGGCTTGCCGAAATCGGCGTCGGTCATTCCGGTGGCGCGCCACAGTGCGCGGGCACCCGCCATGTTACGGCCGTGGGTGGTGGTGGCTGAACGATACTTAGGCATGCTTTATTTACTCCCGTCTGACTATGTAATGGGACGGTGCGTGCCGTCCCAAATTTATATTTAGTGATTAACCTGATCCAACCAGCCGTATTTATCTTCTGTTTCGCCGGTGAAGAGACCAAAGAACGCTTGCTGAATGCGTTTGGTGACCGGGCCACAGCGGCCTTCGCCCACCTGGATACCGTCTACACTGCGTACCGGCGTGATTTCAGCCGCGGTACCGGACATAAACACTTCATCGGCCAGGTAGAGGGATTCGCGGGACAGCACCTGCTCGCGCACTTCGATACCCAGGTCTTTCGCCAGCTTGATGATGGCGTCACGGGTGATGCCCGGCAGCGCGGACGAGGTGAATGGCGGCGTAAACAGAATGCCGTCTTTCACTTCAAACAGGTTTTCACCTGCGCCTTCGGAGATGTAGCCATTTACATCGAGCGCGATACCTTCCTGGTAGCCATGACGGCGCGCTTCGCTACCGACCAGCAGGGAAGAAAGGTAGTTACCGCCTGCTTTCGCGGCGGTCGGGATGGTGTTTGGCGCAACGCGATTCCAGGAAGAGACCATTGCGTCGATCCCCTGCTCCAGGGCTTCTGCGCCCAGGTAGGCCCCCCACGGGAACGCGGCAATGATCACATCCGTGGTATAGCCAGCGGGCGGGTTCACGCCCATACCGACGTCGCCCACAAACACCAGCGGACGAATATAGGCGCTGGTCAGGTTGTTCTTACGGATCACGTCGCGGCAGGCTTCCATCAGCTCATCCACGCTCTGAGATACCGGGAAACGATAAATTTTGGCTGAGTCATGCAGACGCTGCATGTGTTCGCGATGGCGGAACACCACTGGCCCTTTGTGAGAATCGTAGCAGCGGATGCCTTCAAACACGGAGGTACCGTAATGCAGCGCGTGGGACATCACGTGGACCTTCGCGTCCTCCCAGCGAACCATCTCACCGTTGAACCAAATGTAATCAGCTTTTTTTGTCGTCATTTTTTCGTCCTGTCACGCTTAAGCGCGGATTTGTTGTGATGTGGTTGTGCTCTGGCAGATGGCAACATGGGCAACGTCTACCAGCTTTGATAACTGACTAAACAGTAAGTCGACCGACCGCGGGCTGGCAACGGTTAATTCGATACTGATGTTTTGGGCGTCAGTGGCCGTCTCCATATTCATAGAGCAAATCTGAAAACCACGATGACGCACCACACGCAAAACGCGCTCTAAGGTTTCTGGGTTGAAGCGAGCCTGTACGGCGACCTGATGCTGCATCATGATAATTTCTCCATCATTTGTGAGTTACTGGCACCAGGCGGTACCAGCGGCCAGACGTTCTCGAGTTCGTCGATTGAGACATGAAGCAGGTAAGGCCCCTCGCTGTTCAGCATGGTGTCGAGCGCCGCTTCAACCTGATCTTTACGGGTGATGTGCTGACCAGGGATGCCAAAAGCGCTGGCCAGCGTGAGGAAATCGGGGTTATCGGTAAGGGTCGTTTCGCTGTAACGCTCCTGGAAGAACAGCTGTTGCCACTGGCGAACCATCCCTAAACGCTGGTTGTCGAGCAAGACGATTTTCAGCGGCAACTGCTTGCGCTTAACGGTGCCGAGCTCCTGAACGTTCATCATGAAGGAGCCGTCACCGGAGATACAGATTACGGTATCGTTCGGGCGGGCAACCTGTGCGCCAACGGCGGCTGGCAGACCGAAGCCCATCGTCCCTAACCCGCTGGAGGTGATGAAGTTTTCCGGGCACGTGTAGGTCATGTGCTGCGCTGACCACATCTGGTGCTGGCCGACATCGGTCGTCACCACGCTGTTTGTCGGTTTACGGTCGGACAACTGCTTCAACAGCAGCGGCGCGTAGATAGCCTCGCCCGGGTGATCGTAACGCCAGGCGTGTTCAGCGCGCATATCGGCGGTGTGCTGACGCCATGCGTTGATATCCAGCGGCTGCTGCAATGCCGGTAACAGCGCGTTGAGATCGCCCTGCAGCGCGACGTGCGCCTGACGCAGCTTGTTCATCTCCGCCGGGTCGATATCCATATGGATGACTTTGGCGTTCGGCGCAAAGGTATTCAGCTTGCCGGTAACGCGGTCGTCAAAACGGGCACCGACGGCGATGAGCAGATCGCACGCCTGCACCGCCAGGTTTGCCGCTTTAGTGCCGTGCATCCCGAGCATGCCCAGATAGTACGGGTAGTCTGCATCTACCGCACCCAACCCTTTCAGCGTGCAGGTGGCAGGCATTTGCGTTACCGCAATAAATTCACGCAGGGCGGGAACGGCCTGCGCCATGCCTACGCCACCGCCAACGTACAGCATCGGCTGTTTTGCCTGCGCCAGCATCTGGCGCGCCTCTTCAACTGCCGCATGCGGAAACGCGTCGTCGCTTCGAACGGTGGAGAAGTGCGGCTCCAGTTCGCCGAGTGCGACCTGGATATCTTTCGGGATATCCACCAGAACCGGGCCAGGGCGGCCGGAGCTGGCAACCTCGAATGCTTCAGCCATGACGCGCGGCAGCTCTTCCAGAGACTGAACAAGGAAACTGTGTTTGGTGCAGGCCAGCGATAAACCCAGAACATCGACCTCCTGAAAAGCGTCGGTACCGATGAACGGAGACGCCACCTGCCCGGTGATGGCAACAACGGGAACAGAATCCAGCAGCGCGTCAGCCAGGCCGGTGATCAGGTTAGTTGCGCCAGGGCCTGACGTCGCCATACACACGCCGGTTTTACCGGTCGCGCGGGCGTAACCAATGGCCGCCATCACTGCGCCCTGCTCGTGTCGGCACAAGAGATGTTCCACGCCGCCGTCATACAGTGCATCGTAAATCGGCATAATTGCGCCACCTGGATAACCGAATACTGTCTCGACTCCCTGCGCGCGCAACGCATGTACTACCCACTGTGCCCCATTCATAGTTAGTTCCCCGTCATAAATCGGGAGAAACAGAATTTTGTGCTAGTCGTCATTCTCTGCTCCTCATCTGCGTTTTTTAGTCATAAAAAAACCCCCGGACCTTTCGGTGCGGGGGTCTTAGTTCGTTAAGGCTTGATTTCTAAGCCTTTCCTCGTCCAAGTGCAGCCCCGCACGGTGGGATAATAATCACCACCACGCTAATCACGACCAGGCTAATCACTCGTAGAAGGGCTGTCATTTTCAGTTCTTTTTGCATCTTGTTCGAAGGAATACCTAAAGAGGTATCACAGTTTTCAAATTAAACACAAGATTTATTTATGACGGATTTGGTTAGCCCGCGAATCATATTTCTTAAAAGCGTTGTTTTATATACGGAAATTAGAAAATGAATATTTTTCATTTTTTTACTGTGGTGCTGACCGTCAAAACAGGATTTTTTCGTTCTGCGAGGAGCTTTCCACGATTATGAAATTGTTGCAATGCGCCATTAAAATCCCTGAATAAGCGGCGTAAATTCACGAAATGGCAATAAACAAACATAACGAGCACTGACATAGTCACACCAGGAGGTAGTGCAAATGTCACTGTCAGTTGTTTATACGCGGGCGGCCCTCGGGGTAAAGGCACCACTTGTTTCCGTAGAGGTGCATTTGAGTAATGGGCTGCCCGGACTCACGCTTGTCGGGTTACCTGAAACGACGGTTAAAGAAGCCAGGGATCGCGTCCGTAGTGCAATAATAAATAGCGGTTATACCTTCCCTGCGAAGAAGATCACCATCAACCTTGCTCCCGCCGACCTGCCTAAAGAAGGGGGACGATACGATTTACCTATCGCAATTGCCCTTCTCGCGGCTTCTGAGCAGCTTAATACGACAAGGCTAGGCTCGTATGAGTTCGTGGGTGAACTCGCGCTCACAGGCGCGCTGAGAGGCGTTCCCGGCGCGATATCGGGAGCGCTGGAGGCCATACGATCAGGCCGGCAAATCATTGTGGCCAATGAAAACGCATCAGAAGTGAGTCTTATCGCGGAAAAAGGATGCCTCATCGCGGGACATTTACAGGAAGTTTGTGCCTGGCTGGAAGGACGACATGAACTGTCCGAACCGGAGGAGTGTGACGAGGTTATAGCCGACGTCCCGGAGGATCTCAGCGAGATTATGGGACAGGAGCAAGGGAAGCGGGCGCTGGAGATTACGGCCGCAGGTGGACACAATCTTCTGTTGATTGGCCCGCCAGGTACGGGGAAAACGATGCTGGCGAGCAGGCTGAGCGGGTTACTTCCACCGCTCAATAACCATGAAGCGCTGGAAAGCGCCGCCATCTATAGCCTCATCAGTTCTGCATCGTTGCAAAAACAGTGGCGCCGTCGTCCTTTTCGTTCCCCACATCATAGCGCTTCACTGACGGCGATGGTCGGCGGTGGATCTATCCCCGGGCCGGGTGAGATCTCACTGGCGCACAATGGCATTTTGTTTCTCGATGAGCTGCCCGAGTTTGAGCGCCGCGTGCTGGATGCGCTGAGAGAACCTATTGAATCTGGCGAAATACATATCTCGCGCACGCGGGCCAAAATAAGCTATCCCGCGCAGTTTCAACTGGTCGCTGCGATGAATCCCAGCCCGACGGGCCACTACCAGGGCAACCATAACCGCTGTACGCCAGAGCAGACGCTGCGCTATCTGGGAAAGTTATCCGGTCCGTTCCTCGACCGTTTCGATTTATCTCTCGAAATCCCGCTTCCTCCTCCGGGCCTGCTCAGGCAGACGGGCATCACGGGTGAAAGCTCTGCGAAGGTACGCGAGCGGGTGATCGCCGCCCAGGCACGACAGTACACTCGCCAGAACAGGCTAAATGCGCGGCTGGATAATGCCGGGATCCGGCAGTTTTGTGCCCTTAACAGTGAGGATGCGGTATGGCTGGAGGAGACGTTGACGCGCTTTGGGCTATCTATACGTGCGTGGCAGCGTTTGCTAAAAGTGGCCAGAACCATTGCTGACGTGGAGGGATGTACTGACATTGAGAGGAAACACTTGCAGGAGGCGCTGAGCTATCGCGCTATCGATCGTTTGCTGCTGCATCTGCAGAAGTTGCTGGCATAAAAAAAGGGGCCGTAGCCCCTTCTTATCATCTTAGTCATCAGACTCGGTGTAGTCTTCTGCACCTTCCATCTGCGGCTTACCGCCAGACAGCGTATGGAAGCGCTTTGGACGCTTAATGCGTGCCATATACTTGATCCACACACGTTCCGCTTCAGACTGCGGCTCACGCTCACCACGGCAAACAGAAACAAACTGTTTTTCGTCTTCGGTTGCAGGTTCACGCTTACCCAGATCCAGCTCGTTAAAGGCATAACCATGGCGCTCAAGCAGTTGAGCTTCTTTGATGGTGAAATCGCCGTGACGAGAGAACCCGCGCGGATAATGTTTATTGTCGAAAAAACGATTAGTCGTCGTAAAGCTTTCCGCCATCCTACACGCTCCTAATTCTTTGGCCGAGCTATTTATGGCGCGGAGTATTAGTTACGCTTGACAGAGTGTAAAACAAAACATTTAAATCATAACGACAAATAATTTTGCGGAGAAAGATGTGGATACGGAATTGCTTAAAACTTTCCTTGAAGTGAGCAGAACACGCCACTTTGGGCGAGCAGCGGAAGCCCTTTACCTGACGCAGTCAGCAGTCAGTTTTCGTATTCGACAGCTGGAAAATCAACTGGGTGTGAATCTTTTTACCCGCCATCGCAACAATATTCGCCTCACGCCCGCCGGTGAAAAACTGCTGCCGTACGCAGAAACGCTGATGAATACCTGGCAGGCGGCACGCAAAGAGGTTGCACATACTTCGAGGCATAATGAGTTCTCGATAGGGGCCAGCGCTTCCCTGTGGGAATGTATGCTAAGTCAGTGGCTTACCCGGCTTTATCAATCTCATAGCCACCTGCAATTTGAAGCCAGGATTGCGCAACGGCAGTCGCTGGTTAAGCAACTTCATGAGCGTCAGCTTGATCTTCTGATCACAACCGAAGCCCCCAAGATGGACGAATTTAGCAGCCAGATCGTCGGTCAGTTTGGCCTGGCGCTTTATGCCTCTGAACCGTCGATGATGAAAGCAGACCTGACCTATTTGCGCCTCGAATGGGGGCCAGATTTTCAGCAGCATGAGACGGGATTGATTGCACCTGATGATGTTCCACAGTTAACGACCAGCTCTGCGGAGATCGCCTGTCAGCAACTGCCCTTGCTGAGAGGTTGTACCTGGTTACCTGTTCGCTGGGCAGACACTAAAGCGGGGCTGCATACGGTGTTGGATTCCACCACGCTTACCAGACCGCTGTATGCGATTTGGCTGCAAAACAGTGATAAGCAGTCACAGATAAAAGATCTGTTAAAAATCAATGTAATGGATTGATACATCAGCCAGCAGGAATGCTGGCTGAACAGTAAGAAGAGGCGTTTTTACAGGATTACAGGCAAAAAAAATCCTTTGCCGAAGCAAAGGATTATATATGGCAGGGGCGGAGAGACTCGAACTCGCGACACCCGGTTTTGGAGACCGGTGCTCTACCAACTGAGCTACGCCCCTAAAGTTTTTTGCCATTAAGCCTGCCAGTAAGGCAGGCTTAATGTCTTAATAAGTGGCGGAACGGACGGGACTCGAACCCGCGACCCCCTGCGTGACAGGCAGGTATTCTAACCGACTGAACTACCGCTCCACCGAAGACTGCTTGTAACCACCGGATTAATGCACCGGCTTACTACTTAATTTGATGCCTGGCAGTTCCCTACTCTCACATGGGGAGACCCCACACTACCATCGGCGCTACGGCGTTTCACTTCTGAGTTCGGCATGGGGTCAGGTG
>NZ_JBLKCH010000015.1:0-70540 GCF_047531125.1 Enterobacter sp. HK-058-C-ECC
TTTTTATTCTCCATAGGGGGAGGGGCGGTGTCGTTGATGTTGGTAAAGGGGGAGAGGGTAGCTTCTCAAGCGAGAAGATGAATGAGCTCTGTCAGGGCTGGACGTAGTGATTGTGGTGGAATGATCGCAGATTCACTCCCTTCTCGCTGGCGGCTCGCTTGTTCATGGCGGGTTCGATCAATACTCCGATCTTGATTTTGTCGTTGTGGTAGACCCTCTCTACTATGACGAAATCATGGCTCAGCGTATTGTGTTCGCCGGAACACTGGGTCACCTGCTCCATGCTTTCACCGGGGAACATGTGGGAGAGCCTCGTCTGCTTAGCCATGCTGAAAGCCGGAGCCCGGGCCTGAAAGGTTTTGGTCTGTTCCGCCCCCCATGTTCAGACGACGTTTGCTAAAAAATGGTCGTCTGAATTTCGGTTGTGAGGTTCTTCCTGAGTGCTTAGATTCATTTTCAATCTATCGAGAGGATATGAATATGAACTTTGCAGAACGCCACTATCAGCATGAGCCTCTTCTTATTGCCAACGTCTGGGATGCCGCCAGTGCTGTCGCAGCGCAAAAAGCAGGCTACCAGGTTCTGGGAACGTCCAGTGCAGCTATAGCGTCCACACTGGGATATGACGACGGGCAGGGAGTGCCGTTTGATGAGTTGTTTTATATGGTCACCCGGATCCGGGCTGCCAGCAGCCTGCCATTGAGCGTTGACATGGAAGCAGGGTATGGTAATTCAGCCGAAGAGATAGCAGACAATCTGCGGCGCCTTGCTCAGACAGGCGTCGCAGGCGTTAACCTCGAAGACAGCCGAGTCATAAACGGGGTTCGTCAGCTTGACGATGCCTCTGACTTTTCCCGTAACCTGAGAGCAGTATGCGATACGCTGAGAAGCGAAAATTACACCCTGTTTCTGAACATCCGGACTGACACGTACCTGCTCGGGCATGAAGACGCGTTGCAGGAGACGATATTACGGGGTCAACGCTATAAAGCTGCAGGTGCTGAGGGCCTTTTTGTTCCCTGCCTGACGTCAGAGAAAGACATCAGCCTCATTGCAGAGGCAACGGGATTGCCTTTGAATGTCATGTGTATGCCCGATCTTCCGTCATTCGACAGGCTGAAACGGGCAGGGGTAAGCCGCATTTCAATGGGCAATTTTGTTCATTCAGCGATACAGTCAACGCTGACTGATGTCATGCATGCGATCCGATCTCGTCAGACGTTTGAAGGACTTTTTGGTGATGAAAATAACCGATAAGAATTTATGCGATATCTGGTATCAGGCATTACTTGAACGTGCTTCAGACTACACTGGCGTGTTTTTTGTTGGCGTCAAAACCACGGGCGTATTCTGCATTTCGGTATGCCGGGCGCGAAAGCCCAAGCGCGAAAATGTCGAATTTTATAAAGATGCCAAATCTGCCCTGGCGGACGGCTTTCGTCCCTGTAAGGTCTGCAGACCTGTGGAAAATGCGCACAGCGCGCCATTATTCGTTGAGCAGGCGCTTGCGCTTGTCAGGCGCGATATCAAATCCCGTGTAGCAGACGCGGAGCTTCGTCAGCATGGCATCAGCCCGGAGCGGGTAAGGCGCTGGTTCCTGCAACATCACGGCATCACTTTTCAGGCTTTCCAGCGAATGCAGCGGGTGAACGTCGCCCTGCAGGAGCTGAAAAGTGGACGAGCGGCGACTGACGTTGCGCTGGACAATGGCTATGAATCCCTGAGCGGCTTTGGTTACACCTACAAGCGGCTTACTGGCGCAGCGCCGACTCAGGCAACCCAGGTGATAGTCATTCACCGGTTTACCACGACGCTTGGACCGATGTTTGTCTGCGCGACAGACCGGGGAGTCTGTCTGCTGGAGTTTACCGATCGCCGGATGTTAGAAACAGAATTTCGCGATATCCAGCGTTTATTTAACGCCAGAATCGTCACCGGCGAAAACAGCCATACCCGGCAGACAGTAAAAGAGATCGGCGAGTATTTTGCCGGAACGCGCCGACAGTTTGATCTCGCTTTAGATGCTCCGGGCAGTGATTTTCAACAATCCGTCTGGCATGCGTTGCGTACTGTTCCCTATGGACAGACCTCACACTATCAGGCCATTTCACTACGGCTTAATAAGCCAAATGCTGTGCGCGCCGTCGCTGCCGCTAACGGTGCCAACCGGATTGCGATTGTGATCCCCTGTCACAGGATAATTGGAAAAGATGGTGCGATGACAGGTTACGGAGGGGGGATTTCACGCAAAGAATGGCTTATTGAGCATGAGAGAAATAATGTTTAATGGCGTGATGTTGCTGTGTCGCCGGGAAATTTTACGGACTTCGCGGGACATGTTGAGGGTACAAAAAAGCCCGCAGGGCTTGCGCCATGCGGGCTTTCAGGACTTCATCAGTCGACTCTGGTGATCGCCGATGGAATTGCTGGCTTCCCTGTAACTAGATATCTATTTGATTGAATTTTCTAGATAACTGTTGTTTCTGACTTTACCTTTGGTTCTATAAAGGAACCATAAATCGTAACGGCATAAACTGACCTGCCCCCAGGGTTAGATACAACCTTCAGTTAGTAATGTCGGTTGGTTTTTCTTCATATTTCCTGTTTCGCCAGTCCGTTGCGAATTCAGCTGGTGTCTGGTAATCCAGCGATGAATGGGGACGGCACTCGTTATAATCCTGCCGCCAGTCATTAATCGTTTTCCGGGCATGAAGAATATCGCTGAACCAGTGTTCATTCAGACACTCATCGCGAAAGCGTCCGTTAAAACTCTCAATAAATCCGTTCTGCGTTGGCTTACCTGGCTGGATAAGCCGTAGTTCCACACCATGCTCAAAGGCCCATTGATCGAGCGCGCGGCAGGTAAATTCCGGGCCCTGATCGGTTCTTATTGTCGCCGGATAGCCCCTAAACAGCGCGATGCTGTCCAGAATACGCGTGACCTGAACGCCTGAAATACCGAAAGCAGCGGTGATCGTCAGACACTCCTTCGTGAAATCATCCACACAGGTCAGGCACTTGATTCTCCGACCGTTGGCCAGTGCGTCCATAACGAAATCCATCGACCATGTCAGGTTCGGCGCATCCGGGCGCAGAAGCGGAAACCGTTCGGTTGCCAGCCCTTTACGGCGTCGTCTGCGTTTTACGCTCAGTCCATTAAGGTGGTAAATACGGTATACCCGCTTGTGATTGACGTGAAGGCCCTCCCGACGCAGCAGCTGCCAGATGCGGCGGTAGCCAAAACGCCTGCGCTCCAGTGCCAGCTCAGTGATGCGCCCTGATAAATGCGCATCAGCCGCCGGACGCTGAGCCTCGTAGCGGCAGGTCGACAGAGACAAAGCAGTAAGCCTGCAGGCACGACGTTGCGACAGACCGGTCACATCACACATAAACTTAACGGCTTCCCGCTTGTGGTCTGTCGTCAGTACTTTCGCCCCAGAGCCACCTGAAGCGCCTCCTTATCCAGCATGGCTTCGGCAAGCAGCTTCTTGAGGCGGGCGTTCTCCTCTTCAAGAGATTTAAGCCGCTTCACCTCAGGAACTTCCATGCCACCAAACTTCTTGCGCCAGGTGTAGAAAGTGGCATCGGAAATGGCGTGCTTACGGCAGAGCTCACGGGCAGAAACCCCGGCTTCCGCTTCGCGAAGAATACTGATGATCTGTTCGTCGGAAAAACGCTTCTTCATGGGTATGTCCTCATGTGGCTTATGAAGACATTACTAACATCGGGGTGTGTTAATCAACGGGGAGCAGGTCAGCACGAACATGTCTATCGTTAATGCCTCTATCTGGCCCGCACAGAAGGCTTCGAAGTGAAGCCTTCTACTTTCAGATGAGATACCGAATAAGATTCTCAAAGTTTACGGGTGAAAGATTTCTGAATTCGTAACTCATATAGCGACTCCGCCCGCAATATTTTGGTTACTAGCACTCAGAAGCTACCTGATGGATATGAATACGCTTGTGAATATGTTGGTGATTCACGTAATACCTGTGTAAATTGTGCGTCTTGTTGGAGCGGTAATGAAAACCACGCTCCCCCCACATAAGCCATACCAATACCTTGCCGGATTGCATCAAGTAACGATCAAGTAGATCACGGCGCAGATAACTGACTGAGCCACTGACAGCCGAATCATACTCGCCAACTTTGCGGTACAGTGATGCCACACCTGCTGCATCATGCAAATCCCATGTGTTTGCACGGTATCTGAGATTCAAAGCCTCACAAAGTTGCTTTGAGGGTAGGCTCGCACCGCTGCTTTGGTTCTCCACGCTATGGTAACTCTCCCAGTTGTAGTCCTGCACAGTGATATCTACCGCAACGCCATTGCCTGACCATCTGTCTGCGGACACCAAATTTTCATCACTATCATCCTCTTGTTCATTTGCGACTAGCAGCCCCGGAATCGACGAGAAAGGCATCTCACCAGCATAGGTGTAATAGTAGCCAGGAGCATCAGGGATGGCGCTGTTGCCAGGATATTCAAGATCAGTGAACAACCTACATAAATTGTCAACTTCTTGGCTATCTACGAATACTCCTCGCAGGAAAGTGAAAATCTGCCGGTCATCCGAGGTAGCATTTTGCTCAACAAAACCGTCAAGTAGGATCCATGGCCCCGTCAGACCATCAATTTCCGTAATCTCAAGGATGCTACGGTAGTCAGGTTGCGGCCCCCTCATGATCCAATCCCCATCATCCGACGACTGTTCGCTGAACAAGGCTGGAAGTGGCAAATCAATGCTCATAGCGTCTAGCGGGAACGTCGGGTCGATATCTGCGTCCGATGGACGAGCGCTGCGGTCTTCGGAAAGGAGGCCCTGCGCGTATCGCAGTCCCCACATCTCGAAGTAAGCTATCCAGCCGTACTTTTTGCCATATCGATCGATTTTGTGTTTGTCTTCTCCCATACGAGAGCCGGAATACATTTGCCGATCAATAGCTTCGAACTGCTCAGGGTTATAACCAAGCACCAGCATTCGAGAAATAATTGCCTTCAACACCTGTTGGTACTCTGGGTTGCTGTCATCGTAGTTCGATCTATGTGGAATAAGTCTCCCAATCGTATAGTTACCGAAGTCCATTCGAATCGCTGCGCTCTGCGCTTGCTTGATGACTGCTGTATCGTACTGACGAATGCTTTTAAATACGTTAGGCAGATGGCTAAAAGGCGGAACAAGATGAGCAGCTTCATCCTCTGAAAAACAATTTGGATCTACCATCCTTGCAATGGCAATGATTCCCAGACAGTACTGTTGATATAACGCATGCCAAGTAGGAGCTGTAGCATCAGGTACAAACATGGTTTGGTAAATCTCACGAGCGAACCGTGGCAACGCATCATGTAACTTTACTGCATCGATATCCGACCAAGTGGTCAGGACTGCACCGTAGGCTGCGGCGAACACTCGCTCGGGGACATATGGGTCTGAAACTGCATTTGTCTCCATCGCCAACCGGAAAAACTCTTCTGGCCGCCTGATGGCAAATTCATACAGGGCTTTGGTAGCCATATCCCGCAAAGCTCTGGATGTCGTCGTCAATGTCCACATCACCCAGCGAACTCTCCGAAGTTCACGCTCATCCAGATGACCCAATTTCCATCTCGTCGACAAGAATTTTAAGTCATCTTTAACTTGTTCAGATTTTTGACGAATCCACTCGGACCAAAAAAGATCGCGCTGAGTATTGGACATCGCCATTAGCACATCATGCAAAAAGCTCATATCAAACGGATGTGCTAGTGCAGCCCTGATGCTCCGTAGCTTCTCGAAAGCAAATTGTGCAAATCGCTTCGACTCCTGCATAGCTTGAGCAAATCGTTCAACAGTAGCCCGCCCGATATATCTTGGGTCCGATTGCGTCGTCAATAACAGAGCGTTCATAACGAGTATATCATCCGACAAGTCTTGCCAAAGCTGCCGCCTACCAGAGTGTTGCGGATACAGATCAACCAGAGCCCGGAATACGTCATAAGCGAAGGTATGCGAATCAGGTCCATGAGATTTAAATTTTGCGCTCCCTTCATCGCTTTTTAACCATTGGACCAACTCAGGCTTCCTGAGCAGGTGGTGCGCCATCATATGTCCGGCCATTAGGTCGTATGCAAACGCAACTCCTTGCCTACCTTCTTGAGAAATAGTCCTAACTAGTATGCCTTCAGACTCCAGTGCACGAATAATACTATCGTTCCACCCCATATCCCGAACTGCCGCCCGTGTAGCTTGAAAATCCACACTTCTCGCATTGTTATCCCAAAGAAGACCCGCGATCGTCAGTAGTGCATCCTGAACGTCATCTTGATAAATGCGATGCATCGCCGGTGAAAGCTCAGCGACTCGTGCGGCAACCTTGTTAAAATGTGCTTCGAACAGGCTTGCAAGCGAACGGGGCAATGCTTCCACTCCGACAATATGCTGACGAGGAGAATTTGCTACTTCGCAAAAAATTCTCAGTGTTAAGGGGTGCTGCAAGAGTTCGACTGGTAGATCCGCATCGGTAGCATCGATCTGGTAGTACTCAAAGTACTTGTCAAATGCTGTCTTCGGATCTTCCTGAAACCCGTTATGTTCAACTTGGGGAAACCCCTCAGGCAGACACATCTGGGCAAATTCATTGCGAAGAGTGACAACTAACAAAACATAAGGAAAATTCTTTAGAAGCTCATCCGCTCGGGATAATTCATCCCTCCAATTTCTCGGATCTTCCGCCTCATTCAGACCGTCAATAACAATAGGTATGCGTTTGCCTGCACGCTGGCCTGCCGCATCTACGGCCTCAATCAAGCGGTCGAAACTTTCTGCTGGCCTCCCAGAAATCTTGAAGGCAGTTACGAGATCATCAAGCCCTTGACCTGAATGAAGATTCTTACCCAATAGGAGAATTCCCCCTGGGAATTCCCCTTCTGGCTGGGTTACCTTGACTGCAAGTTCAGATTTACCTTCACCTGCCGCCGCAAGTACAGCAACTGCCCGAGCACCAATTGACTGCTCCAGACTGCGGAGAACAGACGAAACCATGTGAATATCTGCAACCAAATTAGCGGTTAACGGAGCCCCGTCAAAGCGAGCTCCACGCAATTTCGAAAGTAGCCTGTCATAACGTACCGGCTGACGAGGATTTGAAACCAACGCTTGATGTACAGAGTTAAAGTCACCTTTGCCGAGCGCCGTGTGTAAACCATCAATAAACTCAGTCAACCCAATAACCCGGGACAGGAGTAATTCAACTTCAGTCCTGAGCTCAATTTTGAGTTGCTCAGTAACCGAAGCAATGCTCGTATAATTCTTTTTTAAAGCGTTTGAGAGTTCTTCCAGAGATTCCCATGCGTTTTGGCTGCACAGATGCCTGAATATATTCTCCTCAGCCCCCACCGCTACATGAACGTCTGGCTGGTAGCGGTTCTTAAATGGAGCCACGGCAAGCTTATACTGCTCAGCAATTAGCTCTGGGGTTAGAACCAGTTCACCAAAGTAGGTTTCCCGTAAAAGCGCTCCCGGTCCGACCAAAAGATCTTCGATATCAGTAGCAGTGAGCAGTTCTAACTTCAATTCGGGGAAGCGGTCTCGCTCTAGCGCGAAAAACCACTCTTGATCACCTTTTGTTAACGTGTGATGAGTCCAAAGCTTCCAGTTGGTTACTCCAGGGACATGCTTACGCGTCTTTTCGATACCTTCGATGATCTTGTTGCGGCGGGAGGCTCCCAAATCTTGTCCATTCACCAGCTCATACCACTTGCATTGCCAACCAATCCAGCCTGGTGGCGCACCGAGATCACAAGGCTCCGTCAGCTCGAGGTGAAACTCCACCCCAGGCTGATTTGCAAGTTGCTTAAAGCGACCGAAACGACCATAGTGTCGGCGTACCAGAGCGCGGCAAAGGTTTTCGAAGTTCACATCTGCTGCACCGGGCAGTTCGTTGAATACTTTCCAATTTACTTCAGGCATCAATGCATCCTCTTTCAACTGGCATCGCTGGAATCGGACGGATAGTCATGCGCTGAGAAAATCTCGACCTTTGCTCCAGCCTCGACAAACAGCTTCACGAACGCGGATACCTCTGCCTCATCAGTAGTTATTGTTATTCTATCGCCTTCTCGATCTAGATGATGATCTGACACCAATTGACCAAGATCGGTTGGTCCTAAAGTGTGGAGTTTTAGGCTGCATAGTAATGAGAGCATTTCATCTGAAAACCGTTGATTCTCTGGCTCATCAAAAGGGATCGAGTAACATTCATCTTTCTCAGCCTGAGTACTGAGCGTTTTAATATCCTTCTCGACCTTCTCTGCATCTTGCTCTTGCTTGAATTTTCCGATGAGAACTAAGTTCATCGAATGCTCAGAACCATATCCGTTCCAAATTTTCATTACTGTGCCCCTTATTTCATCTCTAAGGTATTACGAAGTCGCTTAAGCGCTGACAGAACACCGGTTTCGCCAATATCCACACCGGTGGTTGAATAAGAACTCATACGCAATATGCCGGAAGCGTCTATGTGCGCGTAGGCTCGAAGGCCAGTTTCATCAGGAAGAGGATCGCATATGGGTAGTCCTGACGCTCCCACCTCACTTACTGCAAGTCGAACCTCTCCTCTATAGTTGGAGACCCAGTTCTTGAGCTCTCGGCCGACCACTTCATTCATACTTGCGACCGCGTTAGTTGCTTGCTGAGGCAATAACAGCAATTCACTAGCTCCAAACTGTTGCGCCAGCTCAGTTACTGCATCAAGCTCAAAGACTGTACGTTCGTTTATCACGACGTTTATTCCAAAGGGCGACAATGTTGCAATCGATTCAATTCCCTTAAGTAAATTGGCAAAAGGTTTTCCGCGCAGTTCTTCATAGGTACTGCCTGTCCCGTCAACGCTAATACGCGCGAAGTGAATTGATCCTTTGAGGTGTTTAACTAATTGTTGCGACAAACGATGACCATGGGTCGTGAATGTAACGGCAAGCTGAGTTTCCCCGGCAGCCCGTTTGCATATTTCGACGAAATCTGGATGGAGAGTTGGTTCCCCTCCGCCAAAGCCGATGCCGAAGCATCCTTCAGTATCCAATTCCTTTAACCAGCTAAGTACTTGGTCAGTATGCAGCACTGCCTTGTGTTTGGGCGCAAAACAGTACGCGCAATGGAGATCGCAAAGATTGGTGAGTGCTATTGAGACTTGACGGGGAGACGTCGACCAAACTGCCCCCTGAAGGTGCAATTCGTCTAATAGGATGTTCAAACCTGTATTCCGATCGAAGAAATGCACTCCGTTTGGCCCGTTTCTGGACTTCATAACACCAAGTTCCCCGCTGCTTAAAACCCACAAAAGTAATAGTATTTAACATCATAGCGAGAAATCCCTTAAAAAAGATTGCGTAAGGTTTGCTTTTCGCTCTCAGTAGACGCTTTAGAGTTACGTGTTTATCTGCTGTATGCCAGAAGCAGGCAAGGCTAATACTAGAGTTTCTTCATTACTCGCACACTTAGCGAGCAAAATACGGACCGCGTGTTCCTCGCACATGCCACAAGATTGAGGTGTAGATCAAAGAACGATCAGATAAAACAGTAAGGTAGATATCTCTGTTTAGATCCTTTCTCGTTGAGAGCGTAATATATTTTTTGCGCTGTATATTTTCTTCACGGATGTCTTTCGCGATCACGTTGCAGATGAAGAAAATGAGAATTAAGGAGCAACTCCGTGACCAGAATTTGTAAAGTCGAGATCCAGAATTTCCGAACTATCCGTTTATTGAACTGGCTACCTTCACCAGGCCTCAACTGCCTGATTGGCCCAGGAGACAGCGGTAAGACTACTATTCTCGATGCGATTGACCTTTGCCTTGGTGCCCGCCGCAATATCAGTTTTGCCGATACTGATTTTTATGGGCTGGATGTAACCCAGCCCATCAGCATCACTCTGACGCTTGGTTCGTTGCCCGGTGCTCTGATGCGCTTGGATTCGTACGGAAATTATTTACAGGCCTTCGACCGTGCAAACGGGTTAGTCACCGAAGAACCTGAACAGGGTCTGGAAACGGTTCTTTGCTTACGTTTGACAGTGGATAGCGAGCTAGAGCCTGTCTGGTCGCTAGTATCACAGCGCGCTCAGGCACAAGGGCAGGAGCGCAATATTGCTTGGAAGGATCGGTTACTGTTAGCCCCAGCCCGGCTCGGGACTTATGCTAGTTCCAACCTGTCATGGACACGCGGTTCGGTACTCAATCGACTGACCGCAGAACGACCAAATCTTGGCGCTGAATTGGCCAATGCGGCACGCCAGGCCCGAAACGGTTTCGGCGGTCAGGCTGGTGTACAGCTGGCCGCAACACTGCAAATCGTGAACCAGAAAGCCAATGAACTTGGCGTGCCAGTGGGTGGCGGCACCCAGGCATTGCTGGACGCGCACGCTGTATCGATCGGCGACGGAGCCATTGCGCTACACGATGCTACAGGAGTGCCCTTGCGCTCACTGGGAACAGGCTCATCTCGTCTACTGGTCGCAGGAATGCAGCGTGCAGCAACACAGCAGGCGTCTGTCGCTCTGGTCGACGAAGTAGAGTACGGACTGGAACCGCATCGCCTTACCCGATTGTTGAACTCCCTTGGTGCGAAGGAAAATTCCCCACCCCTCCAGGTATTTCTAACCACCCATTCCCCGGTCGCTGTCCGCGAGCTTAACGGCAATCAGCTCTTCGTGGTACGTAAGTCTCCGGATGGTGCACATCAGGTTCTCCAGGTAGGTGTCGCTGATGATATTCAAAGCACCGTTAGGGCTGATCCGGAAGCGTTTCTCGCTCGTAGCGTCATAGTCTGCGAGGGTGCCAGTGAAGTTGGTCTAATTCGTGGCCTGGACCATTTCTGGACGAACATAAACGGAGCGTCGATGCTAGCCGCTGGGACTGCATATGTGAATGTCGGCGGCGGAGAGCCTGACCGGTGCTTTGTTCGCGGACTCGCATTGCGCCAGCTTGGCTATCGGGTATTGGTCATGGTTGATGCAGATAAGCCGCCCACTGCGGCGACCGTACAGGCCTACGTGGATGCTGGTGGGGAGTACATCACTTGGCGAGAAGGACGTGCTCTGGAAGACGAACTGTTTCTGAGTCTGCCGGATGCGGGTGTGGATGCTCTGCTTCAGCGAGCCATAGACCTTGTGGAAGAAGATTTGGTGGCTGCGCATATCCAGACTCAGTCAAACGGACAACTGGCTCTCGCCCAAATCCGGCTGCAGCGACAACAGCTAGGTATGCCATATCCCCTCGCAACGCGACAACTGCTGGGGCTGGCAGCGCGTAACCGTAAAAACGGTTGGTTTAAATCGGTCACCAAATTCGAGGATGTGGCACGCGATATTCTTGGTCCCTATTGCCAAATCTCAGAGCCAGAATTTGTCGCTATGATCACTCGCCTCTACCGGTGGGCTCATGCCGCCTGAGTACAATTTATTCGCTTTTCGTCGAGGCGCGATCACGGCCCCTGCTGGTTGTGGCAAGACGCAACTCATCGCCGATACACTGTCCCAACATACTGGGGCAAAGCCGGTTCTCATCCTCACTCATACCAATGCGGGTGTTACAACACTGCGTCTGCGCATGCAAAAAGCCGGAGTGCCCGCTTCGGCTTACCACATTGCCACAATTGATGGTTTTTCCATGCGGCTGGTGGCGATGTTTCCGCAGCGAAGCGCTGTTGCTGCTGCTGTCCTTCTGCTCCAGAATCCCGGAGCCGACTACCCAGCAATACGCATGGCTGCCAGGCATTTACTTCAAAGCGGGCACCTCAATGAGGTCCTCGCAGCAAGCTATGCCCATCTGATTGTCGATGAGTACCAGGACTGCAATTTAGTGCAACACGATCTCGTTACAGCACTTTCCATGGTACTTCCCACATGTGTTCTTGGCGACCCGATGCAGGCTATCTTCGGCTTTCGCGGTAATCAGCTTGTGGACTGGAATACCCACGTGCTTCCGCATTTTACTGCTATCGGCGAGCTTAACCAGCCTTGGCGCTGGACGAACGCAGGCAAGCCCGAATTTGGCCAATGGCTTCTGGAGTGTCGGCGAATACTCCTAGCAGGAGGTGGCATTGATTTACGCCAGGCCCCGCCGGAGGTTGTCTGGGTCGAGTTGCAACCGGCTACTGCCATTCAGCAGCGGCTCACCGCTGCGTTAACACAGGCTGTTACGCGGGAAGGAGACGTTCTGGTGATTGGCGATAGCCGTAACCCTCGTGGTCGCCGGCAAATGGCCAGTCAGACACCGGGTGCTGCTGCAGTAGAGCCCGTCGACCTCGCCGACCTCACGTTGTTTGGAACGACATTCAACCTGCAGTCTGCTGACGCACTGATTTGTTTAGTGGAGTTTGCCTCAGAGGTTATGACGCAGGTCGGAGTAGCTGTTTTGCAGCGCCGACTGGAGAGCTTACGCAGGGGGACTGCACACAATCCAGCGACTGAAGCAGAAGCCACACTGCTCGCTTTCACTAATGCCCCAAGTTTTCCCTTGGCCATCGAGGCACTACGCGCATTGACCAGGCAAAACAATGCCCGAGTCTATCGTCCGGATGTGTTGTATTGCTGTCTGCGCGCGATGCAAATAGCTGCGGAGGGGAGTTGCAGCTTTGCCGAGGCCACGGTGCGGGAGCGCGAACGAAACCGACACGAGATTCGGCCCCTTGCGCAACGTGCCATTGGTAGTACTCTGTTGCTGAAGGGACTAGAGGCGGAAGTGGCCGTTATAACCGCCACTGAGGAGATGGATGCCCGACATCTCTACGTAGCCTTCACTCGCGGATCGAAGAAGCTGGTTGTCTGCTCGTTTACTCCCGTATTGATGCCCCGCTAGTGTCGACGTAAAGGCCACTTACTACGTCGACGGAGTGCTGACCCTCTCTAAGGAACTGAACTTGTTAAACAAAAAAGTACTTTCTCAGATACAGGATGTGGCTGGTAGCGGCAATATGTCTCCCGCAGAGATGGCTGAGTGGTTAGATACTCATTCTGAAGACATAGAGCATTTAGTTGCGTTGAAAATGTTCGAGTATTTGGATGAGGCTAAAGGGGAGGTATTAAAGGATCACTACGAAAATTTAGATGCATTTACAGGAAGACTATTTACAACATGGGAGTCCCCTTTAAAGCGGCTGGATGCATTAATTTATGGGTGTACTGAAATCAGTAATGAGGTAAACAGTGAGTATCGCACCGGTTCTGGAGAAAGGTCCGCAAAACTGAACATAACCACCCGACTGCACGCACGTGCTGTCCAGGTTTCCTGCGAGATATCTCATCTTCTAAAGGGTGGCTTTGCAGACGGTGCAATGTCCCGTTGGAGAACGCTCCATGAAACCACGGCCATATTGATATTTATTGCAGAAGGCGACGAAGACCTGGCGAAAAGATTCACGGATTTTCAGAGCATACAGAGGCGAAAAGCTGCTAATCGCTATAATAAATATAGTGAAGAGTTGGGTTTTACTTCTTTCTCCCCAGAAGATTTAAGTCGGTTTGATCTCGAAAGAAATGATATCGTTGATAAGTATGAAGCGGGTTTCGGCAATGAATTAGGTTGGGCCGCAAAAGCTTTAGGAAAAGAACCCAGTGCCAGAACTAAGGTTCGCTTTAGTGATATTGAGGAATTTGTCGAGCTGGACTTTTTGCGACCGCACTACGGCTTTGCCAACCAGTATATTCATGCAGGAATTGACAGCATTGGCTTCAAGCTCGGTACATCGCTTTCAAATAAAGATCTCTTGCTATGCGGACCATCTAATGAAGGGCTGTTAGAGCCGATTCAGTGCACCAGCTTGTCCTTAATACAGGCCACTCAGGCGATAATCTCAGTTTCACCAAACGATCAACGTTTGCTATATAGCTCCGTGCTCTGGTTGTGGCATGAGAAGTTGAAAGAAGAAGTTATTGCCGCATCTGATGCCCTAATCAAGAAAGGTGAAGCTGATAATTTTGAATAAAATCTGGGAAACGAAGATGACGCCAGTTGTATTTTAATCTTACTCACAGGATGTCAACCTAAACGAACGATGCATGAAAGCTGAGTATTTGGAGAATGGATAGAGGTTACTCGGTTTTTGGTGAACTCAAAGTATGAATAATGGCAAAAATTTTTTACTAAGGTGAAGGCGTGGCAATCTTTGACATTGAAAAGGACGAATTACTTCGGCTCTCCGATATCCAGCTGGAAGAGCTGATAGCTCGGCTAGCAGAAGCTGAAGTGGCAATGCGTGGCTATAGCCCAGCATGTGTAAATTGGTCTGGTTCAATTACAGCCCCTGACGGAGGGATTGATATCCATGTTCAAGTTCCAGTTGATCAACTGAAACCAGGCTTTCTTGTAAGGCCTAATACGGTCTTTCAGGCAAAGAAACATAAGATGCCAAAGGCTACAATTGAGAAGGAAATGAGCACCTGCCAAACGCTTTCACCCATCATATCTGAACAAGCCAGAAAGCAAGGTAGCTACATCATTGTCAGCCTGGGTGATGATTGCTCGCCGTCAGGAAAGGCGGATCGTCTTAATGCGATGAGGGATGCAGTAAAAGATGATCCTAACAAAAGCAATCTTCATGTTGATTTCTACGACCGTTCCAAACTCATTCAATGGCTGCGCCAACATCCATCAGTCATGCTGTGGGTAAAAGGGAAGCTTGGGCAAGGGTATTCCGGCTGGCAACCCTACGGAGCCTGGAGCAATCCGCCACAAGGTGTTACAGACACTTTAATCTCAGCCCCAGGTGTAACCATTACTTTACCGTCGGGAAAGGGGCAAAAACTCAAAATTGATGAAGCAATTAGCCCAATGCGAGAACTTATACGTTCGACGAATAAGGCGGTTCGTATTACAGGATTATCTGGTGTCGGGAAGACTCGGATCGTTCAGGCGCTCTTTGATGAAACTGTTGGAACAGATGCGCTTGACCGGACAGTAGCTATTTATGTTGATACTGGCTCTGAGCCAGTACCGTCGACTACAGCAATGCTTGATAAGCTGATCGCTGAGGACCGACGAGTAATTATGATCCTTGATAATTGTCCATCAGAACTCCATGCTTCGCTTGCCAGCAAGGTATCAGCCGCAGGAAAAGAAGTAAGCCTCATCACAATCGAGTACGACATTAGGGATGACAAACCACAGACAACTGAGGTCATCCATATTGAGACAGATGGTCCAGGGGTGGCAGAGCAACTTCTTATCCGTCGCTTCCCTTCTATTGGTCAGAATAATGCCCGTCGTATTGCTGAGTTTGCAGATGGGAATGCAAGAGTTGCTTTGGCTATAGCTGAAAGAGGGGTGGAAGGCGAGAGTTTGGCTCTAATCTCTGATGCACAGTTGTTTAATCGCTTGTTTGAACAGCGTAATCATCCTGATGGTAATTTACGGGAGCAAGCTGAAATATTGTCACTGGTGTATTCATTCTCGGTATCTAGTCCAGATGCTGCTACCGACGAACTGGAAATATTAGGGGCGCTATTTGGGTATTCCAGAACCCATTTATTTAAAGCCGTTAAGAAGCTGATGGAACGTCATATCGTTCAGAAAAGATCTCACTGGAGAGCTATCTTACCTCATGCCATTGCTAACAGATTGGCAGCATCCGCACTCGACAGTATTCCCGTCGATCAACTTAGGGCGACTTTTGAAGCTCCGGGTCGTGAGCGTTTATTAATGTCTTTTTCGCATCGCTTGGGGTTGTTACATGACCATCCTGTTGCGAAAGAAATTGTAGAAGCCTGGCTTCAGCCTGAAGGAATGTTAGGAAGAATAGCCGAGTTAAATGATATTTCGTTACGAATACTTGGGTATATCGGACCCGTTGCACCTGAAGCATTGCTCAACAGAATTGAGGCCGTACTCTCATCATCTGATTTCAAAGTTATGGAACCGGGCTACAATCCGCAGCGACGTAGTATTCTGCGTCTTTTACAATTGATGGCATACGAACCGAACGCCTTTGAACGATGCGCCAGGCTTCTTATTCAAATGGCAGAGGACGAAGCCGATAATAATGACCTGAATTCTGCTCGAAACATGGTCCCAAGGTTTTTCCTGGCGTATATGTCTGGTACTCATGCATCCCTAAGCCAGCGTATTGCTTTAATGAACGAGTGCATTGCATCAAGTATTATTACGCGTAAATCTTTGGGCTTAAAGATGCTGTCAACTGCCCTGGATGGCCCACCGTGGTCAGGGTTTGGGGTTGGTGAGTTTGGAGCTCGACCAAGAGACTATGGATACGAACCCAACTATGATGAACTTGTCGAATGGCGCAGCGCCTTTATTGACGTCATTATCCAATTAGCGGCATCCGGAGATCCTGAGCTTGAAAGGCCTGCAAGATCAATCTTGGCTGACAAATTCAGAGGAATTTGGTTTCAAGAAGCAATGCGAGACAAACTCGTCGATGCTGCCCGTACATTAAATGCTTTAAGTCCTTGGGGGGAAGGCTGGAAAGCCGTTCGTTCAACGGTCTATTTTGACTATACCAAGCATGGCGATGGAGATGATGTTGAGCCGTTGCCGGATAATCTTGCTGCCTTAGAGAAGGAGTTGAAGCCCAATGCGTTAATTCCAACAATAAAGACATACTTGTTGAGTACAAATCATGATTATTGGGCACTGGATGCGGATTTTGATCATGAGGACTCCGATAAATATACCGCAGCAGGAAAACGACTTGAAGCTAAAGCACTTCAATTGGGACAGGACTTTGCCTTATCAAATCATGTTCTTGAGGAGTTAGGAGCAGATCTGTTCTCTATCGGTGGAATGCCTTATCGTGCTGTCTTTGGTCGAGGGCTTGCTCGAGGGGCACATGATCTACGTATTGGCTGGCAGCGACTTGTTGAACAAATTGAAAAACAGCCAGATGCTAACAAAGACTTTGGAGTTGTTGGGGGATTCATCGAAGAAGTTGACTCTGTCGATCCATCATTGGCACAGAAGTTTCTCGACCAATGTGCGCAGCATCCTGAACTTCGACAGGTATTGGTTGGCTTGCATCCTTGGGGGAAATTTACAGTAAATGATTTGGATCGCTGCATGAAGTATTTGGAAGATCCAGACATTCGCCCTTTCATGTATGAGTCGATTTTATGGCGAGAACAATACGCCGATTTGCCGAGAATTCGTCTTCTCGAGCTTGCTGAGCGACTCCTGAGTAAAGCAAGCGGAGATAATGTCATTTTGCATGCGCTCTCCATGAGACTGCATGGTAAAGAAAAATCGGCAGATACGCTTGGCGCAGACTTTCGGTTGATTGGTCTTGCTGCTGCAATCCAGCGGATTAAAAACAGCGACAGAGGCCAAAGAGGGACAATTGATTTTTACATGGAGCGAGTTATCGATGCCGCATTGCGTTTCGATGGTAATGAGGCAAAAAAAATTGAGTGGTTGGACGCAATTTTCAATGTCATTGATGAACACTATGGATATTTTTTGGGATTCGAGAAGACTATAGCAACAACTGTTGCGTTAATGCCTGAATCATTTCTCAATTGCATTTTTGAATGCACCGAGGAACAGCAGCAGGGAAGACAGTTCTTTATTCGTCGTGGCAGTTTACGCCGTTCTCCTCTTGCTGATGTAAGTACTAGCGTCTTGATTGAATGGTGCCGTGCCAGAAATGATCCCAGTGTTTGGGCTGCCATTGCGGCTGGTGTGACTCTCTGGTCAAAGAATGATGAACAGAATGTACTAACCCTACACGAAGCTGCTATAGAACTGTTAGAGGCCTCTCCTGAGCCATTAGCTGTGCTGGAGTCTTTTGCTGAGCGAATCACTCCATCCTCCTGGACTGGTAGCTTGGCGAACATAATGCAAGCTAGATCAAGGGTCATCGGTGCGTTGAGTAAACACGAGCGTCCAGATATCGCCGAGGCTGCCAAAACAGTTTGTGAAAAAATGAGTCAGTGGGTCGAACGCCAAAAAGAACGTGAACAAAGGGAAGATAGTGAAAGGGAACAGCGGTTTGAATAAAGGCTAGAAGCCTATACAAACGTTCTGCGATAAGGAGAAAGTGATGGAATCTGCACGTGATAAACGTGTAAGTATCCATACAAAAAGAACCATCAACTTTTAGAGAGTCTCTGGCACACCTGGTTCCACTCCTGGCATACAGCGGACCGCCTGTAGTGTTGCGAGGTCTGCTATGAGCGAGGAGAAGACATTCGCAGTATGATGATGTTATTACTTAAAACATGCCGTGTTAAACAACAGGAAGCAGTTCAGCACCGCTAGCTTTATTTTATAGCTTTGATGATAGCTATCAGTCTGAATTTCCTACTCATGCATTAGTCGATTAATGCCATTTTATGGCTGAACATTGGGTTACCGACAAAAAACTTGACAAAACTTAACATGCTTGTAATCATGCCTATGCCCATATAGCTCAAATTTGGTAGAGCGCCTTTAAATCTGCATCTATTGAGGTTTGATGGAGGTTCCTGGTTCAATTCCAGGTATGGAAAAAATATTTTCTAAGTATTTTTTCCATACTTGTGAGTCGCAAATTTCATCCTAAGGCGCGTTATGGATAGAGCCCAACAACTTATCGTGTTCCAATCCCAAACAAAAAACGTTAAAGAATTGGATCGCGCTTGGCGTATTGCTAAGATTAGTTTGAATCTTGCTTTAAAAAATGATCGAGATACTGAGGCAAGAATCCATACGAAAACTCTTTCGCTAATTTATTCCGCCTGGACTGAAGCATTATTCTCAAAATTAATTCACACACCTTATGGTTTTGAATTAAGCGAAATAGAGAATATAAAAAACATAAAAGGAATGGAAGCTAAATGGCGTAGATGCTTAAAACTAGCTAAGGCTAAAGTTTTATTAGCACCAACATTCAATTCTGTTCAATTATCTTCTGCTGAGATTTATATTAAACAATTAATCATTGACTATGTGAAAACGCCAAGCACACTCAGGAATAGGATTGCTCATGGGCAATGGGTTGTCGCTTTTCAGGGTGATAGTGTGACAGATATAAGTTCTGACTTGACGCTAGCCATTGAAGAGTTAAATGTCGTCGATCTAGATAATTTAAAAATGGGTTTTAAAGGGTTAGCTGATATTATAGAAGCTATGATTGAGTCACCAAACAATGCTTTTGTGAAAGACTATACTAAAGTTGAATCCGATTTGAAAAGTAACTTATCAAGACGTAGTGGATACACATTGGCAGGGCATATTCAGAGTTTAAAAAAGAAATATACTTATCGACTTTTAAAACCGACACGGCTAGCAAATTGTATATGTGCTATTCAAGATGATGGCTAATTTTATTTTTTTAATGTAGCGTGCTTTGTATTGTGATGGCTCTTAACATTTAGAACCATTCTATTTAATTCCTTATATTGGTGTCAGCAACGTCCGGTTTTGGCACACAGCAGACCGTTTGCTTTGCATCGAAATCTTAATCTTTTTTTCAGCAAATGGCCCTTCACTTCACCTTTAACGCAAGCACATCAGGTTGAACGGTTCCCGTGATCACGGCTCCGCAATTACGTTTTTTTATTTTTTAAAATTTTTTCAGCCAATTCTGCACCAATTTTACCTTTCATTGCTTTTAATATTTTAAAAAGAGTAAGCTCATTCTTGTAACGCGACTTCCTTTTAACGTAAAACTCTTGATATTCTTCAGGTGATATTTCTGATAGTAGATATCTTTTCATTAATTCAGTTGGTTCAATTAATAAACCTTTGGCTTGTTCTTCATTCAAAGCGGGAAGCATTAAGAAGAATAAAGGTTTTAACCGCTCTGTTATTGCTATCAACCGTTTCAAATAATGTTGTGGAACACCTCTTATTGCAAAATGCAGTGACTGCTCAGATTCATTTAGAAAGTCAATTGCTTCACGCTTTGAAAAGAATAAGGGGATTACATCTCTTCCGTTATGTTTTTGTGCAAACTTGTAGTATGAACCTGAAACATTATCTTCCTCTCTTTCCATCAAAATCCAAAAAGGCTCGCCGATCCAGTCTTTTGTAGGTAAAGTTGAATTTATCAAGTAATCGGCAACCAATATGTTAAATTTTGGTAAATCATCAGTTGTCAGTAAAGTAATGCCATGTTTTTCTGCGTATTCTTGTGCGCCACTTTGGTAACCAGACTTACTGACTATTACCCCGATAATATTCCCAATATCTGTGATTTTGTTGCAAAACGGCATAATAGTATCGCGATCAAGCGGGCGATTGTGATATTTACACTCTATCGCTACACGATGTATAAAGCCTGCATTTTCAAATTGGTAATATACATCAATTTGATATTCACCTTTTAATCCCTTAAGGATAACGTTACGACTAACTTCCACTCCATTATCTCGTGGGTTAAGCAAGGTCGAGTAGACATATTGGGTATAACTTTCTAAATCATTCCAGGTTTTAAGCATTGTCATTTTTCCCTTATAAATCATTTGAATAGAGTGCCTGATGTACTCGCTGTTCTAATTATCAAAACCATACTACCATTCTTGCATCTGGGGATTTTAAGCTATTTGGAGATATATCCTACATAGACGAAAATAGCTTTTGCTTACCATTGGTTCAACCCTCATTTACCACATTTGTTGCACCTATACTGACTTCAGCCACCTCAAGCTCTTTTCTTTAACATAGTCCGCTTCTGGCACGCAGCGGACGTTGCTGACTGAGCTGAAGGTCCGCTGTGAGCGAGGAGCGGAACCGAAAATAAATTATTAATATTGCCAAGCATTAATCAACCTCGCCAAATGCTGTTGATTAAAAATGGTCAGACGATCGCCTGACCTATTGAATGTATGTGCGGGTTATTTTGTTTTGCTGAATTCTTTAATTAAATCTTGATAATAATCAATTGCATCAAGATTCAACTGACGCCCTTCAATGGAAGCATACCAGAGACGATTTAATTTATAAATATCAGAAATATAATTTGATTGATTATGCCACTCCTGAATTCTTTCAGGGGAACAAATTGGTATTAAATAAGAAAACAATTTTAGCGGCATAATGTTTGGCATTACACGATATGCCATTCTTCCCAGCTTATAAGCTTTGGCAATATCAGTAATTGTGAGTAGATCTGTTTTTTCAAAACACACTGAAACCAAATCTTCATGTACCTTGAATGGGGCGTCCTCCTTAATTTCCGGGAAAATATGATTTATAGGATGAATATTGTTTTCATGCATGATAAAAAGAGTGCTTATTGCAGACCTGACTTCTAACTTTTCTAAACTTCTAAATTCCGGGCAATGGGCAACAAATTGGTTCCAGCACATGGATACATTTTCTGAAATCTCGAGTGTATTCTGTACTATACGCTCCCCATTTTTAACTGAAGCAAAAGCAGACAGAATGAGATGACGACTTTTTTGCAAGGATGTTAATTTGTTGAAATCTGAGCCCGCGAGTTTTTCTGACCAATTACTTTCATTTTGGCTAATCCCTTGTTCTATGCTTGTGTTTAATGACTCAGAGATGCGTTCAAGATTCGACCAGTAGAGTCTGGGCCAGTCTGACCAGTTGATGATACCACTGGTATCTGGCAACGGCTTGATATCAATACCTACTGTACCCGCATGATGAGCAGGTGGAGCTTTTGCCAATCCTGAAAGTGCAATGTAGAGCATCATGTTTTCATTAACCCATTCAAATCGCTGCCAGTGCGTTGAATTGAGTTTGCGGGTATCAGTGGGGAATCCACGACTATGAATCCAGTCTATTTCATCTTGTTTCAGACCACCGGATTGTTTCTCCCAGCTGGCATGTACTATCGCATTACGTATGTATTTTATCGCCAAATAATCATCAAATACGTTTTTATTAACATTGATGCCTTTCGAGGTAAAAGACGAACATAATCCGTTAATGCGAACGGCATTGGTTACTTTCGGCTTAAAATAAACGCTTAGTATTTCAAGGTTATCACGGTCAAGCCATCTTTCCAGCATTGACTCAATGCTGCCAATCATTACAATTGCATATATCCTACTCAGGGACGCATTGCAATAATTAGGCATTTCTGAACGAAGAGGGTGTGTCAGAAGCGCCTCTCTTGCTTCTCTTAAATAAATAATGTCGTCTGAATATGTGTCAGTAAATTCTTCGATTTCCATAAAGCCCGCTTTTTTCTTTAAAAAATGTAAGTTAGTATTATCAACTTTTGAATTGATTGTCCATCGATAAAATATATGATAAGCAATATTGGCTCATGATCCTGAATCCGAATATATACTAGTCATAATCAGGAACAACCGGCCACATGTTGGCTGCATATCCTGCGGCAGGCTTTTCAGCAAATTCGGATGAGGTCATCCAGTCCTGCTCAGGATGAGGGCGTCTCTGGGTATAGAGTATGCGCCAGGCCTCGATTTTGCACCGTGCATACTTTAGGGACTTAAACCAGTTAATTTCCAACCCAATTATATATAATTGCGTTTTTCCGCTGCGCAACATTATTTCTAGCAATGTCTGCTTTTGGCACATAGCGGACCTCCATTCTCACGCATAAACATCTAAGGCATGCCTCACTTATGTCCTGAAAAAAGTGATGCGTTTTCATTCGGCGCTAAACGCATTCACCTCTCTCACCGGGACTGAATCGCCACAGGTTTAATCACCATTGTTCTCGGATCACCTTTTTCACCTGGCAGAACACCCGCTGGCAGACTGACCAGAACGTCGACCCTACGGACGATGAGCGGGATACAGGGTTGTCCTACGGAATTTGCCGCACATCGTTAGAATTGCTTTCTTGCTCCCCGACGGCGGGCACTCCAGTGCTCTCAGTCGCGACAGGCGGAACCTCAAGCTCCAGCGAAAGCTGATCCTCAGCAGGGATGTTGTCACTCTCTGCAGCTGTCTCATTCTGGCGTTTAATCCCCTGCGTCCCGAGCCACGAGATATCCAGTTGCCAGGTATGACGAGAGCGTTCCCGCCACACGTCAAAGGCCTCATCAACATAGTCAAATGCGCTCTGAAGGGACGCCGTTTACATGGGCAAATGCTTAAACGCCCGCTTCTTAATGCCAGCCAAACCTGTCATGCATCCATTTGATATGGCTGCTTTGAGTGAGGAGCAGACATTACTGGACAATCATTTACGTACTGACGTTTTGTTGAAGAGGTCAATAGCGTTTTAAATTTGCATAGCTCTATCAGCGATCTACTTTGCACTTTTTTAGTTCTGAATTTGATTATGAAAATAGTAATCTAATGTTGCAATCTGGCAAGACAGAAATGCATGAATAGCTCAGGATGCATTATCTTGGGTTTGTCATTATTAAGTCCCTGCCTAAAACCTTTATTGGCAGAGCTTGCCTTAAAATCTATGGTTCGCTGCAAACAAGTGAAGAAAAAAATCTGCTGACACGCCAGTATGAAGCGAACCTCTTTGGCATCAAGTTACTGGTGAATAGCATCGCTTTTCAGGAACAGGATAAAGTGGTTGCTCCAGCCGATTATGTTCATTCAATTGAGATAAATTGCTTAATTTTCTGATGCTTGTTTAAGTTTCAGGCACTGTGCGATACTGCTCATAAGAGAGTAAGGCAATCGTCATCATTGTGTGCAGAGGAACGAAAATTGGCTGAAAGAGGAGGTCCGGCAACTCAGGCTGGCATCAGATATCAAGATCAAGTCGCAGCATTGTACCTCGGCAGAATGCTCGATCCGCGTGAACGTCCGCGCAGGGATCAACCAGTAGAAGTCAGAATTGAGGCACCACAATCAGTCGATGATTTTGTTGTTCGCTTTGCTGATGGGGCCCGTAGGTTCTATCAGGTCAAACTTACACTCGAGGCTAAAGGTTCGGCATGGCAAGGACTGTGGCCTTCATTCCTTCGTCAGCTGAATACGGATTTTAAACTGGAAGATCGCCTTGAGTTGGTGCTGGGCGAGCCATCGGCGCTTGCCTCTCAGTTGATAGAAATCACGAGGCGTCACGAAAGCTCAGATATTATTGAATGGCAAAAACGCCTGACAGCTGAGCAACTCAAATTAGTGTCATCAATTCAGCGGCTGCTCAACGACGATATTCAGAATGTATGGCAGATAATTAATCATCTGGACATCAGTGTCTTTCCATCTGAAATGTTGGTACGGGACTATGTACCCCATTGGATGCCTTCAACATCAGTTGCTGTTTCTGCGTTATTCAGTGTTCTAACCGAGATGGCTCTGGAAGGCGCGGCTAAACGTTTGAGCTTTGATGGTACTGCGCTTTACGATCGTCTTCGTGCAGAAGCGGGAATTATTATTCACGATCCTCAACATTGGGGAAGTGCGCAATACCGTGATGCGATCATCACTCTTTCAACTATTTCTGTGCCTGGAACTGATTTCGTTCAGTCAACGGACGCTGAATATCTCTGGCCAAAATGCAACCGCTATGACCGGGAGCGCCGTCCTGATTTTGATGATGATATTCCGGGATGGCGGAATTTCAACATTGATACTCCGATTGATTTACGCAACTTCCCAAACGCTGAGCTGAATGCAGTGGTGGTCATTGCAGGCCCTGGTTTTGGGAAAACGACACTTGTTAATGCAATTGCTCGCAAGACAGCTCTTGAAGGCCTTCTGCCTGCGATTATTCCTGTAACAAAGCTATCTGAATCTGATTTGACTATCCCGGCATATTTAAATGAACGTCATAATCGCGATTTTGATGTGAAAATTGACTGGCGTGCTTCCGCTGATTCCGGAAGCTTCATACTTTTGCTTGATGGACTTGATGAAGTATCCAGTGACCAAAGAACTATCATACTTGAGAGACTTAAGGTTTTTCGCGCCACTTATCCAGGTTTGCGTTGGTTGGTGACGGTCAGGGATGCCGCAGCCATTGTTCCACCAGAAGATGCGACTGTGGTAGAACTTTCACCGCTTCAAGATGAAGATGTTCGTTTGTATGTCGACTTCTACCGACCCGGGGAGCCTCTTGTCGCACAAACACTCCTGGACAAAATGGATGTTCATCCAGAACTGGCTCGCCTTGTACGTATTCCGATATTTCTTGCTCTGATGCTTGTTATGCGTCAGGAAAACGAGAGTCTGAGAAGAAGTGATTTACTTGATATCTACCTCGAGACACTGTTTCGGCCTGCGGCATTTAAATCTACTGTGAATGATAGTGTTGACGCGCTTTTGCTTCGGCAAATTGCTGAGTGTGCTGCGTTCGAGGCGTTAGAGAAAGATACGGTTGGTATTAACATCAGACAGTTAGCGCGGTGTATAAAAAGCTTTGGTGTCTCTTTAAACACAGATGATGTTTATGAAGCCATGATTCGTCGCGGTATATTGCGCAAAGTAAACTTAGCAGGATTTGCGTTTCCTTTCCCAATTGTCCAGGAGTACCTGGCCTCGACTGAGCTGCTTGAGAAACACAGCGAGCAAATTCCCACTCGGTTAGGAATGATCGCAAAGCGGCCATGGGCCCAGGCTATACAATTCGCACTCGAACGCCACTCAAATCCTGGCGCTATAATTGACCAAATTCTTGAGCGTGAGGACGATGTTTTCCACACTGGCCTGAGGCTACTCGGACGTTGTCTTGCGAATGGGATGTCCGTTTCACCGATGCAGCGAAATATCATGGGCGAGAGATTTGCAAGCCTTTGGGGAACAGGACCATTTCATTCGGAAAAGATGATTAGCAGTATTATTGTTGATGCATTTTCCCAACCCTTGCATCCAGCTGTTCGTCAGAGGTTAGGTGAACGGTATCTACTCCATTGTGGCGCAGATGCGATTGTTGCGCGGCTTCGCGATAATGATATTTCTTTAAATGTTATTGATACCCTTCTTGCAGGCGATACAGAGTTTTTGTTGAATCTCGGCGATTTACAACTTGAAGTGAACAGACTCGGTAATGCGGTATTAAATCGCTATATTTCTCACGTCAGGCAACACGCTGAAAGAACAAAAGACAGGGAGACTATCAGCATACTGATTGGGCACATGAAGCCGGGCTGTGTGGATGCCGATATTGCCATCAAGATTTCAAATGACACATCCCTGCCACCAGATATCCGATTGGCGACCTGGAATCTAGCACAACAGAAACTAACCCCCGAGATTCAGACGCTCGTTGTGCAGGCGATGGCCGTTGACGAGTTCTCTTCAAACGCCTCGGCTGTCACAGTTTTATCGTCCTCGTATGTTGATATCAACACCATTATCCGGCTTATTCAGTCGCCCCAGGTACCGCAAATAAAAGCCATAGATATTATGAGTGGCTTATTAAATGACTGGCAAAGGGAGGGGGCGACTTCAAAATTCGAAGAGTTAGTAACTTTAGATGGACTCGATAAAGACATACGGCTCATTGCTTGTCTTTTTGCAGTAAATGCCGGATTCCTCGATGCCTTTGATGTGTTGCTCGATCAGCTTCCTGTTATGAACAGCGACATGGTAATGAGAACAATTGACTTGTTGGGCCATAAACCTGAACGCGCAATTGTTGAACAAGCCGTATCTGCTTTAGCAGGGCGCAAGTGGAATTCGAAAGAGCGCGTATCAATTGTCTGTTCTCTTGCAACTGGCCTGAGATATCGCAAGAAAATGTGCGGCCTTAATGCAGGTATTCTGGAGTCTATTCCACTGCATCCTGGGCGAACCTCTCCCTACAGCTTGATAGAAGAGTGGATCGCTCAGGATGATTATGAGCCTTATGACTCCTTGCGGCTTCTGCTCAGAGCTGTGGAACTGGGTGTTCCCAATACGATCAGTAAACTACAGGACGCCTTTTATCTGGCGATAGGGCACAGCATTGAAAAAGATGAAGATAACGACTCTTTAGCTGGTCGCGCTCTTGAAGCACTTCATGCCAATGGCAAAGCACCTTCTGTCGACAAACTTGAAGAGTTAGTCCTTTCAACAACATACAACTTTGCATCCAGCATTGTTGAGGTAATTGCCAAAGGTGGGAAAGTGTCTGACGTCGAAATTTTGTTGCGCCTGTACGAAAGCGCCTCATCGACAATACTCAGAACACTTATATTGTCTGTTCTTGAGCCACTCACTGGACGTCTGGGGTTACGCATTACTCAATCAGGGAAAAAGCTCATCGCGACGGCAATTTAATAACAGTATGAGCAGGGAAAACTGTGGTCCACAAGGAGTAAGCGTGACCAGAAGGCCTGGTGCGGCCACAATACGCCAGGCCAGAGAGTGGTCTGAATTGACTATGACTACTACTTTTTCATATGAGAAGGCGTTTCCGCTATTGAAACTAAAAGAATCAGGCATGGTTAATAGTTAGGCTTACTACCTGAGGGAGGTTAGGCTGAACTTTCATGAGGTGCTGTGTCGGTCGTATTGATGTTGGTAACGATGAAAACTTTCGCCGTTATCCCTTTCATTTATTTGGTAAATGCCAAATATCAGCCCATGATTACCGTCGTACTGGTCTGTAGTGTGAGCACTGAATGGCCCATGGAAAAGCGTAATCAACGTTATTCAGACAGGTATCGTCCATTTGCGACCCTCTCCCCATCCATATAATCCAGTGCCTGGGTTATTTGCTTGAGACGGGAATAAACTGCAAAGGTAAGGGCGTGCATAGGACACAACCGTTTTTTAATGTGCCTGTTGCATTGCTGCACAGGTCATTCATCGTGGTGATATCTTGTATTGTAATTGTATCTTCATTTATACCGTAACCGATTTAAAGGGACTGTAATGAAAAAGACGGTGGCTCAACCCCAGTTGCCCAATTCCGTTCAACCTGAAAAAAATGATGAACAAAACAGTAAAAAGTCAGCGGTCGGAGGAAGCGCGGCAGAAAGGGGATTAGATTACCAGGCTCGTGTTGCAGCTATTGCTATGACGTCTCTCCTTCTGGAACAGAAAGTCAGCTGGATTGAGGATGTTTTCAATGGCGTACCGGTTTTGATTGATGCTGAGACAGGGGGGCCCGGTGATGATATTTCATTAAAAACGAACACGGGAAAATCGGTAGAGGTCCAGGTCAAGCGAGGCCTGAAACGTGGCAGTGATTTATGGGATGCACTTTGCGCGCTGGCAAAAGGCATTAACGACAAGAGCATTGCTTGTGGAATTTTGATTGTTTGCCCCAACAGCAGTGCGACCATCCGCTCGAATCTGGCTGATAATATCGTTCGTATTGGGACCGGGAGAATTGATGGCCTCCACGAAATAGGTGATGATTTCATCAAGAACGCTGGCCTTGAATTCCCGGAGTTATCCCGGGTGTGTCGTTCCCTTCGAATTGTCACGGTAGATGCTGTAGACGGAAATGATAGTGCTGAGGTCAATGCCATTAGCCTGCTGGGGCGTTTATTCCATGAACCACGTCGAGCGTGGTTTTTTCTGGTTGAACGCGCGCGAAAACTCATCAGAATAAGAGGTCGCGCAACAATAACCTCGTTGCTTCATGACTTCAGAAATGTTGGTATCGACATCAAAATGGATACCACAGAAAGTGGTATTCAACTAAGAGCAGCTGTTTGTGATTGGCTTGAGAAAAGTTATTCTCAGTTTACAATCCCGGGGCAGGAAAAACCGGTTTCACTACAGAAATGTTGGATCCCACTCAAAGCCTCAGTCATTAAAGATCTAGAGCAGTTTCCTGATGACTTATCCAAAGCGCTTAACAGCTATCACCAATATGCAGCAAAGCGCAGGAGTGACATCAACAAGTTTGATGCTCATACCCTTGGCAGATATGTTACCAGGGGCATTATCATTGGTGGGCCAGGGATTGGAAAATCATTATTGCTTCGCCGCATAGCATTAACATTTGCAGCTGAAGGCCATTTGGTATTGCTGGCACGACTGCCTCAGGTTGTCTCGCTTATCAATCATAAAGGCATCCGTTTTGAAGAGGCCCTTATCGATGTAGCGCTTAGCAGCTCTGGATTGAAATACAAATCACCTGACCTGCAGGATGCCGTCATTTTATGTGATGGCCTCGATGAATGTGGGGTCAGCCAAAACCTCGTTACTGATGCCATTCACAAATTTGCAGTTGCCCATCCTGACGCGAGGGTATTACTCACCAGTCGGCCTGTAGGCTACCGACCAGGTCAGCTGGGAAACTGGAAACATTATGAGCTTCTTCCTCTGGAGGAGTCTCAGGCTGACGACGCACTAATACAAGTGATGGAAGCCTTACCTTTCGAAAGCCCGGAGGTTCGAAGGCACACCTTCGATGTCGCAAAAGAGCAACTGAAATCCTTGCATCTCAAGGGGGTCGCATCGAGAAGTCCATTGATTTTAACCATGCTCGCATCCTTATCTTCCAGAGGTATTGAGCCAGAAAGCTCTCGAATTTCTCTTTATCGACAGTTATTCAGATTGCTGGAAACGGCATACCCCTCTGTACGTTCTGAAGTGACTGGACCAAGTGAACCAGAGCGAAAGTGGTTCATCTCTTTGTTAGGCTGGATACTGTTTGAGCACGGTACTGAACCCTTCGAAGAAACATTCCGACACTGTGTATCTGAATGGCAAAAAGAAATGCCAGGCAGCAATCTTGCTTGCAGTAATAAGGTTCAGGCATGTTTTGATTTCTGGGAAAGCGTAGGCGTCATCGAGCGTATACACACGTTTGATCAAGAAGCAGTAACCTTCATTCATAAAACCTTTGCAGAGTATAGCGCCGCTGTCTTCATCGCACAGCAACCGCAAAACCTAAAACGAAACTTGCTCATTAACGTGATTCAAAGAGATGACAGTAGCGAACTGCTTTCTTTTGCAAGCCACCTTGGGCTGATAGAAGAAATTCTGGATGCATGGCGCGAATTAATGCTCCAGGGAAAAACGACATCAACGAAAGAGCTGGTAAAGGTTCTGGACTTGATTATTGAAGCAGGAAGGCCTGTTACGGATGACTCATTATGCATCTTTGCCGACTGCTGCTGGAATGCCTTATCGTCATCCTCAAGCATGTATTCGGCAGGAGACGCCCTTTGCCAGGTGTCAACGTATAGCTGGGATGTTGTAAGGGAAAAGGTGAGAGCGAACCTTCATTCTCATGATGGCTGGCTTTGGCTGGTTTCCTGGGCATGTATTCTCTCTGGTAGCCCCTCAGAGGTTAGCTACCATGATGCAATAATTGCATTGAATAGTATTAAATCAAAGTGGCCAAAGCAGCTAAGGGAAAAACATTCTCTGTTTGATTTCATAGGCGGGAGGAAAGTGCAGGATTGTATCATTCTTGGCGCTGCAAAAATTATCCTCCAAAACCCCGAGGAGGTTGGACTTAGTACACTTGACGCCATCGTAGATAAAGGACGAGGGGTGTCCGCCAGCTGTTTTGTTGGGCTAATGGAATGCTATGCAAAAGCAGGTATTGAGTTACAGGATGAAGTCACTCGCTATCCGGGAAGAGAGAAAGATTTTTATAGCGTTTACGCTGAAATTGATGTGAATTGCATCGGTCTCCTCTCTGTGCTGGCTGGAAACGATAACCATCAGGTTTTGGATGAGATTTTACCTGAACACATGCTTGAGCTCGGCGCGTTTTTGAATATAAGTGGCTTTCATCAGCTCAGCCTGAAAGACCTGCTACATCTTGAAACAACGGATAAAGATATTGATCGAAGCAAGTTTTTGTACCAGATAGCTAAAGCTTCAGGCCTTGAACCAGATAAACTAAGGCAGCAGGCTGCCAGTTTAAAAAGGCAGTGCGAGGGAAAAACGCTTGTACTGGTTTCAGACTTTGGCAGGCTTCCTGCTGTCGATGCAGACATGTCTCCAGAAAGGGTCGATATTGATCCAGACGATTTTGATGATTTAATTTCAACAATTCTGCACGCCAGTCAGTTCTACAGTGTTTTAGCCGCCACTGTCCTTTATCAGCACAAAACACATCCAAAAGTCATAGACGGAATTAAACGCATCCTTATGCAAGGAGAGGGAACAGCTTTGTTTATAGGTACCCGGTTTATTACGGATATGCCGGACCAGGATTGGCAGCAATTACTTCTGCAACGACTGGAAACCTCTATGCCTGAGCAGGGTGCTTCACACTTGTTTGAGGCCCTTACCGAACCTTTCAATTCACGACATGAAAGTGTTGCAAAGCTGGGGTTACGGAGTGAAATGCTGGATGTAGCACTTCCGGCGGCCTCATTTGCAGCAAGGCTTCCCCAGTCAGATGAATTATCTCAGGATATTCGTCTCATATATGAAGACTGGAAGCTGCGGGAGAAACCCTATCCAGAGAATGGTGGCGTTATCCCGGACAGTCCTCGTGATGCCTTGTCTGGTATTTTGGTCCAGGATAAGAGCGACGCTAATCTGGCACTTATTCTTGAGATGGTGCAGGAAAAACGAACGAAAATTCGTGGGAATGGTGAGAAGGCACTCAAGAATATGCTCGATGGATCTGCCGAATTACAGAGAAACATTTCCAAATGGGTCAGGGATGGCGTTTGCAAACCCACGCTGTTACGACAGATTATTACTGAAGTTACCTTGCACCCAGAAGCTGTTATGACGCTTATACCTTTCCTCAAAGATGAGTCATCCAGTATTCGATATGCTGCTACAGCACTTCTTAACACGCGGTTCATGACACTCGAGCAAATCGAATTGCTTGCCCGCGATCTTTCAAATGACACTGAAATTGAGATTAGAGAAATCGCATCTGCAACACTCTCTTCACTTATGCCCGGAAAGGGGGGGATGTAAGCTCTTCCGGGCACCACATCGGGCCCCGTTGTACTGGTGATGGCATATCTTGCCAGTCCACAGTATGCGGGGCTCGGAAACCGGATTAGTTCGGGTCGCCTGTCATTCTCTGTACTTCCTCTGCCTCAAAGGCGTCGTTAAGCATCTTCAACTGTTCGGATAGGATAAGAAGCAAAACGTAATTTGGAGCGGCATCGTCGGGTTTATCAAGCATGACGTTGGTTAAAACGCGAGAGCGATCAAGCAGCTCTCTTGCTGATGGGGATTCTGAAGAAGTTACCTCGACTTCTCCAGGACGTGTACGGTATCACCCTGACACAATGGTCAATTAAAACGGCTATATGAGAGCGCTTCCCTTAGTAGCAGAGGCCTCGAGGCGCATTTTAAAAGCAAGGCTTATCGCCGCAGGGGAAAGTACTAACAGGCTGCTTTCTGAATGTAAGCAATGACTGCTTCTGCAACCGTACTTTTGTTTATTGTTGAGTGCGGGTGCAGCCAACCTTTCTTTTGGCAATCAACGGAAGTAACCTGTAACGCGTTGTAAATAATTGCGAATAACGCAATACTGATTTCTCTGAAAATTCATGTCGGACAGACCGCCTTGTTGCGGAATGGTCTGTCAGGCTCCATCAGTAACTTAATGCAAATTAATGCCAGAAATGTCACTCATTCCCCGGATTGCTCTGGTGCCTGAACTCGATTTCATAACAGGAAACGTAATGGATAATATTGACGATATCATAAAGGACGCTATTCAAAAGGCCACCACGGAGCGGGGCAATATTTCGATACTGATTGCTGGCCGTTCTGGGGTAGGGAAGAGCACATTAATCAACGCGGTATTCCAGCAGAAAATGGCCGAAACGGGCCAGGGTAAACCAGTGACTCAAAATACGCGTGAGATTACGAAAGAGGGTGTACCACTCACTATTTTTGATACCCGTGGTCTGGAAATGTCTCAGTTCAAGGAGACTCATGCTGATCTTGAAAAACTGATAACAGAACGCTCGTCTGACAGAGATTCAAATCGCCATATTCATGTCGCATGGCTTTGCATACAAGAAGACGGGCGTAGGGTCGAGCAGGCAGAGATTGATTTACACACTATGCTGGCTCGCCATATGCCGGTGATTTGTGTGGTCACCAAGGCGAGAAGTGACAATGGTTTCAAAAACGAAGTTCAGCGCTTGCTTCCTGAATCCAAAAATGTAATTCGAGTCCGTGCGATTCAGGAAGAGATGGATGATGGTTACGTCCTAAAACCAATGGGATTAGAAAGCCTGATAGAACTGACATCAGAGGTTATCCCTGAGGGAAAGCGTAGAGCGTTGGCTGCAGCGCAAAGGGCCAATATTAACTATAGGAAGACACAGTCGCATAAAATTGTAGCGGCTTCCGCGACGGCCGCAGCCGCAGCGGGCGCGAGTCCGATCCCTTTTTCTGACGCTGTCATCCTTGCACCTATTCAGGTTGGTATGATTGCGGGTATTACATCCGTATTTGGCCTTGAGCTATCAAAGGGAACCCTTACCACGCTGGTGGCATCGGCGATCGGCGTCGGGGGCGCGACGTTTTTAGGCCGTACCGTTGTTGTTAATATTCTGAAGTTTTTCCCGGGAGTCGGAACGGTTGCTGGTGGGGCAATATCAGCAGCCACTGCCAGCGCAATCACCGTTGGTCTGGGGGAGGCTTACATCACCGTGCTGGCTGAAATTTTTACTCAAGATCCTGATGCAGAGCCAACTGCAACGGAAATTGGCGAAAAGCTTAAAGAAAAAATGATAAAGATGGGCTCATGATCGTCTAAAGCGTTCGGTGTCAGGCGGCGTGCTGCGCTGCCTGTGAAGTGGCTGGAAACACGCAGTGAACAAGAGGCAGTGAACGAAGTCGGATTCTTTGGTAATCAAAATACCGTCTGTAAACCCACCGCGCCGAAATGGCGTCACACCGTCGAAAAACTAAAACTCTATTTTAAAAACTGGGATATTCAAGTGTAAAATCCCAGACTAACGAGAGGCCTGAAATGGCCTTTTGTCATTTCTTCAACGGATGGATTCTTATCGAGACGCGCAAGGGAGAGTCGCGCCCGCCTGTTCTTACGCTAGCGCTCTGCTAGTGACAGCCAGCTCGCAGGAAGTGAGCTGACCGTGTTTAACGTCCTACCGAGGGGCGTAAATTGCACACAGAGGTTAATGATGGCTAAAGCGCATTCCACGCCGCTCAACGACATTGCGATTATCGCTGCGAATTTAAAAGACCGTTATAAAAATGGCTTTCCTGTCCTGAAGGAAATTGTGCAAAACGCAGATGACGCACAGGCGTCATCATTAATCTTTGGCTGGAGCTCAGGCATTGCCGGGGCAGATCACCCTTTATTGGGCGACCCTGCGCTTTTTTTTATCAATAATGCGCCGCTGACACTCGACGATGTCGAGGGGATCCTCTCCATTGGCATTGGCACCAAACCAGGTGACAACAATGCGGTGGGGAAATTTGGCCTTGGAATGAAAAGCCTGTTCCATCTCGGGGAAGTGTTCTTTTACCAGGCTTTTGACTGGCATGACGAATCTGCTAAATCCGACGTCTTTAACCCCTGGGACAGCTACAGACCTTCCTGGGCGGAGGTGAGTGAGCAGGATAAAGTTCGCCTTGAGGATGAAGTCCGCGCGATCACCCAACATGAGTGCGATGGTTATTTTGTTGTCTGGGTTCCGCTGCGTTCAGAGAGCATCTATCAGGCCCGCCAGGATGACGAAAATTATATTATTGTCGGTGAAGACTATGGTCATGAGGTGCCTGATTTTATCACTGACCCAGGTCTGGGGGATAAACTCGCTAACCTGTTACCGCTGATGAAAACCTTGCAGGACATTGAGCTGGTCGTGAAAACAGGGCAGGGGTATCAGCGTCAAATACATATCTCGCTGCCTGAAAAGGCTACTCGCCCACAATTTACCAATCTTAATGGTTCTGGGGAATGGCAAGGCCACATTACCGTTCAGCGTGCCGGATTGCGGGACCCTCAGCAAAAATTCTACGTCGGGCATGAGGTTTTGCTGGATACGCCTGAGTTTTCTGCGTTGAAATCACAACGCACCTGGCCATTCAGTTATTCACGAGAAGGCAAGAAGACAGCGGATAAAGCGCTGCCTCATGCCGCGGTGGTGATGCTGGCGGAGAAAGTACCTGAAGGGGAAGCAACGCTGACGGTTGAATGGGCCGTGTTTTTACCTTTAGGCGAGCAGGACACCGCGCAGCATGCTCAGAAACAAACGTTCTCTCTTACGGGTCAGTACTCGTATCAAATTATTCTGCACGGTTACTTTTTCATCGATGCCGGGCGAGTGGGTATCCAGGGGCTGGCTACACTCACCAGCGCCACGCCGTTATTCATCGCCCCACATTCGCCAGGCCAGGAACAGTTAGTTCAGGAATGGAACCGCAGTTTGGCAACTCAGGGAACGCTGCCCCTGTTACCGAAAGCGATTTCCTCTCTGATGTTGCTTATTCACGCTGGATATGCGGAAAAAGCGGCAATTTCAGATGGTGTGCGTAGAGCTTTACGCAGCAATAATGCCTGGCTCCACTGGGTAACGTTGTACCATCTCTGGGTATGCGAACTCACGCGGGATGGAAGTCAGTGGTGTTTAGTTGATGCGAACACTCCCGTTCGTTTATTGCCTGCCACCCCTTCAGGTGAAGCGCACCGGCCCTGGGAAGTGCTGCCCGCTCTGGAAAGCCTGGGTGTAACGCACAGATTTATCGATGAAACGCAGCAGAATATCTACAACGAATTTAAAAGTAAGTGGCAGTTATCGGAGATCCAGGCGTTGCTACAGGCCATACCGTCAATGGTATTTACGGTGCCTAAGCTCACGAACTATCTTAATCAACTGCTTAAAGCGTTGCCGATTGCGTCGGATAATTATGCCCGTGACCTGATTTTGTTGCTCAGAAAAACGTTTTCTGGCGTACCGCTGGTGGAGCTTTCACGTAACCAAGCGGCGATCGGTGAATTGATGGCGCTCATTCGTCCGACCTGGCGTTACAGAATTGCCATTGACCGTCAGGAGCAGGCCCTGTGGGAAACGCTCGGGCGTACTGCTATGGAGACGCTGCTGGTTCCTGCTTTTCTTGATAACAGTAAAGAGCCCGCCAGTGCTTCTTTGAACTGGGAGACTGTCGGAAGTTTACTGCAGGCGATGCAGGCACAAGCATCTGCCAGCGACGATTTTGAAAAACTGGTGCGGGATTTTATTGGCAAACTCTCCGCTCCCGATCGACAGGAACTGTACCGCCGGTTTGATACCTTGAAAATCTTTAAGGTCTCGCAGCCAACCGGTGTGCCATACCTTGAAACGCGTCGCCATCTGCTCAACTTAAAACAAAAATGCAGAATCTTCAGACGTGGAGGAAGCGCTAACTTTGGTATGGGGTTAAGCGTATTGTTGCAGCAGGCTCTGCTCGAAAAAGAAGTCGTGCTGATCACCAATGACATTAACCAGACCCTTTTTGGCGGCTCTGAATATTCAGAAGCGCAGGAGTGTGATAGCGCGGGTGTGGTCCATTTGCTTGAGCTTCATCCGGATCTGGATTCGCCGGTAAAACGCATCGGTTTACTCAACAAAATGGCCGCGGACGCGGACAAATTTAGCGCCGGAGATCGGCTTGCCTATCGCTATCTGATGCACGGTAATTCGGCTGATACTGGTGAAGCTGAATTGTGGAAGGCGGGTAAAGCGCATCCCGTATGGGCAAAAATATTGTCTGATGCCGATTCAGAGCTCGTTAAGTGGACAATTATTTCGCCAGAAATTGAGCAGAATCTTGGGCTGACTCCCGGATTTGAGAAGGCGCTCAGGTTGGATAGCGTGACACCGGAACACGTGATCCGCCGCTTCAAAGAAAGCCTTAAATATCTGGAGTTTGATGACTTATCTGCAGAAGATGCGGAAGAAGTTCTGATGCACATTGGTCGCTCTATGGGCGAAACAATGTGGCGGCAGATGGCGCTTCATCGCAGGGAAGGTAAAGAGGGGTATATATCCCTTGATGAGCGTTGTTTCTTACGTGGGGGACGCATTGAACTGCCCACTGAATTGAATGACAACGTGACGTTCATCCAATCCGCCAGTCAGCCAGAAGTGCAGGAGCAGCAGCGCAAATATTTGCCAATGGTGAACGCTGAACATGCGGTCATGTTGGCTTTATCCGAGCCGAACCCGGTACGATACTGCGATTTTATCCTGCAACTGTTAATGCAGCCGATGAATGACTTGTCTTCAGAGAGAGCATTCAACAACCTGTGCCACAAAAAATGGCTTTTGCACCGTGGTGTCGCGATAGCGCCAGAAAATATTCTGGATATCAGTGCGGCAGACTATCCGGAGATAGCAAAGCTGACAGAAGCGACGCCTCTCATAGCGCTGCTTGAGGATATTGTTCTACCAGATGATGCTAACCGTGCAGTGAGTCCATTGATTGTGCAAGGTAAGGCTGCGTTTTACAAAGCGCTCACTGTGGCTGGTACACTTCCTCTTTATGCTATCGGCAGCAGTTTGCGTCTCTCAGATACGATTATTCTTCAGGCCAGTGATAGATCTTACGCGTTTGAGAACTTTGAAGGCTGGCGGCTTTTAATTGAATGCATCAAAGGCGCAGGGTCGCTTGAGGGTAATGAGGCCATCAATGCGCTAAGTTTTGCGCATCCGGTGACTGACAAGATAGTTTCCAGCTATCGGCGTCTCGTCGACAGCATGAATCCAACCCAAAGCGGTGAATTGCGTAAAGCGCTGTTAAGTTCGCTGTGTCATACCCATTCAGATCCCGCCAGCGTATTGCGTTCAATCTCGCTCAGAACGGCTGCTGATACTTGGGCGTTAGCTGCAGACCTTTGTTATGGCGTTACGGGCGCAGAGCGTAGTACTGTTTTACATGAGGACGACTGGGCGAATTTGCAAGGATGGCTGCAGGCAAATGATCTGCCGATAGACAATGCTGAGTCTGAAGGGCATCTCAATCATGTGGAGTATTCTGCCAGTGTCTTAAGGGATTACTTTGCGCCCTGGGAACGCTGGGTTCCACATAAGGCCATTGCTGCACTACTGGCTTTGCTGGCGGGGAATCATAAGGTTCGTAAGCTGTGTGAGAGTTACCTGGGGCTGCAAAGTTATGCCCTGTTCGTGAATGAACTGTCGCAGGACAGTAAACCCTTAACCAACCATGACGCTCACTTTGCAGGGCTAACGCTCTCACAGTGTATTGAGAAATATGCCTTTTCCGTGAAGGTTTACGAAGAAAATACGTTGCAGGTTCATTCACTGTTCCAGGAACGTTTGACCGTGGCGCTAGCAACTGATCTCGATACGATCTTTGTGGGTCAGCACGGCTACGCTTTTTATACCGGCCAGGCACCGCAAATCTTCATTCGCCGATTTTCCCCAGACCAGTACACGTTGCAGCAACTTTTGGCGATTCTGAAACGCAGCACCAGCTGGCTGCTGGAAGGAGTTTATCTCCAGCGTGCAAGACTGGACACGCTCTGGCAATCCTTTGAGCAGGCCGAGCAGTTGGATGTGAATATCGCTCGCGTCACGATTCTGAACAGCATCGTAGAACGCCTGAAAACGCTGGGCCTTAAAAACTCTGAGCTTAACGTTTTAATGAGAGCTTATGAGAGTGAACTTCATTCTCTTGCTGAAAAGAGTGACGGTAAGTCGCTTCACAGCTCGAAACTTACTGACATTGTCTATGAGATTGCAGATGCCATTAGGGATCGGCCTGAATTGCGGGCTGAAATATTAACTGCAGTCAGAAAACGCATAGAGGATGCGCAGTACCAGCCATCAAGCGTTCCTTTTGAGCTGTTCCAGAATGCCGATGATGCAGTACAAGAGTTGTTTACGCTGGACAGCGATGTCCGTCATGAGCGGGTGCACCAGCAATTTATGGTGAAAGAGCAAAACGGCGGATTGTCGTTCTTCAACTGGGGGCGAGAAATCAACCGCTTCCAGAGCGTTAAAAATGAGCAAATAGAGAATGTTCATGATGGCTACAAAAACGATCTGAAAAAAATGCTGGCGCTTTATCAGTCGGATAAAGAGCAGGGCGTTACCGGCAAGTTCGGCCTCGGCTTCAAAAGCTGTCTGCTTGTATCTGATAACCCTTACCTGTTGTCGGGGCGGCTGGCGACCAAAATAGCGGGTGGAATTGTTCCCGAGTCCTGTGATGCTGAAAGCTATAAGCAACTAAATCAACTCACTGAAAGTGCCGCGACGAATGGCCTGTTACCTACACTTGTGTATTTGCCGCTGCGCCAGCAAATGCAAGCGGAAGCGGTGTTAAAAGATTTTACTCTTTATGCCGGGTTGCTAAGTCTTTATGCGCGTAACCTGCGCCAGATTAGCGTTGATGATCATGAATGGCGTTGGGAACCTTCTCTGTATGCACGTATTCCAGGACTGTCATCAGGCAAGATTATGCTGCCGAACAGCAAGGGAGTGCAGTCACCAGTACGAGTGATGGTTTACCAAACTGAAATCGATGATGAACGTTGTCATCTTGTTTTTCAGGTCACGCGTAAGGGGCTGAGAAGTTTTGATTCTCATATCCCTCGATTGTGGAACTTGTCTCCGCTGATGAGTGATACCCGGCAGGGTTTTTTGATTAACGCAGGATTTGAGGTTGATATTGGTCGGCGTCAGTTGGCAATAGAAGCCGATCGTAATCGGGGCATTATCCAGAAAGCGGGAGCAAAAGTTCATTCGTTGCTGGAATTGCTCTGGCGTGAAACTGAGCATAACTGGGAAGAGTTGTTGGCCGGGTGGGAACTGAGCCCAGGATTGACCCACACTCAGTTCTGGGAAAGCGTCTGGGATGTGATGTCCACAGGCATTAGTAACGATGCTAACGCGATGGAAAACGAAAAGTTGCTACAGCAGCTTTACGAAAGCGAGAACGGCATCATGAGCTTTTATCGGTCGTATCCGGCGCTACCTAACGGATTTAAAGACCAGGCGGCCGGACTGATAAAGTTGAGTGATAGAGTGCGTTGCGCGGATGAACTGGTTTCTCGTCTGGCGAGTTCACTGATTCATCTCCCCGCTTTTCAGGCTTTGCATAGCACACAGTGTCTGGTCGCAGAGACGACGGGAAGCAAACTAAAAGTCGATAGTAAATTGTCGCTTGAAACGCTATTAAGCGCGTCATTACCAGATAAACAGGGTGTTGATATTCAGCATTTGTCACCGCGAGATGCTGAAAAGTTGGCTGTCGTGTTTAACGAAGAATTCGATAAGCGACTGGGAGAAATGACAGGCTGGCAGGACAAAATCGAGGCATTCAGAAAACAGCTGACGAACCTGTTTGTGCAGACACAGGCCGGCTCTACACGCCCGATTAGCCAAATTTTGCTCGGTAACATGCCTTGTGCCGAAAAGAATGAACGTTTGATTTCTGGCTTTGCTCCAACTGATGCCATTATCTCATCGTCATACTCTGCACAGGCTTGTGAATTCATTGTTTATTGCAAACGCAGAAGCCAGGGATATGTTTTTGAGGATTTAATCAAATGGGCAAAACGCAAAGACCTGGCGGCTGATAATCAAAAGCGGAAGGCAGTTTGTCGTTTTCTGATTGAAGGTCAGGAAGGGGAGAAACTGGCCGCTATTCTGATGGAAGAGATACCGCCAGACTGGTTACTTGAACTTAAGCTGCGCCCTGGCGCGTTCCCGGCAGACTGGCACTGGAGCAATAATGATATTGCCTCTCTTCTGCAGGGACGGTTATTGACTGACAGTGACAGAACAAGGGCATGGGAACGCGAGATCCGTGAAGCGCCGAGCGAGTATAAACCGTTGCTGACTCCTGGCGAGGCGGTGCAAAAAATCTATCGCTGGTGGGAAGAGAACCAGCAGGAGGAGTTGGCGAAGTACAATGCCCGACTCTACCCAGACGGTTGGTTTGACTGGGAGGCGTTAAGAAATAGCTCTAACGATCAGAATTCACGCCTTGCCTTATTGAAACTCCTTTATCTGGGCTCATGCCAGACCATTGGCCGAACTCAGGAAGAGCAACATCGTTCCGCGATTGAACGTTTTGAGGAAAAAGGCTGGTGGGACACGTTTGTTAATCCTGATGCTGCACAGCAGTGGCTGGATGTGATGGATGAATATCTCAACGAGTCTTTTGATAGCGATAAGTATCGTATCTGGTTGCAAATACTTCCGCTGTATCGTTTTTCCAAACATTTAGATACCTATCGCGAACTATTGGATATGTCGGAAGTATTCCTTGAAGATATTGGGGATTTACTGCGACCAGCATCCAGTCCCAGGCTCTCGGGAACGGGCGCGGGAACTGTAGTTCCGGAGTTGCGTGCAACTCTCGGTACTGGGGTGAATTTCATCTTCCGTGAATTGGTGCGTAATAACGTGTTTACAGACCCAAACATTCATCGATATTGCTTCTCTGCTCCAGAACGCGTCAGACGTCTGTTGTTGGCAATGGAGTATGAAGAAATAAATGTTAAGCAGTCGTCTGCCAGTGATTCTCTTCTGTTGTGGACGTTTTTCAGCGAACACCTTGGTAAGGAAAATGCGACCTTTAATCATTGTTTCGACATACCGCTGCGCATTTTAACCAGTAACGAGAAAAGCTCGCTTCGCATTGAAATATTTGGGCAGGATCCCCTGGAGTACGTATGAAAATGACATTTCAGCAGAGCCAGCAGGTGCGACATGAGCGTTTTGGGCTGGGGACGATAGAGCTCCTGCGAGAAAATACCGCACTTATTCGTTTCGAGTCGAGTTTTGAAGAGCGTCCACTTTCCGAACTGGAGCCGGTACGCAGCGCTCAGGATGCTTTGGCAGAAGGAAATTACGACGATCTGCGTGAAGTCCTGGCGCGCAGTCAGGCGCTTGCGATCCGCTCCATCAATGATAGTTGGGGGGTATTTTCTACTTCACGTATCAATCTGTTGCCGCATCAGTTATGGGTATGTCATCGCGTGTTACGGCAATGGCCGGTACAAAAGCTAATCGCTGATGATGTAGGACTGGGGAAAACAGTTGAGGCGGGGCTGATCCTTTGGCCTCTGCTGGCCAAGAAACGTGTGCAGCGCCTGTTAGTTTTGGCTCCTGCGTCCTTAGTGCCGCAGTGGCAGGAGCGTTTGCGGCAGATGTTCGATATTCGGTTGTCCCTCTACTCCGCGGAAATTGATACAGAGCGTTCTGATTACTGGAATACGCATCCCTGCGTAGTCGCTTCATTGCCGACGCTGCGAAAAGATATTAATGGCAGGCACGAGCGAATGCTCAAAGCAGACGACTGGGACTTGCTGATCATTGATGAAGCTCATCATCTTAACTCGCTTGAAGACTCGGGTGCGACTCAGGGCTATCGATTTGTGCAAAAGCTTATCGATCACGGTAAGTTTGCCTCACGACTTTTTTTCACCGCTACCCCGCATCGCGGGAAGAATTACGGCTTTTTCGCGCTGTTGCGATTGCTGCGCCCAGATCTCTTTGATGTGAATAAGCCATTTGAAACCCAACAGCATCATGTCCGGGATGTAGTGATTCGAAATAATAAGCAGACCGTTACGAATATGGACGGTGAGCGTTTGTTTAAGACCGTCAGCGTGGCTTCACAGACCTATCATTTTTCTGAGGCTGAGCAGTTATTCTACGACCGGCTCACACGATTTATTTTATCAGGGCAAGCCTATGCTTCGTCGCTGACCTCTGCGAACCAGCAGGCGGTACAACTGGTCTTAACGGCGATGCAAAAACTGGCAGCAAGCTCAGTGGCTGCAATTTATGCTGCAATAAATGGGCGTATCGCCAGGCTCGGGGAAAATAAGAAAAAGCTACAGGCGTTGAGTGATGAAATGACGGCTATCCTGAGTGATTCCCAGGCTCCGGATCTCGATGATGTCTACATTGCGCTTGAAAGCGAATATGTTGAAATGTCTGCTTCGGTTCAATTAATGCAGAATGAACTTCCCATGCTTGAAGAGCTGCAGGAGCTTGCGGGGAATGTGGAATCGGAAACGAAAATCCAGACCTTGCTCCAGGTGCTGGAAACCACGTTTCTTAATCGCACCGTCGTATTCTTTACTGAATATAAAGCTACACAGGCTCTGCTAATCAATACTCTGAATGCTCGCTTTGGCTATGGTTGCGTCAGCTTTATCAACGGCGAAGGGCGTCTGGAAGGGATCTACAATAATCAGGGCGTCAAAACGACATGGAGTATGGATCGCTACCATGCCGCGGATCAGTTCAAAAATGGACAGGTGCGTTTTATTGTTTGTACTGAGGCGGGTGGTGAAGGTATTGATTTACAGGACAACTGTTATTCCATGATTCATGTGGATCTGCCATGGAATCCGATGCGTCTCCACCAGCGCGTAGGGAGACTCAATCGCTACGGCCAAAAACATCAGGTGGAAGTCATTACTTTACGCAACCCTGATACCGTAGAGTCCAGAATATGGGATTTGTTAAACAGCAAAATAACCACTGTCATGCGCTCTTTGGGTGATGCCATGGAAGAACCGGAAGATCTGCTGCAGCTTATCCTGGGGATGAGTGATAAAGGGTTCTTTGATTCGCTTTTCATCGGTGGACTTAGGCAGAAATCTGAGACACTGAAAACCTGGTTCGACTCACAGACGGGGACATTTGGAGGGCGATCGGCTGTTAGTGTGGTGAAGGGGCTTGTAGGACATGTTGATAAATTTGAGTATCAGAATTTGCAGGAAGTGCCGAAGCTTGACTTGGGGAATATGTACGGCTTCCTGGAAAATATGCTCAAACTAAATGGCCATCGCCTGGAGAATGAAGACAATGTTCTAAGTTTTGTTACACCAAAGGCCTGGATTACTCAGTTTGGCATCAAAAAAAAATATACCAACATGACCTTTAACCGAGTTTCGGCGGACAAGACTTTAGACATTCTTGGGGTGGGGCACGTCATTTTGAACAATGCGATAGCTCAGGCTGAGAAGTTTAATTCATCTGTAGCTGTAGCCAAGGGAATTTCTGCCCCGCTGCTTATTTATATTTTACGCGATCAGATAACTGGTGACAGTACTGTACAGTCTTTTACTGTGGTGGGGGTGAGGCTTGAACATACGCCAAGGGTTCTGATCAACGATGAGCTAGTTCATGAGCTTGCGCTGATTTATGACAATATGCCTAAAGGTACATCGGTTGTAAAACTGGAAAGTGCCTATCAAATCAACCCTGAAAATGATGTCAGAACTGCAGAACAGGCACTAGAAAAAACAATTCCAATGTTAAACTTACCTTATGAAAAAGTGAGCTGGAGCCACGCCGCAACGTTTTTACCTCAATAATTTTTTTAGCCGCATCCAAATTACCATTTTCACACCGTTGATAAGAATACGAGTGAAGGTGGTAATTATTAAGTCCCAACTTTTTGTGTTGCCGGACCACCTGGCCTTTGACCTGGCCTTGTTTACCAGTCTCCCAGTCATCGCTATTTAACAGCGCGCGACTGCGTGCGGCGATTGATGAGTCACGTGAGCACCTGTTTGCCGCCTCTGGCTACCAGCCTGACATTTTTGCTGACGTCTTCCTGCCGCTGGAGCAGGCAGACTGACCGGGATGAAAAGCATGATTTATTACGTAATCGCGTTTGCCGCAGGTCTGGGGATCACCCTGCAGACAACCCTGAACAGCCAGCTGGCAAGGGGACTGGAAGGTGATCCGGTCACTGCGGCGCTGTTTTCCTTTACGGCGGGCGCATTCAGTCTGGGGATTTACGCACTGCTCAGGGGCGGGCTAATGACATCGCTGGCGGCGATCCCGTCACAACCCCTCTGGAGTCTTGCGGGCGGCCTGATAGGCGCATGTGCCCTGTTCAGCTATGTCGTGCTGGCGTCGAAAATCGGATTTTCAGCTCTGCTCGGGCTGGCGATTGTCGGACAGTTACTTTCCTCGCAGATGATTGACCATTTTGGCTTGCTGGGCGCTGTGCAGCGCCCGGTTTCGTTAGTCAGGCTGGGGGGAATGGTTGTCATGCTACTCGGACTTGCTGTCATGCTTTTCGGCGATCGGCTCTCTGCACGTTTTCTGCAGTAACTGCGTTATCCACTTTTGCCATCGTGCAGTACGATCTTTTATATCCGGAGGATTAACATGTTTTCAATTGCAGCTGAGGTCAGGAATACGCTGGGAGAATGCCCTCTGTAGTGTGAAAGAACCCGCAGGCTCTACTGGACTGACATTGAAGCCAGTGAACTTCTCGCCATAGAAGAAGGTATTGATGCTGTGATGCGCTGGTCGCTGCCTGAACGTCTTGGCTCCTTTGCCCTAACTGAACAGGATCACATTCTGCTGATGGGATTCACGACAAGGCTGGCTTTCTATGATCTCAACAGCGGATTAATTACCCCAGTGGCTGCTTCACTGGGAGACACCGGCACCCGTATGGGTGATGGACGGTGCGACCGTGCCGGTAATTTTGTCTTCGGGACGATGGATGACGATTATCCCGTTAAAGTCATCGGTAAGTTTCATCGACTCAATGCGGCAACGCTGACTGTTGAGACGTTTGCATCGCCCGATGTCGCTATACCGAACAGCATCTGTTTCAGCCCCGATGGTGGCACGTTCTATTACTGTGACTCGATGCAGGGTCGGATTATGTGCTGCGATTACCCCTCGCTGCAAAACCAGCGCGTGTTCACCAAAATCGAAGACGGCGGCGCGCCTGATGGTTCCTGCATTGATGAGCAGGGCTATCTGTGGAACGCAGAATGGGGCGGCAGTTGGGTTGTCCGATACAGTCCGGTGGGAGAAATACACAGCATTCTTTCTGCTCCAGCCCTCCAGACAACCTGCCCGGTGCTTGGTGGTTCGTCACTCCACACACTTTCATGTACCAGTGCCCGGGTAGGACTCGCAGAGCCAACCGCTTATGACGGTGCGCTTTTCAGCATTCGGTCACCTTTTTTTGCCGGATTACCAGAAAGCCGTTTTGCAGCGCACAAAATATAACCTCTGGCATTTGATCAGATTCAGGCTGAGAGAAAGCGTCCGCTTCTGGCACTGAGCGGACTAGGTAACTAAGCTGAAGGTCTGCTACGAGCGAAAAATAGACTTAGGGAAACTGGTTTGTTTAGATCAAATCAATAGAGAAATTTTTTGTTCTACCCATTGAAATGAGGCTGATAAGCACGGATATAAATGAAAGCAGCTGCGCTGGGCATCTGCCTCTGGAGAAAATAGCAATGGAAGATTTCTACATTTCAGCAATCAAAATGGACAGCAACAATCAGCATATTGAGTTCGTAAAAATTCATGAGAACCTAGGTAAGAAGATCGGACCTGGCACTGTTAATTCGCGTGCATTCGTTGGTGAACTGATCAGAAAAGGGAAAGCAGAATTCAAAACCATTACTTACAACAAAGAAAAAAAATCATGGTCTGTAGGGGCAAAGGTTGAAGTTATGACTGATGATTTCATTACTACCGATCCAAACAAGACTAAACATGACAATCTTGGCAACCTTCCTACATTTATCTAACGTTTGAAGTTTTGTTAAAATCCTAAGCCGTTGCCTAGAACGGCTTTTTTCCAGATTTTATGCCTTGAATGTACGCTGAGTAGTCTCGGCATTTTCTGTGTTGCTATGACTTCTCAGTATATCTTTACTGTTCGTAATATCCCCTTGCGCTGTCTTGTAAAGTCTAGTTTTGGCACAAACCAGACTGTCAGATTCGATTGCGATCTATCTACGATTACTCCAGGTCTGGTTTGAGCCAATGCACCTTTGCGGGGAAAGCACCAGTCCAGTTCAAAACTCAGCCCACAAGTTTTAACCCCGTTTTCCCGCTTTCAACAATGCTCCCGCTATCGGCCTTGCTAACAAAATCAGCCCACCATTGCATCATTGGACGTCGTTGCTCAAGATAATCGCTTCGATTATAAGCTCGTCGTACCTCATTTTTGTCTATATGAGCCAATGCTGCCTCAATAACATCAGGCGGAAACCCTTGCTCATTGAGAGCTGTACTTGCGATAGAACGCAAACCATGGGAAACGAGAACGCCCCCTAAACCAGCACGCTTGAGTGCTGCATTCACTGTTTGGCTGTTCATCGGCTGGGTTGGTTTGATGCGACTGGGAAAGATAAATTCTCGGCCACCACTGAGAGACTTCATCATTTCCAGAATAGTGATAGCTCCATCAGGTAATGGAACCGTATGGTCCCGATTCATCTTCATTCGAGCTGCAGGTATTTTCCACTCGTTGGCATCAAAATCGATCTCATCCCATCTAGCTTCAGCGGCTTCGGCAGGGCGGGTAATGGTGAGAAGCTGCCACATGAACAGGCATCGTGTGGACAGGCTGATACTTGCCGTGCGCATAGTTTGCATTAGTTGTGGAAGTTGATCCGGGCGGATACTAGGCATGTTTTTCTTCTGCGGTTTCTCGAACGCTTTCCCGATGTTTACGCTGGGAACTGCATCAATCAAGCCTGTGTTCTGCGCATAAATCATGACTTCGTTAATACGCTGACAAAGGCGGCGAACTGTCTCTAATGCACCTCTGGCCTGAACCGGCTGCACTGCTTTAACCAGAGTATGAGCCTTAATCTCAGTGACACTGATATCACCGATTGCTGGGAAAACATCTCTCTCAAGCGAGCGCCAGATATCGTCGGCATAGTCCTCTGTTACGCTGGCTTTCTTCACATTCCACCAACGCTCGGCAACTAACAGGAAAGTGTTGGTTTTGGCCTCTTGAGAATTTCTTACCTGTTCTTTCTGATGTTCCTGCGGATCAATGTCTTTCGCCAGTAAAACTCGAGATTCAGCTCTGAGTTTACGCGCATCAGAAAGTGAGACGGCAGGGTAGGCACCGAAGCTCTGTTTGGTTCGTTGCTTGGTCAGAGGGCGATAGTAACGGAACTGCCAGAGCTTACTACCGCTGGCCTTGATTAGCAGAGTAAGCCCGTCGCCGTCATACAGCTGGTAATCGGCATCTTTAGGTTTGGCGGCTTTGATTTCCGTATCGGTTAACGGCTTAGTTTTTCTTGCCATGGGGAGTCTCCATGCGTTTAGGCCCAACGAAAACAATAGAGCTTTTCGTTGGGCCTATCAATGGGCCTAAAAGGTTCGGATTTAATTAGTTCTCTTCGGACTTCGCGGAACAAATTGAGGGCACAAAAAAGCCCGCAGGGCTTGCGCCGTGCGGGCTCTTAGGACTTCATCGGATGACTCTGGTAATCACCGATGGAGAATTTTGGTGGAGCTGGCGGGAGTTGAACCCGCGTCCGAAATTTCTACATCCTCGGTACTACATGCTTAGTTTGTCTTTACATTCGCACGCCAGCTGCGGACAAACACGCCACTAACGAACTAGCCTGATTAGTTTTAACGCTTCAACCCCAGGCAGGGCTTCCACGCGATCTCTTTTGGGTTTGACCTCTCTTTGATCCCCGTCTTAAGAGCGGAAGCTAGGGAGAGAGGGCTCAGAGCAGGTTATTAAGCTGCTAAAGCGTAGTTTTCGTCGTTTGCGACTATTTTTTTGCGGCTTTTAACGAGGCAAACCGCCCCTCGGCATGCACCTTGGGTTTCGCAAATCCCGTCGAATCCAGAATCAGCCCCAATAGTGTTGAACTGAGTATACCAGATTTCACTTCCTGGATACCAGCCCGGAACGCTAACTTATTGAATAGTACAATAAGTGTGCAGAATCAACGTCCTGCGTTTTTCATAATGCGCGCTTTGTCGAGCTGCCATTCACGCTCTTTCAGGTCAGTACGTTTGTCGTGCTGTTTTTTACCCTTCGCGACGCCAATTTTCACTTTGCACCAGGCGTTTTTCCAATACAGCGACAGGGCGACCACGGTGAAACCTTCACGGTTGATGCGTCCGTAGAGGGATTCCAGCTCACGCTTGTTCAGCAGCAATTTGCGCGTGCGCGTTGGGTCACACACGTAGTGTGAAGAGGCGACGGTCAGCGGCGTAAAGTTCGCGCCGAACAGGAAGGCTTCGCCATCTTTCAGGATCACGTAGCTATCGCCGATGTTGGCTTTCCCGGCGCGCAGCGATTTTACTTCCCAGCCCTGCAACGCAAGGCCAGCTTCGAATTCTTCTTCAATGAAATACTCGTGGCGAGCACGCTTGTTGAGCGCAATGGTCGCCGAGCCTGGTTTATGTGCTTTTTTCTTCGTCATAAGTGTCGTAAAGCCGTCGGTAATCTGATTTCAAAAAGTCACCTCATTGCGTCCTGTGAGGTCTAACGCGCTATCTTAGCACGAGATGAGGCTTAGCGTTTTTTTAACAGGTGATAAATGTTATTATTTGTCCGTTGTGTGACCATGGGAAATGCTATGCCTCAGATTAGCCGTACTGCGCTTGTGCCTTACAGCGCGGAACAAATGTATCAGTTAGTGAACGATGTTCAGTCTTATCCAGAATTTATTCCGGGATGCACCGGGAGCCGCGTTCTGGAGTCTGGCCCGACGCAGATGACCGCGGCGGTGGATGTCTCCAAAGCGGGGATCAGCAAGACGTTCACCACCCGTAATACGCTGACAAACAATCAGAGTATTTTGATGCATCTGGTGGATGGTCCGTTCAAAACCCTGATGGGAGGCTGGAAGTTTACGCCGCTGAGCGCTGACGCCTGCCGCATTGAGTTCCATCTGGACTTCGAGTTTACCAATAAGCTGATTGAGCTGGCGTTTGGCCGCATCTTTAAAGAGCTGGCATCGAATATGGTTCAGGCGTTCACCACCCGCGCCAAAGAGGTTTACAGTGTCGCATAAGATTGCTGTAGAAGTGGTTTATGCGTTGCCGGAGAAGCAGTATCTGCAGCGCGTGACGCTGGAAGAGGGGGCGACCGTTGAGGCGGCCATCCGTGCTTCCGGCATCCTCGAGCTTCGCAGCGATATCGACCTGGCGAAGAACAAGGTCGGGATTTACAGCCGTCCGGTGAAGCTGGGCGATGTGCTGAAAGAGGGCGACCGGGTGGAGATTTATCGTCCGCTGATTGCCGACCCGAAAGAGCTGCGTCGTCAGCGTGCGGAGAAGGCCAGTAAGTAGCGCTTTCTTCCCCTCACCCTGACCCTCTCCCCAAAGGGGCGAGGGGATCAACACAAAACAAAAAAGGTGCTCAATGAGCACCTTTTTGCATTTCTGACACTGGATTATTTGGTCAGGGCAGGCTTGTTGTCGATGTTGGTCAACACACCGGCGCTGCTGAAGGTCAGCGTCAGGGTCTGCTGGGTCGCATCTTCATGGCCCGGCTTCTGACGGAATACATAGAACCAGGTGTTAGTGCCGAACGGATCGGACATCATCGGGGTTCCCAGTGCATAAGCGACCTGCTGTTGTGTCATCCCCACGCGGATTTTGGACACATCGTTAGGGGTAAGGTAGTTCCCCTGGTTGATGTCAGGACGGTAAACCACTTTCTCCAGAGTGGAACAGCCTGCGGTCAACATCAGAAGAACCGCTGCGGCAGCGGTCAGCATTTTACAACGCATAGTGATTTGATTCCTTTTCGGGCCCGAGCAGAACGCGGCTCATATGTAATATGCCGATGATAATAGACCTTGCCCCACTTTGAAACCGGTCTGGCGGCGTTTTTGTTGTTCTGTATGACCCTGAGATCCCGAAAAAGTTTATGCCGCCAGCAGTTCTTTCGCGTTCGCGAGCGTGTTACGTGTGACTTCGCTGCCGCCGAGCAGGCGTGCCAGCTCCTGCAGACGCGCACGTTTATCCAGCGGCTTCATGTGCGTTTCGGTCATTTCACCGTCGGTTTCTTTGCTGACGATAAAGTGATGATGGCCACAGCCCGCGACCTGCGGCAGGTGGGTGACACACATCACCTGCGTGGATTCGCCGAGCTGGCGCAGCAGTTTACCCACCACCGCCGCCGTCGGGCCGCTGATGCCGACATCCACTTCATCGAAAATCAGCGCCGGGGTGTCCATTTTACGTGCGGTAATCACCTGAATCGCCAGCGCAATACGTGACAGTTCACCGCCTGAGGCCACTTTGGAGATCGCCTGCAGCGGCTGCCCCGGGTTGGTGGTGACGCGGAATTCGATGCGATCCGCACCTTCCGCCGTCAGGTGATTCTCTTCAAAGCGAACGTCAATGGTGAAGACGCCGTGCGGCATCGCCAGCGTGTGCATGCTGTCGGTAATGTGCTGGCTTAACTCCTGAGCATAGTGCTGACGAATTTCATGCAGCTTTTGCGCTGTCGCCAGCGCCTGTTCATGATGCAGGCTCACTGCCAGAGAGAGGGTTTCCAGCGAGTCAGCCTGATCGTCAAGCTGCTGCTGCTCGTCCAGCAGAGACTGATAGTAGCCCGGCAGCTCTTCCGGCGTAACGTGGTGCTTGCGCGCCAGCGAGATCTGACGGGAGATACGCTGTTCCAGCTCAAACAGACGGTTCGGGTCGAGATCCAGACGCTCACAGTAGTGGCGCAGTTCGTCACCGGCTTCAGAGATCTGAATGGCCGCCTCTTCCAGCATATCCAGGACGCCAGACAGTTTGCTGTCCATGCCGACCAGTTCGGTAAGCAGCTGACGGACGTTATACAGCTGGCTCTGCAGGTTCACGTCTTCGCCATCCGCGAGCAGGTTGAGCGCATTCTGGCTGGTTGAGAGCAGATGTCCGCTGTTCGCCAGGCGCTTGTACTCTTCGTCGATTTGCTCAAACTCACCCGCCTGCGGGTTAAATTCGTTCAGCTCTTTGAGCTGGTATTCCAGCAGCTCCGCACGGGCGGCGCGCTCCTGGCTTTGCTGCTGGTGCTGAGCGAGCTCGCGGCAGCTCTGATGCCACTGGCGATAGTGCTCCGCCATAAGCTGAGTAAGCGCGTACTCACCCGCATAGCCATCCAGCAGCGCTTTCTGCTGTTCGGGTTTAACGAGTTGCTGATGCGCGTGCTGACCGTGGATCTGGATAAGCAGCTGACCGAGTTCACGAAGCTGGGAGAGAGGGACCGCCGTGCCGTTGATAAAGCCGCGTGAGCGGCCGTCGCTGCTGATTACACGGCGAAGTAAACACTCACGACCATCTTCAAGCTGGTTCTGCTCCAGCCAGCGCTGAGCTGCAGGGGTGTCTTTCAGGGAGAAGCGGGCGCACAGGTCGGCACGGTTTGCGCCCATGCGCACCATGTCGCCCTCGGCGCGGCCGCCAAGGCACAAGCCGAGGGCATCAATGGCAATGGATTTACCCGCACCGGTTTCCCCGGTGATCGCCGTCATGCCGCTGTGGAAATCGATCTCAAGCTCACGAACAATGGCAAAGTTGCTGATGGTCAGTTGTGCCAGCATAATTGTTTTCCTGTATGAAAAACCATAACTGTGTTTTCATACAGTATAAACTGGTTTTATATACAGTAAAGTCCTGGATGCAAAATCAGAACAATTTTTTTGACCAGCCAAGCTTCGAACTTAATGTGTTGAAATAGCTGTAATCTTTCGGATGAATCAAATTCAGGTGGTAATCACACCGGCGAATAAGCACATCTTCACCTTCCTGGATCGGAAGCGCAATCTGGCTGTCGCAGCTGATCTCCAGGTCGTTACGGCGGTGCGAGAAGCGCAGACGGATCGTGCTGTCGCCGTTGATCACCAGCGGGCGGGCGGAGAGCGTGTGCGGGAACATCGGCACCAGGGTAATGGCGTCCAGAGAGGGGGTCAGGATCGGGCCGCCGGCAGACAACGAGTAGGCGGTTGAGCCGGTCGGGGTGGAGATAATCAGCCCGTCAGAACGCTGGGAGAAGGCAAAGATTTCGTCGATATAGACTTCGAACTCAATCATATGCGCCACTTTACCGGGGTGAAGGACCACCTCGTTAATCGCGGTGCTGATGCGTTTCTGACAGTCCTGCTGGCAGACCTGCGCTTCCAGTAAAAAGCGTTTTTCACTGATATAGTGGCCTTCCAGCACGTCGGCCAGCTGCTGCTGCGCATTGTCCGGGTCGAGGTCGGTTAAAAAACCGAGATTGCCACGGTTGATGCCGATGACCTTGATGTCATAACGCGCCAGCGTGCGGGCCGCGCCGAGCATGTTGCCGTCGCCGCCCACCACCACGGCGAGATCGGCCTGTTGGCCAATTTCCGCCAGCGTGCCGGTTTTGACGCTCTTCAGCTGCAGCTCCTGGGCAATCTGCTGCTCGACCATCACTTCATAGCCTTTGCTACACAACCAGCGATACAACATTTCATGTGTCGTTAGTGCGGTAGGGTGACGCGGATGCCCGACGATCCCAATACACCTGAAATGATTATTCATTTTCTGGAGGTCCTTGTGCCTGATGAATGATGACAATCTGTCTTGTTCCCTTGAATCCCGGAAACTGATCCCCATAATAAGCGAAGTTAGCGAGATGAATGCAGAAAAACGCGGAGAAATTCATGAGTAGTAAAGAACAGAAAACGCCTGAGGGGCAAGCCCCTGAAGAAATTATCACGGAACAGCACGATGAAGTTGAGGCTGTAGAGCCAGACGCATCTGCTGAGCAGGTGGACCCGCGCGATGAAAAAATTGCGAATCTGGAAGCCCAGCTGGTAGAAGCACAGAATCGCGAACGCGACAGTGTTCTGCGCATCAAGGCGGAAATGGAAAACCTGCGTCGCCGTACCGAGCAGGACGTTGAAAAGGCGCATAAATTTGCGCTGGAGAAATTCGTCAACGAACTGCTGCCGGTGATCGATAGCCTCGATCGTGCCCTGGAAGTGGCTGACAAAGCGAATCCGGACAACGCCGCAATGATCGAAGGTATCGAACTGACGCTGAAATCCATGCTCGACGTGGTGCGTAAGTTTGGCGTGGAAGTGATTGCCGATACCGACGTTCCGCTGGATCCAAACGTTCACCAGGCGATTGCGATGGTTGAATCTGAAGAGATTGAAGCCGGTAAAGTGCTGGGCGTAATGCAGAAAGGTTACACCCTGAACGGCCGTACCATTCGCGCGGCGATGGTGACCGTGGCGAAAGCGAAAGCGTAATTCGCTATCCGTAGTGCCGGGTAGCGGCGTTCGCCTTACCCGGCCTATAACCTTACTCCGCGATACTTTCGCGCAGGGGTTTAACGGGCAGGACTTTCACCTGCTTGATCATATTGTCCTGCACGTCCAGGATATCAATATCGTACTGCTCAATGCGCACCCGCGTGCCCGCGGCCGGAATCTCTTCCAGCGCTTCCAGAATCATCCCGTTAATGGTGCGAGCCTCATCTTCCGGCAAATGCCAGTTAAAGGCTTTGTTGAGTTCACGAATGTTCGCGCTTCCGTCAATCAGCACCGAGCCGTCGTTTTGCGGTGTGACCTCTTCCGCGAGGGAAGGCGACATTGAGGTAGTAAAGTCCCCGACAATCTCTTCCAGAATATCTTCGACCGTCACCAGCCCCTGGATATCGCCGTACTCGTTGACCACCAGGCCGACCTTCTTCTTGTTGCGCTGGAATTTCACCAACTGCGTGCTGAGCGGCGTTCCTTCCGGCACGTAGTAAATCTCGTCGGCGGCGCGCAGCATCACCTCTTTGGTGAACTCTTTTTTCTCGGTCATCAGACGGTAGGCTTCGCGCACGCGCAGCATGCTGATGGCGTCATCCAGCGAGTCGCGGTACAGCACAATGCGCCCGTGCGGGGAGTGCGTCAGCTGTCGGACGATGGCTTTCCAGTCGTCATTGATGTCGATACCGACGATTTCGTTACGCGGCACCATGATGTCGTTCACGCTCACCTTTTCCAGATCCAGCACCGACAGGAGCATGTCCTGATTGCGCCGGGAGATCTGCGAGCGGGATTCATTCACGATAGTGCGCAGCTCCTCTTTGCTGAGCGCGCTGCTGATGGTGACGTCGGCTTTGATTCCCACCATCCGCATCAGGACGCGCGTCACCATGTTCAGCAGCCAGACCAGCGGCATCATCAGGATCTGCAGCGGTGCCAGCAGGAAGCTGCTCGGGTAGGCGACCTTCTCCGGGTAAAGCGCGGCGATGGTTTTCGGCAGCACTTCGGCAAACACCAGCACCACGAACGTCAGCACGCCGGTGGCAATCGCTACCCCGGCGTTACCGTACAGGCGCATCCCGACGATGGTGCCGAGGGCGGAGGCCAGAATGTTGACGAGGTTGTTGCCGATGAGCACCAGGCTTATCAGGCGATCCGGCTTGCGGAGCAGCTTTTCAACGCGACGGGCGGCGCGGTTACCCTGTTTAGCACGATGACGTAACCGGTAGCGGTTTAAGGTCATCATGCCGGTTTCCGAGCCGGAGAAATAGGCGGAGATGACCACCATGACGATCAGCGTAACGATCAGCGTGGTGGTAGAGATGTGTTCCAGGGGGAACTCCTTTGTTTCTTAGCCAGCAAATTGCTGTATGAAGCGGCTGCCAAAATAGGCAAGGGTGAGAATGCCCGCACCCGCGACGTTGAACCAGACCACGCGACGACCGCGCCAGCCTTCATGATAATGGCCCCATAACAGGACAATATAGACAAACCACGCGATGATGGAGAGCACCGCTTTATCGATATTCTCCACGCTGAACAGGTTCTTCATGTAAAACAGGCCCGTGCAGAGCGTGAGCGTCAGCAGCACCACCCCCACCTGGGTGATATGGAACATCTTACGCTCAATGACCATCAGCGGCGGCATTTCATGGTTAAAGGCCAGCTTTTTGTTTTTCAGCTGGTAGTCAATCCAGGCGAGCTGCATGGCGTAAAGCGCGGCGATAATCAGCGTCGCGTAGGCAAAGAGCGACAGGCCGATATGCACCAGCATCCCCGGGGTAGCCTCCAGATGCGTAATGAACTCATTAGGCATAAAGGTGGCGAGGGCCAGATTGATCAGCGCGAAGGTGTAGACAATCGGCAGCAGTAGCCAGCCGCGATTTTTAGACGCGACGATGGTCATTACCGTACAGATCATCAGGCTGACCAGCGAGCCGACGTTGAGGACGCTCAGGTTTTGCACGCTGCCGTCGCCGGGGATGATGCGTGATTCCAGCGCAAAGGCGTGGCTAATCAGTGCGATGACCGCAGAAAGAATAGCCATGCGCCGCCAGCCGCTGTTTTTTTGCAGCAGTCCGGGAACGATCAGCGCGAGGCTGACAGAGTAGGCAACAAGGGCGATCAGTGCGAAAACAGGCATATAGGCATCGACAGTTGTCTTAATAAGAAAGAGAAGCAGTATAACGTTACGTGACGCCTGCTCCAACCGTTGCATAACAACAAAGGCGCCTTCATGTTATACTCCGGCAAAATTCTGTGTATGTGTCGCTCATGGCGGCCCAACGTTTCTACTCAGGCGAGAGACAATGTTTGATAATTTAACCGATCGTTTGTCGCGCACGCTGCGCAACATCAGCGGCCGCGGACGCCTTACTGAAGAGAACATCAAGGAAACGCTGCGCGAAGTGCGCATGGCGCTGCTGGAAGCAGACGTCGCGTTGCCGGTTGTTCGTGATTTTATCAACCGCGTAAAAGAGAAGGCGGTTGGTCATGAAGTTAACAAGAGCCTGACCCCGGGTCAGGAGTTCGTCAAAATCGTTCGTAATGAACTGGTTTCGGCGATGGGCGAAGAGAACCAGGTGCTTAACCTGGCCGCTCAGCCACCGGCCGTGGTGCTGATGGCGGGCCTGCAGGGTGCGGGTAAAACGACCAGCGTCGGTAAGCTGGGTAAGTTCCTGCGCGAAAAGCACAAGAAAAAAGTGCTGGTGGTCTCTGCGGACGTCTATCGCCCGGCGGCGATCAAGCAGCTGGAAACCCTGGCAGAGCAGGTTGGCGTGGATTTCTTCCCGTCCGACGTGGCGCAGAAGCCTGTCGACATCGTTAACGCCGCGCTGAAAGAGGCGAAGCTGAAATTCTACGACGTGCTGCTGGTGGATACCGCCGGTCGTCTGCACGTTGACGAAGCGATGATGGACGAGATCAAGCAGGTGCATGCCTCTATCAACCCGGTAGAGACCCTGTTTGTTGTCGACGCCATGACCGGTCAGGATGCGGCGAATACCGCGAAAGCGTTTAACGAAGCGCTGCCGTTAACCGGCGTGGTGCTGACCAAGGTGGACGGTGACGCCCGCGGCGGTGCGGCCCTCTCCATTCGTCACATCACCGGCAAGCCGATCAAATTCCTCGGCGTGGGCGAGAAAACCGAAGCGCTGGAGCCGTTCCACCCGGATCGTATTGCCTCCCGTATCCTCGGCATGGGCGACGTGCTGTCGCTGATCGAAGATATCGAGAGCAAGGTTGACCGCGCGCAGGCCGAGAAGCTTGCCAGCAAGCTGAAAAAAGGCGACGGTTTCGATCTCACCGACTTCCTTGAGCAGCTGCGTCAGATGAAAAACATGGGCGGCATGGCCAGCCTGATGGGCAAACTGCCGGGCATGGGCCAGATCCCTGACAACGTGAAAGCTCAGATGGATGACAAGGTGCTGGTGCGTATGGAGGCGATCATCAACTCGATGACTCTTAAAGAGCGCGCTAACCCGGATATCATCAAAGGTTCCCGTAAACGCCGTATTGCAGCCGGTTGCGGCATGCAGGTGCAGGACGTTAACCGCCTTCTGAAACAGTTCGACGACATGCAGCGCATGATGAAGAAAATGAAGAAAGGCGGCATGGCGAAGATGATGCGCGGCATGAAAGGGATGATGCCTCCCGGTTTTCCAGGGCGTTAATCGCTTTTGAGATTGCTTTTTGCCCGAAAATGAGTAAAATTTTCGGGCTTTTAATATGACACCCGGGCTCCGTTCCTCGATGGGGCCCGGTTGTTTTATTCACACAAGAGGATGTTATGGTAACTATTCGTTTAGCACGTCACGGCGCTAAAAAGCGTCCGTTCTACCAGGTTGTTGTGACTGACAGCCGTAATGCACGCAACGGTCGCTTCATCGAGCGCGTTGGTTTCTTCAACCCACTGGCCGCTGGCGCAGAAGAAGAAACTCGTCTGGATCTGGATCGTATCGCTCACTGGGTTGGCCAGGGCGCTACTGTTTCCGATCGCGTTGCTACGCTGATCAAAGCAGCAAACAAAGCAGCTTAATCTGTCACGGTGGTCATGATGAGCAATAAAGCACCTGTTGAACCGATCGTATTGGGAAAAATGGGTTCTTGCTACGGTATCCGTGGTTGGCTCAGAGTGTTTTCCTCCACTGAAGACGCTGATAGCATTTTTGATTACCAGCCCTGGTTTATCCAGAAAGGCGGTAAGTGGGAAGAGGTCGAGCTGGAAAGCTGGCGTCACCACAATCAGGACATCATCATCAAGCTGAAAGGCATTGACGATCGTGATGCCGCGAATGCGCTGACTAATTGTGAAATTGTCGTGGATTCGTCGCAGTTGCCACAGCTGGAAGAGGGCGACTACTACTGGAAAGACCTTATGGGTTGCCAGGTAGTCACGACCGAAGGCTATAGCCTGGGGAAAGTCATCGATATGATGGAAACCGGGTCAAATGACGTTCTCGTCATTAAGGCAAACCTGAAAGATGCATTTGGCATCAAGGAGCGGTTGGTCCCGTTCCTCGATGGACAGGTTATCAAGAAAGTCGATCTCACTACTCAAACCATTGAAGTAGATTGGGATCCTGGTTTTTAAATTCTCCGGATAAACGGTAAAAGACGGCGCTATGTGGATTGGCATAATTAGCCTGTTTCCTGAAATGTTCCGCGCGATTACCGATTACGGGGTAACTGGCCGGGCAGTAAAGAATGGCCTGCTGAGCATCCAGAGCTGGAGTCCTCGTGACTTTACTCATGACCGGCACCGTACCGTGGACGATCGTCCTTACGGCGGCGGACCGGGGATGCTAATGATGGTGCAACCCTTACGGGACGCCATTCACACAGCAAAAGCCGCGGCAGGTGAAGGCGCAAAGGTGATTTATCTGTCACCTCAGGGACGCAAGCTTGATCAAGCGGGCGTGAGCGAACTGGCGACGAATCAAAAGCTGATTCTGGTCTGTGGGCGCTACGAAGGGATAGATGAGCGCGTAATTCAAACCGAGATTGACGAAGAATGGTCTATCGGCGATTACGTTCTCAGCGGTGGTGAGTTACCGGCAATGACGCTGATTGACTCCGTCGCCCGGTTTATTCCGGGTGTTCTGGGCCATGAAGCTTCGGCAACGGAAGATTCCTTTGCCGATGGGTTGCTGGACTGTCCACACTATACTCGTCCTGAAGTGTTAGAAGGGATGGAGGTCCCGGCAGTGTTACTGTCTGGAAACCATGCCGAGATACGTCGCTGGCGTTTGAAGCAGTCGCTGGGCCGAACCTGGCTTAGAAGACCTGAACTTCTGGAAAACCTGGCTCTGACTGAAGAGCAAGCAAAGTTGCTGGCCGAGTTCAAAACTGAACACGCGCAACAGCAGCATGAACATGATGGGAATGCGTAATACGCTCCCGAATATCAGTTTACCCAGGATAAGAGATTAAATTATGAGCAACATTATTAAGCAACTTGAACAAGAGCAGATGAAGCAGGACGTACCTTCCTTCCGTCCAGGTGACACCGTGGAAGTGAAAGTATGGGTTGTTGAAGGTTCCAAAAAACGTCTGCAGGCATTCGAGGGCGTGGTTATCGCTATTCGTAACCGCGGTCTGCACTCTGCATTCACTGTTCGTAAAATTTCCAACGGCGAAGGCGTTGAGCGTGTCTTCCAGACTCACTCTCCGGTAGTTGACAGCATTGCTGTTAAACGTCGTGGTGCTGTACGTAAAGCTAAACTGTACTACCTGCGTGAGCGTACTGGTAAGTCTGCTCGTATTAAAGAGCGTCTGAACTAAGATTCGCTTAAGCGACATCCTGTTAGAAAGGGCTGGCCGAAAGGCTGGCCCTTTTTTTATCCTATCGCACCTCTCGCGTTAACCCTTTCGTCATAAATCATTTACAATGCTTGCCTCTTGAATGGAGGGGACGTGGATAACGTACTGCATCAGCCTGACCGGAAACGCGCAGCGGCTTTGACCGCGCTGTTCGCGATCCTGCTGATCGTGGTAGCACCCCTTATCTCCGTCTCGTTGCAGAAAGATCCCATGAGCGCCATGCCGGGCATGCATCATGACATGAGCATGATGTCGATGGACGAGCATCACGGCGATATGCCGCACACGATGCCTGTCGACCATGCGGAAGCGTGCGGCTACTGCGTGCTGTTAGCGCATGTCCCTGGCGTGATGCTGGCGCTCATCGTCCTGCTCAGCATGGTGCTGCAGAGGCTTCGCGTTAAGCCGCCGCGTCAGGCGGTCAACCACTGGCACTTCTTCCCCTGGCTTTACCCTGATACCCGCGCGCCGCCGCGGCAGTCTGCTTTTTCACAATAAAAAATATCGATAACTTTTTGCCTTAAAAAGGAAAAGTATGACTACCTGCACCTCGCGCGCGGCATGGGGAAACCTGCTGCGTCGCCTTCATTTCTACGTTGGGCTGTTTGTCGGCCCGTTTATCTTCTTCGCCGCGCTGACCGGGACGCTGTATGTGGCGACCCCACAGCTGGAAAACGCACTCTACCGGCACGCGCTCCACGCGGATTCCGTGGGCGAGCCGCAGCCTCTGGCGGAACAAATCGCCGTGGCGGAAAAAACCGTTGGATCAGATTTACGTTTGCACGCCGTTCGTCCGGGGCTGGTTGCGGGCGAAACCACCCGCGTGATGTTCGCTGACCCGAAACTTGGGCCATCGGAGAACCGGGCTATCTTTATCGATCCGGTGAGCCTGGCGGTGCTGGGAGATCTGACGGTATACGGCACCAGCGGGATTTTACCCCTGCGTCAGACTATTGATTACCTGCATACGTCCCTGATGCTGGGCGACATTGGGCGACTCTACAGCGAGCTTGCGGCCTCGTGGATGTGGGTTGCCGCGCTGGGCGGTATTGCCCTGTGGTTTTATACCCGACCCAAACGACGGATCAACAATCGCTTCCAGAACCGGCGTCGGGTACACGTGACGCTGGGCTGGGTTCTGCTGGGAGGAATGCTGCTGTTCTCCGCAACCGGCCTGACCTGGTCCCAGTGGGCTGGCGGGAACGTGGATAAGCTGCGTGCAGAGATGAACTGGCTCACCCCGCAGGTGAACACGACGCTATCCGGCCAACATGAGATCGTGGATGAACATGCCGAACATCGTGGTCATCACGGCGGAATGGTGATGCCGGAAATGGCGATGGATTTGACGCAGTTTGACGGGGTGTTAAGCGCGGCACGTCACGCGGGGATTGATGCCAGCAAGCTGGAGATCCGCCCGGCGAAAACGAGGGATCGTGCCTGGACCGTGACGGAAATCGATCGCAGCTGGCCGACCCAGGTGGACACCGTTGCGGTAGATCCCCATACGATGCAGATCCTGGACAGAACCCGATTCGAGGATTTTCCGTTAATGGCAAAACTGACCCGCTGGGGTGTGGATTTCCATATGGGGATCTTATTCGGCCTGGCAAATCAGCTGCTGCTTGTAGCGTTCGGCCTCGCCCTGTGCGTGCTCATTATCTGGGGATACCGGATGTGGTGGATGCGTCGTCCTGCGCAATCGGCAGTGAGTCCGGTACAGACGCTGTGTCAGAGTTGGCTGGCGCTGTCAGGATGGGGAAGAGGCGTTACGGCGATGGTTAGCCTGCTGCTGGGGCTGTGCTTGCCCGTTATGGGCGTGAGTCTGGCGTTGTTTGTTCTGGTGGACTGGCTGCGCTGGCGAGCGGCAACCAGGCTGACGCTCGCCGATTCATCCGCTAAATAACCCTATGGCGTGCTGATCACCACTGCGACGCGGCGGTTTTCAGCGCGCCCTTGCGGGGTACTGTTGCTCGCAACAGGGTATTTTTGACCTAATCCCCGCGTGGTGAGATTGCTGCGCGGGATATTTGCCCCCTTCGCCCAGGCGTCGGCCACGGCGTTGGCGCGTTTTAACGACAGCGCTTCGTTGTAGCTTTCTTCCCCGTAGTTATCCGTGTGACCGTCCATTCGCGCGTGGTTCAGGCCGGTTTCCGCCAGGCGAGAGGCCATGGACTGGATCTGCGTTTCACTTTCCGGGCGCAGTCGGGCGTCATTTTTATCAAACAGGATGGTGTCCGACATGCCAAGCGACCAGTCACCGTTCAGTTCGTTAAAACCGTAAGACTTCATCGCCGCAATTTGCTCAGGAGTGAATTTGCCTTCCGGTGGCGACTGACAGCCTGCCAGAACCAGTGAGGCCAGTACTAACGGCGCGAAGTAACGTTTTAACATAGTGTATCCTTTCTAACTTATTGTTTTCGTACGCTGGTTTTTAACCTGGTACATATTGCGGTCAGCCCTCTCCAGTAATGCTTCCACGGAAGCATTTTCCCACGCCAGAGCAAAGCCAATGCTGAGTGACATCGATGCTTTTTGTCCGTTATGAAGATCAAACGGACGGATAAACTGCTGCGAAAGCGCAGCACAAATGTGTTGAACCTCAAGCTCAGAGTGAACACCGTACAGCACCATGGCAAATTCGTCTCCGCCAAGACGGTAAGACTGATGACGTTTGTCGCCAAACTCCATCATCCTGCTGGCGACTTCGATGAGCACACAGTCTCCTGCCGCGTGTCCCCAGGTGTCGTTAATAAACTTAAAATTATCACCGTCGAGGAAGAGCAGGGCCGAGTTTGTTCTGGCTGAAGGGTCGTTCATTAATGCCGCAATGCTGTTACGAAACGCCGCGCGGTTGGCAAGACCGGTAAGCGGGTCGTGCATGGCGGTCCGCAACAGCTGAGCGTTCTTCGCCTGAAGCTTCAGTTGCCACTCTTCCATTTCATCCAGAAGACTGTTGAAGTCCTCGCCAAACTGGTGAAATTCTTCGATACGGCCGTCTTTCACCCGGCGGGAGAAGTTGCGGTTCGTGCGTACGTCATGCACGACGTCGGTAATGTTCTGCAGGGCCGTGACCATTCCACGATGCAAAGACTGGGTAATGACGAGCGCGACGACGGCGGCAAAGAGAATGCAGCCGGTCAGTACGGCAAACGACGTCCAGATGAAATGGCTGATCAAACTGTCGCGTGCGGTAAGGCGGATTTCGCCGATCGTTAAGCCGTTATGCATGATGGGCTGCGCAACCGGTACGGGGAAAAGCCAGCGACTGACCAGTGCGCCCAGCGTGTCGTTGTTATCCTCCGGGTTCCAGGACCAGTAGGCGAACCGCTTTTTATGCGCGTTAATCACCTCCGCTGCGGCAAACTGCCCCTGTTTGCCCAGGGCGGCAAGCGTTTCATTGGCCGCCAGCGAGTCGTTGAAAACCAGCGAGGCTTCCAGGCTGTGGCTCATTGTGGCGCCGGTTAATTCGAGATTCTTTTGCGCGTATTGTTTTAACGTCACGACGGAAGCAAAACAGAGCAACAGCCATATTAACGTCATGGTAATAATGACGCTTATCATGCTGTTTCGCCTCAACGTTCTTTTAAACGTCGGACGTGGCGTTGATGTGAAATCTTTATCCATGCTGCTTATTCCGTGCCAGCATTAATACATCCGGATTGACTCTTACGCCACTGCGCGTCAATGCATCCAGGTTGACGGAAAACCGTACCTGGCCGCGATCGATCATCAGGCAAAAGGCACTGCCAATTACACATTCCGGATTTTGCTCTGAGATTAATAGCAACGCTCTGCCCTGATATTGACTTATTAATTCAAGTTGTTTTGCCGGTGATTCAGACCCGAAATATATCGCATCGCACGTCGCGGCCAGGGCTTCCCGATCGTTACGTACAATAACGGGAGTATAGGGTAACTCGTTGTGCCCTTCGTCGCCGCTGAGCGCGTGTGTATAGTGAGAAGTGGCATAGACGCAAAGTCTGGGCTGCCCGGATAGTGACGGCCATCGCGTATAGCTCACAATGCCTGAGACAATCGAACGTACCGATTTATCCGTTTCCGTAAGCGTGCCTGCCGTCGCTGGGCCCACCATAAGGAACAGCATTATCACCAGAGTGAGTCGGAAAAAAGAGATCAAGAATAAATTTCTCACCAGAATCCGCCACATCGCTCCGGAAATAGATGTCCTTAAGAGTTGCGGGCAGAATACCATTGTTTATCAGAGCCGTCATTATGTCAGAAATAGCCTCAGGCCAACCTAAGCTAAATCCTACTGTTGTTTATTTTCCGGTGGTTAAAAGCAGACTTAATTGAGTCTGCTGGAACGCATACCTTCATCCATTCCTTTTTGCCATGACGCACGCAGTTTTGTCGCGTTTTCGACAGTATCGCAACTGGCAGGGAAAGATTTGCCCGCTAATCCCCAGGCGTGAATAAACCCTTCTTCGCAGACTCTCTTCTGACCATCGGCATAGCCGCGAAGATATTCACTACGATCAACGTGGGTGTCGTTAAAACTATCGGCCAGGGTCTGGTTATCTTTAACCGGCAGGCCATTCATGGCGTCTTCTTTACCGGCATCAAACCAGGATGGACTGGTCCAGTCGGGCTGGAAGGTGTAAGGATTGATCTGGCAGCCCGTTAAAAACAGCGACAACAGCGTGAGAGCAATTGAACGCATAGCCATTCTCCTTTTTTCTTCAGCATAGCCTGGCTTAAGAAAATATGTCTGTAATTTAAACTTTACGTTTTTATCGGCTGATTTTTGCAATAAATTGGCTTGTGTAAACTAATGTGTACGTATTTTGGATTGAAATGTTTACTTTTTATGGTATCGTGGTCTCACCTCATTGAGGAAAACAACTATCGCAAACGAGCTTTACAGGATCGCCATCATGCAAAAAGACGCGCTGAACAACGTACATATCACTGACGAACAGGTTTTAATTACTCCGGATCAACTGAAAGCGGAATTTCCGCTGAGCGTCGCGCAGGAGGCTCAGATTGAGCACTCGCGTCAGACCATTTCAAATATCATCGCCGGCCGCGATCCGCGCCTGCTGGTGGTGTGTGGTCCTTGCTCCATTCACGATCCTGAAACCGCCATTGAGTACGCTCGTCGATTTAAAGCATTAGCGGAGGAGGTCAGCGATAGCCTCTATCTGGTGATGCGCGTCTATTTTGAGAAGCCACGTACCACCGTCGGCTGGAAAGGGTTGATTAACGACCCGCACATGGATGGCTCGTTTGATGTGGAAGCAGGTCTGAAGATTGCGCGTCGCCTGCTGGTGGAGCTGGTCAGCATGGGGCTGCCTCTGGCAACCGAAGCGCTGGATCCGAACAGCCCGCAATACCTTGGCGATCTGTTCAGCTGGTCCGCGATTGGCGCGCGTACCACGGAATCGCAAACCCACCGCGAGATGGCGTCTGGTCTGTCGATGCCGGTTGGTTTTAAAAACGGTACCGATGGCAGTCTGGCGACGGCGATCAACGCCATGCGCGCTGCCGCCATGCCGCACCGTTTCGTCGGTATCAACCAGGCGGGCCAGGTCTGCCTCCTGCAAACGCAGGGCAACCCGGACGGTCACGTGATCCTGCGCGGCGGGAAAGCCCCGAACTACAGCCCGGCGGACGTGGCGCAGTGTGAAAAAGAGATGGAGCAGGCGGGACTGCGCCCGGCACTGATGGTAGATTGCAGTCATGGTAATTCGAATAAAGATTACCGTCGCCAGCCTGCGGTTGCGGAATCCGTGGTCGCACAGATCAAAGATGGCAATCGTTCGATTATCGGTCTGATGATTGAGAGCAATATTCATGAAGGCAATCAATCATCTGAACAACCGCGCAGCGCCATGAAGCACGGCGTCTCCGTGACGGATGCCTGCATCAGCTGGGAGACCACCGATGCGCTGCTGCGTGAGATCCATAAAGATTTAAGCGGCCATCTGGCGACGCGTCTGGCTTAAGAGGGTAGTTATGGTTGCTGAATTGACCGCACTGCGCGATCAAATTGATGAAGTGGATAAGGCGCTGCTGGATCTGCTGGCGCGCCGCATGGCCCTGGTTGCCGAAGTCGGTGAGGTGAAAAGCAAATACGGCCTGCCGATCTACGTCCCGGAGCGCGAGGCCTCCATGCTGGCCTCCCGTCGCAAAGAGGCGCAGGCGCTGGGCGTTTCGCCGGATTTGATTGAGGATGTTCTGCGTCGCGTGATGCGGGAGTCCTATTCCAGTGAAAACGACAAGGGCTTCAAAACCCTCTGTCCGACCCTGCGTCCGGTGGTGATTGTCGGCGGTGCAGGACAGATGGGGCGCCTGTTTGAAAAAATGCTGACCCTTTCTGGTTATCAGGTGCGCATTCTGGAAAAAGAGGACTGGGCCCAGGCGCCGGAACTCATGAAAGATGCCGGAATGGTTATCGTCAGCGTGCCGATCCACGTGACGGAGCAGATCGTCGGGAAGCTGCCTCCTTTACCGAAAGATTGCATCCTGGTGGATCTGGCCTCCGTCAAAAATGGTCCGCTACAGGCTATGCTGGCGGCGCATACGGGGCCGGTGCTGGGTCTGCACCCAATGTTTGGCCCGGACAGCGGCAGCCTGGCTAAGCAGGTGGTGGTTTACTGCGACGGTCGTCAGCCGGAAGCCTATCAGTGGTTCCTGGAACAGATTCAGGTATGGGGCGCACGGCTGCACCGCATCAGCGCGGTTGAGCACGACCAGAACATGGCGTTCATTCAGGCGCTGCGCCACTTTGCGACGTTTGCCTACGGCCTGCATCTGGCGGAAGAGAACGTGCAGCTTGAACAGCTGCTGGCGCTCTCTTCACCTATCTATCGTCTGGAGCTGGCGATGGTCGGGCGTCTGTTCGCGCAGGATCCGCAACTGTACGCGGATATTATTATGTCCTCGGAAAATAACCTGGCGCTGATCAAGCGCTACTATCAGCGCTTTGGTGAAGCCATTACGCTGCTGGAGCACGGAGACAAGCAGGCGTTTATCGACAGCTTCCGCAAGGTCGAGCACTGGTTTGGCGATTACGCGCAGCGTTTCCAGAATGAGAGCCGGACGTTGTTGCGCCAGGCAAATGACAGTCGCCAGTAATGTGATGATGTATATACTGAAAGCCAGCATTGCTGGCTTTTACCATAGAATGCATGGTGGTTTGTTTATCAATAACATATATTCAACATCATTGAAAAAATGTAAGTTAAAAAATTCGCAACCATCTGGAACTGATTCAACCCCCCTAAGTATGGACGAAATGTGGACACAGCGGAGTGTAAAATTTTAAAGCGATATGCCTCAAGCAAGTTGATTCAATGCAATCGCATTTTGCTGGTACTCCGGCGAAAGGTATGTAGAGGTCTTAGTTTGCTGGATGTGCGCATTGCCCTGTATTCTCTGTAATGCAATGATGTTGCCCTCATTTATCATGAAATGACTTGCGAAGGTAAGCCGCAGAACATGCTTTGCCTGTTTTGGGGGGATACTGGGCATGACCATCTTCAGAAGCTTGCATAAGCTTACATAATCGACGTTGAATAAATTCCCGCTGGTCTTTTCATAATCATTTTTCCAGTTAGGTAGAGAGCGGAACCGTGCATTTATTCCCGTTTCCTGTTTTTTGTTTTGAGGAACATGATGCGCGCGATAACAATCTGCATAGGCTTCAGTGTTACTAGTTTGCACATCGTCCGTCCGTACTGACATCCAAAAAAATGACAAGTAGATTATCCCCGGTAAACGATTAAGCAACTTCGATATCTCTGATTTTACAGGAATACGATATTCTGGTTTTTGTCCCGAAAGTGAAGCTATTTACGGGGGATGGGCCGATAAATTCAACTAGTTTTATGAAATTGGAGAACATGCCAGATAATTGGTATAGTCATGTGTAATAGTTGATGTGCTTGCGCTATCGCACAACGAAACAGATTGGTAAGGCACAAATTTGTTTAATATGGCGATTAGGGTTTTGTGAGCATCACCTATTGTTTTTAAGTAAAGATTAAATTCCTTTGTTTCGCCGATCAAAAAATATAGGGTGTAAATTAGTCAGGAACGTTCATGTCCTATAAAATAAAGAGCGGGAAGTCTTGATGCCAAAATCTGATTTTTGGGAATGTTTAATTTCTCAATGTCTACAGAGTTAAATAAAACTGAAGGTTTTTTTATTTCTCCATTTTCATAATATGAACCTTCAACGCCTGTTAAAAAGGAAATGATATATAACTGATCTAGGTTGAACGAAGAATTATCGCTTTTAAGTAAAGATAAGCACATATATGAATTGTCATTTCTTTTTTGCATGAATATCAAGTAGCCATGGGGCAATCCAACATCACTACTGGTTCTTTTTATAACGGTATTATTATTAGGGGACATGAGTTCACTTTGTTTAATACAATAATTTTTTATAAGGAAAAAATCACCCGATATCTTTTGTGAGTTAGTGATCATCTTTGTCAGGTCGATGAAATAAAAAGAGAATAACATGCTAAAACAAACTAGAATTAAAGAAACTGAAACTTCAATTAGTGAGGTACCTTTTTGATTTTTTCTTTGCATTATCACCTCAGAAACATTCCTGGTATTTAGAATAATGGGGAGGAATGATTGCATATATATAACCATCACCAGGCGTAGATATACCATGGAAATCAATATTATAATACAGGCCTTTTAAAGAATTCGATTCTTTAACTGAACTATAAATGCCGATATTACTAGAAAGTAATTCTTCATCTGCAACAGAAATTCTTTTATTTGAGTGTAGTTTCATCAAGCCGTATTGATATCCGTCTTTTTTTATGGTTTGAAAGGAAACTGTAAAATAACCGATCTGTGATTCTGCGAAAGGGCTTATAACTCCTTTGCTTTTTAGTTGCTCTATAGAAATGTTATTTGGGATGTTATTTCCTAAGTTAATATATCGACTGAAAGCATTGGCATATGAGCAAGCTGCAAGTGAAAACTGTTTATGATAATAGAAGTTGACAAGACTCTGCTTTGTACTATAAATATTAGCAATAACCACGCCTATCATTACAGAGAATAGCGCAATCTCAATCAACGAGTAACCGAATTCTTTCTTTTTCATTTCGATACTAAACCCAGAACAAGGTTATTATCTTGAGGTGAGTTAAAGCACATCTGTTTTATATTTTTTTCAAGTGACTGATAGTTAATTATAGCATTATTATCTTGATTAGTATTGCTTAAGGGAACATAGACGGACAAAGTTGGCTCGGTATATAAAATATAAATGTTTTTGTTATTAATGTTCACTGTACATTTCTTTAACTTCAAGGAATAAATGCTCTCTATTTTAGAAGCATCATATTTACAATCTCTGTTGTTAATGCATTGTTGAATGTTAAAATCGATGAAATCGAAAATCATATTCTGTTTTATTAGCATGCTATTGCTTTTAGCCGAGAAATCGAATTGATTGGTTACAGCAAGATTGATAACAAATGATAAGCTTGATATAAAAATGAATATGAACTGAAGCATATGCATTAATCCTGCAAAGAAGTATAGTTATATAATAAAACCTGATTGTTATTATTGGTAATGGAATTGCATATTTTGTTTTGAGGAATGAACCATGTGTTTAAAGTGCTTTTATACCCTTGTGGGGGTTCACGAACGAAAATTCCGGACAGTCCTCCAATTATATTGTTTATTAGTTGATTATTAAGTTCTTCATTTTGTGAAGAAGAGTAGTTTGCAAAAATATGATAACCTATTGGTTTTGGATAAATGCCTTTTTCTTCAATAATGCAAAAATTAAGTTTTGAAGAGGTATTATATTCCTTCAGGATACGGGTTGTTTCAGATTGTGGACAATAGCCAGCACGATCATGAGCACATTTTACCAACTTTTTTTCCACCAGATAAACTGTATCCTGAATGTCAATTAAAGTACTTGTGTTTATCCACAGTTTTATGACAGATAAGATTTCTATATGTATTGAAGCTACAAAAAGAGTAGACAATAACATACTTATGGATGTCTCGAGTAAACTGAACCCGAGTTCATTGTCACTTCTCATATTGCCTGTTGATATCGAACGTATAAATTAAAGTATCATCTGGCGAGACACCAGAAGGTAGAAGATCTTTTGTTGGATATATATATTCAGCAAGTGTAACAACTTTTATCGAATCACCCGGCCTTGCAACGGTGAAAACAAGTTTTGCAATAGCGGGTAAATCGTCATTATAGGCAAGAGAAATGTTAGTCGCTTGGCTAAGAGTCTTACCGCTTGGCCTCATTTCAGATAAAGAAAAGTTAACTAACATTCCTTTTAACAGGCTAGCGTCAGAGTTACCTTTTTTAATGTATACATAATAAAGACCTTTGCTTAATAGCTGAGATTTATTATCATTCTTAAATCGGTAGTAGTAACCTGGCCCATCTATACCACCAATTCTTTTATCTGCAAGGTAAATGCTTTCTAATTTTTTGTTTAAAGTTTCTATGTTTGCTTCTGTTATTTTTTGTAAATTATCAAATCTATTAACGTAATCTTGATACTTTTTTTCAAAAGTGTCTTTATCAGAAATACTCTGATGGTTTTCTGACGTTGGAGATGTGGTTGAAGAAGTTCTGACATTCTCTATCTGAGAATTAGCAGACGAATAAACATCATTTGATTTTTCTGCGGCAAGTTTGCCACTGACTGAGTTATCTTCTGTAGTGGATACATCAACCTTAGGATTTTGACCAGAGCTAACATTCAATGATTTTACTGTATTAGAGCCCTCTGGTTGAGAAAGTGTTGGCTCAATGGCATAAGAAGGTACAATTGATGATATAGTGAACAAAATACCAGTTATTAAAAAAACATTTTTAATTTTTGTCATCTTATATATCTCTTGATAAACAAATTGCTGGATGTGCCATCCAAGTATTCAGGATTCTCCACCATGAATGAAGAAAAGTGAATGGGAAAATAACACATTTTTGGAGGGGGTTTTTGGGTGGGTGGAATTCCCATTTTTAGTTTCGAATGTTGGGTTAAATAACATTAACTTTGAAGGGG